>JAEZCA010000057.1 GCA_023412665.1 Bacillota bacterium
GCAGGAAACACTGTCAGCTTCAAATATGAAGGCGCTGAAAATCCTGAAGTGAATGTAATGCCTGTAGTCACTGCAGCTTTAGAAAATGGCAAGCTCGTACTTAGATGGAACAGGATAGATTCATCGGAATTTATATCATATAGAGTAGTTGCCTCAAAAAACGATGACACTCCATCATATCCGGATAACGGTTATCTTTACTCGATCACTGACCGCAACAAGAACTATGCTGTGATCGATAACTTAACAGCCTACACAAACGGTGATTTCGGAGGCTACTTTATAAAAGGCGACCAGTACTATTTCAGCATAACAGCAGAGTACAGGGACAAAAAAATTCCAGGTAATGTCATTAGGGTTCAATACAACGGAGAAGACAGTGCAGCATTGTTCCCTGCTCCGCAGGTCAGCGCTGTATATGAAGACGATAAGCTGATTGTCAAGTGGAACAAAGTTAATTCCTCATTACTGACAGAATACCGTGTGGTAATTTCTGAAAAGAACCAGACTCCTGCATACCCTGCAAATGGCTTCTATGAAACCGCATATGATGCCAACACGACATCTGTGGTGATCGACACCGCAAAGCCATACGCAAATGGGGATTTCACTAAGCTGACATATGGTACGGAATACTATATCAGCGTAACAGCAGTATATGGTGATAAATACGTACCGGGAAATGCGGTGAAGTTACTTTATCTGATAAATGAATAAGTTTAAGGGCAATTCTTTGAGAATCTGCCAAAGGCTGTAGAACGAGACGCTCCTGTGGAAGCTGTGAAAGGTTTCTGTAAAGGAGCGTCTTTTTTGCCATATTAGCTTTGGTGATTATCTGTGGTTTATATGATATGATAATTTTATATAGACACTCCAATGAATGGAGTGATGCAATCAGAGGGGGCATAGCAGTGAATATAGATATAATTGGTGTACCAGTAGATCTTGGCTCAAACCGCAGAGGGGTTGATATGGGACCGAGCGCTATCAGATATACGGGTTTGATCCAGGCCATAAGAAATCTTGATATAAACTGTCGTGATCTTGGAAATATTTCTGTTCCGGTGCCTGACAGTAAGAGCTATGAGCAGGTGAAGCCAAGTAGTCCAAGGTTCATTAACGAAATAACAAAAATAAATGAAACCCTGTATAAAATGGTTGGGGAAAGTCTGACAGAGGGCAATATGCCGATGGTCATCGGAGGAGATCACAGTATTGCCGCCGGCTCGTTGCTGGGCGCACAGAGCTGCCTTAAAAACATAGGGGTCATTTGGATGGATGCCCACGGTGATTTTAATACAGAACACACTACCATGTCAGGAAACCTACACGGCATGTCCCTGGCTGCCGCTACCGGCACCGGTATGCGTGAAATGACGCGGTTCAAGGCTAAAGATGTAGATTTTGTTAACCCTGAAAAGGTTGTAATAATAGGAGCAAGAGATCTTGATCCGGAAGAAGCGGAGCTGCTGAAAAAGTCAAAGGTTACGGTGTTCACAATGGAGGATATAGATCTGTACGGACTCAGGAGTATTATGCAAAGGGCGATAGAAATAGTTGAGGATGGAACTGAGGGTTTTCATCTGAGCTTTGATCTTGATGTTGTGACGCCGTCTGACGCTCCCGGGGTGGGGACGCCTGTAAAAGGCGGGATAACGTACAGAGAAGCACATCTTGCTGCCGAAATGCTTTCAAAAAGGCCCAAACTGAGGTCGATAGAGCTGGTTGAATTGAACCCCATACTTGACAATGCAAATATTACAGGAGAACTGGCTGTTTCACTGCTCTGCTCGGTTCTTGGTAAAAGGATACTAAGATAATTGTTTTTTCGCAACTCATCTATACCTTTTGCATAAATATTAATTTTTTCGTATAAATGTATTGACACTTTACATTTTAAAAATACAATGGAAGTATGTGCTATTTATGTAGAAATAAATCGAAAAAATTTGGCGGAATGAGGTAAATATGGGAGGATTATTTGGCGTTGCATCAAAAAGCGATTGCGTGATGGATCTGTATTTCGGCACTGACTACCACTCGCATCTTGGAACAAGCAGGGGCGGTATGGCAGTTTATACCGGAAACGGGTTTTCAAGATATATTCATAATATTGAGAATGTTCAATTCAGAGCAAAATTTGAAAACGATCTTGCAGATATGTCAGGCAATATGGGGATTGGCTGTATAAGCGATACCGAGGCGCAGCCCCTTACAGTCTGCTCACATCATGGACATTATGCACTGACAACCGTCGGACGGATAAATAACATTGATGAGCTTGTCAAAAAAGCTTTTGCCGTCAATTACATACATTTTCTCGAAATGAGCAGGGGAGAAATAAATCCCACAGAAATGGTTGCCGCTCTCATTGACCAGGAGGATACGATAAAGGATGGCATGCTGAGGGCCCAGGAAGCGATAGACGGCTCCTGCACCATGCTGGTCCTTAATCATGAGGGCATATATGCGTCCAGAGACCGTATGGGGAGGACTCCTCTTGTGATTGGCGAAAGGGATGGAGCGTTTTGTGTATCATTTGAATCAAGTGCGCTGCCGAACCTTGGATATAAGCTCAAGCGTGAGCTGGGGCCGGGAGAGATCGTCAGAATCACACCCGATGGTGTTGAAACTATATCTCCGCCAAGGCAGGAAATGAAAATATGCGCTTTCCTTTGGGTGTATTACGGTTATCCCGCATCCTCCTACGAAGGAAAGAATGTTGAGATAATGCGCTATAGAAGCGGGGAGTTGCTTGCTCGCAAGGATGATGTGGAGCTCGACGGTGTAGCCGGCATTCCTGATTCAGGTGTTGCACATGCTATAGGATACTCCAACGAGTCGGGAATTCCGTATGTCAGGCCCTTTGTAAAGTACACCCCGACCTGGTCGAGAAGCTTCATGCCCCAGGACCAGAGCATGAGGAATCTGGTGGCGAAAATGAAGCTGATTCCGATACCTGACCTGGTAGACAACAAGCGCATATTGTTCTGTGACGACTCCATTGTACGTGGTACTCAGATGGGCGAGACCGTTGAATTATTATACAACTTCAATGCTAAGCAAGTACATATAAGGCCGGCATGCCCACCGCTGCTGTTCGGCTGCAAATACCTCAATTTTTCAAGGTCTCGTTCCGAGATGGACCTTATGACGAGGCGGGTAATAAAGGAACTCGAGGGCTCGGACTCAGCAAGTATCGATGAATATTGTGATCCGAAGACAGAAAAATACAGCTGCATGGTAGAATGTATCAGAAAAAAACTGAAATTCTCCAGTCTGAGATTCCAGGAACTCAATGACATGATACAGGCTATAGACCTCCCGGAATGCAAGGTGTGTACCTACTGCTGGAACGGGAGAGAGTAGGGAGTACAGCAAAGCTGAATCAAAGGCTTCTAGAGCGGCAGTTTGTCAACAAGACAGGTGCTGCTTTTTTTATGCTTGTTTCTTAAGTAACAAATTTCTATATTAGTATTGACAATAGAATTATAGTGTATTAATATAATAGTACACTAGTGAAATGGTAGGGAGGTAAATCTATGTGATTAAGTTCAATGACAGTTCACCGATTTATTTGCAGATCGTTGAGAAGATAAAGGCTGACATTGTGGCAGGAAAACTCAAAGGTGGAGATAAGCTCCCATCAGTAAGGGACATAGCCGAAAGCTTCAAGGTCAATCCCAATACAGTACAGAGAGTTTTCATGGAGCTTGAGCGCGAGGGAGTGGCCTACTCGCAAAGAGGAATCGGCACGTTTGTAAGCGAAGAGATGCAGCTGGTGGATAAATTGAGAGATACCCAGGCGCAAAAGTATACCAGCAGATATGTTGGTGAAATGAAGGAACTTGGAATGGATGATGAAGAGATCCTTGAAAATGTTAAAAAGGTTTTGGAGGGTAATGAGAATGATAATACTGAGGGCTGAGAAGATCAGCAAGAATTATTTTACCAAAAGTGCTCTGTCCAATGTGGATATTTCACTTGAACAGGGTAAAATAATAGGTCTGCTGGGGCCGAACGGAAGCGGCAAGACTACATTCCTCAAGCTGGTCACCGGGATGGTCAGACCCAGCGGAGGGAGTCTGACAGTATGCGGCATGGAGATAGGATATAAAACAAAGGACATGATCGCATTCCTGCCTGACTCCGAATTTTTATACGATTGGATGACGATCAGGGAAGCAGGCAATACTTTTATTGCATTTTTTAAAGATTTTGACTCAGCACGCTTCTATGAGCTGCTGCAGTTCATGAATCTCACACCCGATATGAAGGTCAAACGACTTTCAAAGGGTATGAAGGAGAAGCTTGCGCTGGCGCTGACTCTTGCCCGTAACGCAAGGCTGATTGTACTCGATGAGCCGCTGAACGGTGTCGACCCTGTAGCGAGGGAGCAGATTTTAGGAGCTATTGTCAGGTCCTTCTCCCAGGACAGCACTATACTTGTTACCAGTCATCTTATAAATGAAGTGGAAAACATACTGGATGAGGCATACTTCCTGAAGGATGGAAGGATCGTACTCCACGGTTCGACCGATGAGCTCAGAAGCGAAAGGAAAAAGTCCCTTGATGAACTTTACAGGGAGGTGTTTGCATGTTAGGAAAATTGATATCGTATGAACTCCGTAAGAAGTGGAAATCTTCAAGGCTTGTCCTGCTTGGATATGGAGCAGTCCAGCTGCTTCTTCTGTTGACAATAAGGATATTTTTATGGAATGAGGGATTAATCGACGGATTTGAATTAAATAGTGAAACCTCTGCAAATTTCACTGCATCCTTCGGTTTGCTGACGCTTCTGTTTTTCGTGTTGTCATTTATGCTCGGTGCGTACCCCTTCCTTGAGAGTATGCATAGGTTCGAAAGGGATCTTTCCGGAAAGCAGGCTTACCTGGAGCTGATGATACCGGCGGCAGCCTGGCGCAAGGTCCTGTCCAAGCTGATAGCCACACTTGTCAGTCTGGTGGTATGCGGAACTGCTTCATTATTCTCAATGTTTATGTTCATGATGGTAAACAGCAATTTCCGCTATCTCTTTGAGTTTTTCGACATGCTGTTCAAGGCAGTCACAAGTTCCCCTGTTGATTTCATAGCAGCTATAATACTGACGCTGTTCGGCTTTGCGTGCCTCTACATTACGATATTCCTGTGTATTGCTGTAGCAAAAGCCTTCACACACAAAAATACTATCGCCGTACCTATCGGTATACTTGCCTTCATTATAACAACTGTGCTGGTGAGTATGCTGGAGGGACAGGTCGCAAGATTCCCGATATACACCTTCAGGCTTATGGACATCAGTTTTGCATTGAGTACAACGGTCATGAGCATAATATTATTTGCTTTACTGCTTATAGGAACCGGATGGCTCATGGAAAAAAAGATAGAGCATTGATACCGGCTGCATAAAAAAGGAGCGTCTGTGATTATTTAAGCAGGCGCTCCTTTTTATTATTCCTGTATTAGTAAGCATCAGGCTCCAGCTTGCCGGGATGAGCTTCGAGCCTTTCGGGATTCTGGATCAAAGTTTTGTACAGCTTGAAGGCAGAAGCATAGTAATGTCCATCCACGATCCTTTCATCTGTAACAGCCTTCATTGTAATAAATCTCTTTTCAGTTATTGCATTGTTGGAGTCGATGACCTTTTCCTTCGTTTTAATGCCAAAGGCTATGAAAAACGAAGTAGTGCCGAAATCATACAGATGATGATAAATGGGCTGTATCCCGATAGATCCCAGATCCGTTATAAAAAAACTGGTATGGAACGGGCTTGCTCTGTGTATTGCTTTGGGTACGATACCGAAATAATCCAAGAATCTTATTAAAAATACAAGCAGCTTGACAATAAGACCGGGACAAAGCATGAACAGACGGGCAACCTTATCTGTGTTATTCTTGGTGTCGGGAACTTTGTTCTCTTCTATCTGTCTGTTTATCTTCTCAGCTATCTCGGAAAGGGTATCTGTCGGCTCGAACTTGAATTTGACGGTAGTCTCGGGACTATCGACCTTCATTTCCTTCTTTATGGCAAGCGATACCAGTATTTCATTGCGGGCATATATATTCTGTCCGGCAATGAATCTGTTCAGTGCAGGTTTAAGAGCTATGGTCCTTACCATTGCGGCTATCATTATATGCAGCATGGATATTTTGACTCCGGAGGTCTTCCTTCTTTTCCGCAAATATGATTCCGTATGACCTATTTCTATTTTTTCTTCAAAATAATTCTGTGAATCGGACCTGTATCTCATGATAAACGGAACGATCTTGTAAAAAGGATCCAAAGATCTTATACGCCTACCGTCATACCTGTCACCAAAGCGCCTTTTATATTCTGCCATCAGATAAATCCCCCTGTTTAAAAAACTGTCGATTTATGCTGCTCATTTATCAGTCTTAGTTTATCATCGGCTGTACATTTTTGCAATGCATTATATATGCATTACCTGTGTGAGCTGCAAGCATGCTTCGAAGAGGAAGAAAATTTTTCTACAATCGAAAATTTTCTTTTAACCGAGGTGTTATAACAAGTCGATTAGAATGAATGGGAGTATATCTATTACTTCGATGCAGCGTGATCAGGTGAAAAAATTTACACAATGGAAAAAATTATCTTGAATGATGCGTTTTTGATATACGTGAAAAGCTGATCTAAAATAACATTGCTGACCACAGGGCTACCAGTTGACGAAAGTAGCCTTATTTGTTATTATTGTTTTAACTTGTTATAACATTATACCATGCTTAGGTTCTTCTTTGCATGGAGCAAATTCATTATATTATCAATTACCTTGAAGGGTGGTAAAAAACATGATACTAACAGTGAAGGATATCGCGCAGATGTATGATTTGAGCTGTGTGCGGACTGACAGCGATGAAAATGACATCAAGGCTCTTGCAGAATGTGCGAAGAAATATGATTGCGGGCATGTATCGGTCATGCAGTGCTTTATTCCCGATGTAAAGAAGCTGCTTGAGGACAGGAAGGATATTAAGGTTGTGGGAAATGTAAGCTTTCCATCAGGCTCCGACACCACAAGCCTGAAGGTGTACCAGGCTGGCGAGATGCTGGACGCAGGCTGTGATGAGGTCGATATGGTTTTAAATGTTGGAAAACTCCGTTCAGGAAGATACGATGAAGCTGAGGAAGATGTCAAAGCTGTTGTTAAAGCAGTAAAGGGTATACCGCTGAAGGTCATCATAGAGGTTTCCTGCCTCAATGAAAATGAAGTGAAGAAGGCTTGCGAGATATGCATAAATGCAGGAGCTTCCTTTGTCAAGACGGGTACCGGCTGGATGCCGAGAGGTACCACAATAGAGGATGTCAGACTGATCAAATCCATCGTAGGAGACAGGATCAGGATAAAAGCCTCCGGCGGCATCAGATCTCTGGAGACACTGGTTATGATGTACAAGCTTGGTGTTACGAGATTCGGAGTCAATCTGCGCAGCGGAAGGGCCATTTTGGAGGAATGCATTGCATTGGGCGGTCAGGTAACAATCTAATAGTGAGGTGGCACAATGGGTAACAGGATGATTTCATATGATCTTGGCACAGGCGGCAACAAAGCTTCTCTGTACGATCTGGAAGGCAACTGCCTGGCCTCGGTCTTTGTTCCATACGATACGATATATCCGCAGGCCGGCTGGCATGAACAGCAGCCGGAGGATTGGTGGAATGCTGTGGTTGAGAGCACGAGAAAGCTTTTGGCTAAGACAGGCGAGGACGGCAGGAATATCGAATGCCTGGCCATATCCGGACATAGTCTCGGAGCCGTGCCTGTGGACAGGAATGGAGCTCTGTTGAGGAACACGACCCCGATCTGGTCGGATACAAGGGCTCAGAAGGAAGCTGAGGAGTTCTTTACCAGGGTGGACGCCAACAAATGGTATATGAAGACAGGAAATGGTTTTCCTGCAGCCTGCTATACCGTTTTCAAGATAATGTGGTATAAAAACAATGAATTTGAGATGTATCAGAATGCATACAAGATAATCGGAACTAAGGATTATATCAACCTCAGGCTGACAGGTGTCATAAAAACCGATTTTTCTTATGCATCAGGGACGGGTGTCTATGATCTGAGAAGAAATGCTTATGATGATGGGTTTATTGAGGCCAGCGGCATCTCACCGGAAAAGCTGCCGGATATCGTACCATCGATAAGCGTACTTGGAACAATAACACCGGCTGCGGCGGCGGAAACTGGGCTGGGACCGGATGTCCGGGTGGTATGCGGTGGCGTGGACAATTCATGTATGGCCCTTGGAGCAAAAAATATTGAAGAGGGCAGGGTATATACATCACTTGGTTCTTCCGCATGGATTGCAGTTTCATCGTCGGAGCCGGTGCTCGACATAAAAGCGAAGCCTTATGTTTTCACCCATGTCATTGACGGTATGTACACCTCCGCCGTCAGTATATTTTCTGCGGGTACTTCCTTTACCTGGCTGAGGGATAATCTTTGTCCGGATCTAAAGGAAAATGAAGCCCGGGGCGGAGAAAACGCATACAAGATGATGGATATGCTCGCAGAACGTTCGCCTGCAGGGGCAAACAGGCTTATATTCAACCCAAGCCTGGCCGGAGGGACATCGCAGGATGCCAGTGTCAATCTGAGAGGCGCCTATATAGGACTGGATCTGAAGCATAACAGAGAGGATCTGATACGGGCATGTATGGAAGGGATTGCAATGAACCTTCGGCTCAGACTGGATGTTCTAAAAATGCACTGTAGTCTCCACAATGAGATGCTGCTTGTCGGAGGAGGAAGTAAGAGTCCGCTGTACAGAAGGATATTTGCTGATGTCTATAATATGGACATCGTGAAGACAAATATCGATCAGGATGCCGCAGCTCTCGGCGCGGTTGCCGTTGCGGCAGTGGGATGCGGGATTTGGAAGGATTTCAGCAGGATCGATGATATACACAAAACGGCCGAGACTCTGAAGCCTGACGCCGAAAACAACAGGACCTATGAAAAACTACTGAAGGTCTTTGATTTTGCAGCCGGCAGCCTCTCTGAAATATCTGACAAGCTGCATAAGCTTTAAGAAGCAGGGGCAGGGGAGGCAATGGACGGGACATGAATTATGATGTATAATTATAAATAAATGAGCTATTTATTGGTATAAGGGGTGGAAAAATTTGCTGGATAAAACTCATCCGATTCCTTTGTATTATCAGGTCAAGGAAAGCCTGTTGGGAGAAATTCGCGTAAAGCAGTTCAAGGTTGGGGATCTGATACCGTCAGAAGCCGAACTTCAGGAAAAGTTCAAAGTGAGCCGCATAACTATACGCCGGGCTATTCAGGAGCTTGTACAGGAAGGGCACCTGTATACGCAGCAGGGTAAGGGAACTTTCGTCAGCAGACCTAAGGCCAGCCAGGAACTCAATCTCATCTCCAGCTGGGCTGAAACTATGATTGCGGTGGGAATGCATCCGGAATCAAAAATAATTAGGTATTCAGAGGAGCCTGCACCTCTCAATGTAGCCAAGCTGCTGAACATACCGATCGGATCCATGGTTTACCGGCTGGAAAGGCTCCGTTATGCCGATAATGAACCAACATGCATTATGACTAATTATCTGGTCCCTGCGATCGTTCCTGGTTTTCTAGAAAGAGGCCTGAAGGGTGAATCTCTGTATGAGATGCTTGAAAAGAACTACGGCTTGGTGCTCAGCAGGGCGGAGGAGACGGTCGAAGCCAAGGCTGCCAAGGTGTCTGAAGCATCAATGCTCAATATAAAGAGAGGCTTCCCGCTGCTTTATGCCACAAGGGTAACGTATGATATAACCGACCGTCCTGTGGAGGTTGTGATATCAATATCACGGGCTGACCGGTATTCCTATAAAATAAAGCTCACAGGCAGAATCAGAGCGGTATGATACTACTTTAACAATAGCAGATGCAGTAAAATATGGAGGTTCTAATGCATATAAAACGAATAGAGCATGCAGCAATAAACACAAGTAATATCAAAGCATCAGTTGAATTTTACAGAGATATACTGGGTTTAAAACAGATGGAGACTATAGAGAACGGCGATAATACGATAACGTATTTTCTGCTGCCCGACGGTTCAAGACTGGAGCTATTTGACTATCATGGCGCAAACAGGGCGTATGAGAGGGGAGACAGCGATGCCGGCCTCAAGCATATTGCCTTTGAAGTGGAGGATGTGGAGGCTCATGAGAGAGAATTGAGGGAAAAGGGAGTCAACATCACACTGGCGGCTACAGAGCTGCATCATCTTGGTGCAAAAGTACTCCTTTTTACTGATCCTGACGGCGTGATACTGGAGTTTTGTGAAAAAATTGTGTGATTTGGCTGCCATAGTATACTCAAGGAATAAAGAAAGTGCCGATAAATTAATATCAGCACTTTCTTTTTTGCTAAAGCATTCAGTTATTCATTGACTTATCTGAGCACCTTGCGCTCTTTTATGGATGGATCAACAAATACCTTTATCAGGTCTTTGTTGGTATGCAGTTCGTTAAGCGCCTGCTCCAACTCCTCAAGCGGAACGATCATCGAGAACATCACGCTTGGATCAACACGCTTGTATTTGAGCAATGTGAGCACATCGCCCCAGTCATTGCCTATACCGGCACAGGAACCGCTGACTTTTTTCTCACCGAGAACAAATTCGTAAGGAGAGAAGCATGCTTTCTGATCAGGAGGGCATATACCAAAGGCTTCGACCTTTCCGCCTCTTCTGACCATATTGAAGGCCTGTTCATAGGTCTTGGGAGTACCGACAGCTTCCAGTACGTAATCAGCGCCTATTCCATTTGTAAGCCTCTTTACTTCTGCTACAGGATCCTCTGTTTTTGTTACATCGATAATGTAATCTGCTCCAAATTGTTTGGCCATGTTAAGTCTGGCTTCACTTGCTCCAATTACGATAACCGGCGCTGCTCCGCGCAGTTTGGCGAGCGCTCCGTGAAGAATTCCGAGACCGTCACCGATAATTACCACGCTTGAGGCAATTTTGACGTCCATTCTCTTGGATGCCTGTATTACTGCTGTCAAAGGTTCAATAAATGCCGCTGACAGAGAGTCTACTTCATCAGGAATCAGGAAACAATTTCTCCAGGGTGCCTTTACATACTCTGCAAAAGCTCCGTCTGTATGGATTCCAAGCTGGGTAAAGGTCTCACAGAGGAGAGCGTCGCCTTTGCGGCAATAATAGCAGGTTCCGCAGGGCAGACATATGTCGACTGCTACTCTGTCACCTTTTTTCAGACCTTTGGCATTGCTGCCTACTTCTTCGACTACACCCCAGAATTCATGTCCTGATATCATAGGAAGAAATTCTGATGCGTACTCGCCCTTATATATTTTCCAGTCTGTACCGCATATGCCGCACATGGAAACCTTTATAAGTACTTCTTCTGAAGATATTTCAGGAATCGGCACCTGTTTGAGGACCATTTTGCCGGGCTCTTCTACGACCTGTGCTCTCATTGTTCTTGACATTGGCTATTACCTCCGTTACTGAAATTTGTGATTGTATACCTTATTTACCCTGAAACAGCTTATCCTTGCGACCTTCATACGGAGCATTGATAAGGAGGGGTTTGAGGTAGGCAGCAGTTTTAACAACACCATCTGCACGGCTCATTGTCACATCTTCGTGCTCATAACTCATGACATAATTGTATCCAACCATTGAAAGCTCAGTGATGACCTTCTTCCACTGAACGCTTCCCCAGCCGGGTATCCTGAATCTGAAGGTACGGTCAAGCCTCTGCCAGTCGCCCTGCATAAGAATGCCGCCGACCTGGATATTATGCTCTACGATTTCTCCGTCCTTTGCGTGTACGTGGAATATTCTGTCGCCCAGCCTGTCGATGAAGTTTTCGACCTTAAGTCCGAGATATATAAGGTTGGCAGGGTCCAAGTTGAATCCGAGGCAGGGGTGGTTGTCAACATTTTTGATTGCTCTTTCTGCCGTATGGATATCATATATCAGATTGTTCGGATGGGGCTCGATCGCGAATTTTACGCCGTATTCCTTGAATTTGTCCAGTATCGGAACGAAGCGTTCAACAAATTCCTTCTCCATATCGTCCCAGCCTTGTGCATAGGGGAAGGGGAAATATCTGCCGAAATTTGTTACACCGGTAAAGCCGTTGACTACAGGGACTTCTAGAGCGCTGGCTGCCTGTGCGGTCCTGAGCAGGCTCTCAGTCCCGAACTTTATTTTTTCTTCCTTTGTTCCTTTATAAATAGTGTCTGTGTCAACACTGTGTGGTCCGAGAATAAGGAGTGAATCTGCATGGTTGCTTAATGCAGAAATCGTCAGACCATAGCCTTCGACCATCGATTTGATTTTTTTTGCGTTGTCACCCTTGACTGCTTCCTTGGGGTCGAACTGGCCATTATCTTCATAAGCAGGTATTTCGAGTGCCTCATAACCATGTTCAGCTGCAAGCTTTGCCACTTCTTCAAGCGGCTTTTCCGTGTAATTTGCTGTGAAAAAACCGAGCTTCATATAATCTGCCTCCATTTCAATTTTTAATTATGTATTTAGCATTGCCTGAATATGCTATGTTTATTTTAGCCCGAAAATGTTGCAAAGTCAATTGATTATATTATAATTAATGATATAATGTGTGTAAATGTATGAAATTCTGAAATACTTGTAATTGATTTTTGAATATGATATAGTTATTATAATGTTATAACGAGATAATTAATATTTCTCAGCCAATAAGTTACGGGTATGCCTAGTTAAAACGCGCAGAGGTAAGAAAATTTTTCTACTAAGAGTAATTTGTAAGGCAAATTATCGATGCGTTATAGCATGCCACATAACCAATGGCGGTACAGGTGTTTTAGGAATATTCCAAGCATTTATCGCAGTTCAGTATAACTAATTGAGGAGGCAATTCTAATGGATTACAGGAAAACACTTCTTTCACCTATTAAAATAGGTACAAGGACAAGTCCAAATCGTTTCTTTATCCAGGCCATGGAATGCACGGATGCCGACAAGGATGGAAATCCGTCGGAGCTTACTTACAAGCGCTACGAAAACTTGTTCCGTGGTGAGTCAGGCGTTATAACACTTGAGGCTATTTCGATAACAGACAAGAGCAGATCAAGACAGGAACAGCTTTTGATCATGCCTAAAAATGAGAAAGCGCTGGCTAATTTTGTAAAGCGCATGAAGGAAATCAACCCCAATTCGCTGTTTATATTCCAGCTGACACATTCGGGCGAACTGAGCAATCCCAATTTTTCACGCCGCGTGACCGTAAAGCCGTTGCCTGGTCTTGGCGGAGAGCTGCTTACTGAAGAAGATGTCGACAAGATCGTGGACGATTTCGTCCTCGCAGCAAAAATGGTCCATAGTATAGGCGCAGATGGTATAGATATGAAGCTGTGTCACGGCTACCTCGGTTCACAGATCCTCCGCCCGTATAACGACCGCAAGTGGAAATACGGCGGTGCATGGGAAAACAGGCGTCAGTTTGCATTTGACCTTTATGAGAGGATCCAGAGGGAAGTAAATGACAAGAACTTCCTCATCGGATCGAAGATATCTGCATGGGAAGGCTTCCCCGGAGGCTTTGGAACAGCAGGTCCGGATACGCCCGTAATCGATCTGACCGAGCCCATAGACCTTATAAAAGGACTTGAAGAAAGAGGCGCACAGTATTTTGTACAATCCGCCGGAAGCCCGTCTATTACCGTCAGTCTTACACAGGCGGACAGGAGTTCTCCATACTTTGCATACCTGCATATGGGCTTTGCTAAGGCCTTCAGAGAGAACCTCAAGCCTGAAACCGTGGTAATCGGCTCCAACTATTCACCGTTCCGCGACGGAAAAAACAAGCTCTGTGCAGTAGCACCTGAAGACAGCTCACTTTTCACTTTTGGTGCAAACAATATTGAAAAAGGCTATGTAGATATGATTGCGCTTGGACGTCAGTCCTTTGCTGATCCTTTGCTTCCGCTGAAGCTCAGAGAAGGCAGAGAAGATGAGATCAAGTACTGTACATTGTGCGACAACTGTCTTGAACTGTTGATACAGCAGAGTCCTATAGGCTGCTGCACATATAACAAGTTCTATACTGATGTTCTGGTCAATACACGCAAGGAAAAGGGCAGACTGAAGCAGAGTCATACCTGATGACCTTCGCTACAGCTTTAGAAAGTGCTAATCCCTTCTTTTAATATTATATAAACGTACAAAGGAGCCTGGGCAGATGCCTGCGGCTCCTTTGTATATCCTGGCCGGGATTATTGCTCCGTTTTCTGCATCTGGAGCGCAAATCGAAACCTGTCGCTTATAGAAGCTGGATATATCTATCACCACGTTATATCAAGTTATATAATGAGGATGGCTGACGAGTATTTATAACCATACTAAGACTATGTTGTAACATTTGCGTATATGCCCGTATATGTTAAAATATATTTGAAAATGTTGATTTAGGCGAAGGTTTCTGTTATAATTTTTGTATTGCATACAAAATAATCATCAGAAGCCTTTGATATGCTCGCGGCGGCTGGTGATAACCTGGAGGCGGCAATATGGTAGTTACGGTTACGATAAATCCTGCAATGGATTTGGTAATGGCATTAGATAAATTTCGCCTGAATGTAACAAATAGAGTGCAAAAAAAGTTCAGCTGCGTAGGGGGCAAGGGAACCCATGTATCGATAAACCTCAGCCTGATGGGGGTCAGAAGCAAAGCCACAGGCGTTGTAATGGGTGCTACAGGCGATGAGATACTCAAGCAGCTTGAACGATATGATATCGACCTGAGATTTATCAGACTGAGTAATGGCAATTCGAGGACAAACTATGTACTGACCGACAGCCAGGGAAATTGCACACTCATATCTGAAAAAGGCAAAATGATGGATCAGGCCATAATAGACCAATTCATCGGCCATTATTCGGGACTGGTGGAAAGCGGAGATATGGTTGTCATTTCGGGTGATGCCTCAAATCAGAAGGACACCGGGCTGCAGGAGAAGCTCATGGATATAGCCGCGGCAAAAGGCGCGCGGTTTTGTCTGGATGCCAGCGGTATACATCTGGAGTCAGGCATAAGAAAAAGGCCGTTCCTGATAAAGCCCAATCTGGATGAACTCAGCAGTCTTTGCGGCAGGGAGCTGTGTACGGAAACTGAAATATTATCAGCGCTGAAAGAAGTAAACGATAGCGGTGCTGATAATATCATTGCATCCTGCGGCGGAGACGGCAGCTATGCTTTGCTGGACGGCAGGCTCTACAGGGTCTTTTCTCCGGAGGTGGAGGTCAAAAATACTGTCGGATGCGGCGATGCGCTGCTCTCAGGCATCGTTGCCGGTAATGAGATGAAGCTGTCCACCGTTGAAATCCTGAAAAAAGCAACAGCAGCAGCGGCAGCAACAGCAATGAATGAAGCAACTGTCGGATTTGATCCGGCGGTTGCAGCAAAGCTCGAAGCAGAAGTCGTAGTAAAAGAATTAGCATTTTAAATAATTATATTAATAGCAAGGACAAGCCGCAGCATATTATGTGACCGTACAGGAGAATTGCTCTGAACAGCATTGGTAACCGGTCTTGTCCAACACAAGGAGGAAATATGTCTATTAGTTATCTGGAGGAACGAAAAAAGCTTGCAAAAACAATGAAGCTGCTGTTTGACAGAAAGCTCACCAACGCAGCCGGCGGTAATGCCGCCATGCGTGTTGACGAAAACAGGATCATTGTCACACCGTCGATGATGTCAGAGCATAAGCACTGTGAATTAGGCCCTGAGGATATACTTGTGTGTGATTACGATCTGAATATCCTTGAGGGCAATGGTGTGCTTTCCAGAGAATGCAAAATGCATGCGCTGCTTCTGAGAAATATTCCTGAGATAGGCGCTGTAATACATGCACATCCCGAATATACAATGGTATATGTATCGGCAAGAAAGCCGATCCCATCGGTGACGGAAGCAACACAGAAAATGGGGGACTGCCTTCTTATCGAACAGGCAAAGGCCTATTCGCAGGATCTGGCAGATCACGTTTATGACTTCTTCAAGGATAAACGTGAAATCCTCAAGAAAAGCGGCCTGTGCGCCCTGCTGCCGCTCCATGGCACGGTTGCTGTAGGCAAGCACCTTGAACAGGCTTTTAGCGTCGTAGAGCGTATAGAATGCGACGCAAAATGTAACATCTTCGGAAAACTTATATAATTACTGCCAGAATATGCTATAATTTAAGAAGATTTTGAACGCATTATGATTTAAACCGGACGGTCCGGTTATTCAGGATGCATTTCAAAGTCAAAAAGTAATTGAGCGGAGGCAGCACAAATGCTTGCGTATGAGAGAAAGAGCAGGATAATAGAATACCTGGAACAGAACGGCAGAGCGGAGGTCAATGAACTATCCGAAATGCTGGGCGTAGTTGCCGAGACTATACGCAGGGACATGCGCGAGCTCGAAGCACAGGGTGTCCTGAAGAGGACCCATGGCGGAGCTGTGGCAGCCAACCACAAGGAAAGGGAATATCCGGTCCAGGTAAGAGTCATGAAGAATGCCATAGAGAAGGACCGCCTGTGCAGAAGGGCTGCAGGTTTCATCAATGAAGGTGATCTGATTTTTGTAGACAACAGTTCGACACTGGTGAATCTGATAAAGCATATTGACGAAAATATTCAGCTGACCGTTCTGACAAACTCGATAAAGGTTTTGCAGGAATATGTGATGTACAGGAAAGATAACATAACCATGTTATGTACCGGTGGCGTTTTCAATAAAGCCAACCTGTCGCTTTCGGGTGCTCTTTCGGATAAATTTACCCGGGAGTTTTTTCCGAATAAAGCCTTTATATCCTGCCACGGCATATCTGAAGAATATGGGTTTACAGACGGTAACCTTCATGAGGTCGGGTTCAAGCGTGAGATGATCTATCTTGCGGAGAAGGTTTATTTCCTAATTGACCATACCAAGTTTGAGAAGCTCGGACCAATAAGGCTGGGTGGATTGGAGATATGTGATGTTCTTATAACAGACGCGCAGCCTTCCGGCGACTTGGTCAGGCAGTTGAAGCAGAGCAATCCGGATATTGAAATCGTAGTATGTGAAGGCTAAGGCAGACTGCCAAGCAAGGCGATATTAGCTGATTTGAACAATGTCACAGTACCCATCCTCCACTGACGTTGTTCAAACGCCACGTTTAGGCGTGGCGCACGGAGTGTAGCACAGGGCGAATTCATTTCGCCCGTAGCGAGGGGGTATGGGGGCATGCCCCCATTGTAAATTGATTGGAGAAATAGTTTATGTGTGCTGAAAAAAATGTCCTGGCATTCGATGCAGGCGGCGGAAGTACAAGGATGCTTCAAATAAGTTTTGACGGCAGCAGACTGAATATAAAGCAGACAGCCAGATACCCCAACGGGCCGGTCATCATGGGAAGGAGTCTGTATTGGGATATTCTGGGCATATGGAGAGACTTGAAGTCAGGACTTCAGGAAGTATCGGCCCATGGAGGCGAAATCGCTTCATTGGGTATCGACACCTGGGGTAATGATTATGTTTTGCTTGATAAAAAGGGCTATATGATGGAAAATCCATACAGCCATCGTGATAACCGCACAGCCGGTCTTGTTGATGAAATCAACTCAAAGCTTGGCGGTATGGAGCTGTATTCCAGGAACGGTATACAGCAGGTGCGTATGAATACTATGTATCAAATGTATCATATGGCCAAGGACAGACCTTACATTCTGGAGATGGCTGAAAAATTCCTGTTTTTGCCGGATCTGCTTGCTTATTTCCTGACTGGTGAGCAATATAACGAATACACAATGGCAACAATTTCGCAGCTATACAGCTATGAAATGTCTGACTGGGATCAACGGCTGATGGAGAGGCTTGGGATACCCCGCAGGTTATTCTCTCCTATAGTTATGCCCGGCGCGGAGATTGGCAGGGTAATGCCGTCCTTGTCCGCAGAAGCCGGTATAAAGCCGATCAGGCTGACGGCGGTAGGCTCTCATGACACAGGCTCTGCAGTGGCCGCTGTACCGGAGCTGGATGGACCGGTGCTATATATCAGCAGCGGAACATGGTCGATAGTCGGTACTGAAACCGATACTCCGGTGATCAATACCGAAACTTATCGTCTGAATTATTCAAACGAGGGCGGAGTCAATAACAAGATCAGGCTTCTCAAAAATGTAATGGGTCTTTGGATAATGCAGGAGATCCAGCGAAAGCTGACTGTGGAAGGCAGAAGGTATACATTTGCTGAATTAAGCAGCCTTGCGGAAGCGGCGGAACCCTTCTGCGCGGTCATAGACCCGGATGATGAAGCGTTCTATGAACCATCCGATATGCCGGAGACTGTAAGGGAATACTGCGGCAGAACGGGGCAGAAGGTGCCGGAGGATACAGGCAGTCTCGTCAGGACAGTCCTTGAAAGCCTTGCATATAAATACAGGTATGTTATCGAGGGCCTGGAAAGGATCACTGACAATAAATTTGAACGGATCCATATAGTTGGCGGCGGTTCACAAAACACTCTGCTGAACGCCTTTACAGCTAACTGCTGCGGCAGGCCTGTATATGCAGGTCCGTCCGAAGCGACAGCCCTTGGAAATGGCCTGGTGCAGCTGATATCATTAGGCGAGCTGTCTGACTATACGCAGGCAAGAGGCATAATCAATAGCAGCTTCCCTCCTGAGATATTCACACCATGTGAAACAGAACGCTGGGACGAACAATATCACAGGTTCCTTAAGATCACTGAGCTTGATCGAAATGTACAGAATTGCAGGTAAATTGCAATTTACAAGTGAAAATTGAATATATTGCGGCCAGAATAAAAAACAACCCCCTATTTGTTTGAAAAATAGGGGGTTTATCATCAGTTCGACCACCTTGAGGCGGTCTTTTTACTTCTGTCTGGCTTCCTTTATCTTAGTGACAAATTCGGCGGCAAGGCGTTTTATGCTTGCATAATCGCCGGTCTTTGCGCCTGCTGTCAGGCTTCCGCCTGCGCCGACTGCAACTGCGCCTGCTTTGATCCACTGATCGACATTGTCGATGCTGACTCCACCGGTCGGCATCATGTTTGCCTGGGGAAGGGGACCCTTTATCGCTTTGATTATTCCAGGGCCGAAAGCCTCACCTGGGAATACCTTCAGTATATCAGCGCCGAGCTCCATTGCTTCGACAACTCCCTCTATAGTCATGACACCGGGCATGCAGGGCACCTGGTAGCGATTGCACAGCTTCAGCGTTTCACGGCTGAGGAAGGGGCTGACTACATACTGAGCTCCGGACAGGATGGCGGTCCTGGCGGTTTCGGGATCAAGCACCGTACCAGCACCTATGATTATCTTTCCTGCATATTCCTTTGCCAGTTCTTCTATTACTTTTGTCGCTCCCGGTACAGTATAGGTTATTTCTATGGCAGCAGCGCCGCCTTCAAGGCATGCATCGGTTATCTTCTTTGCCATGTCTGCGTTATCGGCGCGTACAACAACAACCAGACCTGAATCGGTTATTTTCTTTATTATTTCCCATTTTTTACTCATGTCAATGTCAACCTCCTAATGATTTATTTATCATTTCCATTTCGGATTGTCTATGATTACAGGCTTTCCGTCTTTTTCTACTATCAGCTTCCTGTAACCCTTGGTTTCGATCGTTCCGTAATCGTGGCCTGCGTCGGCGCGGAACACGAAGAAGGTCACCAGCTTTTCGTCCCCTATATTAATGCTTCTGTGAGCATATCTTCCGGGAACATAAACTGCCTTTCCCGGCGTCAGCAGCTGAGCGTCCCAGTCGCCTTCCGGATTTTCCATGAGCATGTAACCCTTGCCGCTCAGGCAGTAATAGACTTCAGCTGTGTCGAGGATTGTATGGAAGTGGCCTTTTGTCATGTAGTATTCATTGCCGACCTTGCCGGGATATACGATGCTGGTTCCAAAAAGCAGATTTCCCGATGTTTCCGGCAGGCCGAGCTCATAGAAATCATAAACCGTGTCATCATTGGCCCTGACTGCGGCTTCGAAAGCAGCGTCGTCAGCATACATGCCTTTCATATGTGAAAGGACGCGTCTTGTAGGCTTTCTTTCGTCGGACATCCCATTCTGAAGATCAAAAAACAATGTAAATGGATTTATTTTATTATCACTCATAATGATTCTCCTCGCTTCATTGATGTTAACTGTTGGGATCATCCCTGTTTCTGGACTTCGTCCGCTATCCTTTTGCACTCATCGAACAGCTCTTTTGTTATTTCTATATGGAATACTTCAGCAATGACCTGAGTCCAGCCATGGATAAAGTAGATCCAGCCGTCTTCGACATGCAGCCTCTTGGCTTCTTTCTGAGCCAGTGCCTGATGCATGAAGAGAAGGTCGCCTCTGTAGTTTATTTCCCAAACAAGGCTGTTTTCAGGGAACTCCACTGCATCGGTCAGCGGGGAGCCTGGTCTGTCTTTTCCAAGACCCGTAGCATTCACTATGAGAG
The DNA here is from genome assembly GCA_023412665.1 of Bacillota bacterium. Lineage (GTDB taxonomy): Bacteria > Bacillota > Clostridia > Acetivibrionales > DTU013 > DTU013. Next base: position 20,486 of record JAEZCA010000057.1, read on the forward strand.
AATAGGGCTTGAGCTTTTTAACCAGAGCGTCATTTTGTCCCGGCTCCGGAGTAAGGTAGAATTCAGCATTTGCACCTGGCTTTATATGTCCGACTATTTTTTCGATCTCATCCAGCCTTGGTTTGCTTCTGTTGCCGACGATCAGCCTGTTTGGTATATTGTCGCCCTTATTTTCATGCAGCAGATATGCTGCCATTGATATGGCGCTTCCTCCGGCACCGAGCAGAAGTGCATCCCCGCCGTGATCCTTAAAGAAATTTTTCGGAACGAAGGCTTCAAGAGCCAGTCCTGCTGTGATGGGGTCCTTTGCATAGCCTTCCAGCCTGCCGTCCTTCTTGGAAATGGAGGAGAGCTCGCTGAACATTGTTGCATAGGGATCAAGATAATCGAACAGGTCCTTTGCGGCGTTGTACAGGTCGATCTTGTGTGTGGTGACAAGCGCACCCAGAGATAATTCATCGTTTTTAATGAATTCGACGACCTCTCTGTAAACTTCGGGCTGTGCATGTATCTCTATGTCGATGCCCTTGATGATGGCGTCCTTGAGCCCCAATGCCTTTGCCCAGAGGGGAAATACCTTCATAATGGAGGATTTGGTGGTGGTGACGCCGATAAAATAGAATGTTGGTTGTGTTGCTTTTCCTGGCAGATTCATAATTTGCTCCTTTCATTGCTGTGTTTTTAAAGAGGACATTCCTGGTATCCGATGCTCATAAGCTGTTGTACCGGTGAAATGTCTACTTATTTTATTGTGAATGCTTTTGCAGGATTGCTTATTGTAAACTTGCTGATAAATTCTTCGCCTATACCGTAACTCTCAAGCAGCGGGAAGAAGGTTTCAAACATATAGTCAAGCCCTATAGAGCCGCCATAGCTTTTCATCCGTTCACGCGTTGTGTCCAAGCCCAGTAGGATCTTGTCCGCATATCCATTTTCAAGCAGCTTTGATATAAACCTTACTTCATCTTCATCTGAGTGGTATTTATATCTGCCTATTGTATCAAGCTCCAGATAGACTCCTGTTGAAGCAACCTCCATCAAATAACCGATGTCTGTGAGGACCCGGTCAAGATGACATATGATTATTGACTCTGCAGGTACCTTGTGGTCTGTAAAAAGCCTGATCTGTTCCAATGCGCCCTTTCCCATTTCGGTATGGCTGAGGATCGGAACACCGGTTTGCACCGAGGCTTCGGCAGCCGCCAAGAACAATCTCTCATAATCGCCTGCAGGACCTTCCAGATCCGATGCCGTTTTTATGATACCCGCCCGGGCGCTTACCCTGCGGTCAGGCTTTGATGTATCGCAGTCTATATACATACCGTTTTTTATCTCATCGATATAAAGCTCAGCCAGCTCATCGCCGTCAATAGTTTTCAGCCAATGGCCGTCCGGGTAAAATATGAGCTTGTGAAACCCTGTGGAAGCCAGTATATTTACTCCTGTCCTCTCCGAGGCCTTGAGCTGCATATCGGCCATCCTTCCGCAGCCGACCGGCTGGGCATCTGCTATGCTGACACCGCCGTGCCTCTTGAACAGTTCAAGTTCGTCGCAGGTGGCATTGAGGTCATCGAGACGCAATGAAGGCACCAGCTTTGCCGATTGGCCGTCAGCTATGAATAGATGTTCATGACTCTGGCAATAACCAAGCTGCTCAGGTTTGATATTGCCTTTGACCGTGAGGATATAACCTGTTGTTTTTTCCATGGGGCTCACTCCCTGTGACCAAGCATTTCAAGAAGATTGTATGTTGATACCAGCACCATTTTTTCCACTGCTTCGCCTGTAAATGCTCCAAGATGCGGTGTCAGTATAAAGTTGTCCAGTTTCAGCAGCTTTTCGTCTTTAGCCGGCGGCTCGCTGGAGAAAACATCCTGTGCTGCGCCTGCGATTTTACCGGAGGTGAGGGCTACATACAATGCCTCTTCATCCACCAGCTCGCCTCTTGAAGTGTTGATCAGGATTGCATTTGATTTCATCAGACCAAGAGTTGTGCTGTTGATCATCTGCTTTGTCTCAGAGGTGACAGGAAGGTGAAGAGAGACTATGTCGCTCTGCGCCAGTAGTTCTTCCAGGCTGTCTGCCATCTTTACCTGGTATTTTTCGAGAAAGCTATCATCATTGAAGTAAGGATCATATATTGTTACTTCCATCTCAAGTCCTCGAGCCCTCTTGGCAACCTCGCGCCCTATCTGGCCGCCGCCTGCAAGTCCGAGTTTTTTACCTGTCAGCTCGATGCCTATGCTGCGATCCCATCCGCCGCTTTTGACCCCTGCTGAGTGTACGGGTATTTTACGTGACATAGTGAACATGAGAGCGATTGACAGCTCAGCGACAGAGACACTGTTTGTACCTACTGCGTTTTTTACTTTGATACGAAGCTCGGCTGCACGGCCCAGGTCTATGTTGTCCATGCCAACTCCGTATTTGGATATGGCTTTCAGATCCTTCAGCTGATCCAAAACATTTGCAGGCAGAGGATCGATTCCTATAATGATGCCTTCGACGCCTTCTTCGGCAAGCTCAACTATTTCACTTTCGGTCATGGTCCTGCCAAAATTGTTTTCGACGATTTCATAGCCTTTTTCTTCAAGCAGGGGATAAGCCTTATGCTTGAAATTTCTGAACGATTTTGGTGTTATCAGTACTTTCTTTTTCATATGATCCGTCCTTTCTAAATTTAGTCTATCTTTTTTGCTGCGGTTTATTATATTTGGATCAATATAATGCGTTATAACAAGGCGAAAGATGGGTTTTTCTCCAAACTAAAAATTTTCTTTGAGCCAAAGTGTTATAATGTATTTATGTATTTACATTAGCGTATAAAAACATGGTTTTTATATCTTCAACTCTAGTGCCTTCTTAGTTCAAACGTGAATTTGCTCCGGTCGCTTCTGTATTTTGCCAGCGAATACTCAACGGGAGTCCCGTCTTCGAGAAAGACAACGCTCTCAAAATACTGGACAGGCGCGCCCTTTTCAATATTAAGGAGCTTTGCTTCAAATTCTCCCGCGATGATACACTCCAGCGATCTTGTGGCATTTGCTATCAGCTTTCCGCTTTCCTTTTGAATGATCTCATAAAGAGATTCATTCTGCAGGTCGTAATCCATCAGCGGGGGACAGACCTTGTAGGGCACATATGTGATGACAAAGACTATGGGCTCGTTATTTGCCGAACGAAGCCTTGTAAGTTTTATTACATCCGAACCGGGTTCAAGCTTCAGGATATCGGCCGTTTTCTCATCGCATTCGACAATCTCCCGTTGGAGGATTTTCGTAGAAGGTACAAGACCCTTCTTTCTCATTTCATTATTGAAGCTGTCAAGGGTGAGCAGGAAGTCCTGTGTGATTTTCGGCTTTGCTAAAAATGTACCTTTAGCCTTTATCCTATAGAGATAGCCTTCAACTACCAGCTCATTGATAGCCTGACGTACCGTTGGCCTGCTGATACCGAAATATTCGCTGATCTCGACCTCGGTAGGGATAGGCTCCTCAATATCGGAATGCTGTTCCCTTATATATTCCAGCAGGATCGTTTTCAGCTGGTAGTACAGCGGGATTGGTATATTCTTGTTAAGTGACTTGTTTGCGCCAAGCAGCATTTTCTATCCTCGATTCAATAAACAAATGAGTTTTGTTAATATGTAATTACATTATGCTTACAATGTGATTATATACTGCCTCTGCTAAAATGTCCATACTAATTTTCTTAAGAATCAATACTTTTGTGTAAAGCATATTATAAATCAGATGTTTATTTTCAGGAGGGAATTGAATGCAAAAGGGCAAGGTAAGACATATGTTTCCTGGAGGTAATACCTCGAAAGGCTTTTTCAGCTTCTTTGATTACATAATAGACCAGGATAGGGCAAGGAGGATATTTATTTTCAAGGGCGGTCCGGGTGTCGGAAAAAGCACTCTGATGATGAAAATTTCACAGACTGTCACAGAGCTGGGTCATGATGTGGAGCACATGCATTGTTCAAGTGACCCCGGCAGTCTGGATGGGTTGGTGATACCGGCCATCGGCGTGGCACTGGTGGATGGGACAGCCCCGCATGTGGTGGATCCAAAGACGCCCGGAGCAGTGGATGAGATCATAAATCTCGGTGAGTTCTGGAATGAGACCGGAATATCTGCTAACAAGAATGAAATCATAAAGGTGAAAAATGAAATCAGCAATTGCTTTATCAGAGCATACCGGTATCTTGGCGCAGCCCTGAAAATATATGAGGATACTGAGGCGATAAATGCGGCAGCCATGAATAAAGCCTCCGCCAGCTTCAGATCAAGGGAGTTTACAGATATGCTGTTTGATGTGATGCCGCCGGCTGCCGTCCCGGGCCATGAGAGACGGTTGTTTGCCAGTGCGATAACACCTGACGGACTTATAAACTATTTGGATGATTTGATGACTCTTGACAACATATATGTGCTGGAGGGATTTCCGGGAGCGGGCACAGAAAAGGTGCTTGGGAGAATAAAATCAGAGGCTTTGGAGAGGGGGTTCGATGCCGAGGCATATTACTGTGCCTTCAGGCCTGACAAGCTGGAGCATCTGATACTGCCGGGCCTGAACACAGCCTTTACGACCGTGAACAGCTATCACGGCACGGATGTGTGTGCTGTAGGGAAGGTCGATTTCAGGCAAATGCTCAATGGCAGCAGGATCGCAAATTATCAGACGGAGCTGGAATATAACCGGATCGAATTTGACAGGCTACTTGACAGGGCCCTGGATTTATTGCACAGGGAAAAGCAGCTTCATGATGAACTGGAATCATATTACATCCCGCACATGGATTTTGATGCAATAAACAAAAAGCAACTGGAAATTATGGAAAGAATTCTTGACTATTCAACTCCTTAATATATACTATTATTGTAAACTTTTATACTTCAGGCAATGCCTGAGCGAGGGGGGAATGTCTAATGTGGAAAATCAGTGTAAAAACGGTGGTAGCTATTGGAATTGGTGCAGCGATATTCATAGTGTTGGGCATGTTCGGATCGATCCCAACCGGTATACCCAATACCAGCCTTGAAACTTCCTATGGTCTTCTCTCAATGATGGCGGCTGTGTTCGGTCCTTTCGCCGGCCTGCTTATCGGTCTGATAGGACATACTCTTAAGGACACGTTCATGTACGGATCTCTCTGGTGGAGTTGGATCATCTGCTCGGCAATCGAAGGCTTCCTGATCGGCCTGTTTGTAAAAAAATTCGGCGTCGAAGATGGAAAGTTCGGATTGAAGCAGGCAATATTATTCAATGTCGTACAGATCGTTTCAAATGCGGTCTGCTGGTGCGGCCTTGCTCCTGTTCTGGATATCGTGATTTACAGCGAGCCCGCCAACAAGGTGTTTACACAGGGCTTGGTAGCAGGCTCTGTAAATATGGCAGTTATGCTGGTACTTGGAACAGCGCTGCTTTTTGGATACTCCGCCACGAGGCAAAAGGCATCAAGCCTGGCAAAAGAGGAATAGTAAATTTTAAATCAAGCTGGGGATGGTCTTTGGCACATAGTGCATGAGGATCGTCCCCTTGTCATACCGGTAGAAAATCGCCAGTAAGGTACTAATATATTGGAACCAGACTAGAGACAATACAGAGGTCATAATGGAAAACACAGAGATAACTTTTGATTCAAATAATATTGCGGTCAGATTTGAGAATTTCTCGTTCAGATACAACAGCCAGAAGGAACCGACCCTCAAAAATATCAGCATTACTGTAAGAAAAGGCGAGAAGGTACTGGTGATCGGACCATCCGGCTCCGGCAAATCGACGTTCGGGCACTGTATTAATGGGCTTGCACCTCACTCATACAAGGGTGATGTGACAGGTACCCTTGAGGTGATGGGGAAGGATGCCACAAAGCTCGGTATCTTCGGATTGTCCGAGTATGTCGGAACAGTTTTACAGGATTCCGACTGTCAGTTTGTAGGTTTAACGGTCGGTGAGGATATCGCATTTTCAATGGAAAATGAATGTGTCGATACAGACACGATGAGGCAAAGGGTGCTTATGGCTGCAATTTCCGTCGGTATGGACAAGTTTCTTGCCTCAAATCCATTCCAGCTTTCAGGCGGACAAAAACAAAGAGTATCACTTGCCGGTGTGATGGTCGACGAGGTGGATATCCTGCTGTTTGATGAACCGCTGGCCAATCTGGATCCCGCTACAGGAAAATACGCCATAGAATTGATAGATGATCTTCAGAAGCAGAGCGGGAAGACTGTCATAATAATAGAGCACAGGCTTGAGGATGCGCTGCACAGGGGAGCCGACAGGGTCATTCTGTTTGACGACGGCAGGATAGTCGCTGATCTTCCACCCTCAGATCTGCTGGCCGGAGGTCTGCTTGAAAAACACGGCATAAGAGAGCCTCTTTTTATCTCTGCGCTCAAGAAGGCAGACTGCTGTATAAGAGCGGAAGATGGCCTGCAGAATGTTGCATCGCTGAGTATCCAAGCGCACAGGGAAAAGCTTCTTGGATGGACGGGCGGCGGCACTGAACATAAAGGACAAGCCGTGGGGCCAGATCTGTTGGAGGTTAGGGACCTGGCTTTCAAATATAAGTCAGGGACAAGGGCTATAAAAGATATATCATTTTCCGTGAAAAAGGGCGAGATGCTCGCTGTCATAGGGAAAAACGGTGCGGGAAAATCAACACTTTCAAAACTGATATGCGGTATGGAAAGGCCCGATTCAGGCAGTATCATTTTCGAAGGGCGGGATATAACGCGCGATACTATCAAGGAGCGTTCACTGCGTATAGGTTTTGCGATGCAGAACTCAAATCATATGATATGCAAGACCATGATTATGGATGAAGTCTCTCTGGGACTGGAGGCAAGAAAAACTGCCGGCGATATCATTAAGGAAAAAGTAGAAAGGACACTGAAGATCTGCGGTCTTTATCCCTTTAGAAACTGGCCGGTTGCCGCTCTTAGCTACGGTCAGAAAAAGCGTGTCACGATAGCTTCGATACTGGTGTTGGAACCGGGGATGCTGATACTCGACGAGCCCACTGCCGGTCAAGATTACAGGCATTATACGGAGATAATGGAATTCCTGAAGGAACTGAATGAAAGAAACGGCATAACGATCATGATGATCACTCACGACATGCACCTTGCAATAGAGTATACAAACAGAGCAATTGTATTATCAGACGGTGTAAAAATTGCTGATGATACTGTTGCCGCCATACTATCAAATGAAAAAGTGATAAATTCAGCCAATCTTAAGAAGACCTCACTCTATGATCTTGCCGTTAGGCTTGAGATAGAGCCGGAGCTTCTGATACAGAGGTTTATCGAGGACGAAGGGGTGAAGATCAACGTATGAGCGCACTGCTTTCATATATCAAAACTGATTCTCCGATCCACAGACTCAACGGTGCTTCCAAACTGATCATTTTTCTGGTATGGTCGCTGACCGGCATGATCAGCTTTGATGCGAGAGTGTTGGTAATCATGCTTGTTACAGGCATAGCGGCCTTCAGGATATCGAGGATAAAATTCAAGGATATAGCTTTTGTTATCACATTTATATCTCTGTTCCTGCTGCTTAATTTTATCACGATATATCTGTTTTCTCCTGAGGAGGGTGTGCATATATATGGTACAAGGCACGTACTGTTCAGTATCTCACAGCACTATACTGTCACGCTGGAGCAGCTTTTTTATGAACTGACGGTCACTTTGAAGTATTACACAGTTGTACCTGTTGCGCTGCTTTTTGTTCTTACTACGGACCCGAGTGAATTCGCGGCTTCTCTGAACATGCTCAAGGTATCCTACAAGATTTCCTATGCGGTAGCATTGGCTCTGCGTTATATACCTGACGTACAGACTGAGTTCATAAATATTTCACATGCTCAGCAGGCCAGGGGGATCGACCTTTCCAGAAAGGCAAAACCTTGGACCAGGCTGAAAAATATTCTCGCCATCATGATGCCATTGATATTCTCAAGTCTTGACAGGATAACGGTAATTTCAAATGCTATGGAATTGAGGAATTTCGGCAAAAATAACAAACGCACCTGGTATTCCGCAAAGCCCTTCGGACGGAATGATGCAGGAGCGCTTATTTTCATACTGCTGCTTTCTGCTGCAGTTATCGTATTTACCTTTTATGATGGTACCAGACATTATAACCCGTTTTTATGAGTCTCTGTAATTAGTTCGACTGCGACTCTTGCATTTTCTCTGGCCTTTTCCTTCATTGATGGAATGAACTCCGAGATCTGCTTTTTGATTTCATCGCTGTTGTCCCATACTTTGTCGGCCAGCTCCGTCAGCCTCCCATATTCAAGTACACGTACATCGCCTGCCGAGGGCTGTTGTATGCAATCCAGGAAGCCCTGTATCTTGGGGTCATACACCAGGCCTATCATGGGCACTGCTGCCACCGCCGAGAAAACTAGCGCATGCAGTCTCATTCCAATCAGCATTTTAAACGAGGATATCAGTTCATACGTTTCCTGGATATCAAGCTTATCCTTTATGATATAGCTTTCATTATTCATTTTGGCTGCCACATTTTCCAATATCTGCACATCTTCCGGATGCATCATGGGGAAAAAGACAGGATAAGCGTCATATTTTTCGGCCATATGGTCGATGGCCTGAGCAATGACTGTCTCATATTTCTCATGCTCGATCCTTTCGTGCCCTGGATATTTGCGAAGTGATATGCCAAGCAGCGGTTTTCTGTCATTCAGCCCAAATCTTTCGACAATACCGGAGCTGGTGCCGCCGTATCCGTCCATTACAGTAAGAGCGGCGTCTGCTGTCAGAAGTATCCTTGGCTTGCTGATCTCCATGTGCTTGAGTTCATCAAAGGATAAAGCTTCTCTCAATGTGATCACATCGACCTTGTTTATTATCTTCTTTGTGAGAAGTCTGTTAAGACTTTTTTTCAGTGGTCCGATGCCGTTGGCATAGAACATGACCTTGAGATCGAGCCTCTTTGCGAGCCAAACCATGCTGAGGTAGAAGAACAGCGACCTTGTGCTGGTAATGTCCTGCAGCAGATTTCCCCCTCCGTATATAAAGGCCTTGGATTTGCGCATTGCCTGATATATGCGCAGTATATTGACCCTGTTTATGGAGGCTACCTGAAAATCCCTGGCTGTTCCGGCAGGTATCTTTGAGAGGACCATCAGCCTTATGTCAGGCTTGAAGCTTTTCAGGTCCTTTAGAATGGACATGAGCAGCGCGTCATCGCCGATGTTTCTAAAACCATAGGAGCCGGATATGATGGCATCATAGGGCTTCTGTCCATTGTCGGAGGCAGCCTTTTTATCAAGGATGCCTTTATATATGTCGATCTGTGTTCTGCCCATGCTCTCGACTGAAAATTGCGTCAGAGCCTTCTCATACAGCTGTTCGCCCATTTCCGTCCGCTTTGTTGCGTCTGCTGAAAGCTCCAGTATAAGCTCTGCAAACCGGCCGACATCGCCGGGCTCGAACAGAAAGCCGTTTTTGCCGTTTTCAATGAGGTCAGGAATTCCTCCGACTCTCGTACTTATGGTGGCTTTTTTAAACCTGGCTCCCTCAAGTATGGAATAGGAGAAGCTTTCGCTTATGGACGTCAGTACGCTTATGTCTATGCTGCTCATTATCTCATTGGGGTCATCCGTCCAGCCCAGGAAAAACACCGTATCCTCCAGACCAAGCTCGGTAGTGAGTGATTCGAGCATTTTTCTGTCCTCACCATCACCGCCGATCAGGAATTTGACCTTTGAGTTTCTGGCTTTAACTATGTGGGCGGCCTTTACGATGGTCTCTATGCTTTTAACGGGATAGAGCCTGGCTGCAATGCCCACTATGACATTGTCATCAGGGATATCCAGCTTATATTTTTCCAGCAGCTTTTTCCTTGAGTATTCAACGCTTGGCTGCGAAAAATCCATGCCGTTATATAACACATAAATATCGAGAGGATTGAAGTTTCTGTTGATCAGCATTTCCTTAAAATTGTTGGATACTGCTATGTGGTTTTTTATAAAACGAAGAGCAATGGAGTTTACCAGACCTATGGTTATTCTTTTGGGGAAGCTGTGCATGTAATCGAGCCGGTAGTCGCTGTGTACAGTGGTCACTGTGGGCAAGCCGGCCTTGCGGCTGGCAGCCAGCGAGAATATATTTGCCTTTGCTCCATGTGAGTGCACTATGTCATATTTACCGTCGCTGATTATTTTTGTGACCTTTTTTATATCAGAAATAATGTTTGCCGATTTAACCACCGAAACATCGATGCCCAAAGCGCGGGCATCATCTGCAAAGGCTCCTGGCCGGAGGCTGATAAGCTTGACTTCCATTTGGCGCGACAATTCCTTGAGCAGATAGAGCATATGCGTTTTTGCTCCTCCGACATCGCCGCCGCCTATTATATGTACTACTCTCATCATTATACCTCCTAATACACAAACTGCCGTATTTCTACGGCAGTCAGCAGCTTTTCATTCGTTGTTGTTTTTGTTCAGCTTTCTTGTTGCAATGATTCTGCAAGCCTTTTCAAACTGCTCAGTCAATTCCTGTACACGACCGTCGGGGACCCAGCATATATCGGCCTGCTGTCCCATGTCGTCACTGTTTTTGGCTAAAATACCGCTGATGGAGGAGTTGCAGGCAATTATGCAATCTGCTTCATCAAGGACCGAATTTATCAGTTTTCTTACATATTGCTCCTTAAATCTTTTCAGCCCACGGCCGCTTGCTTCCGATACTTCACAAAAATCTGCCACCCAGGGAATGCGGGGGTTCTTCTTTTTCAGCCGCAATCCTATGAGATGTGCACTCGATGGCGGCGACAGTGTATAGATCAGATCGGCGCCTATCGATTTTGCCAGCCGGACTGCCTTCCTTATGCAGAATAATTCCCAAAGCATTTCCCTGTCAGGCACCAGCAGTGCCGAAAGAAATCCGGCCACTGACCTGAGGGGCGCCGGCAGATTTTCGGATTGCCATGGACCTGTCCTTACTATGTCTATACCTTCAGGTATTGGTGCTTTAGCACGTTCTTCCGGGCCCGACGAGGCCTTCGCCTTTATATCGGCGGTAAGTATCAGCGGTTCCCATCCATATTTGCCCAACTGCCTGATAAAACTGTCGGCCCGCATGGCGCATGCATTCTCAGCCGGGGGAAAGGAATATGTTATTATCAATACTTTTTTCATAGCTTCAGTTATTATCTTCTTCCGGCTTATAAGGGAATAATTTTGAAAAACCCTGAATTACGAGATAAAAAAGTATTAAAACAATGAAAACGCCCAACATTCCTATTAAGGTGACAAAAAGTCCCTTTTGTATATTTGTTCCATTAATCAATGTATCCAGCATTACCGTTTCCTCCTGTTCTTATTATCAGCGAACCAGCATTGGTACAAGCGCGAGTATGAGACCACCGGCCACAATGGATCCCAGCTGTCCGGAGACATTTGCGCTTACTGCCTGCATGAGTACGAAGTTTGTCGGGTCTTCCTTTTGTGCCATCTTCTGTATAACTCTTGCCGACATCGGGAATGCAGATATACCGGCAGCGCCGATCATAGGATTGAACTTGTTGTCCTTTTTCCTGAACAGGTTCAGGAATTTTGCAAACAATACACCTCCGGCGGTGTCGAATACGAATGCTACAAGACCCATCGCAAGGATAAGCAGTGTTTCCTTCTTCAGGAAGTCTTCTGCAAGCATTGTTGAACCTATTGTGATACCCAGAAGCAGTGTGACGAGATTTGATAATTCATTCTGAGCTGCCTGTGATAGCCTTTCCAGAACACCGCTAACCCTGATGAGGTTACCAAACATAAGTGAACCGACCAGCGGAGCGCTGATTGGTGCTACGATACCTGCTATCAGCGTAACAGCTATAGGGAATCCGATAAGTACAACCTTTGAAACCTTTTCTTCTTTGTATTCCATTCTGATCATGCGTTCCTTTTTTGAGGTCAGAAGCTTTACTACAGGCGGCTGAATGATCGGCACCAGCGACATGTATGAATAGGCCGCCACTGATATCGGGGCCAGAAATTCCTTTGTGAATTTGTTTGCTACATAGATAGCAGTCGGTCCGTCTGCAGCGCCTATGATACCAATAGCGGATGCAGTTTTAAGGTCAAAGTTCAGAGCCAAGGCAACCAGCATTGTGGCAAATATACCAAACTGGGCTGCCGCACCGAAGAAGATCATGATCGGATTCTTGAAAAGAGGAGTGAAATCGATCATTGCCCCTATCCCAATGAATATCAGTATGGGGAATAATTCCGTCAGTATGCCTGACTGATACAATATTTCAAGAAATCCCGGTTCATAGTGATACGCATTTCCCAGCTTATCAAAAACGAAGCTTTTTTCAAAAATGTCCTTCAAGCTTGGGTTTTGCTGAATCAGATTGGTAACATAAGGATCAGCTGTGCTTGATATCGATGAGTATTTCACGATAGATTGGGGCAGGTTGACCAGTATTGCTCCAAAACCAATGGGTAAGAGCAGCATTGGTTCGTAGTTTTTTTTGATGGCCAGGACTATCAATACCAATCCTATCAAATACATGATAACATTGAGATAGCTGATACTTGTAAAGCCTGCTAGTAGTTCTTCCATATTATCTCTCCTGTTAAGTGAAATGTAGAAACAGAGCAGTACAAGCACTATTTCCATTGTATAGTATAACGAATGCTGCAATATTAATCAATTAAAAAAGTATTATGACAATAAAAAAATTTTACTCTGTCATTCCAGTATAACTAAGAAGGAAAAGCTGTATTTTTGTGGAATAATATAACGAGGCAGAGGTTCTTTAAACGAAGCGTTATTAACCCCGGTGAAGGGAGAAGCATAATATGATAAAGGTTGGTACCGCAGGATATTCATATGCCGACTGGGTCGGTCCTTTCTATCCGGAAGGCACAAAGCCGGCAATGATGCTCGATTATTATTCTGTTAATTTCAGCTTCGTGGAAGTGAACTCTACATATTACCATATGCCGGGTCTGAAATTATTCGAAGGGCTGGACAAAAAGACCCCAGGCGATTTTATGTTTGCCGTCAAGCTGTTTGGAGGGTTCACCCATGAAAGGAATTGCGGCCGGGAAGAAGCTGAAAAATTCAAATATTCTCTGTCGCCGATCATTCAAAGCGGCAAACTGGCTTGCATCCTTGTGCAGTTTCCATACTCTTTTCATTGCAGCAGTGAGAACTATGACTATCTTAAAAGGCTCAGAGAGCATTTCAGCGGGCATGAGCTCAGTGTAGAGTTCAGGAACCGGGAATGGATCCGCAAGGAAGTATTCGACCTGCTCCGCAGTGAGGGGCTGGGCTATGTATGTGTGGATGAACCAGGCATACGGGGCCTGATCAGCAATGTTACAGCAATTACCTCAAGGATCGCGTATCTGCGCCTTCACGGCAGGAATGCCGAAAAGTGGTACGCAGGAGAGGGCTCAGAAAGGTATGACTACCTTTACAGCGGCAGCGAGCTGCTGGAGTGGGTTAACAGGCTGAGAGAAATGGACGATGAGTCAGGCATGACACTGGTGTCTTTCAACAATCATCCCAAGGGAAAGGCTATTGAAAACGCAAAGGCTTTGATGGGATACCTTGGGCAGGTATAACGAGGTCTGTATCAGAGAGGTGACCATTTGATAGAAATATTCGCTGAAGACAATTATACAGCTATAAAGCCTCTTGATGAAAGAAGCCTGGGTGACGCCGCCCGGATATATAACAGCGGCAGCGGCACCCGCTATGCAACCGGGCTGGAGGGTAACCTTTCAATATGGGAAATGTCATCTCTTCTGGAGCGTATTAAAGCCTGTGATAATGAATTTATTGCTGCTGTCTTTGCTAAAGTACCGGACATGGGAGCAGAAACCGCCCTGCAGTTTGCAGGATTGTGCTCCGGGTTGGTGAATACAAGCACCCTGTGGATAAAGCAGCTGTCCATTTTGCCTGAATACCGCAGAATGGGGATAGGTACAAGGACTGCGGAATTATTGCTTGAATATGCGGTTCGATCCCATAATGTTCAGGCGGTCTATCTGTCTGTAGCTGAAAAAAATACTACAGGCTTATGTTTTTGGAGTAAGCTTGGTTTCTATGAGGCGCACAGGATCGAGAAAGAACTGTTTGATGAGAAAGTGCCAGTAGATGTCATAATAATGCAAAAAAACCTGCCCTAATATGTATGTCCCAAGAATGTTGACAAAACATCACAGTGCGGTATAATATTCTTATGCAGGCATATTATGCCGAAAAAACGCTGAATCTTCTTATTTATAGGAAGTACGGAGGAACCAAGACAGGGGTTAATCTGTTCTGTATTGAGCAGTAGGGAGTCCTATTACCCGAACCCGGCAGCTAACTTCGGAAGCAAAAAATAGGAGCATCTTATGGCTATATCTAAAAAAGTAATGTTATCTTTATCGGCTGCGATCGTACTGGTTATTGCACTTGCCATCCCTGTTTCCGCTGAAGCAAAAAGGACAGGGGTAGTGACCGGTGAGGTCGTTAATCTCAGGAAGAGTCCGGATTTGTCGTCAAAGATCCTTGAACAGCTGACAAAAGGCACTAAGGTTAATGTTGTGGACAGCGAAGACAATTGGTATAAGGTTGCCTACAGCGATGCCTCAGGCTGGATATCCGGTGATTGGCTTCTGGTCAGGGATGAAAAGATCGCAGCAGGCGTTGTTTCAGGTTCGGTAGTAAATGTCAGAAGCAAGCCTGATATTTCTTCAGAAGTACTCACAAAGCTGGATAAAGGATCAAAAGTAGACATATATGAGCATACAGGCGACTGGTACAGGATCGCTATCGGAGAAGAAAGATACGGATGGATACATGACGATTATGTGACAGTCAGGGAAGAGTCAGTTTCAAGAGGTACTGCCGATACTAAAGCTGCAGCAGAAGAGAAGAAGGCTGCTGAGGAAAAGAGCCCTGTTGCGGAGGGTGAAACCGGAGAGATACCGGACGTAACCGAAGATGAACTCACAGTTGAGGTTGATCCTGAAGCAGAGGCTGAAGCTGAAGCTGAAGCTGGGACAGAGAAACCTGATCTGGCCGACAGAGGAGAAGGAAGCGAAGCAGACCGCAAGGAAGCGCTCTTAAGGCAGCAGATCGTAGATTATGCAAAAACATTGATCGGCATTAAATATGTTTACGGTGGGGAGTCCAAAAAGGGTTTTGACTGTTCCGGTTTTGTCAAATACGTTTACAATCATTTCGATATGAGTATTGCCAGAAAGTCGAGCGAACAGGGCAAAGGCGGAAAAGCTGTCAAGAAGGCCGACCTTCAGCCGGGAGACCTGGTATTCTTTGATACAAATGGCGGCCTTAATAACATTACTCATGTTGGTATATATATCGGGGACGGAAATTTCATACATGCTTCCACTTACGAAAAGCATGCGATCACCATTGAAAGCCTGAGCAGTTCATATTACAAACCAAGGTACATGAGGGCGCGAGATTATATTTCAAAATGATGCGAAACAGAATTGACACTCAGATGCCAGTGAGAGCGTTTGGGAAATATTAAGTATAGGAGGACCTGTCCGTAGTAACTACTCGGGCGGGTTTATTTTTTACCTCATCAATGGAAATATTTTACATAAAGGCAATTGCGAAATATAATTAATGCAAAAAGGTGTCGTTATGGGTATCATTTATAAACGGCCGGTCGTGTCTTTTTGCATTATGATGGTCCTTGGCATTATCACTGCTTTCCTGTCAGATTCTATCACAGTGGTCATCTGCCTGTTAATATTATTATCTGTCATATTTTTTACATCATGTGCTGTGAAAAACAATGGCAGGATAATCGCCGCCGTTATGCTTGCATTTTTTCTTCTGGGAGCAGTTGGATCTCTGATTGCTGAAAGACGTCAGTTCAAGAGCTTCGAGGGGTACGGCGGGCAGGAGGTCGAAGTGAAGGGATATATAGCCTCTGCTCCCGAGATCAAAGGCGATAAGGTATCATATACCATTCAGGTACACGCTATTCGAAAAGACCGTAAGAGTCGGTTTACTGATAATGATGGAAAAATCCTTTTGAAGACTCTGGCTGACGGTCAGGATGTCTTATTTGAATATGGGTCCGAGGTGACATTTGAGGGCATGCTGACACTGCCGGGCGGCGTAAGGAACCCGGGAGGTTTTGATTACAGGATGTATCTTGCCCAGAAGGGTGTAGGAGCTACTTTGTTTGCATACCCTTATATGATTGAAAAGGGAGACGGAGCCAAGGGCAATTTCCTTATCAAGACCGGTCTGGTCATACGCAGAAGAATAGTGGATGTCATTGAGAAAAGCTTGCCGGAGCAGCAGGCAGGGCTTTTGAACGGAATGCTGATAGGTTACAGGGAAGGATTGTCAGATGAGGTGCGTGAAGCCTTCAGTGATGCCGGTCTGATGCATATCATGGCTGTTTCAGGAGCCAATGTAGCCTTTATGATATTGCCGATATCGCTGCTGCTCAAGCTGCTGAGAGTCAGGAAAAAAGCGGCCAACCTTATGATCATCGCATTCCTTAACCTGTTCGTGTGTGTCACAGGTTTTGAGCCGTCTGTTCTCAGGGCTGTGTTCATGGCATGCGTACTGCTTGTGTCAGCACTTATTTATCGCGAACCGGATGTATACTCCGCTATTGCTGTTTCCTGCATTATAATGCTGGTGATAAATCCGGGGATGCTCTTTAATATAGGATTTCAGCTGTCCTACGCAGCTACATTGGGTATTGTCATGCTGAATAAGAACATCAGCAAACTGCTGACTTGTCGGATCATCCCCAAGAAGGCTGCTGAGATACTTGGTGTAACACTGGCTGCACAGGCAGGAGTTCTACCCATCACGCTGATACACTTCAATAGGGTATCTCTTATTTCCATTTTGCCTAATATTCTTGCTGCGCCGCTGTTGGAGATAATCACGATATTGGGGGCAATCATGGCCATTGTTGGACAGTTTGGTATTGTATTTTCAAAGCTAATCGGGTATTTGAACAATATCTTTCTAACAGCTGTGCTCTATATCACCAAATGGTCAGCTTCCGTACCATATGCTTCAGTTACGACAATTACTCCGCCATTGGCAGTTGCTGTACTGTATTATGCAGCATTGTGGTTCCTTTTGTGGTATAAGCCTCAAAAAGGCTTGCGTCTGAATATAAGACATGCATCTATTGCACTGTCATTAACGGCAGCGCTATGCCTGACCAGCAGTATCAAGCCAGGAAGTCTTGAAGCTGTGTTTCTGGACGTGGGCCAGGGGGACAGCACTTTTATCAGGACGTATACGGGCAAAACAGTTCTTATTGACGGAGGCGGAAACTCAAACCCGGTTATAGCCTCAAGGGTTGGAGAGCTGACAGTGGTTCCTTTCCTTTTGGATTATGGAGCAGGCAGCCTTGATGCGGTAATTGCGTCCCATGCCCATTCAGACCATACCCAGGGATTGTTCGATGTGTTGGAGAGGATCAAGGTCAAGCAGCTTATCATACCGTCTCTTGATGATGAGGAATGTTTCAGTGAGCTTCTTGAGCTGGCGCGGGAAAAAGGCGTCCCTGTGACCAGATGCTCAGCCGGAGAGATCATAAGGATCGATGACCGTACCGCCCTGCATGTTTTGAATCCGGATGCAGGGTGTCCGGTGGATATGGAGATGTTGAACAATACCTCCTTGGTTATGAAGCTGTGTTATGGGGAGACAGCCATCCTGTTTACCGGTGATGCTGAGCTGGAGGTTGAGGAAAGACTTCTTTTAAAAGCCGCAGCATCGTCAGATCCTGAGGGGCCGGTTATTCCTGCAGAGTCTGCAAAGTATGCAGAGTCTGCAAATCCTCCGGGATATGCAATACTTGAGGCTGACGTTATAAAGATAGGGCATCACGGCTCCGACACGTCTACCTGCGAGGCGTTCCTGGCATCGGTGGACCCGGAGGCCGCTGTTATAAGTACCGGGAAAAACAATTTCGGGCATCCGTCTCCAAGAGTGTTGGAGCTGCTTTCCCAAAATGATGTGGAATATTTTCGCACCGATGAGTGCGGAGCAGTAATACTGAAAAGTGACGGAAGAAAAATCATGATAAAAAGGACCGTGTATTGAAAAACCGCAGCCGGATTGATAAAATCAATTAAAGGCTTATTGAGTCAATTACTGACTTATAGAATCAATCATAGACTAATAGAAACGAGTTGAATTAAGTGGCAGCAAAAGATGCTTATGCCGACAATGAAAAAATACTTTGGAAGTCCATAAAAAGCAATGAAATAGGGAAACTGTACCTTTTTTTCGGCATAGAGGAATACCTTATAAGAAACTATTGTGAACAGATGGAAAAAGCAATAATTTCAGAAGATTTCAAGCTGCTCAATAAAGTAGTACTGAACGGCAGGACGTCACCGGCGCAAATAATTGAAAATTGCCGTACAGCACCTGTTTTTTCAGACAGGAGGCTTGTCATCGTTAGGAATTCAGGACTTTTTAAAGGCGGCAGGAAGGCTGACGGTGAACAACAGCCGGACAGTCCGGTGAAAAAGGGCAAAGGAGCTGCAGGAAAGGGTAAGGGCGGGGATGAGCTTGCCGAATTCCTGCAGGATATGCCGGAACATGTATGTCTTATTTTTATAGAGCAGGAAATTGACAAGAGGATCAAGTATGTCGATCTGATAGACAAAAACGGCCTGATAGTGAATTTTGACTATAAAAAGCCGGACGATATGGCTGTGTGGGTAATAAAGCGGCTGCGGGAAATGAATCACGACGCCGGCCCGCGTACCTGTTCAATGATAGTCGAATACTGCGAGCAGGGGATGGATGATGTTTTAAATGAGTTAAAAAAGCTTTGTGCATATGCGGGAGACCGCTCAATGATAACAGAGGACGATGTGGCAAAGGTTTGCACCAAATCGGTAAAGAGCAGGATATTCGATCTCACAGATGCAATAGCTGCAAAAAGGATATCGACCGCTCTTTCCATCGTAGGTGACATGGCTGTGCTCAGGGAGCCGATGCCGAAAGTATTGTTCATGATCTCAAGACAATTCAGGCAGCTGATACAAGCCAAGCTTCTGCTTGGGGATGGCGCAGGTAAAGGGGAAATTGCCTCGTATTTCAAGGTTCCTCCTTTTATTGCCGACAAATTGATCAAACAGGCTCAAAGCTTTGATATGGAAAGCCTGGAAAGCGCCGCCGCCAGAGGACTTGAGCTGGATGTGGCCGTGAAGACCGGCAATCTTGAGGACAGAACGGCGGTTGAGCTCATGATAACAGGTATCGCGGAAAAGAATAAAACAGCAAATTGAGAAGAAGAAAATAAAAGGCAAAATAAAAAAGCCCGGGCTCCTGGAGATGTCCAACCGATGCTCGCGCTTTTTCTTTCTGACCTGAAGAATTATTTGTTGGCAGCGTTAAGCGCCTTTGCCAGCTTTGATTTTCTTCTCGCAGCGGTGTTTTTATGAAGTATGTTCTTTGATGCCGCCTTGTCAATAGTCTTTATTGTATTGTTCAACACTGTGGAAGCTGACTCATCCTTAGACACGATAGCTTCGTTACACTTCTTTATAGCAGTCTTGAGAGCGGACTTTCTTATAGTGTTCTTGAGAGTCTTCGCTTTTGTGACCTCTACTCTTTTAGCAGCGGATTTTATATTTGGCAAACCTTTCACCTCCTGCGATAATAATTGTTTATTGACATCAGATATTCTAACATGAACATTTCAAAATTGCAAGGTAAATGAAGAAGGTTATTACACAATTAAGTTATTTTTCAACAGCCTTTGTGAAAAACTAATGAAAAATATACATTATGAGAAATGAGAGGATACTAAATGGCTGGTTTGAGAAATGTAAGGACGGATCTGACTCTGGAGGCCCACGAACTGCTTCGCGAGAAAGCGGTAAGGGAGCAGGAGCAGCAACAGGACATACCTGGTGTGGAGATGGAAAACACAGGTGATGACAGGATCAAGATCACCAGGGTAAGGGTTACGTCACCTACCGGTGAGGCTGCTATCGGCAAGCCCATGGGAAATTATATCACGCTGGAGATTCCGGGTCTCAGGGAGAATGACCAGGAGCTTTATGAAGAGACCTGCAGGGCGCTGGCAAAAGAGCTCACGGGCATACTGCATCTGAATGAAAAAACACTGACGCTGGTGGTCGGCCTGGGCAACTGGAATGTTACTCCCGATGCTCTCGGACCTAAAGTGGTTTCGAGTATGATGGTGACAAGGCATCTCCTGGAGTACCTGCCGGAGCAGGTGGATGATGGAGTCCGGCCGGTTTGTGCAGTAGCGCCTGGGGTGCTGGGTATTACGGGGATTGAGACGGGTGAAATCATAAGAGGCATTGTCGACAGGATAAGGC
The DNA here is from genome assembly GCA_023412665.1 of Bacillota bacterium. GTDB lineage: Bacteria > Bacillota > Clostridia > Acetivibrionales > DTU013 > DTU013. The sequence continues at coordinate 40,863 of JAEZCA010000057.1, forward strand.
CGGATTATGTTATAGCCATTGATGCACTTGCTTCAAGGAAGATGGAGAGGGTCAATACGACCATTCAGATTGCAGACACCGGGATAGCTCCGGGCTCTGGGGTTGGCAACAAGAGGATGGAGCTTTCAAAGGATACGCTGGGGATCCCGGTGGTGGCCATAGGTGTTCCCACCGTCGTCGATGCCGCAACCATGGCCAACGATACCATCGATCTGGTGCTGGACAGCATGATAGACCAGGCTCCGAAGGGGACTGAATTTTATAACATGATGAAGAGTATAGACCGGGAGGAAAAGTACACCATGATACGGGAAGTGCTTGAGCCATATGTTGGGAACCTTATCGTTACCCCCAAGGAAATCGATGAGGTTGTAAAAAAAATATCCAAGGTTATCGCAAACGGGCTGAACATAGCGCTGCATCAGGGTATCACACTGGCAGACGTCAACAGGTATGTTAACTGAGCTATCAAAAGGGGACACTTCTTGCATTCCGACCCCAGAGCCCTTTCAGAAGGAGTATCCCCTTACTCATTACAGACATTCTATCTTCGGAGTCATTGCAAAAGGAGTGTCCCCTTACCTATTACGGACACTCCTGGCAATAAAATCAACAAAATTGTGCCCAAAACATAGATATTTACATACCCATATATCGGCTGGAGCGACAAATAGTTGTCATGTATGGATCTTGTTTTTGAAGGCAGTGTCCCCTTACATTTTTCACTGAAATAACGTATAATTTAAAGGTGTGATTTTGAGAATAGATCTGATTTGGGGGCAGGCATGAAACAAAAGGGAAGGTATATAGTAATTCTGACAGTAGTGATATTGCTTTGGAATACCATCGTTATGAAGCCACTTAAAATATTCACTGTGTTTTTGCACGAGTTCGGCCATTCACTTATGGCAGTGATATTTGGAAACGGAATAAAAGGCTTCAGGATAAACCTTGATGAGAGCGGTTACGCAATGACAATGCCAAAGAGCGAGTTATCTGCGTTTATTATTGCTAACGGCGGATACCTGGGCAGTGTTTTTTTTGCGCTGCTGATACTGAAGCTTAAAAACACCATTGTCAAAAAATATATCCTCGGCGCTTCGGCCATACTTTTGCTGGGTGTATCGATAGCTTACGGCAAATCAGTGTTCACGATCATTTACGCTGCTATTTTCGCCGGTCTGGTATTGTTGCTTTACATGCTGAAAAACGACAAGCTGAATGACTGGGTCATAGATATATTGGGTGTATCGAGCGCAGCATATGCGATTTACGATACGTTTGTAGACACTATTCTTCTGCAGATCAATCACAAGCTCCACCTGATTTCCGGCTGGGGCGCCGAACAGCCGCTGACCGATGCGGTGATCATTGAGAGGATGACGCATGTGCCGGCTGTCGTTTGGGGGATGCTCTGGCTTATCATAGCCTGTGTTGCGGTATATTCGACTGTTTCAGGCAAAAAGCGGACGACATCCTCAGCTAAGGGTAAAAAGAAAGCACTGTGAGAGATAGGGAGAATGTCTGTAAAATAAGTCAAACGGTAATGTGGCAAAATGAATTACCATAACGGAGGCTTTCAGTATGGATAAAATACAGCTGATGAAGAGCAAGATCGAACTGCTGAATAAGGCGGCTAAAGCGTATTACCAGGAAAACAGGGAGATCATGTCCAACTATGAATACGATAAGCTTTATGACGAACTGGAGGAGCTTGAAAGAGAAACAGGCACAGTGCTTTCCAACAGCCCAACGATAAGGGTGGGCTACGAGCTGCTGACCGGGCTGCCAAAGGAAAGACATGAGAAACCCATGCTTTCTCTAGATAAAACAAAGGATGTCACAGCGTTGAAGGAATGGCTCGGCAGCCAGCAGGGTCTGCTTTCCTGGAAGCTGGACGGACTTACGATCGTACTGACATACCAGGATGGAAAGCTGGCAAAGGCAGTAACCAGAGGCAACGGCGAAGTGGGCGAGGTAGTGACCAATAATGTCAGGGTTTTCAAAAACATACCATGGAGCATTCCATATAAGGGATCGCTTGTTCTCAGGGGAGAGGCCGTTATAAGCTACTCCGACTTTGAGAAGATAAATGATGAGATAATCGATGCCAATGTGAAATACAAGAATCCAAGAAACCTCTGCAGCGGCTCTGTCAGGCAGTTGAACAACAAGGTGACATCCGAAAGGAATGTGAATTTTCATGCTTTTTCAGTTGTGAAGGCTGAGGACGTCGAGCTTGGAAACTCAAGGGCCGCACAGATGGAATGGCTCTCTTCCCAGGGCTTTGATGTCGTTGAACATAAAAAGGTGGATGCAGGCAGCATTGAAGATACAGTCAAATGGTTTGCCGGACAAATCGAAAACAATGATGTGCCTTCGGACGGGCTTGTTCTGACACTGGACGATATTAAATATGGAGAATCGCTGGGTTCCACGTCCAAGTTCCCCAGGGATTCCATCGCATTCAAATGGCGTGACGAAATAAAGGAAACAACGCTGAAGGAAATAGAATGGAGTGCGTCGCGCACAGGACTGATAAATCCCATTGCAATATTTGAGCCGGTTGAACTGGAGGGCACTACGGTCAGCCGCGCAAGCCTGCACAACCTGAGTATAATGGAAGATCTGCAGATAGGCATAGGGGATACCGTAAGTGTATACAAGGCCAACATGATCATACCTCAGATATCGGACAACCTGACCAGAAGCGGAAATGTGAAGCCACCGGAGGTATGCCCTGTATGCGGAGGAAAGGCAGAAACAAGGCAGAATAATGATGTCAGGTATCTTTACTGCACCAACGATGAATGTGCGGCTAAGCAGATAAAGCGATTCAGCCTTTTTGTAAGCAGGGATGCGATGAATATCGAAGGCCTGTCGGAGGCAACGCTGGAGAAATTCATATCAGCGGGTCTTGTTAAGGAGCTTGCCGACCTGTACCACCTGGGCAGGCACAAGGACAGGATCATCGAGATGGAGGGCTTTGGTGAAAAATCCTTCAGCAAGCTGACAGAGGCTGTGGACAGATCAAGGAAAACTACGGCCGTAAGGTTGCTTTACGGCTTGGGCATATCGAATGTCGGACTGTCGAATGCCAAGCTTATATGCAGAAATTTCAAATATGACTGGAATGCTGTGGAGAACGCATCTTTTGAGCAATTGATAAGCATAAGCGGCATCGGAGATGTTATGGCAGATGCATACGTGCGCTTTTTCAGCGATGAGGGGAACAGAGCAGAGGTTAGGGCTATTCTTCAGGAAATTGAACTGGAAGAGGTGAACGTGGCTGACGGTGATCAGATTCTGGCAGACAAGATATTTGTTATCACAGGCTCGCTGACGCAGTTTAAAAACAGGGAAGAGTTGGTTGCCCTGATCGAGGAAAAGGGTGGGAGGGTATCCGGATCGGTATCCGCCAAAACCAGCTATCTCATTAATAACGACAATACTTCAAATTCCTCTAAAAATAAAAAGGCCAATGAGCTGGGCATCAGTATAATAACTGAGGAGCAGTTCCTGGACATTATCAAATAACGAGGCGTTATAAAGGAGCTGTTCATCGACTGTACAAACAATGTTGTTAAGCTGCAGGCAACTAAAAAAGGCGGGGTCAGAGACCACGCCTTTTCTTTAACCGGATCACTCAGATCACTCTTTCTTCATTTCCTTGCTCCAGGAGTCCTTGAGGCTTACTGTCCTGTTGAAGACGAGGCTGCCGGGAGCAGAGTCCTTGTCGGTGCAGAAGTAGCCCATGCGAAGGAACTGGAAATGGTCGCCGGTTGCCGTTGCCGACAGATTGGGCTCCAGCTTGCAGTCCTTCAGGACCTCAAGAGAATTGGGATTGATTATGCTGTGCATATCTTCAGCAGCACCCGGATCAGGATCGGTAAACAGGTGGTCATAAAGACGTATTTCTGCGTCAAGAGCATGCTTTGCCGATACCCAGTGCAATGTGCCCTTGACCTTTCTGCCGTCCGGTGAGTTGCCTCCCTTTGAAGCCGGGTCGTAGGTACAGCGAAGCTCTGTTATATTGCCTTCTGCGTCCTTTATTACCTTTTCGCATTTTATAAAGTAAGTGTTCTTCAGCCTGACCTCATTACCGGGATACAGCCTGAAATATTTCTTTGGCGGCTCCTCCATGAAATCGTCCTGCTCGATGAATATTTCACGGCAGAACGGCACCTTTCTGGTTCCCATTTCCGGATTCTCAGGGTTGTTTTCAACATCGAACCATTCGACCAGGTCTTCAGGGTAATTGTCAATAACGACCTTCAGAGGCCTGAGGACGGCCATAACCCTCGGGGCAGAGGAATTCAGGTCTTCCCTCACGCAGTGCTCAAGCAGTGCATGGTCTACCAGGCTGTTTGTCTTTGCCACACCGATCCTGTCGCAGAAATCCCTGATGGCGGCAGGGGTGTAGCCCCTCCTGCGCAAACCCGACAATGTAGGCATCCTGGGATCGTCCCAGCCTGCAACAATGCCCTCAGTTACCAGCTGAAGCAGCTTTCTCTTGCTCATCATGGTATATGAGAGATTGAGTCGAGCAAATTCTATCTGGCGAGGCTTGGAATCCAAACCGCAATTATTCACTACCCAGTCGTACAGAGGCCTGTGATCCTCATATTCCAGAGAGCACAGCGAGTGGGTGATGTTTTCGATAGCGTCCTCGATGGGATGCGCAAAATCATACATGGGGTAAATGCACCATTTGTCGCCGATACGATAGTGTTCGACCCGCATGATCCTATATATGACAGGATCCCTCATGTTGATATTTGGTGAAGCCATGTCTATTTTTGCCCGGAGCACACGGGTGCCCTCGGGAAATTCGCCTGCCTTCATGCGTGAGAGCAGATCAAGGTTCTCCTCAACACTACGGTTCCTGAAAGGACTTTCTCTGCCGGGCTCGGTAAGTGTACCTCGGTATTCCCTTATCTGCTCGGCGCTAAGATCGCACACATAGGCCAGACCATTTTTAATTAACCTGATTGCGCACTCATACATGGTGTCGAAATAGTCGGAGGCATGATACAAGCCGTCCCACTGTAATCCGAGCCACTTTATATCCTCCTGCATGGACTGGGCATACTCCACATTTTCTTTTACGGGATTAGTGTCGTCGTATCTTAGATTGCACCGTCCATTGTATTTTTGTGCAGTCAGGAAATCTATCAGCAGAGCCTTTGCATGGCCGATATGAAGATATCCGTTGGGCTCGGGCGGAAAGCGGGTGACTATTTTGTCCTTGTGGACCTTTCCGCTTTTAAGGTCCTCATCTATAAGATCGTAAATAAAATTTGATGATAAACCGGTTTCATTATTGAGTGTCAGTTCCTCCGGCATTTTACTACCTCCTGTGTGTATTGAAATAATTTAAATGTACAGATATAAGAAAAATTCTCCGAAATTGAAAATTCTTCTCCGAACGGTGCGCTACAGGCTCAGTTTTTCGATACCTGCAGCAATCCTTCTGAGGGATTCCGATTTGCCCAGTATCTCGGCCAGTTCGGTTGCTCCGCCCGGCGTCACATCCTTGCCGGAAAGGGCAGTGCGGATGGGCCAGAGTATCTGACTGTTTTTTATCCCCAGGTTGGCAGCCAGCTCCATGAGAGCATTGTAGATAGCGTCATTTTCCCATGCGCCTAATGCTTCCAGCACCGGAAGTGCAGCCTTGAGACTTTCAAGTGAGTTGACCGTGTCCGTCTTGCTCTTCTTGTGGACATACAGTGCAATATCATATTCCGGCAGTCTTTCCAGGAAATCGATCCTGCCGGGGATTTCCGAGAGAACCTCCGTCCTTGGCTGCAGCAGCCTGCTGACCTTGAGAAGGTCTATGCCGGTATCCGCCAGCGCCTGGCTGTAGTATGGCCTGGCGACTTCATGGAACTGCTCGGTGGTCATCCTTCTGATGTACTCACCGTTCATCCAGTTCAGCTTAACAATGTCAAAAACCGCAGGAGACTTGCTGATCCCGTGTATATCAAAGGTCTGCTCCAGCTCCTCCAGCGTGAAGATCTCCTGTGTTGCTCCGGGGCTCCATCCCAGCAGAGCGACATAGTTTAGAATTGCATCGACCAGATAGCCCTTTGCTATGAGATCCTCGAAGGAGGGGTCGCCATGACGTTTTGACATCTTGCGGCCTTCCGGCGTGATTATCGTCGAAACGTGTACATATACAGGTATTTCCCAGCCATAAGCCTGATACAGTAAATTATACTTTGGAGTGGAGGACAGATATTCATTGCCCCTCACTACGTGGGTTATCCCCATCAAATGATCATCTATTACATTGGCAAAGTTGTAAGTCGGCAAACCATCAGACTTTATGAGCACTTGGTCCTCCAGCTCACTGTTTTCCACCGTAATAGTTCCGTAAACCGCATCCTCAAAGCTGGTGCTGCCTGTATCGGGCATTTTCTGGCGGATCACAAAGGGCTCCCCGCCTGCCAGCTTTTGCTCGATTTCTTCGCGGCTGAGCTTGAGGCAATGCCGGTCATACTTGTATTGCTTTCCTTCCTTTTCATGCTCTTCCTTCAGTGCTGCCAGCCGCTCTTTGGTGCAGAAGCAGTAATAAGCTCCTCCAAGCTCTACCAGCTTTTTAGCATACTCCATGTAGGAGCTTTTTCGCTCGCTTTGTATGTAGGGTCCATAGGGGCCTCCGATATCCGGGCCTTCATCATGCTTAAGGCCGGCTGTTCCGAGGGTCTTGTATATAACCTCCGTCGCGCCTTCCACAAAACGGTCTTGGTCCGTGTCCTCTATTCTAAGTATGAACTTTCCGCCATTTCTTTTGGCTATAAGATATTCGTACAACGCTGTCCGCAGATTCCCAATATGCATGTAGCCTGTCGGACTTGGCGCAAATCTGGTCCTTATTTCTCCGGCCATACCTGTCTCTCCTTCTGAAAGCAACAATTGCTTGATGTTCGCTGATTTTCTTTTGATTATATTATTTACTATAATATTAGTCAAGAAACGGGGAAAATGCATTCAGTCGCAGGAATGCCTGTCCGTCCGGCCTGGTGGATGTTTGCCGGGCTGGATTTCATTATTGTATTTGAGCATCGAATAGAATAATATAATATATATGCTGTAAAACGTATCCACCAGGATCGTATTTTTCCCTGAAAGGAGAGATGGAAGTGTCTGTACTTGACAACATAACTAAAAGGGTAACTGATACTGCAAAGGCTGCCGCAAAAATATCTGGCAGCGTTGTTGAGGTTACCAGGTTGAACATGAGCATCAACACGGAAGAGGACAAGGTCAGAAAAATCTACACTGAGATGGGAAGACAGCTGTATGAGGATTACAACGAAGGAAAGCTGGTAAGCGAGAAGCTTCTGGAAAAATGCGTAAAGATAGATGAAATCATTGCAAATGTCGATGAGATGAAGGAAAAAATACTTGAACTGAAAAACGTAAAGGCATGCCCCAACTGCGGCATGGTCCTGGCCATCGATATGGAATACTGCTACAAATGCGGAAGAAAGCAGGAGGAGCAAGAACAGGAGCCTGAGAAGAGCCAGAATGAACAGGCTTGATACTGTGAAGCACTAAAAAGATAGGATCGCAGGCATGAAGCGCATACAGGCTGCATGTGGCGTTTGGAGGCTCGAATGACATATAAGGTCGAGATACGTAAGAAGGACGGTATACTAAGCATGGCGGCGCAGGAGGGCGACAACCTACTGCAAATCCTCAGAAACAACGGCATATCGCTTGACACCCCGTGCGGAGGGAAAGGCACCTGCGGAAAATGCGGCGTAAAGGTCAGCGGAATCGCCGGCGACCCTTCCGGGAGCGAGAGGAAGCTTCTTGGAAGCTCGAGGCTTGAGAAGGGATACAGGCTTGCGTGCAGCTGCGCGATAACCTCCGATACAATTGTATATACAGATGATGACATAAATGAAGCTGCCATAATAACTGCCGGAGTGCAAAGGGATATCTGCATCGATCCTTTGGCAGGAAAGATATATGTCGAACTGGTCCCGCCGGATATTGAGAACCAGACTCCTGACATGGAACGACTGCTTACTGAATCAGATCTGGCAGCAGGTCACGATGTGCTGCCGCTGCTAAGACAGCTGCCAGCAGTACTGAGAGCTTCAGATTACAAAGTGACCGTGGTGGAGGCTGATGGAAAGCTGATTGCAGCAGAACCGGGAAACACAACCGGCAGCTTGTACGGCGCGGCTTTTGACATTGGCACCACCACCGTTGCATCATACTTGTATGATATGAAGAACGGCGCTCTGAAGGCTGTGGGTTCCATGCTGAATCCACAGCGGAAGTACGGCGCTGATATAATATCCAGGATCAATCACACTAAACAATCTGAAAAAAATCTGATTGAGATGAGAGAGCTGATAACAGGCTGTATAAATGAGCTTTTAAGAAAGCTTGCTGGCGATGCCGGAATCAGCTGTGAAGAGATATATCAGGCGGTATTCAGCGGAAATACAACAATGCTGCATTTTCTAAATGGCTTTGATGCCTCCGCTCTGGCTGTATCACCATTCATACCAGTAACCTGCAGGAGCTTGCAGTTATCTGCTGCGCAGAGCGGAATAGCTATTAACAGCAATGGAATTGTGACAGACATTCCTTGCGTATCTGCGTACATTGGAGCGGATACGGTAGCTGCTGTCCTGTCAAGCGGCATGTACGAACAGGATGGAGTATCATTGCTGGTGGACATCGGAACAAACGGAGAGATCGTCCTGGGGGGCAGTGAATGGCTCATGGCCTGTTCCACGGCAGCCGGGCCCGCGTTTGAAGGAGCTGGCATACGCTGCGGGATGGGAGGTGTGACCGGCGCCATCGATTCGTTTGCGTCCGGGCCTGATTACAAATATACTGTGATAGGAAATTCCGCTCCAAGAGGTATATGCGGCTCGGGAATAATAGATGCAGTTGCCGTGCTTCTTGATGAGGAAATCATCGATGAAACCGGAAGGCTTGCAGGAGATAACGGGGACAGCCTGCCGGCCGAAGTACGTAAACGGCTTGTCGATATTGACACAATGAAAGCCTTTATGATTGCCGCGGAAAATGACGGCACTCCGGGAGAACCTATTGTTGTCACACAGAAGGATATAAGGGAGATCCAGAATGCAAAAGCTGCTATAGCTGCCGGTATAGATACACTGCTCCACAGTGCGGGTGTCGGATATGACCGGATAAAAAAGGTCTATCTTGCCGGAGGCTTTGGGAGCAGCATCCACATAAGCAGTGCAGCAAGGATAGGGCTTCTGCCCGGGAGTCTGGAGGACAGGGTAGTGGCCATAGGCAACGCATCAGGCTCGGGAGCGGCTGAATGTCTGTTGTCACGCAGTATGCTGAAAGCTTCGGAAGCTATTGCAAAAAAGATCAGATATATTGAGCTGTCTGCTTCGGCATATTTTACAGAGAAATATGTGGAGAATATGTTATTTGAATGAGGTATAATGTGGTATAAACTCTGTTGGAATAAAGAGGGTTTTTGCAATAGTTGGTCGAATAATATGTTTTATGCATATAACTTCTTATTTGAGGAAGATGTGAGGAGGAAGGTTATTGGATAATTATTCTCAGAAAAAATGCGGCTTCTGTGGAGAGAACATCCCGGCGGAGGCAAATCGCTGTCCATATTGCGGCAGTATACTTGAGGTAGCTGTAGATGCTCCATATGGGATGCCCGAAATGAAGCAGAGCAGCACTGACGACTTGAACGGAGCCAATGCTGCCCAAGGAATTCAGGAAAATGCTGCCGGTCAGCCGCAGGCTGGTCAAAATCCGCCTGCTACAGATGGAAACCAGTTCGCAGGCAATAATGGTCCGGCTGCACCGAATCAGGGCAATGCATACGGACACATGTACGGACCCACGCCGCAGCAGGGTATGGGCCAAAGGCAGGAATATGGTCAAAGACCATATTATCCACGCCAGCAACAGCAGCAGCCTCCTGTTTATCGCAATAACAGCAGCAAGCCGCCTCTGAGCAACGGGCTTAAGGTTTTCCTGACAATGCTTTTTACTTTGTTGCCGGGTATAGGACAGCTGGCAGGTATTATTACTGCTATAGTATTTATGAGCACAGAGGGGGACAATGACAGAAGGTCCTTTGGTGTTGCGATTCTTGTTGCTTCGCTTGCCATGTTCATATTGTCATGCCTGGGCTGCTTTATACTATACTCGATAGGGGAGAGTTTTCCGTTATATTGATGGACATCATTAAGGATTTTTTCGATCTGGCAGGTTCATTGATATGCCATCAGCTCCCCGAAAGGTCCCTTGAGTCGGGAAGCATTATTCTGCCCGTATGTGCCCGTGATACCGGGATATATGCGGGCATTTTCACAGCATTCATGTTCCTGCTGCTCCTTCGCAGAATGAAAGCGCAAAAACCGCCGGGAATTGCAGCAACAGTGGTCATGTGTATTTTGATGCTTCCAATGATGCTGGACGGAGCTCTTTCATATGCCGGATTGATCGAAACAAACAATGCGGCCAGGATATTCACCGGTCTGCTTTTTGGTCTGCCGATACCATTTCTTCTGGTACCGGCTGCCAATTTCAGGCTGGACGGCAGAAATGAAGCTCCGGTGCTGAAAAAGCTGATAGAATTGTTACCGGTCTATTGTACGGGACTTCTGCTGTGTGCGTTGCTTTTATACGGTATGGTTCCATATATAGCGGCAGGCCTTATTTTTATATCAGGCTTTCTGTTTTTAGTATCCAGACTGGCATATACAGTGTTTGCCAGAATAGGACTAAGCAAGAAATGGAAGCTTTACTTCATGACTTTTATCTGTACTGCATCAATACTTGTAATTCTATACCTGTTATCCGCCCATGTCCTCCATCCGTTGCAGGATATGCTGATCAGGGGATGACAGGGATCAGGGGGACAGGACTGTAAAGATTAATTACCGTGATATGCTCGATGGATGCAGCGGGGTATTGAATATGGATATAAAGAAAGATTTTCGAAAAAATTTCATTGAGGGAAGAATTCAGCTAAGCCCGGCAGAAATTTGCAAAAAAAGCGCTGAGATATTCAATAGAGTCTATACCTTGACGGAATATGCAAGTGCAGCTGTGGTTCTGGCCTATATGTCCTTTGGAAACGAGGTCATGACGAGATCTTTCATAGAAAGATGCTTCAGGGACGGAAAGAGGGTGGCACTCCCGAGGGTCATGTCATTTAACGGAAAAGGCAGGTCTCTGGCAGTGTTTGAGATAAGAAGCATCAATGAGGATCTTGTGCCCGGATTCAAGGGCATACTGGAGCCTGATGCATCTGTCCTGGAGATGCTGGAGCCTGAGGCTGTTGATTTGGCGGTCGTCCCCGGTGTTGCGTTCGACAAACACTGCAACAGGATGGGATATGGAGCCGGTTACTATGACAGGTTTCTGCCTCAGCTGAGATCCGAGTGTCTGAAGGCTGGTGTTGCTTTTGATATACAGCTTGCTGAGCAGTTACCTACGGATGAATTTGATTTCAAGCTGGATATGGTGATTACTGAGTCAAGGATATTCGGCTCAAATGCAGGCATACATAAGGAATAAATTACTGACATATATGATAAAGTATTATTTAATGATTGAAAGGATTTGGAGGATGAATAATAAAATTACCTTTACCGGCGCAAATAAGCTGTTTTTTGCATTTTGTGGTGTATTTCTTGTTTACCAGCTGGTGGTCGGTGCTGTTTTGGGAATGGCGGTTTATGACCATATGTACACCATTGTGCTGATCAATGAGTTTTTGATCGCAGCTTTTGTGATTGTGTACTGCCTTGTGAAGAAAATCAATATCAGAGAGACATTCAGGCTGAATAAGCTTGGAATAGTGCCTGCCCTATTGATAATTTGCACAGCTTTACCGGCTATGCTGGCGGCAACGATGCTCAACAATATCGTTATTTATTTTTTACAATTCATTGGGAATATTCCCTCGCAGAGCTTACCCGTACCGAACAGCCTGCCCGAGCTTATTGTCGGAATAGTGATCATAGGCCTGTCGCCCGGAATATGTGAGGAGCTGATGCACAGAGGTTTTTTGCTCAAGGCTTATGAAAAACGTGGTTCCTATAAAGCAGTGGTCATAGTTTCAATATTTTTCGGCATATTTCATTTCGACATTACAAACCTGTTCGGCCCCATTTTCCTAGGGCTGGTCATAGGGTATTATGTGGTGAGGACCAACTCCATATATGCGGGGATACTTGCTCATTTTTTAAATAATGCTTTTGCAGAGGTTATTCAATATATCACCAGAAACAATGTCAGACCGGAGAATATTACTTTGACTGCCGAGGAGCTGATTGGGATTATAGCCTTTGGCGTACTCGGACTTATCATTACGGCAGCTCTTTTATATGCTTTCAAGCTGGTCACGGAAGGCAGGTCTGTCATCATACCGCCTATCTCCAGGACACGGCAGGATGTCAAAGCCGTGCTGTCACACTGGCCGGTTATTGCTGTGATCGTTCTTTATGTATTAATGACGCTGCTTTATATCTTTTCCATCGCTCTTTCAAAGCTAATGGGAATTTAGGCCGTCCTGGATATTTTAAGGCCTGCCAGCATTACTAAAGTCGCCTCCGGGGTTATATAATACTATATAACCTTTTTTCGAGGTGACCGCTCTTGGATTATAATTTTGATTTCAGCCATGTACGTTCACAGAAGCTGCTGCTCATACCTCAACTAAAGCAAGCTATCGAAATACTTGAAATGAACTCCGGCGAACTCTTCCAATACATTGAAAACCAGCTCGAGACCAATCCCGCACTTGAAGAAGCGCCTGATGAAGCCGCAGCGGCAGGATCGATGGCCGAGCCGTACACAGTGCGACCAAATGATTACGAGCATGATCCCCAGGCAAACGATCGCTTATTAGAAGCACCGGAAAAGCTCCTTTCACTGAAGCAGTATCTTTTATTGCAATTTGATGCTTTGTGTCCTGACAAATGCAGCTATGACATCGGAGAATACCTTATTGACAATACCGATGAAAATGGTTATCTAAAAGCCGATACAGCTGAAACCGCGGCATTTTTCGGCGTTTCTGAGGCTGTTGTGCTCGATGTGCTGGAGAGGCTTCAGTCATTGGATCCCCCGGGAATATGTGCAAGAGATCTGAAGGAATGTCTGCTTATTCAGCTCAAACAGCTTGAACGGCAGGATTTCGATGCCATACTGGTAGTGGAAAAACACCTGAATGCCGTTGCCGATGATGATGCACAGTATGTGGCGGCAGCTTCGGGCCTGAGCGTCAATCGAGTCAAAGAGGCGTTCAAAAAGGTCAAGAGCCTTGAGCCTATACCCGGACGTGAGTATTGCAGCAATGAGCTGTTGAACCGTACGCTGCCGGACATAATAGTACAGGAAACAAAAGGGGAGCTTCAGGTGGTATACAATGGGGAGGCTTTTCCAAATGTCTGCATATCAGAAGCCTTTGGTGTCAAATCATCCCTTGCCGGTGACGAGGACGGCGCGAAGATGAGGGATTTGCTCAACAGCGCGGTTTGGCTGATCAAATGCCTGGAGCAGCGGGAGGATATAATATTTGCTATTGCACAGAAAATATGCGAATGCCGCAGAGAATTCTTTAAAAAAGGACCCAAAGCGCTGAAACTCATTGATAAACGCTCATTTGCAGCCTCACTGTATCTGCATGAATCACTGCTCGATAAGGCCTTGTCCGACAAATACCTGCAGTGCAGGTGGGGCATGTATGAGCTGAAGAGCTTTTTTAAATAAAGCCGACGGACGGGTGAAAGGCCGGTACGACATTCAGGTAGCAATAAGACAGGTGGAAGGCTGGTACAGCATTCAATGACTGTAAGCGTTACAGATGCTTCGGTATCACGCAGTTCAAATGAGGCCACAGGATCCAAAACCTGCGGCACGGATGCCGCAGGCGCTGCGTCCCGAGCCATGGACGGCGAGTGATCAGCGCCCTCATTTGATCAAGTGATGCCGACTAGCAGCTGTTCGCGAAGCAGTCTGAATGTCGTACCAGCCTTCCACCTGTTAAGCAGCAACTTAATGCTGTACCTCCTTCCGCCTGTCCCGCCAGTTTAGAACGGCCAGACAGGTTTTTCAGGTTGGCCGTGATCGGCCTTTAAATAGCCCAGGATGCCTCTGGTGCCAAAGTGCTCCTTCTCGATTTCCTGGATCCTCTCTATGGTGTAGTGGTTCATCTCGCCCACTTTTTTAACCTCTTGCGCATATTCCCGAAGAGCATCCATTTCCTTTGGCGACAATGCAGTCTGGCAATCATCTGAATTCAGGATCCTGTTCAATTCCGAGGCGTATTCATAACCATCGTCCACATCATCAAATGCTGTTTTCAAAAATGATGAAAGCTTGTTTGGAATCTCTCTGGACATATTACAGACCTCCTTTCCAGAATAGTTATATTATACAACTTTCAGATACAGAGAAACAAATATATTGTTTCTAATGGACAAATACCATGAAATATATATATACCATATATCAGATGCGCTGCTGGGGGGTCTGTTCCCGTGAAGGGAAGAAGGAAACAGGAAAGAAAGATCGTGATCAATCATACCTGCACAGAGGAGGCCGGTGATATCAGGCTGAAGCTGCTAAAGCTTGCAGCCCGCGGCACGAAGGAGTGGGCATCATATTATGAGGAGCGGGAAGCTGAACAGTATAGGGATCTATGTAAGGATAAGCAGAGACGATAACGGAGAAAACTATGAGTCCATTGAGAACCAAAGGGATCTGTTGCTTGAGCATGTGTCTGCAAAGCAGCTTGGCAGGGTCTATGGCATTTATACCGATGATAATGTGTCGGGATCGGCGTTCGAGAGAGAAGGCCTGGACAGACTGAAGCAGGATATATCAGCCGGCAGGATCGATCTGGTGCTGCTGAAGGATCTCTCACGCCTGGGAAGGAACAATGCCAAGACGCTGCAGATGATAGATTACCTTGAAGAGCGCGGCGTGAGGCTTCTGACTGCGGATGGACGCTACGACAGCCTGCTGGATAATGACACAGTGGGCATCGAGACATGGGTGAACGAGAGGTATGTTCGTGATATTTCCAGAAAGATCCGTTCATGCCTGCATTTAAAGATACAAAGAGGGGAGTATGTAGGCAGGGCGCCCTTCGGGTATAAAAAATCCGGCAGCGAAAAAAACAAGCTGGTCATCGACGAGGCCGAGGCTTATATCGTAAGGATCATATATGGCCTCTATATGTCCGGCTCCGGTTATTCCTCCATTTCAAAATACCTGGAGGAAAGAGGCTACTGCGCCCCCAAGGGTGAGAGATGGAACAGGATAACCGTCAGACGTATACTTTGCTCCCGCGTATATATAGGTGATACTGTACAGGGTGTCAGTGAAAAGGTAAGCTTTAAGAGCAAAAAGACACGGCGGCTTCCCAAGGAGAACTGGGTCATAACACAAGGCACTCATGAGGCTATAATAGACAGGGAAGCATATGAAGAGGTGCAAAGACTAAGAAATTCAAGGAACAGCAGCAAAATCAGCCGGAATAAAGGCCGGCACATATTAAACGGAATTTTGGCCTGCGGCGATTGCGGCAGCACGATGTACGCAAGAAAACGCAAAAACGGCACGGCATATGTCTGCGGCAATTACTGCAGAAACGGAAGGGGAGCATGTACCAGTCATTTTATTTATGAAGAAGAAATCGTGCCGCATATTTGTCGCGAGCTGGCCGGGCTGTTTGAACACAGCGAGGAAATATTAGAACTGCAGGAGAGAATAATAACTAAGGGCAGCGATGATCGCGATGCTGCATATTCAAGGCTATGCGCTAGGCTGGAATCCGGACGGCGCCAGCAGGAGCTGCTTTACACAGACAGGCTGGAGGGGAGGATCTCGGAACAGCTTTTTGAAAGGATGAACCTTCAGATGGAAAAAAGGCTGGGTATACTGGAAAGGGAGCTTGATGAGCTGAAAGCAAGAAATACTCCCTCGAAGGACCTGATGACGTTGGCAAAAGCTGCGGCTGCTATGCTCGCCGGATGTGAATTGACCCACGAGATGGCAGAGACGGCTGTAAGCAGGATCACTGTGTTTGAGGAAGCTGTTGCTGTTGATTTAAAATACTAAATACTGTAAGATAAGCATGATGATGAGTATTCCTGCGGAAACGCTGCAGAGGTTTGGAAGAACAATACGCTATAGGTCGATTCGGTATAAATCGGAGGAATTCATATGAAAAAAGTATTAGTGGTATACAATCCCTTGTCAGGGAATAGGAATGTTCCCAAGAAGCTTGATTATATCGTAGGCCGCTTCCTTGAAAAGAATTTGCTGGCCATACCGTTCAGGATGAGCGCGGACAGCGAGCAGAATCTCGAGAGGATCCTTTCGGAGGAAAAATTCGAGTTTATAGTGGTATCCGGCGGCGACGGATCTGTTAATTTCATCGCCAGCATATTGCTAAAGACAGGCATAAATATACCCATAGGGATCATTCCGGCCGGTACATGCAACGATTTCGCCAGAAGCCTGAATATACCCAATGATATGAAGAAGTGTCTGGACATAATATTTGACGGCCATATATCACAAATAGACGCAGGACTGATCAATAATGAGAAATACTGCCTGAACACCTGTGCCGGAGGCAACTTTGTCGATGTTTCCTACAGCACCAACAGCGATCTGAAAAAGAATTTCGGCCCATTGGCATATTATCTTACAGCGCTTGGCGAGCTCACGAATCTAAAATCGGTAAGGCTGAAGCTGACTACTGATGACGAGGTCGTCGATGACGATTTTTTGCTGTTTCTCATACTTAATGGAAAGCATGCCGCTGGTTTTTCAAACCTGATCAGCGATGCAGATTTATCTGACGGCTATATGGACATCCTCCTTGTTAAAAACTGTCCGCATGTAGAGATGGCAGGATTGTTTTTCAAAGTGCTCAACTATGATTTTGTGAATGACAGAAACGTTAAGTGGCTAAGGACAAAAAAATGTGTCATCGAAGGCAATGCCAGTTTTCATCTCAGTATTGACGGCGAGGAGTGGAAGGGTTTGCCGGTAAGTATCGAATTTATAAACAAGATACTTAAAATATACACTCCGGCCAAATCCAACTAGCTTATCAGATCTCCCCCCAAAACCCCCTTATCTTTCTTTGTAATAACGAGGTGAATGATGGACCCCCCGCCTCGTTGAAACGCTTCATTCAAAGAAAATTTTCTACAATCAAAAATTTTTCTTTGAATGAAACGTTATAATAGAATTTTTCGGACATATATATTAATTGTGAATCCCGTTCTTTTTGCATATCCATAGATTAAGGGGGGTTATCGGGTGGAAAGATACAGCATATATCAGCAGATAGCTGAGAGGACGCAAGGTGATATTTATATAGGTGTTGTAGGGCCTGTCAGGACAGGGAAATCAACCTTGATCAAAAGGTTTATGGACTTGTTGGTCATACCGAACATAGAAAATGTCTACAGCCGGGAAAGGGCAAAGGACGAACTTCCGCAAAGCGCGACCGGGCGCACAATCATGACAACGGAGCCCAAGTTTGTGCCGAACGAAGCGGTTGAAATAACGTTGGATGAGGCCCTGAAACTCAAGATCAGAATGGTGGATTGCGTAGGCTATCTGGTAAAGGGAGCATTGGGTTATCTTGAGAATAACTCGCCAAGAATGGTGTCCACACCATGGTTTGATTACCAGATCCCGTTTGAGCAGGCTGCTGAACTGGGAACAAAAAAAGTCATCAACGAACATTCCACAATAGGCCTTGTCGTCACAACGGACGGCAGTATCACTGATATTGACAGAGAAGACTATGTAGAAGCGGAAAAAAGGGTCATAAATGAGCTGAAAGCAATCAACAAGCCCTTCGTGATAGTACTGAATTCCGTTATACCAAAGGACGAAGATACTGAAAGACTAAGGCTGGAGCTGGAGGAAAAATACGAGGTCCCGGTCATCAGTGTCAACTGTGCCCAGATGCACAGTGAAGATATGGCTGCGATAATGGAACGCATACTTTATGAATTCCCTGTGTGTGAAATAGGAATCAACCTGCCCAGATGGGTCGAAGCCCTTGAACAGGATCACTGGCTGAGGGTCGACATGCTCCAGGCCATCAGGGATACACTCAATGGCGTTCAGAAGATACGTGAAGCGAAGGCTGCCGTATCAGGATTTTCAGAGTATGAATTCATAAAGAAGGCCGATCTGGCTGAAATCAATGCCGGCGTCGGAAATATGCTGATAAATATGGAAACTCCTGAGAATCTGTTCTTTAGCGTGCTCAGTGACACAACAGGCCTGCGCATAGAAGGCGAGCACATGCTTATCAGCCTGATGAAGGATCTTGCCAGGATCAAGAAGGAATATGAAAGAGTGGAGTTCGCGCTGCATGAAGTCAAGCTGAAGGGATACGGTGTGGTGACTCCGCAGATGGAAGAGATGACGCTGGATGAGCCTGAGATAATCAAGCAGGGGAACCGCTTTGGAGTCAAGCTGAAAGCTTCTGCTCCATCTGTCCACATGATCAGGGCGGATATCGAGACGGAGATAGCGCCCCTTGTCGGCACCGAGAAGCAGTCGGAGGAGTTGGTCAATTATCTGCTCAAGGAATTCGAAAATGAGCCGGGTAAGATATGGGAATCCAATATATTCGGCAAATCACTCCATGAGCTTGTCAGCGAGGGCTTGCACAACAAGCTTCTCAGGATGCCGGAGGATGCCCAGCTGAAGCTGCAGGAGACGCTCCAGAGGATCATAAACGAGGGCAGCGGCGGCCTGATCTGTATAATACTGTAATAGGTTAGGGGACGCTTCTCAGCTAACGAGGCCCAGCTCCGTGCACAGAAGCGTCCTTTTTCTTTTCATATCGCTTTTGCTTTAGAACTATATAAACGCATCATTTAAAGAAAAATTTTCGATTAGGCGATAATTTACTCCGCAAATTACGCTTAGTAGAAAATTTTTCTTTGAACGATGCGTTATAAACACACCTGTCTAAAATCTGTTTCTTTTTATTGTTCTGTGGTAAAATAATCAAAGTAATATTGCAGAATATTTGGAGGATGGATATGGATAGTAGGACATTATTTAATTTCTGGCTGCAGAATGATTATTTTGATGAAGGAACAAAGAGGGAACTGGAGCAGATAAAAGACGATCCCGAAGAAATAGAAGAGAGGTTTTACAAGGAGCTTGATTTTGGTACCGGGGGCTTAAGGGGAATTATCGGAGCAGGTACCAACAGGATAAATATATATACTGTGAGGAAGGCATCACAAGGCTTGGCCAATTACCTTCTTAAGAACATAAGGGCTGCATCGTCACGCGGCGTAGCCATAGCATATGATTCAAGGAACATGTCTCCCCAATTCGCCATGGAAGCTGCAAAGGTATTTGCCGCCAATGGGATTATTGCTTATCTTTTCGATGAACTTCGTCCTACTCCGGAGCTTTCATTCGCAGTCAGACATCTCGGAGCAGCTGCAGGCATAGTAATCACTGCCAGCCACAACCCCAAACAGTACAACGGCTACAAGGTATATGGCGAGGATGGCGGCCAGCTGCCGCTGGAGGGTTCGGAAGCGGTTTTAAGTGAAATCAACGGTATCAATGATATAACAGTCATAAAGCCTGCGGATGAGCAGGAAGCTTTTGAAAAAGGCCTTATACGCGTGATTGGCAGGGAAGTGGATGATGCTTATATTAACTCCCTTAAAACTCTCAGAGTGAACCCGGAAGAGGTGAAAAAGGCTGCCGGATCAATGAAGATAGTTTATACTCCGCTTCATGGTGCGGGAAACAAGCCTGTAAGGAGGATATTGGATGAAACAGGCTTTAAAAACGTGCTTGTTGTCAAGGAGCAGGAACTCCCTGATCCCGGGTTCAGCACTGTTAAATATCCAAATCCTGAGGAAAGGGATGCATTCAAGCTTGCGATAGAACTGGCAGAAAAGGAAAATGTCGATCTGATAATAGGTACAGATCCGGACTGTGACAGAATCGGGGTCGTAGTCAGAAATTCAGCCGGAGAATACGCGGTGCTTACAGGCAACCAGACCGGCTGTCTTCTGATGGAATATATACTGTCCCAGAAAAAAGACACAGGCTCTCTTCCGGAAAACGGATTCGTAGTCAAAACAATAGTCACCAGTGAATTGTCAAGAAGGATCGCAGCCAATTATAATGTGGAACTGATAGAAGTGCTCACAGGCTTTAAGTTCATCGGAGAAAAGATAAAGGAGCTTGATGAGACCGGCATAAAGAAATATCTCTTTGGTTTTGAAGAGAGTTACGGATACCTGGCCGGTACCTTTGCTAGGGATAAGGATGCAGTCGTTGCAAGCATGCTTATCGGTGAGATGGCCGCATATTATAGAAACAGAGGTATGTCGCTGTACGAAGGACTACAGGAGGTATTCAAAAAATACGGATATTTTATTGAAGGTATAACTTCATTTACACTTGAGGGCAAGGAAGGGATCGAAAAGATAGGTAGTGCGATGGAAGCATTGAGGGCGCGGAAATCGGACCGCTTTGGAGATTGCAGCCTGAAAGCCGTAAGGGATTACAAGGCGAAGGTAAGAACGGTAGTAGCTGACGGAAGCAGTGAAATACTGGATCTGCCTGCATCAAATGTACTGTACTATGAATTGGACGACGGCTCCTGGTTCTGTATAAGGCCTTCAGGCACAGAACCCAAAATAAAGATATATTATGGCGTATCCGAAGCTTCATTGGAAAAAGCGCAAAATAAGCTTGACCATATAAAAGAGAGTGTAACCGGTATAATCAAGGAACTCTTGTGCTAGATCATCCGGCAGGCCTTATGGAAGACCGGTGATTGTCATACGCATATTCAAGTTTAATGTTCATGCTGGGGCAGGGTGAGCTGACATCATAATCACCCTGTCTTTTGCATCTCCTGTAAAGGTCATAATCAATGGAAGCACAGATATAGCATGGCCTGCTGCCGTATAAAATGCCATTCTCCAAACCTTCCAGCGCCTCATAATTGTGTATGGTGATCGATGAAAACAGGAAATGCAGATTTCTGAAATACTGTTTTTTAGGCAGGCGTTCAAAGCTGCTGCAGGTTTTCATGAAGTACCAGGGTTTGGGCAGAGTACCATTGCTGTCAGAGGAAATCGTATCTTCATATAATATATCCGGAAGCGGCAGATAACAATTGTCATAAGTACCTTTGCTGCATATGAGGCAGTATCTATGATACTCTGATTTGATCAGATTGCAGCAGAACAGACAATTTGTGTTTTTAGCTGTGACATGCTTGCAGTACAACCCGGGTTTGAAGGATCTGTGAAAATAAATAATATACTTGATATCGTCTGACAGCAGGCTGCCAGGCCTGAATGACAATAGCGCCCTGACCGCCATGCTGATAAAATTGACGACTTTATTGATGAAATAAGGCTTTTTAATATTTATAACAGATGGTCCAATCATATGCTCACCAACTAATTTTTAATATATGCATAATACCATAAATTAACAGTAAAAGCATATATTTCCCAAGCGTATGAGGTCATGTATTTATTCAATATTAAGATATTTTTTTTCATTTATTTGGATGTATGAAGGATTTTATCCTAGTTTGTCGAATAATCTATAAAGTCAAGGCATATCAATGGAGGATTAAATGCGCAGAGTATGTGTCGACTCTATACCTGTCGGTGTAAAGCTGGCCCGGACTATATTCAGTTCTGATGGCGGGGTTCTGCTTACAGAGGGTATTGAACTGAGAGAAAGCTATGTTGAACAGCTCAAAAAACGTGGTATTACTGAAGTGTACCTGAATGATGAAATCTCTGAAGGAATCAGGGTATCTGATGTAGTTAATGAGGAAACGCGCAACGAAGCGGTTGTACTCGTTAAAAAAATGATGACCGGCTATAATTTTTCCGCGACTGAAGATGTCGAAAAAGTTAAAGTAATGGTCAACAAGATAATAGATGAACTAATATGTAATAATGATATCCTTTATAATCTAACTGAAATTAAAACGGTCGATGATTATACGTTTGAGCACTCTGTCAATGTATGCATTCTTTCACTTATCACGGGAATCGGACTAGGCTTTGATACGGAAAGGCTCAAGGAGCTCGGGACCGGTGCGATGCTGCATGATATTGGAAAGCTGTTCATTCCCAGCGATATATTAAAGAAACCCTCACAGCTGACGGTTGATGAATTCGAGGAAATAAAAAAGCATACAATACTTGGATATGATTTATTGAAAAAAAGCGACAGATTGAGCATGACATCTGCATATATAGCATTAGGGCACCACGAAAGATATGACGGCAGCGGGTATCCACTTCATTTAAAAAATGAAAGCATACAGATTTTTGCCAGGATCGTGGCGATAGCTGATGTATATGATGCTCTGACTTCAGACCGTGTTTACAGAAAAAAACTTAAGCCAAATGAAGTATATGAATATATCACTTCTCTTGGGATATATCATTTCGATCCCAAAGTGGTGGAAAGCTTTGTCAGGTATGTCACTGTGTATCCTGTGGGAACAGGCGTACTGCTCAATACAAAAGAACGTGCCATAGTTGTCAGGGATAGCAGGAGCATGCCTACCAGACCATTGGTGCGCATAGTATACGATGATAAAATGCAGCGTCTGGCATTGCCCAGGGAAATCGACCTTTCTGAACAGTCAGGCATTTTCATTATCAGCAGTTGTGAGTTATAACGAGGCGATAGATGGGCCCCCCAGCCCCACCTCTATACGTATTTTCACTTCAATTCAAAGAAAATTTTTCTGCAAACAAAAAATTTCTTTGAATTGAAGTGTTATAATGGTAATGAGGTGTTATTATGGCTGGGTTTGTTCATTTGCATGTCCATACAGAATACAGTCTGCTTGACGGCGCCAACAGGATAACTGACCTGATATCGCGCGCGGCGGCGCTTGGGATGGACAGCATTGCGATCACCGATCATGGTGTCATGTATGGTGTGATAGATTTTTACAAGACAGCAGTCAAGAGCGGCATCAAGCCTATATTGGGGTGTGAGGTCTATACTGCAAAGCGCACGCGCTTCGACAAACAGCCTGGGCAGGATGCAGATCAAGGCCATTTGGTGCTGCTTGCCAGGGACAGCGAAGGCTACAGAAACCTTATGAAGATCGTATCCATCGGCTTCACCGAGGGCTTTTATTACAAGCCCAGAATCGACATGGAGGTTCTGCGCAAATACTCAAAAGGAATAACTGCTCTGAGCGCCTGCTTATCCGGTGATGTGGCTGCTGCTGTACTGGAGGGGAACTACAAAAAGGCCAGGGAGAAGGCGCTGGAGCTCAATGAAATATTCGGACAGGGCTTTTTCTATCTTGAACTTCAGAATAACGGGATCGAAGAACAAAATCTGGTCAATCAGAGCCTGATAAAATTGTCAAGGGAGACAGGCATACCGCTTGTTGCTACAAACGACGCCCATTATCTCAGACGAGAGGATGCCAGGGCACATGAGGTACTGCTATGTATTCAGACGGGCAGGAAGATCACCGATGAAGACCGAATGAAATTCAGCTCCGATGAATTTTACATCAAATCGCCTGAAGAAATGGCAGAGGCATTTAAAAATATACCCGAGGCAATTGAAAATACGGTTAAGATAGCTGAAAGCTGCAATGTTGAACTGGAATTCAACAAGCTGCACCTGCCCAGGTTCGATGTTCCCACAGGAAGAGAGTCATATGAATACTTGTGCAGCCTGTGCGAGGAGGGACTCAAATGGCGTTATGAAGCGGCAGCTTCAAACCGGGAGTACCATGAAAGGCTTGATTACGAGCTGCAGGTCATAAAGCAGATGGGGTATGTCGACTATTTCCTGATCGTGTGGGATTTCATAAAGTATGCAAGGGATAACGGCATAAGGGTCGGCCCCGGCAGGGGTTCTGCCGCTGGAAGCCTTGTGGCATATACTCTCGGTATCACAAGTATTGATCCGATAAAATACAATCTGCTTTTTGAAAGGTTCCTGAATCCCGAAAGAGTCACAATGCCTGATATAGATATTGACTTCTGCTATGAGAGAAGGCAGGAGGTCATCGATTATGTAGTCCGGAAATACGGCAAGGACAGGGTGGCCCAGATCATCACTTTCGGGACTATGGCAGCAAGAGCAGCTATCAGGGACGTAGGCAGAGCTCTTGATATTTCGTATGGCGAAGTGGATCAGATCGCAAAAATGATACCGCTCCAAATCGGAATGAATATTGACAAGGCTCTGGAAATCAATCCGGAGCTGAAGGCAAGATACGAGGAGGATGAAAGGTCAGCTGAACTGATAGATATGGCCAAGCTCCTGGAGGGGATGCCAAGGCATGCCAGCACCCACGCTGCCGGGGTCGTGATATCAAAGGAGCCGGTTACTGAGTATGTGCCGCTGCAAAAGAATGATGAAAGCATAACGACCCAGTTCACAATGGGACTGCTGGAGGAGCTGGGGCTGCTGAAGATGGATTTCCTGGGGCTTCGCACGCTGACGGTAATCAGGGATGCTGTTGACCTTATATATAAGAATCATGGAATCAGTATAGATATTGACAAGCTTGATATGAGTGATCCTGCTGTGTTCAGATTGATCGGAGAGGGCAAAACCTCGGGCATATTCCAGCTGGAGAGCACGGGAATGACCCAGTTCATGAAGGAACTGCAGCCTGCATCACTGGAGGACATAATAGCCGGGATCTCACTTTACAGGCCGGGGCCGATGGACTCCATACCCACATATATCAGAAACAAAAACAATCCTGAAAAGATAACATATGAGCATCCGCTTTTGGAAAGCATACTGGATGTGACCTATGGCTGTATGGTTTACCAGGAGCAGGTCATGCAGATCGTTCGCGATCTGGCAGGCTACTCATATGGCCGTTCCGACCTTGTTCGAAGAGCTATGTCAAAGAAGAAACATGATGTAATGCTCAAGGAAAGAGAAAATTTCATACACGGGATTGTTGATGAAGCCGGCAATATCATTGTTATGGGAGCTGTCAGCAATGGAGTCGATGAGAAGATAGCAAGCCGGATATTTGACCAGATGATGGACTTTGCCAGCTATGCGTTCAACAAGTCCCACGCCGCCGCATATGCTGTAGTAGCATATCAGACAGCGTGGCTGAAGCTTTACTATCCGGTAGAGTTTATGGCCGCATCGCTAAACAGCTTCCTTGGAAGCAGCGACAAGGTTTCATACTATGTGCACGAATGCAAGCAATCCGGCATCGAAGTACTGCCTCCCGATGTAAATGAGAGCGATATCAGGTTTACTGTGGTAAATGGAAAGATCCGATTCGGAATGGCTGCTGTAAAGAATGTCGGAGAGAATGCGGTCAGGGAATTGATCCTGGAGAGAAGCGAGGGAGGTCCCTTCAAGAGCTTTGGAGATTTCTGCGAACGGATCGGAGGCAGGGACTTCAACAAGAGATGCGTGGAGAGCCTTATTAAATGCGGTGCATTCGATTCACTGGGCGTTTACAGATCGAGGATGATGGCTGTATACGAGCGTCTGCTCGACAGTGCGCAGCAGAACAGGAAGAACAGGGTCGAGGGGCAGCTGTCGCTGTTTGAATTCCCCGGAAGGGTGCAGTCGATAAAGCCGGATGAGAATTACCCCGAGCTCAATGAGTTTTCCCCTAAGATGCTCCTTGCCATGGAAAAGGAAATGCTGGGTCTATACGTGTCAGGTCACCCGCTAAAGGAATTCGAGGAGGAAATACTGGAGCAGACTACGATCAACAGCTCCGATTTCAATGCGGCAGCTATTGAGGAGAGCGATGACAGCATGTCAGGATCAGACTCCAAGAATATTATCGATGGAGTTCTGGTTACTGTGGGAGGAATAATAACCGAAATCAAGGCTAAAACTACGAAAAGTAATAATTTGATGGCTTTTGTGACGCTTGAGGATCTTTACGACAGCATGGAGGTGATCGTGTTCCCTGCGGTGCTCAAGAGGCACAAGGAGCTGCTTGTCAATGAAAATGCCGTATTTATAGATGGGCGTATCAGTATAAAAGAAGAAGAACAGCCCAAAATAATATGTGATAGTGTCAGAATGATTCAGAAAAAGGAGAATACAGGAGCAAGTGCTGTGAGAAGCGTGGCCGCCGCCGAAACAGGAGAAAAAACAAGCAATAATGAAAGGATCTATATCAGGACCAATGCTTCACCGGACAGCGAAAAGATGAAATCGGTCATCTCATTATTACAATATTTCAACGGAAGAACGCCAGTTGTCTTTTGCAGCTCGGATAGCGTGGGAAATGTTTCCAGATTAAATATTGGAGAATATCGGGCGGAACTGTGTGAAACACTGCAAAGAGAGCTAATTGCACGTTTTGGAGAAGATAATGTAAAAATAGTTACAAAGGATGGGCGAAAACAGTGATAAAAGCGCTAAAGTGCTTGATATAAGGGCTTTTACCATTTATCTGGACAAATTGTGTTGATTTTTCAAATGAAATAATATATAGTTATTTCGAGGTGGTTTTATTGGATCGAGAATCGGATAAGTTACTTGGAGAGTATGTAGTAATTAGAGCAGAAGAGAACGGAGTAAATGTTATAGGCCTTACCAGAGGCAGGGATACCAAATTCCATCACACAGAAAAACTTGATAAGGGTGAAGTTTTACTAGCACAGTTTACGGAGAATACTTCCGCCATAAAAGTGAGAGGAAAATCCAGAATACTATGCCGCCATGGTGAAATCATTTCTGGGGAATAGTCCAAAAAGGGGCGTGTTTTGAATGTGGACAGTAGTATACATGGCTCAGAGCAAGGAAATAGCGACAGCGCTGCAGGAGCTGCTCACAAAAGAAGGGATTCTCGTTAAACTCAGACCGATAAGCAAGAATCACGAGAACAACGATAACTATTATGAGGTGCTTGTTCCGGAAGCAGAGGTAGAAGAAGCCCATAGTGTCATTATTGAAAAAGGCTATTGAAGTGTATTGCCGAAAACAGAGTACAGAAGGTTAATCCCGTGTATAACCAAAACACGGGCTTAATTTTTTAAGGATATATAATTGGCGTATTGGAAGCTACATAAGGGTGATAAAATGTTTATTTCAGAAACGACATTTGTAGTACGGTATGCGGAAACAGACCAGATGGGAGTGGTTCACCATTCCAACTACGCTGTCTGGTTCGAGGCTGGAAGGACCGATTTTATCAGGAAAATGGGAATGCCCTACTCGGTGATAGAAGAGAGGGGGGCAATGCTGCCTCTGCTGGAGCTGAAGTGCTCCTTTAAAGGCTTTGCCAGATACGAGGATGTAATCGTTGTAAGGACAAGTATTAAAGAGTATACAGGCACACGGCTGGTGTTTCATTATGAAGTCACCAGGTCAGGCGAAGATCGGATCCTAACAGAGGGAGAGACCATGCATTGCTGGACGAACAGGGATTTAAAGCCCGTCAATATCAAAAAATTCATGCCCGGGATATATGATCTGATCGAAAAAGCAGCTCAAGACATTTGATTGCTCCTGTCGTATAATTGTACAAGATGTCTTTAATATGGTAGACTATAGAAAAAACATGGGTGGTGAGCCATGAACGTTCCAAATATACTAACAATATTACGATTTTTCTTGATACCTGTATTTGCATACTTTCTCAGTACTCGCCATTATATTACAGCAATGCTGTTGTTTTTAGCAGGAGGACTGACTGATGTTCTGGATGGATATATTGCCAGAAAATACAATCTGATCACTTCTTGGGGCAAGATAGCGGATCCTATGGCTGACAAGCTTATGCAGATAACTGCAGTATCGATACTGTCATTCGGGCTTGGGATAATACCTATAGAGCTCGTGCTTGTGATATTTGCAAAAGAAGCACTTATGGGCGTCGGTGCGCTGGTGCTGTATAAGCAGAATAACTATGTTGTTTCTGCAAACTGGTACGGTAAGATGACAACGGTTATTTTTTACCTTGCCATCATAATGCTGATGTTCGATGAACCCTTTGGCAGGTGGAACATCCTGGGCCTGGCTTTGAACCAGCTGTTTTTCATACTGGCTGTGGTTGCTGCGCTATTTTCATTTTTCATGTATTTCAGAGCATATTTAAGTATCAAGAAGCAGAAGCAGTGAAGGGAGCCTATGTTCGGTTATATCGTTCCGGAAAAGCCGGAGATGAAAATAAAAGATTATGAGCTTTTCAGAGCATATTACTGCGGGGTTTGCAGGTCCATCGGCAGTAGGCAGGGGCAGCTGAAACGGTTCATGCTCAACTATGATTCTGCATTTCTGGCTATATTGCTTTCGGCGGTGTCAGGTGAAAGGGCTAAAGTCCTTAAAAAGCGATGCATGGCTCATCCGCTGGAAAAAAGGCATATTATTGATCATAATGCTGTCATTGATTACGCCTCAGACATAAACACCATTTTGACGTACTATAATCTGCAAGATAAAAGACGTGACGAAGCATCGTTTGTTTCATCTTCAGCGCTCATTATACTAAAGAGGTCCTTTAAAAAGCTCAGGAAGCAGTATGAGAAGAAATGCGCCATAATGGAAAAACTACTGAATGAGCTGGTGCAGCTTGAGAAGGAGAAATGCGCTTCGATGGATATGGCCGCCGAGCCGTTTGCAAAGCTGATGGAGGAGGTCACGGCATTTGAACCTCTTTGCACCGATGAGAAGACTGAGAAAATATTGAGATGGATAGGATACAACCTTGGCAAGTGGATATACCTGCTGGATGCCTATGATGATCTGGAAAAGGACATAAAGGATGGAAGCTACAATCCGCTCAAATACCAATACGGGTATGATAGGCAGGACATAGGCGAATTCAGGGATCAGATACGAGCCAGGGTGGAATTTAATCTGACGTATTCGCTCAATGAAATATCGAGGGCTTTTGAGCTGCTTGATATTAGGATGAACAAAAGCATATTAGAAAATATTATTTATTTGGGAATGCTCAGAAAAACAGAAAAAATTCTTGGAGTAGGGAGTTGCAGCAGAGTTGAAAAATCCGTATGAAGTTTTAGGTATAAGGGAAGGCGCAAGCGAGGACGAAATAAAAAAAGCATACAGGGAGCTGGTCAAGAAATATCATCCTGACCAGTACCAGGACAATCCGCTGTCGAAGCTGGCGGAAGAGAAGCTGCGGGAGATCAATGAAGCATATGATTACCTTATGAAAAATGGGGCTCCAAGGCAAGACGCTTCAAATAATAGAAGCAGCAGAAGCGAGAATTGGGACAGCGGAAATGGCAGTGAATTTTTCAACCAGGTAAAATCGCATATCAATAACGGACGCATCGAGGTGGCCGAGAATATGCTGGACAATACCGGCAGCCGGCCTGCAGACTGGTATTATCTTAAGGGCTTGATATTCATGCGCAAGGGCTGGTATGACGAAGCATATACGCATATCCAGAGGGCTGTGAATATGGATCCCTCCAATTATGAATACAGAAGCGCGCTGAACAGGATGAACACCTCCAACAATTCTTACAGGACCAGCTCATTCAACAGGGGTTATGGCAGGCAGGACCCGGATCTGTGTACGATCTGCCAGTGCCTGTGGTGTTCCGATTGCTGCTGCGAATGTGCAGGCGGCGATCTTATCGGCTGCTGTTGATGATAGCGGAGGCAATGACGGAGGATAAGAAATGGGTTCCCCTAAAACAAAGCGACTGGCTTTAAACGGTATTTTAGGAGCACTTGCGGTGATATGCCTCCTGCTGGCGAGTATTCTTCCGACCAACAGGATTTCGCTATATGCGCTCAGCTCCTTTTTTATTTCCATATCTATAATAGAAAACGGCATTAAGGCGGGGTGGATATTTTATGGGGCCACCTGCCTTCTTTCATTTATCGTCGTGCCGGACAAACTCGGCATAGTTCCATATGTAATATTCTTCGGGTTATATGGTATAGTCAAATTTTACATTGAAAGGTTAAACCGTTTAGTATTAGAATATATATTAAAATTTGTATATTTCAACGCTTTTGCTGGTATCGCCATTGCGGCATTCAGAGGCTTTTTCATCTTTGAGCTGTCAGTTGCGCTTCCCATATGGCTGCTCACTATTGCTGCAGAGGTTGTATTTTTCATATACGATTTTGTTTATACGTTATTCATTAATTATTACAGGGACAAACTCAGGGATAAATTAAAATAGGATGGTATATTGCTGATATGGATGAAAGAACGCTTCGGATACTTGAATTCGATAAAATAATCAATAAGCTTAGAAGCCTATGCGCTTCGGAATTGGGAAAAGAACTGGCAGAAGAAGCTGTTCCTGAAAGGCAGCTTTCTGTTGTTGAGAGAAGATTGAAGGAAACCACCGATGCAGTGGATTTCATACTAAGAAGGGGAAATCCGCCCATTGGAGGTCTGCACGATATCAGGAGCAGCCTGAAGCGGGTCGAAATAGGATCAGTTCTCAACCCGGGTGAGCTGCTAAGGGTTGCAGATACGCTGCGGACAGCCAGAAATCTGAAAAGCTATTCATCTACCGTAAGTGCTCAAGCAAACGAAAGCAGCAATCATATAGGAGATCTGATCGCAGCTGTCACTTCCAACAAGCGTGTCGAGGACAAAATCAATATGGCTGTAGCCAGCGAAGAGGAGATAGCCGACAGCGCCAGCAATACCCTGGCAAATATCAGGAGGCAGATCAAGGATCAGCAGAATTCCATAAAGGAAAAACTCAATTCGATGATACATTCCTCCAAATACCAGAAGCTGATGCAGGAGTCCCTGGTTACAATGAGAGGCGACAGGTATGTTGTACCTGTCAAGGCCGAATGCAGGAACGAAGTGCCCGGATTGGTGCATGATTCGTCAGCCAGCGGCGCTACGGTCTATGTTGAGCCTATGGCAGTGGTGGAGGCCAATAACAGTATCAAGCAGCTGAAGCTGAAGGAACAAATCGAGATAGAGCGGATATTGCAGGAGTTAACATCCGATGTGGCCGAAATAGTTGAGCCTTTGAAGGCAAATATGTCATTATTTGCGGCGCTTGATTTCGCATTTGCTAAGGCAAAGCTGAGTCTTGATCACAATTGTGTCTGCCCGAAGCTCAATAATGAAAAGCGGATCAGGATCAAAAAGGGCAGGCACCCGCTGTTGGATGGCAAAACCGTGGTGCCGATAGACCTCTGGGCCGGCGAAAGCTTCAATACACTGGTCGTCACAGGACCAAATACCGGAGGAAAGACAGTTACTCTCAAAACGGTCGGTTTGTTTACTCTTATGGCACAGGCAGGTCTGCATGTTCCCGCTGCAGAGGGCACTGAGCTGAGCATTTTCCATAGCATATATGCCGATATAGGTGATGAACAGAGCATAGAGCAGAGTCTTAGCACGTTTTCATCACATATGAAGAACATAGTAAAGATATTATCCGAAGCTGACGGTAAGTCGCTGGTGCTCTTTGATGAACTGGGAGCGGGGACTGACCCGACCGAGGGTGCAGCGCTTGCAATGTCAATACTGGAAAATCTGCACCACAGAGGATCGATTACTGTAGCAACCACCCATTACAGTGAGCTGAAGGTTTATGCGCTGACCACAGAAGGCGTTGAAAATGCATGCTGTGAATTTGATGTGGAGACGCTAAGGCCTACTTATCATCTGTTGATCGGAGTGCCTGGAAAGAGTAATGCATTCGCCATCTCCAAGCGGCTGGGGCTGCGGGATGAGATACTTGACAGAGCGAAGGAATTTTTGTCAGGTGAAGAGATCCAATTTGAAGATGTACTGATGAAAATAGAAAAAAACCGCAGCGAATCTGAAAAGGAAAGGCTGCAGGCCGAAAGCTACAGGCTTGAAATAGAAGGCTTGAAAAAGGAACTGGAGGAGCAGAAGCAAAAACTGCTTTCACAGAAGGAGAAACTGCTGCGAGAGGCAAGAGAAGAGGCCAGAAGGATACTGCTCAATGCAAAACAGGACAGCGAGAGCATGCTTGAGGAAATGAGGCGTGCGGCAAGAGAGCAGGATGAAATGCTTCAGAACAGGGCTGCCGAGGAGGTAAGAGCCAGGCTCAGGAACAGCATCGGTGAGCTTGAAAGCTCTCTGTCAGAGAACCTTATGCCCAGAAAGGGCTTCGTAAAGCCGCCTGAAAACCTGAAGCCGGGTGACAGCGTTCTGATAATCAATCTGAATCAGAAGGGGACCGTGGTGACACCGCCGGACAAGGATGGAGAAGCCATTATACAGGCCGGCATCATGAAAATAAACGTACATGTGTCAAACCTGAAGCTGGTGGATGATCAGGCTGCGGAAATCCAAAAGATAGGGTCAGGCAGGATAGGGATGAACAAGGCTATGCACATATCGACTCAGACCGATATAAGGGGCATGAATGTGGAGGAAGCTATCCAGGAGCTCGGAAAGTTTCTGGATGATGCTGCTATTGCCGGTCTTTCGGAGGTCACCATCGTACACGGAAAAGGTACTGGGATGCTCAGAAATGGTGTACAGCAATATCTGAGGTCCAATCACCATGTAAAAAGCTTCAGGCTTGGGAAATATGGTGAGGGTGAGTCCGGTGTCACGATCGTCACAATGAAGTAAATTCAATATTTGTGAAAATTTTTGCAAATTCTCACATTTTTTTCTTGTATTTAATCAGGAAAAACAATATAATGCTAACAATAGGATTATTTTGTTATTTTTTATTTACTTTTACAAATGATTATGGGGTGACAAACTGTGAATGAGAGTGTAAAATACTATCCATTGACACATCCACAATTAGGTATATGGTATACAGAAAAAATGTATCCCGGTACCAGTATCGGCAATATATCTGCAACGCTGAAAATCAAAGAAAATGTTGATGTCGGGTTATTAGAAAAGGCAATAAATCTACTAATAAAAAATCACGACTCATTTAGATTGCATTTCAAAGAGATAGATGGGGAGCCTTTTCAATATTTTATCGATTACGAATATCGTAAAATAGATTTCTTCGATTTTGACCAAAAGGGAAAAGAAAGCCTGTATGAATGGGATAGGTTACAGTCTCAGATTCCATTTGAACTGATCGAATCTGATTTGTGTTATTTTGCTATCGTTAAAGTCAGTGAAGACGAATTTGGAATCTATATGAGATTTCATCACTTAGTTAGTGATGGTTGGTCTATCGTAAAAACCGTCAACTATATTATGGGTTATTATTATGATCTTAAAACAAATAGTGATTATTATGATAATCAATCGTCAAGTTATATAGATTTTATCAATAGTGAAAAAGAATATTTATCCTCTACAAGATTTAGTGCTGACAAGGATTTTTGGGATGCACGATTTAGAAACCTCACGTTAACAAACAACTTTATTAATAGAAGCAAATCGACGCAACTTAGTACTGAAGCAAAAAGGAAAACTTTTACTCTACCCAATAAGCTGACAGCTAAGTTGTATGAGTATATGCAATGTAATAGAACAACATTAGTCTCTCTGCTGATGTCTGCGCTTGCAGTATATCTTACCAGAGTTACGGGCAATCTCGAACATGTCATAGGCGTCCCTGTATTAAACCGGTTAAATGCAAGAGAAAAGAATACATGTGGTTTGTTTGTAAATACAATACCATTTGGTATCAGTATAGATGATTCAATATCATTCAGAACATTTGTATCAGGGATTACACAGGAATGGATGTCCATACTTAGACACCAAAGATATCCCTATGAACTGATTAAGAGGAGCAAACAGGATTCCAAGGTATCAAAAGAGCTCTATGAAATACTGATATCTTATCAGAATGCAAAAATATCAAAAAATGATGGAATGCTGCAAAATGAAGGCAGATGGCACTTTAACGGAAGGCAGGTCACTCCCCTGTATATACATATAAATGAAAGAGAAGACGATGGCAGTATTATTATTGATTATGATTACCTGACCGACAGATTCTATTCGAAAGAGATTGAATTCATGCATGATCATATAATAAGGCTGTTATGGCATGGAATCGATAATCCGGATAAACAGGTCTCAAGAATAGATATAATATCAGAAAAAGAAAAATATAAGATATTACAGGAATTTAACAATTCTAATGCTGATTATCCCAAAGATGCTACAATTAATGAGCTTTTTCTTCGCCAAGCTGATGACTACCCAGATAATATAGCAGTCATTGATTGTGATAAAAAGATTTCTTACGGTGAATTGAACCGTAAAGCAAATCAGCTGGCACGTGCACTGTCAAGAAACGGAGTTAGGCCAAATACAATTGTAGGATTAATCATTGACCGCTCAATTGAAATGATAATTGGAATTCTGGGAATTCTGAAAGCCGGTGGAACATATCTTCCCCTTGATCCATCATATCCTCATAACCGAATATGCTATTTCATTAATGATAGTAAACCATTGATATTATTATCGTCTGAAGAACAATATCAAAAGAGCTGTCAAGTTATAGCACAATCAGAATTCAACACTGATCAGATATTGATATTGGATCACATTTTAAGAGAATCAAGTACTGAGGATGAGTTTGATCTATCAGATGTCAGCACACCTGAAGATACTGCATATATTATTTATACATCTGGCTCAACAGGAGCCCCTAAAGGTGTACAGGTAAGCCATAAAAATGTAGTAAG
This sequence comes from Bacillota bacterium, assembly GCA_023412665.1. Lineage (GTDB taxonomy): Bacteria > Bacillota > Clostridia > Acetivibrionales > DTU013 > DTU013. Next base: position 75,504 of record JAEZCA010000057.1, read on the forward strand.
ACTCTTATTTAACAGTAAGTTTATGTTTGATTTCTCTAATAATGATGTTTGGACGATGTTTCATTCATATTGCTTTGATTTTTCTGTCTGGGAGATGTATGGTGCATTGTTGTATGGAGGGAAATTGGTAATAGTACCCCAGCTTACTGCACAAGATCCCAAAGAATTTTTAAGATTACTGAGAAAAAGCAAAGTTACTGTACTTAACCAAATTCCAACAGCATTTTATAACTTATCTGATAGTGAATTGAACAATAAAGAGCATGATTTGTCACTTAGATATATCATCTTTGGAGGAGAAGCTCTAAAGCCTGCGAAACTAAAGGATTGGAAGTCATTGTATCCCAATGTAAAGCTTGTTAATATGTATGGAATTACTGAAACGACAGTCCATTCTACTTATAAGGAAGTAACAGCGGATATTATAAATTCTAATTCATGTAACATTGGTATACCAATACCAACAACACAGATATATATTCTAGATAAATACCAACAGCTTGTTCCTATAGGTGTAAAGGGTGAAATATATGTCGGAGGTGAAGGAGTAGCTAAAGGCTACTTGAACAGACTTGAACTAACAAATCAGAGGTTTATTGATAATCCTTTCATAGAGGGACAAAAACTGTATAGATCAGGAGACTTGGGCAGGTGGTATCCAAACGGTGATATCGAATACCTCGGAAGACTTGATTATCAAGTAAAAATCCATGGGTACAGAGTTGAACTTGGAGAGATTGAGAACGTACTCCTTAAAATAGATGGAATAAAAGATGCAGTAGTTCTGCCTTGTGTATGTGAAGATGAAATCACATTGTTAAATGCATTTTTTGTGGCAGACAAGCAAATAGACCTCTCTCAGCTGAAGCATTCTCTCAATCTTTCATTACCTCATTATATGCTGCCTGATAATCTGGTCCAGATCGATGAGATGCCATTGACCTCAAGCGGAAAAGTAGACAAAAATGCTTTAAAACAAGTGAAGTATGAAAAGAAAATTGAAAGCACCTATCATCCGCCCAGAAATGATACAGAACTAAAAATGACATACATATGGCAGGATGTACTGAGTATACCCCAAATTGGAATAAAAGATAATTTCTTTGACCTAGGCGGCGATTCCTTCAATATCATACAGGTGCAAGTAAAATCCTATGCTGAAAACTGGGGCATTAAGACACAGCATTTATATAAATATCCAACAATCGAACAACTATATGACAATGTGATAAGTAAACAAGAGAAAATCAACTATCTGAAGAATAATGACTATAGCTATAGTGTGCCAGGTATTTTAAAGCCTAAGGCTCCAGCAGGATTTAAAAATGTTTTGTTGACGGGATCGACAGGTTTTCTGGGTATACACATACTTTATTATTTACTCACAGAATCTGATGCTAATGTTTGTTGCCTTATTAGAAAAGACGATATTAATGATGAGATTGATTACTATTTCAAAGATATTGACAGGGATTTATTGAATAGAGTCTCCATATATAATGGTGATATAACAAAATACAACCTGGGACTAGACGAAAACAAATATGATTTTTTATGCAGCAATATTGATACTATTATTCATTCAGCAGCTAATGTCAGGCACTACGGCTCATATTCGGAATTTTATGATACCAACGTAAATGGAACACTTGAGATGCTTAAATTATGTAAAAGATCTAAATCAGTATTTCACCATATATCAACAATAAGCATTTCCGGCACAGACGGATTTGGTAATGACACAGGGGTCACTGACTTTACAGAAGAAGATCTTTTTGTTGGACAGAATATATTTGAAAATGTTTATTTAGTTACAAAACTTGAAGCGGAAAAGCTTGTACTGCAGGAAGCTTCAAATGGGATGGATGTAAACATATACAGAATGGGAAACATCACAGGTAGGTATAGTGATGGTGTTTGTCAAAAGAATATTTTCATGAATTCATTTTGCAGAAGATTGAATTCAATGATCCTGATAGAAGCAATATCGAAACGAATGGCAAGTGTTGAAATTGAAATGTCTCCGGTTGATATCTGCGGCAAGTCAATAGTCGATATTATTAAAAAGGGTCAAATCAACTGTATTTATCATTTATATAATAAAAAGCACACATTAGCTGCACTTATTGATATTTTGAATGCTCTGGAGCTGGCAAATATACAAATACTTGATGAGATGGAATTCAGAGCAAAACTGAATCAGATTTCCAGAGATGCAAGTGCCCAGCAAAGCCTGGATGGAATTATCAATGAAATAGGCACTACAAATGGATTTGAGTATAATGATACTATAAAAACCAGAAACGAGAAAACGCTAAACGCTCTTCAAGCAATAGATATAAGCTGGCCCGATACTTTTAAATCAAACTATGTAAAAAAAATGATCAGCAATATGATTGAAATAGGTTTTTTAAAAGAAGGGTAATTATTATGAATAAAATCAAATCGCTAATTAAAGCCAATACAATTATTCTCAAGATAGTAGTTATTCATGATTTATGTAATGTTGTTGTGTCATTGATTTTCTACAAATTGATTCCTCTTATTCTTAATTATCCTCAATCTACTTATGATACTAAATTCCAATGGGAACTTGAAAATACAAAATACTCACAGCAGTATTTAATGATTACCTTGTTGACCATTATATTTTTAAATATTTGGTTATGCTACAGCTTAAGGTGTCTATATAATTTTGATAATACTATATATTCAAAAGATCTTAGCGAAATAGAAGCAATAAGAGTGAAGTGCATACAGTTTCCAGTTGTGGCATATATTGTCCAAAGCCTTTTGCCGAGTGCTTTTATTATTTCAATAATAACCGTATCTACAAAAAATATAACTACTGTTACCTTTAAGCTTTGGATCATGTTTTTTTCACTAGGAACGCTGATAGCAACGTTTTCATATATTTTCACAAAAAAACTATATGTCAGGATTCTGTTGAAGACTAATTTTCATGAATATAAAAACAATTCCAAGCTATCTTTAAAAGTTAAGATTATTATACAGTTGATCCCAATATTCATAGTTGCATTGCTATTTATATCTCTAATTGGTTATTCAAGACTTATTAAAGAAAAAGGTGAGATTATCTTTAGATTATATGATTACGAAATAACACAAGTGCTGGAAAGGCTTGATATCAAAACAAAAGATGATATGGTCAGATTGTTGGACGAAATTGCATTAGTCAATCAAGGCGATGAAGTTTTTATTATACCACCTTCGGAAGGCCAGATTCTCAAAAGCAGAGAATTGCCACAGTTAAGTGAATTTTTCATTAAGCATATGAATGAGATCGCGTTAAGCGCAGATGGCCATGTATTTGACTATTATGGAGTTGATGCACAGGGAATAGCCAAGCAAATCCTATTAGATAACCAGATTTGGGTAATTGGAGTTAGATACCTGGTTGGTTCTGATGAAACACTTACTTTTTTTGCTATTAGCTTTGCGGCATTGTTTGCAATAAATTTCATTGTCATACTTTACTTTGCCAAGACCCTTACAGACGATATTTCCAGAGTAACTCAGAATTTGGAGGAAATTGCATCAGGTGTTGATCAGACCTTCGAAAAAAGATTGGTAATAACCTCTAATGATGAAATAGGGGATCTTGTTATTGCATTTAATAAAATACAGAGTCTTGAGAAACGTAGTATCGAGGCAATAAAGGAGCAACAGGCGATCCTGATAGAGCAGGAGCGGCTTGCGTCGCTGGGGCAGTTGATCGGAGGGATCGCACATAATCTCAAGACGCCAATAATGTCTATTTCAGGCGGGATAGAGGCTTTAAAGGATCTGGCATATGAGTACAGGGACTCGATTGGAGACAGGAGCGTGAACGATCAGGATCATAAGGAGATTGCGAAAGAGATGCTGATGTGGCTTGAAAAGATGAAGCCTTATTGCGCGTACATGTCGGATGTTATATCCGCAGTAAAGGGACAGGCTGTGCAGATGATTTCCACAAACACTGTCAAGTTCACTGTCGACGAAGTTGTAAAGCGTGTCGAGCTGCTGCTCAAGCATGAATTAAAGAAATATCACTGTGTTCTCAATGTCAACTCGCATGTTGATGTCAGTACGGAGCTTAAAGGTGAAATAAACAATCTTGTTCAGGTATTCGATAATATTATCATAAATGCAATGCAGGCATACGACGGAGAAAATGGAACCATTGATCTGGAGATAGTACGAAGCGGAGACAACGTGGAATTCACCATCAAGGATTACGGGAAAGGGATACCTAAGAATGTCGCAGACAGACTGTTCAAGGAGATGATCACTACTAAAGGCAAAAACGGTACGGGATTGGGCCTTTATATGTCCTACGCCACCATAAGGGGACGATTTGGCGGAAACATGTCATTCGTAACAAAGGAGGGCTGCGGCACGACATTTTTCATATCCATACCGTGTGTAGCATACGGCAATCAGGAGGAGGATAAATGAGAAAGAAGTTACATGCCGCTTCATTGAATTACAAGGTACTTGTTGTGGACGACGAGATAGGCATCATAGATTCGCTGTCAGTTGTACTCAAACGTAACGGATATGATTTCACAGGCATCGTGGATCCTCTCGAAGCCATCGAAAGAGTCAGGAAGGAGAACTATGACCTGATGATCCTGGATTACCTGATGTATCCGATCCATGGGGACAAGGTCGTACAAAGAATCAGAGAATTCAACAAGGAGATATACATACTGCTGCTTACCGGCCATAAGGATCTGGCACCTCCGCTGGAGACTATCAGGGCGCTGGATATACAGGGCTACTGTGAAAAGAGCGACAGGTTCGACCAGCTGCTTCTTCTGGTTGAATCCGGAATCAAGTCGATCTCACAGATGAGGACGATCAAAAAATTCAGAGACGGTCTGAATGAGATACTGCAGGCTGTTCCCAAAATTTATTCTCTTCAGCCCATTGATATAATACTTGAAGATATACTGTCCGAAATAATGCCTCTTGTGGACAGTGAAAATGCGTTTATACTCGTTGACGATATTACTGGATTTATTGAGGGAAACAAGAGCATTTTCAAGGGAATCGGGAAATACAGGGCGGAAATAAACCATTTTATGGAGATGCTGAGCCCCAGCTTGATGGAGCATATCGGCTTCGCAAGGATTTCCAAACAGCGGGTTGACCTCAAGGATGGCATAATTTTCCCGCTCAATAACGAAATAAACCAGACTATCGGAGTCATATACGTTGAGGGAAAGAATTCCGAGGAGGGCACAAAGCTGCTTGAGATTTACACAAATCAGGCTGCATCGTCGGTAAACAACGCCTTTATGCATTCGCTGGTCAATATGAAAAATGATGAGCTCAACAAAACCTATGATCAGCTGAAGCTGAGGTACATGGATACCATAGAGGCTTTACGGCAGGCTGTGGATGCCAAGGATATATACACAAGAGGGCATTCGGATCGCGTGGCATACTATTCCGTAAAAATCGGCGAAGCGATCGGCATATCCCATGAAGAGCTTGAAACACTGAGAATAAGCGGAATCTTCCATGATATTGGAAAGATAGGGACTGCCGATGATATTCTTCTGAAGACCGACAAGCTTAATGAGCGTGATTTGATAGAGATACAGAAGCACCCGCTGAAGGGCGCCCGCATATTGTCAGCCGTTTCCATGTTCAAGGATGTTGTCCCGATCGTGAAGTGCCATCATGAGAGGGTAGACGGGACCGGATATCCGGAAAGGCTGAAGGGCGATGAAATACCGCTGCTGGCCAGAATAATATCAATTGCTGATGCATTCGATGCCATGATGTCCGACAGACTTTACAGATCCAAGCTGAATCTGGAGGAAGCCAGGCAACAGCTGTTAAACGGTGCGGGGACACAATTCGACGCAGATATTGTACCGGTATTTGTGGATCTGATCGATGGCACCGGCTACGGCAAGATGCTGATGGAAACTGCTGCAACCTACGAATGAGACATTTGTTGAATGTTGCGAGGTGTGACAAGCTTCCTGTGGGATCCATAGGGAGCTTTGATTTTGCCTTTGACCGGTCCGGCAGTCAAACGGCCGTGTGACCCACTGGCTGACGAAAGGCTGACGGTCGTGTTGACGGCGTTAAATTTGATTTTGTTGACATTATTTATACTATAATTTAAAATTTAACTTGTTGTATTCGGGACGCCGGGCAAGTTTATACTAAATTTGAGTATAGATGCAACAAATTTATGCAATTTAAAGTCAAATATATTATGCATTAGAGGTATATGGACTGGAAGGGACGGACACTGTGGCAGATAGAAGAGAAGATATAAGAAATATAGCCATTATTGCACACGTTGATCACGGAAAAACAACACTGGTAGATGGTATGCTGCGCCAAGGCGGCATTTTCAGGGTGAATGAGCAGGTACAGGAGCGTGTGATGGATTCCAATGATCTTGAGAGGGAGCGAGGCATCACAATACTGGCGAAAAACACTGCAGTCAATTACAAGGGATTGAAGATAAATATAGTAGACACTCCCGGACATGCGGACTTTGGCGGTGAAGTGGAACGTGTACTGAAAATGGTGGATGGAGTTTTGCTGCTGGTCGATGCTTTTGAAGGGCCGATGCCGCAGACCAGATTCGTATTGAGGAAGGCTCTGCAGCTCAATCTTAAACCCATAGTTGTGGTTAACAAGATCGACAGACCGGAGGCGAGGCCGGTCGAGGTTATTGATGAGGTACTCGAATTGTTCATCGAGCTTGGTGCAGATGATGAGCAGTTGGAGTTCCCGGTGGTATACGCTTCTTCAAGGGAAGGCTATGCCATAATGGACCTGAATGATGAAAAGAAGGATCTTGAGCCACTGCTAAAGACGATCATAGATTTTGTTCCGGCGCCTGTGGGCGATAGGGAAAAACCGCTGCAGCTGCTGGTATCCAATATCGATTACGATGAGTATGTTGGCAGGATAGCAATCGGCAGGATCGACAGAGGCAGTATAAGGATGGGACAGCAGGCAGTCATATGCAGAAAGGATGGAACGGTTTACCAGTCCAAGGTCAGCCGGCTTTACAAGTTTGAAGGGCTGATAAGGGCCGAGAGTGAAAGGGCGGAATTAGGTGACATAGTTGCCGTTTCGGGCTTCAGCGATATAAACATAGGCGAGACGATCTGCGATGTGGAGGCCCCTGAGCCGTTGCCCTTTGTCAATATTGACGAACCCACCTTAAGCATGACCTTTAGCGTCAACAACAGTCCTCTTGCGGGAAGAGAAGGCACATTTGTGACCTCCAGGCATCTTCGCGACAGGCTGTTTAAGGAACTCGAAACCAACGTCAGCCTCAGGGTCGAAGAAACCGAGACCCCTGACTCCTTCAAGGTGTCGGGCAGAGGTGAGCTTCACCTGTCGATCCTTATTGAGACTATGAGAAGACAGGGCTTTGAATTCCAGGTATCCAAACCCAAGGTCATCATGAAGGACGTTGACGGAGTTGATTTCGAGCCGATTGAGCTGCTTATGATCGATGTGCCTGAAGAATTCATGGGCGTCGTTATGGAAAAGCTCGGATCCCGCAAGGCGGAAATGGTGAATATGCACTCAGCCACCGAAGGCTACATGAGGCTGGAATTCAAGATACCGGCAAGAGGCCTTATCGGATATCGGTCGGAGTTTTTGACCGATACCAAGGGCAATGGTATAATGAATCATATATTCAACGGCCATGAACCGTACAAGGGTGAAATATTCAGCAGACAAAGGGGCTCGCTGGTCGCATGGGAGGATGGCGAGGCAGTGACATACGGCCTGTATAATGCCCAGGAAAGAGGCAGCCTGTTCATAATTCCCGGAACAAAGGTGTACGAAGGAATGGTTGTCGGTGAAAATGCCAGAAATGAAGATATCGTAGTAAATGTGTGCAAAAAGAAGCATGTGACCAATATGAGGGCATCCGGCTCCGATGAGGCGCTGAGACTCACGCCGCCCAGGATTCTGAGCCTTGAGCAGGCGCTTGAGTTCATTTCGGACGACGAGCTTGTTGAAATAACTCCAAAGAACATAAGGCTAAGGAAAAGGATACTCGACACCGAACTGAGGGCAAAAGCGAAAAGCAAGCTTTAGCGGCCGGCAGGCGGGTGCAGCGATAATGCAGGAGGTGACATATGGACTGGCAGGATATACGAAGCGAAGATAAAACAACGAGCACAAAAACGGTAAAGAAGAATGTGAAGTCTGCCAATGCGCCTAAGGGCAAGAAGCATAAAAAGCTGAAACGGTTTATGATATTTCTGTTTGTTATTGTTTTGCTGATTGCAGTTGCAGTGATCTTCGGAACTGTTTCATATGAGTATGTCATGAAAAACTACCTGGATGCAAGTACACAGCCGGAGATAGTTATTGATGAGAGCGAGGGCCTCGAATTTGTTATAGATAAAGGCGCCACTACCTCCAACATAGCAAAAAAGCTGATGGATAACGGTTTGATCGAGAATGAGACTGTATTCAAGCTGCTTTCAAAAATCAACGGATATGACGGAACCTATAAATCTGGTACACATATTGTAAAGAAGGACCTGTCCTATGACGAGATGATGAGGGTGCTTTCCTCCAATGCGGTGACGCGTAAGGTCATGATACCCGAGGGCAAGACCTTCACTCAGATAGTGGATATACTGTACAACAACAAGATCATAAAGGATAAGGAAGCATTCATAAAGTCGGCCAATACCGAGGTGTTTGATTATGACTTCCTCAAAGGGCTGCCTGACAGACAATACAAGCTTGAAGGGTACCTGTTCCCTGACACCTACGAATATGATTATAACGCCAGCGACCGCGAGATACTCACCAAGATGCTGGACAATTTTGACAACAAATTCAAGGAACAGTACAGGTTAATGATTGCTGATCTTCCTGTGGAAATGACAATGGATAAAGTCGTCATTATGGCTTCCATAATAGAAAGGGAGGCCAAGGATCCGGACGACCGCCACATTATTGCCGGTGTTCTCTACAACAGGCTCAAAAACAAGGACCAGACATTGAGAAAGCTTCAGGTCGATGCGACGATACAGTATATATTGCTGAAAACGACCGGCTCCTACAAGGACAGAGTCCTTTATGAGGATCTGGAAATAGACGATCCATACAACACGTACCTTTATGAGGGCTTGCCCCCGGGGCCCATATGCAGCCCCGGCGAAGCTTCGATAAAGGCTGCGGTGAACCCAGACAGCACATCGTACCTCTATTATGTGGCCAAGGGAGACGGATCGGGAAGCCATGCCTTTGCAAAGACCTTCAAGGAGCATCAGGCAAACATAAAGAAATATTCACAGAAGTAATATCGAGAGGCTGCATGCGGCAGCCTCTTTGCTTTGAAAGGGATACCAATGTTTGAACCGGATGGTGTAAACGAGTACATAAGAAAAACGATTAAGCCAGGAGAAGGGCTGCTGCTTGAACTGGAGCAATATGCAGCGGAAAACCATGTGCCGATCATACGGCCTGAGACAGCAAGCCTGCTCATAGTATTGGGCAGACTTGTCAAGCCGGACAGGATACTTGAAATAGGCACGGCGATCGGATATTCCTCGATCCTGCTTTCAGGGATCCTGGCAGACGGAGGCAGGATCGATACTATCGAGCGCAATGATGTAATGGTCATAAAAGCCCATGAAAACATTAAAAGGGCAGGACTGGCAGATACTATCGCTGTGATAGCGGGTGATGCCGCAGAGGTTCTGTGCTGTCTGGACAAAAAGTACGATATGATTTTCATGGATGCAGCAAAGGGGCAGTATCCTGAATTTTTGCCTCAGTGCCTGAGAATGCTTAAAAACGGCGGCCTTCTGGTGTCTGACAATGTTCTTTACAAGGGAATGGTGGCCAGCGATGAGCTGGTCGTCAGAAGGAAAAAAACCATAGTCAACAGGATGAGGGCATACCTGGACAGCATATGCAGCGATCCTTCTCTGGATACGAGCATACTGCCGGTCGGAGACGGTGTGGCGCTGTCATACAAGCGGATGGAAACGGAGATGGACAAATGAAAGGAATTTCAAAAGGTAAGGTTGAGCTGCTGGCACCTGCCGGCAATCTTGAAAAGCTGAAGATGGCAATTATATACGGCGCAGATGCAGTATACCTGGGCGGTGAGGAATTCGGCCTCAGGGCATCTGCGGGCAATTTCGGCATGGATGAGCTGAAGGAGGGCATCAGCTTTGCCCACAGCCGCGGCAAGAGAGTATATGTGACGATGAATATAATTCCACACAATGAGGATTTCGACGGTATGCCCGAATATATCCGCCAGGTGAGGGATCTGGGGGCGGATGCGGTTATTTTCTCTGATCCGGGCATATTTGACCTTCTGCGTCAGGAAGCGCCGGATATGGAACTGCACCTGAGCACCCAGGCCAACAATACAAACTGGAGGAGTGCGGCATTCTGGCATCGGCAGGGAGTGAAGAGGATCATTCTGGCCAGGGAGCTTTCGCTGAACGAAATAAGAGAAATCAGGCAAAACATTCCTAAGGAACTGGAGCTTGAAATGTTTGTCCATGGAGCAATGTGTATATCCTATTCAGGCAGATGCCTGCTCAGCAATTATATGGCAGGCCGTGATGCAAACAGAGGTCTTTGCGCCCACCCCTGCAGATGGAAATACCATCTTGTGGAGGAGAAAAGACCGGGTGAATACATGCCTGTTTATGAAAACGAGAGAGGCACATATATATTCAACTCCAAGGATCTGTGCCTTATAGACCGATTGCCGAAGATCATAGAAAGCGGTGTCACAAGTCTTAAGATAGAGGGAAGAATGAAGAGCTCCTACTATGTGGCAACGATCGTGAAAGCATACAGGGAGGCGTTGGATGCTTACGATGCCGATCCGGAGAAATATGTATTCAAGGACGCCTGGCTTGATGAAATGTCCAAGGCAAGCCACAGAGAGTATACTACGGGATTCTTTGAGGGGAAACCCAGCGGCAGGGAGCAGATATATGAGTCCAGCTCATATATCAGGGAGTATGATTTTGTCGGACTGGTCACAGCATATGACAGTGCCGCCGGAGTCGCTACGATCGAGCAGCGAAACCGATTTGTCATCGGTGACGAGCTGGAGGTAGTCGGCCCGAAGGGATCGTTTGGCATTCACAGGGTCACCTCAATGAAAAATGAGGACAGCGAGGACATCGATGCTGCACCTCATCCGCAGATGACTGTGTACATGCCCATGGAACCAGTCGAACCGTATACCATGCTCAGACGCAAGGGCGAGTAGGGTTCAGCTCCTGGCAGGGTTCAGTTCCGGATAGGGTTCAGCTCCATGTAGGGTTCAGTTCCGGATAGGAAACTTCTGAGGGCAATGAATTAATAAGAGTCAGTTATTTTGTGAATATGGCCCCCTTCAAACGGCAAGAATTATACCAGTACCTTTGAAAGGGGTTTTTTCTTGTCTGTAAAAAGGATTTATTTTTTAGGTGCCGCGATTCTGTTTATTTTTACCGCTCTGATCATCAGAGTGGCAATTATTCAATTTGTGCCTGACAGGTCGCTGGAAGAGGCGGCTTTCAGACAAAGAGTATCAAGTACTGCCATTGAAAGAATCAGAGGCAACATACTGGATCGAAACGATATACCCTTCACAAACAGAAAGGAAAAATACAGCGCCCTTATCAAGACCGCATATATGCCGCAGTCCGATGCTGAGAGAAAAAAGGTCTGTGATGCTCTGGGAGTAGATGTTAAGGTACTGGACGGTCAGACATCAAAAAGCAAGCCGTTTTTGGTCGAAACTGATAAAGCAGGCCATGATGCAGTGCTTGAACTGAATGTGGATTGGATATCTATGATTAACTCGGTGGAGAGATATGATGACAGCGCTTTAGCCAAGCATGTCATAGGTTACCTCAACAGAAGCGACCAGATTGGGCAGGCGGGCATTGAGAAGGCTTATGAAAAAATATTAATGGATAATGCCGTATTTGAAATAGGCACGGTGACCGACGCAGCGAAGAAACCCATAAAGGGTTTTGGATACAAGCTCAAGAACTGGTCCACCGGCAATAAAAAACTGAATGTGAAGCTCACACTGGATTATTACGTGCAGAAAATAGTCGAGGAGGCTATGGAGAACGGCGGGATTTCCGGCGCAGTAGTGGTGGAGGATGTTGTTACAGGCGATATCCTTGCCATGGCCAGCAAGCCCGACTTTGACCAGGATGCTGTGGAGAAATATCTGGACAGCAGCGGGAAGGAACTCTTCAACAAGGCAACAGCGGCTTACAACCTCGGCTCGATATTCAAGGTAATAGATGCTGCGGCTTATTTTGAAAACAGGGATACTATTATTATAGGTGAGGATAAGTCCGGCAAGGACAATGGTGATGATCCTCCAGACCTTGAATCAGCTGATGAATACAGGTTTTTTGACGGTTACTCCTATGGACTCAAGCCATTCGAAAATGAGCTCTATGACTTTGGAGTCTACAACCGCTACCATGGATTTAACGATATAGATCATTATTACTGTACCGGTGCAGTCAACATAAATGGACTAACTTTTAAATGCTACTCCTATTATCAGGGAGGACACGGCGATGTAGACCTGGAAAAGGCGTTTGCCCTTTCCTGCAACTCATATTTTATTGAACTGTGCCAAAAAATAGGTTACAAGAAAATGATAGACATGGCAAAGAAGTTCGGCCTCGGCAGCAAAACAGGTATTACAGAGCAGGGTGTTGCTGAAGCGGCTGGAAATTTACCTGACTTGAATACATATTACAGCAACGCCGATATCGCAAATCTTGCCATCGGCCAGGGCGTTATGCTGGCAACACCGCTGCAGGTGGCTGATCTGACCGCGACAGTGGCCAATGGCGGCATAAAAAACACGGTGAACATAGTGGATTCTATTGTTGACAGCAACGGAAACATTATAGAAAAAATCAAAAAAAGTGAGGGTGAACGCATTATCTCAAAGGATACATCAAACAAAATAAGAGAATTGATGGAGGCAGTGACGCTCAACGGAACCGGAACCGAAGCGGTAATGGGCTATTACGGCGGAGCAGGCGGCAAGACCGGCAGCGCCGAGACAGGCTCGGAGGAGATAGTCCACGCCTGGTTTGCAGGATATTTTCCCGCAGCAGAACCGCGCTACTCCATCGCCGTCTTTGCCGAGGACGGCCGCCTGGGCGGCAAGTCTGCCGCCCCCGTTTTTGCCGAGATTGCCAAAGGTATGCTGGAGAAGGGGTACTAGACATATTGCCCAGATGCACTTCGAATGACTAGGTAGATGTGAATAATGAAGCTTAATGCAGCATGGATATCTATCGAGGTGAACATGCCCGTAACCTTATCAAGAACATATTTAAAGTCAGTACCCTCAATGGTCAGTAAATGATCACATTCATACATCGTAAGAGGATCCATGTCCGACATCCTTATTTCTTCCTTCTTAAAAGGCTTAACAGGGAGTTCAAACTGGAATTGGGCGAGTACATGCCCCCGGTCAGCCCATGGCATTTCCTTGCCGAGCGTAAACCATACCAGAAGAAATGTCCTGCAGCTCATATCATCAGTAATAACGTATGGTATAGTTACGATCTGCGATTCTTGAGGAGGAAGCATCAACAGGTCTATTGCTCACGAAATGGCCAGATTGAAGAAATGTTTAAATTTGCATTATCCGTAATAAAGGTTTATACTTTTGAAGTTGTAGACATAAACCTTTATTTTATTGATTTTGAGGTGAATTAAATGCAGTTAATGGTCATGGTATTGAACAAAGTCGAGGTTCTTGACACCCTGCTTGAAAAGCTGATGGAGCAGGGCATATGCGGGGCTACAATACTAAACAGCACAGGAATGGTTCGCGAGCTGGCAAAAAGCAACGAGGATTTTCCTATTTTCGGATCCTTGCGCATGTTGATAGACCCGGATCGCAAGGAGAGCAAGACCATATTTATGGCATTAAAGGATGAGAAAGTGGAGGAAGCAAAAAAAATCATTCGCGAAGTGGTTGGAGACCTGTCAAAACCTGATTCTGCGGTAATTTTCACTTTGCCCGTTCTTAGCGCAGAAGGAGTTGAATTTTAAAATGCACCTTAATACACTATTTTATCTGGCACTGATTCTATTTGCAGGGCTTATATTCGGACGTGCCGTTAAGCTTTTAAAGCTGCCGAACGTCACCGGCTACCTCATTGCAGGTCTATTGATAGGCCCGTATGTATTGAAGCTGGTCCCCCTGGATCTCGTAAAAGGCATGGAGTTGGTTTCAGAAATAGCTCTTTCATTTATAGCGTTTTCCATCGGATCAGAATTTAAGCTGAGTTATCTGAAAAAAGTGGGCATGATGCCCATTATCATAGCAATTATGGAAGGACTGGCGGCTACACTGGTAGTCACACTGGTGCTGATACTGACCGGCTTCAACGCTGAAATAGCGATACTGCTGGGAGCTATCGCATCAGCAACTGCACCGGCAGCAACTATTATGGTAGTCAGGCAGTATAAGGCAAAGGGGCCTGTTACTGATACGCTGATGAGCGTAGTTGCACTGGATGACGCGGTTGCGCTTATGGCCTTTGGATTTTCAGTGGCGATAGTAAATATTATGCAGCATCCGGGTGAAACATCTTTGATCATATCGATATTGAAGCCTGTCGGCGAGATAATTGGATCATTGCTTTTAGGATTTCTGCTGGGGGTATTGTTTACATTTCCCCTCCGTTTTTTCAAAAAAGACTCAAATCGACTAATAATAACAGCTGGATTTGTATTTCTAGGCAGTTCGCTTGCCACGATGCTAGGACTATCTCCGTTGCTGCTTTGTATGTCGCTGGGAGCAATGCTGGTCAACGTCAGCAAGTCAGGTGATTCAATACTCAAGCTGACTGACAGTATAACTCCGCCCATATTCCTGATGTTCTTTGTGGTATCGGGTATGGAGCTTGATATAACAGTTCTTCCGAAGGTGGGTTTGATTGGCATCCTTTATATTGTTTGCCGTGTTATAGGCAAGGTGGCAGGTGCTTCTTTAGGTGCAGTGATAATGAAAGCTCCCGATACTGTTAAAAAATATATCGGATTTTCACTTGTACCCCAGGCAGGTGTTGCTATTGGTCTTTCGCTTATGGCTGCGCAGATGCTCCCTGAATATGGACAAACAATACGTGCAGTCATTCTCAGTGCTACATTCATATATGAGTTGACCGGACCGGCAATAACGAAGGTCGCTCTGAAGAAGGCGGGGGAAATATCAGCGTAATAAACCGGAGCAGTTATCCTGCATTAAATGTCACATTTCGTTTATTCGGAGGTTTGGTAAAATAGATGGCTGCAAACTCCGTTGTTTGGTATAATAGAAAAAATAAAACTGATACGAATTTGCATGGAGGATATAATGAAAATCGCAGTCATTGACGGTCAGGGAGGCGGAATGGGCCGTGCGATTGTTGAGAATCTGAGGGAGAGGTACGGCAAAGCGGTTGTTATAACAGCGCTTGGAACCAATACTCTGGCAACAGCTGCCATGCTAAAGGCCGGTGCTGATGAGGGTGCTACCGGTGAAAATGCGATCGTATACAATTCATCCAAGGTCGATCTCATAATTGGCGCAATAGGTATAGTTGCAGCCAATTCAATGCTGGGTGAGCTGACACCTGCCATGGCAGCGGCTGTAGCCGGAAGCGCTGCAAGAAAAGTGCTCATTCCTGTAAATAAGTGCAATATCCAGGTTGCAGGCGTGCCTGACCTGACACTGCAGCAGTACATTGACGAAGCTATCAAAATGATCGGGGTGAAAGAGAACTAACTCGCGCTTTGCTGAGATTTTCCAGTTTGGGCTGCTGAACTGTTCATGGTTGCTCAAAAATGTTAGTTTTGGCCACCGACTTGCCCGTGGTTGCTCAAAAATTTAAGTTTTGACCAAATAAGCGATATAATTCAATAATATGATATATTATGGAAACAACCCGTGAAATAAATCAATAGATACCACATTTAAACTCATTATCATGCCCATTACTCATATATTTGAGCAATGCTATAAATTAAGAAATCCGCCCGAAGGATCGATGTTATGATCCCTTGGACGGATTTTTCATGTCACATCTGTACAACTACTACTATTGGCTGCAACGGCTCAGCTGTTGACAACATTGACCGGCATTCCGGCCAGATAGGCCTGCAGGTTACTGACTGCTATGTCCATCAGCCGTTTGCGGCTTTCTTTAGATGCCCATGCAATGTGGGGCGTAATAATGCAGTTGGGTGCAGTCATCAGAGGGTTATCTTCAGCAATAGGTTCTGATGACACTACATCCATAGCTGCATAAGCTATTTTGCCGTCAATAAGAGCTTTTTTCAGATCTTCCTCCACTATGATGGGACCTCTTGAAGTGTTTATAATTATCACTCCATCTTTCATCCTTGAAATGGTATCCTTGTTGATAAGCCCCTTTGTAGAAGGCGACAGCGGACAATGCAGTGAAATAATATCTGATTGTGCAAGAAGTGTTTCCAAATCGACATAATGCATTTTTTCATTTTCAAGAGCTTTATTTGGATGTCTATTATATGCCAGGACATTCATACCGAAGCATTGAGCTATGTTGCCGGCACTCTGGCCGATCCTGCCGTATCCTATACAGCCGAAGGTCTTGCCTGCCAGCTCGATCTGAGGATAATCCCAGAAGCAGAAATCAACGCTCTTTGACCATTTTCCAGATTTGACAGCATCGTTATGTTTGCCTACATGATGACATATCTCAAGCAATAAGGCAAAGGTAAACTGGGCAACAGCTGCCGTACTGTAAGCAGGTATGTTTGTGACCGTAATTCCTCTTTCCTTTGCAGCGTCTGTGTCAACTACATTATAGCCGGTAGCCAGTACGCCTATGTATTTGATTGAGGGGCATGCATCAAACACTTCCGGGCCGAGGGGAGTTTTATTTGTTAGTACTATCTCTGCATTTCCTATCCTTGTAATAATCTCATCATGCTTTGTCCGGTCATAGACAGTGAGCTCTCCGATAGCTTCAAAGCCTCCCCAGCTAAGGTCGCCCGGGTTTTCTGTATATCCGTCTAATATTACTGTTTTCATTCACTATTCCTCCGCTTTCGTGATACCTATATAATACCTCATAGCTTCTTATTAATCCACAATCACTCACACACGGTTAAGCATGCGCTTTTATCAGCCGGTATGAGTTCAGGATTTTCATCCTTCCATGGCTGAATTTCGCAGTAAAGTACAAGTGGGTTATCCTGGTGAAAAGCATATGAGGAATAAGCTGCAAACGAGGCACTTCGCTTGAAGTGCCTCGTTTTTAAATCTTCGTATTGGTTTTGGTGTGGTTCAATAGTTTTCTATCGAACTGTGTCTCTACCCCTGTCCGTAATGATCTATCTGCCGCTTTCCGGTTCAAGCTCCTTACTGAGCTTTTTTATTGCCTTTTTTTCTATGCGTGATACATATGATCTGGATATACCAAGCATACCTGCTATTTCCCGCTGGGTTTTGCTCGTTCCGTTAAGAAGGCCGTAACGCAGTTCCAGAACAGTTTTTTCACGTTTTTTTAACACTGACTTCATTTTATTGTATAGGCGCTTTACCTGGATTTTCAGTTCAACTTCGTCAATGACTGATTCCGTCTCATTTCCGATAACGTCGATCAGTGTGATTTCGTTGCCCTCACGGTCAATGCCAATGGGGTCATGGAGAGATACTTCGCTCTGTATCTTTTTTGTGGATCTGATCTGCATCAATATTTCATTTTCAATGCAGCGCGCAGCATAGGTTGCCAGCCGGGTACCCTTTGACTGATCGAAGGTGGATATCGCTTTGATGAGGCCTATGGTACCTATAGATATAAGATCATCGCTGTCGCTGCTGAAAGTGCTGTATTTTTTCACTATATGAGCAACCAGTCGCAGATTCCTTTCAATAAGTGTATTTCTGGCATCTTCGCTGCCTTCTTTGTAAGCTTCGATGTACTTTTGCTCTTCTTCTGCTGTAAGCGGCTGTGGGAATGAGTTTGAGTTTGTTACATAACCCAGTTGAAAAACAATACTGCCAATAACCTCATTCAGAATGGTGAATAAGAAGTGCAGCAAACAAGGCACCTCCCGTAAAAATTAGTCACCGTATAAGTATATGAGAATATACTCCGTATGTTGCCTGTACAAAGTAAAAATATTTTTCTGGCTGACAAACCGGCTGCCGCATAGTGTATAAGGAATCTCGTATCACATTATTCTGACAAACGGAGATGGAATAGCTATGTATAACTTTGGGAAAGTGGGATTTGACCCCGGCCATCATGCGGGAGCAAATGTGGGACCTGGAACATACAGAGAAGGGGATGTGATGCTTCAGCTTGGCCTTATGCTGTGTAAAGCGTACGGCATTTTCCTTACAAGGACAGATGGCAGCAATATAACGCTTTCAGAACGTTCGAGACTTGCTGCGAATGCCGGTATAAATACGCTTATTAGCCTACATACCAATGCCCCCAGGCAGCAGCGGGCCCTCATTTGAACAAGTGATCCGGTCTGGAGCTGTTCACACAGCAGTCAGAATGTCAATCGGCCATCCTCCTGTCCTTATCCCATTTCGTCTGAAGACCCGCTAAATAGCGGGTTTTAACGTTGTCGAAGATGATTTTTAGTCCGTTCGCGGGCTTTTTTCCGCATGGCATTTTGCACTTCTTCAACTTACTTTTATAATACCAGGAACAGAATTGAATGGTGAAAGCAGAGGGCACTACTCACTTTTTCAACTTTTGAACAGTATTTATGAGAAAAACTCTCATCTTTATTGCCCATTGTCCATGAAATTGGTACATGGGGCTATAAAACACGCTTTCCAGAACATTGTTTTGTTCAAAAGCTGCAAAAACGAGTAGTCCCCTATGGGTTTTCTGTATTATTAAATACCTTTCAGAAAATACTTTTCGGACAGTCTGATCTGGACTCTGGTTCTATTGCTCAAAACTCACTTCACGGAATTAATTTTCTCAATTTAAATGATTGATAATTATTTTACTGTGTGTTATACTATCTAACGATAAAATACGCACACGGTTCGACGCGCGGATAAGTGCCGATAGGTCTTCCGTCCGGATGACGGCCGTGGTGGTATAAACTTAAGGAGGATATATCTATGTCAGTTATTTCAATGAAACAGCTGCTGGAAGCAGGCGTCCATTTCGGACACCAGACCAGGAGATGGAACCCCAAAATGGCCGAGTACATCTTTACGGAGAGAAACGGCATCTACATCATCGACCTGCAGAAAACAGTAAAAAAAGTTGAAGAAGCTTATTTCTTTGTAAGAGAAGTCGCAATGAACGGCGGCGATGTCCTTTTTGTGGGCACAAAGAAGCAGGCTCAGGACTCCATCAAGGAAGAGGCTGAAAGAAGCGGCCAGTATTTTGTAAACGCAAGATGGCTCGGCGGCATGCTTACCAACTTCAAGACCATCCAGAAGAGGATCAACAGACTCAACCAGCTCGAGAACATGGAGCAGAACGGTATGTTTGAAGTGCTCCCGAAGAAGGAAGTCATCAAGCTCAAGGGCGAGATGGAAAAGCTCGAGAAATATCTCGGCGGCATCAAGAACATGAAGAAGGTACCGGGCGCGCTGTTCATCGTTGACCCCAGGAAAGAAAGAAATGCCATACTCGAAGCAAGGAAGCTTGGTATACCTGTAGTGGCAATCGTTGATACCAACTGTGATCCTGACGAGGTTGATTATGTGATTCCCGGCAATGACGATGCTATCAGGGCTGTCAAGCTCATTGCAGCTAAAGTGGCGGACGCTATCATTGAAGGACGTCAGGGAGAATCAATGTCTACAGAAAACGCTGATGCCGAGGAAAAAATCAACGAAACCGAAGATCTTTCCATGGCTGAGGCAGCACAGGAATAATATGTCCGGCAGTCAGACGGCAAGCCTGGCAACCCAGGAAGAAGCCTGGCTTAAAAATATCTAATAATATCCCCGGTTCCGGAAACGGAGCCGGGTGATAATATAGAATCAGTCGAAAACAACGAGGTGAAGCCTCGTTGGAACACCGTGGGATAAGAAAATTTTCTGCTTAGCGTAATTAGCGAAGTAAATTATCGCCAAACGAAGAATTTTCTTTGAATCGAGGTGTTATAATGGCAGATTATATAGCTAATAATATGATTATTATTGTTTGGAGGAATATGGATGATTACAGCTGAAATGGTAAAACAACTCCGCGAGAGAACCGGTGCAGGCATGATGGATTGCAAAAAGGCTCTGACTGAAGCGGATGGCAATATGGAAAAGGCTATAGAGCTCCTGAGAGAAAAGGGACTTGCCGCAGCAGCAAAAAAGGCCGGCAGGATCGCAGCTGAAGGACTTGTTGAATCTTACATACACGGTAACGGCAGAATAGGTGTGTTGGTTGAAGTAAATATCGAGACTGACTTTGCCGCAGCAAATGAAGAATTCAAGCTGCTGGTCAAGGATATTGCGATGCAGATAGCAGCCGCAAAGCCGGAGTATGTCAGGAAAGAAGAAGTACCGGCAGATGTTCTCGAAAAAGAAATGAACATCCTCAGAGCACAGGCAAAAAATGAAGGCAAGCCTGAGAAAATAATCGAGAAGATGGTCGAGGGAAGGATCGAAAAATTCTATAAGGAGATATGCCTCCTCGAACAGCCCTGGATCAAGGATCCCGATAAGACGATCAAGCAGCTGGTTACTGAGAAGATCGCAGCGATAGGCGAAAACATAAGCGTCAGAAGATTTGCCCGCTTTGAAAGAGGCGAAGGACTGGAAAAGAAAGAAGAGAATTTCGCTGAAGAAGTGGCAAAGCAAATCGGTGGTTAAAATAATGAGGGAGCATATAAAATATGTTCCCTTTTTAATGCAGCGGCAGGAATTTTAATGTTTATGTAGAACAAATAATATGAAGCGGGGGTAGCAAGCCATATGACGCCAAAATATAAAAGAATACTGCTGAAGCTCAGCGGAGAAGCACTGGCAGGAAATCTGAAAACCGGCATAGACGCAGGAATACTCGGCGCTGTTTCGGATAAGATACAGCAAGCGTATAAAATGGGCGTTGAGATTTCCATCGTTGTCGGAGGGGGCAATTTCTGGAGGGGCAGGAGCGGCGTCGGTATGGACAGGACCACAGCCGATCATATGGGAATGCTGGCCACAGTCATTAATTCCCTTGCGCTGCAGGACGCTCTGGAATCCAGGGGCATACCGACAAGAGTACAGTCCGCCATCGAGATGAGGCAGATCGCTGAGCCGTACATCAGAAGAAAGGCAGTCAGACATCTGGAGAAAAAGAGGATAGTAATATTCGCATGCGGTACCGGTAATCCTTATTTTTCAACAGACACCACTGCAGCTCTCAGAGCGGCTGAGATAGATGCGGATGTTATACTTAAGGCAACCATGGTGGATGGTGTCTATGACACCGACCCGAAGAAGAATCCTGATGCGGTGCGCTTCGACAATCTGTCATTTTCAGACGCACTGGCAAAAAGGCTGGGAGTGATGGATTCCACTGCGATATCGCTTTGTATGGACAACAAGATACCGTTGATCGTTTTTGACCTGAGTGATCCTGAAAACATCCTGAGAGTATTGAAAGGCGAAAATATCGGAACTATTTTGACCTGATGCAAAAACAAAAGGAGGGTTTAATATGGAAAAGGCTGCTTACAAAGAATATGAGGAAAAAATGACCAAAGCTCTAAACGTTCTGAAGGAAGAATTAGGAGGTTTGAGGGCTGGAAGAGCCAATCCGGCTATTCTGGACAAGTTGACAGTTGACTATTATGGAACTCCGACGCCGATAAACCAGCTCGGAAGCATCTCTGTGCCTGAAGCCAGGGTAATAGTCATCCAGCCTTGGGAAGCCAAGATACTAAAGGACATAGAAAAAGCCATTCAGAAATCCGATATCGGCATAAACCCGAATAATGACGGTAAGGTGATCAGGCTCATATTCCCCGTGCTTACCGAGGAAAGAAGAAAAGAACTTACAAAGACCGCCAAAAAGCAAGGCGAGGAGTCCAAGGTGGCTATCCGTTCCATCAGGAGAGATGCCATTGAACGCTTCAAGGTACAAAAAAAGAACAGCGAGATCACCGAGGATGACCTGAAGGACGCTGAAAATGATATGCAGAAGCTGACAGACAAGTACATAGCTGATATTGACAAGATAGTCGAGCATAAGGAAAAGGAGATAATGGAGGTCTAGTGCAGATGGTTGATGTCTCCGGCCAAAGGCTGGAGGATGCTGTAAAAATATTGAATTCCCAGGGCTTTGAGAGGATAACGGTCAGGCTGACTGCTTCTCCCAGGTTGAGAGACAAAGGTTATAACGCTGACTCCAGGGTTGTTAGGCAGGTATTGTCTGAACAAAGCACAGTTGAGTTATTGGTATGTAATTTGAATAGCTGACTAGCAAGGCTGTAAATACAGCCTTGTTTGTTATTTTTATGTTTTTTTGCAGAGTAACCGTGAATGCCGGGAGGTATCAGATGTTTTTTTTGCGTAAAAAGAAAAATGAGGCTGTTTTAGAGCATATGGACAGGATCCCTGTACACATAGCCGTCTTTATGGACGGAAACGGCCGGTGGGCAAAAAAAAGAGGCATGCCCAGGAGCGCGGGGCACAGGGAGGGAGCTAACACACTTAAAAGAATAGTGACGGAATGCGATGCGATAGGGATAAAATATCTGACAGCGTACGCCTTTTCTACAGAAAACTGGAACCGGCCCAAGGATGAGGTAGATACGCTGATGTCGCTGCTGCTGGAGTTTCTGAGGAATGCCGATAAGGAGCTGGCCGGCAAGAATGTCAGGATACTTGTAATAGGAGATACGGATAAGCTGTCTGAGGAGATACAGAAAGAAATTACCAGAGTCGTAAACAACACATCAGCCAATACAGGCCTTAGTCTGGTGATAGCACTCAATTATGGCAGCAGATGTGAGATTGCTTCTGCTGCCGCACGTTTGGCCAGGGATGTGAAGGACGGCAGGATAAACGCTGAGGACATTGATGAGAAGCTGTTCTCAGAGTATCTTTATACGAAAGGCATACCCGACCCGGACCTGGTCATAAGACCCAGCGGAGAAAACAGACTGAGCAATTTCCTGCTGTGGCAGTCATCCTATTCCGAGTTCTGGTATTCAAATATATTATGGCCTGATTTCTCAAAGAATGACCTGCTTGAGGCAATAAGCGAGTATCAGAAGAGAAACAGGCGCTACGGAGGTTTGTGAGGATGAAGACCAGGGTTATCAGCGCAGCTGCGGCTATTGTGCTGTTGGCTGTTATAGTTTATCTAGGTGGGATCGCCATAGGCATTGCTGTTTCGATTCTCGCCTTTGTTGGCATCATGGAGTTTTATAAAGCGCTGTCAAAGGGTGGGTTCAAGCCCGTATACGCTTTGGGCTGCATATCTTGCCTTCCGCTTCTATATGCCGCAGTTTCAGGTATACTGCCCGAAAGGTTCCTTTTAGCTCCTGCAGATGTGGCCCTTGCGGCGGCGTTTTTTGTTTTTGTGCTCATTGTTGTTCTTTTTTGTTTGATTATGTTTTCAGACGGTAAATATGGAATAAAGGACGTAGCAGTCACTCTTTTCGGGATAGCTTATGTGGTGTTTCCACTATCCTTTGTCACACTGACAAGGCATATGGATCACGGCTATATTTATATGTGGATGATATTTATCGGCGCGTGGGCAACAGATACCTTTGCATATTTTACCGGCGTCACGATGGGAAGGACAAAGATAGTCCCGAAAATCAGCCCTAAGAAATCCCTTGAGGGCTGCATTGGAGGCGTTATCGGGTGTGCTGCCGTTATGACGGCATTCGGAGCATATTTCAGTAATATTCTCGGAGCGCCGGTGGTGCATTTTGCCGTGATCGGCCTGATATGCGGAGTGATATCCCAGCTTGGCGACTGGTCCGCATCAGTTGTAAAGAGGGCTGTGGGAATAAAGGATTACGGGAATATTATGCCGGGGCACGGAGGTGTGCTCGACAGGGTGGACAGTATACTTTTTACCGCGCCTGCCGTATATTTTTACATTAGTATGTTTTTCTGAGAAGGAGCTATAGATGGCAACAAATATTGCAATATTGGGTTCTACGGGCTCTATTG
The DNA here is from genome assembly GCA_023412665.1 of Bacillota bacterium. GTDB lineage: Bacteria > Bacillota > Clostridia > Acetivibrionales > DTU013 > DTU013. Next base: position 99,667 of record JAEZCA010000057.1, read on the forward strand.
GAGTACAGACCCTTGAGGCTGCTCAAAATCTTGGCATCAGAGTCAGCGCTCTGACCGCGAATAAAAATATTGATTTGCTGGTTGAGCAGGCCAAAGCTTTTAAACCGCTGCTGGTCTCGATAGCAGAGCAGAGCCTTGCCTCCGAGCTTGTAAACAGACTCAGGGGCACAGGGATAGAAGTCTATTGCGGGGATGACGGAATGAAGACCGCCGTCGAAGTCGAGGGCGTGGACACTGTAGTAACGTCGATCGTAGGAATAGCTGGGCTGGTACCGACCCTCCATGCAATACGAAAAGGCAGGAATATAGCTCTGGCCAACAAGGAAACGCTTGTTACGGCCGGCGAGATCGTCATGTCTGAGGCGGAACGCAACGAGGTCACGGTCTTTCCTATCGACAGTGAGCATTCTGCCATATATCAATGCCTGGCGGGCAATAGGAGGCAGGATGTGGACAGACTTATACTGACTGCATCCGGCGGGCCGTTCAGGGGAAAAAAGTATGAAGATCTAAAGAATGTGACTCTTGCTCAAGCGCTGAAACACCCCAACTGGAGTATGGGCAGCAAGATAACGATAGACTCCGCAACTATGATGAACAAAGGCCTGGAGGTAATAGAAGCAAGGTGGCTGTTCGGCTTCATGCCTGACAGGATCAAGGTTGTCGTCCATCCACAGAGCATCATACACTCAATGGTAGAGTATAAGGATGGATCCGTGATAGGACAGCTTGGTTCTCCGGATATGAGGATCCCCATACAGCTTGCGCTGACCTGGCCTGAAAGGGCGGAAAATTCCTTTTCTAAGCTGGATCTGCTCAAGTGCGGCATTCTGACCTTCGAGGAGCCTGACATAGATACGTTCAGATGCCTCGGGCTGGCTTTTGACGCACTGAAGGAGGGAGGCACCATGCCTGCAGCGATGAATGGAGCAAACGAAGCTGCTGTAGCCCTCTTCATGGAGGAGAAAATCGGTTTTAGTGACATTCCCAGGCTGATAGAAAATGCAATGCTTGCTCATAATGTGAATACAATGGCAAGTCTGAATGATATAATAGAAGTAGACAAATGGGCAAGAAGGATGGTTGGAGGTAGCGTATGTATCTGATCCTTGCGATACTGGCTTTTAACATAATCGTCATAGTGCATGAACTCGGACATTTCATAACGGCTAGGAAGATGGGCATTAAGGTCCTGGAGTTTTCTCTTTTTATCGGACCAAAGATATTCAGCTTTGAAAAAGGCGGTACAACATATTCGCTGAGGCTTTTTCCTGTTATGGCTTATGTGAAGATGCTCGGAGAGGAAGAGGAATCCGACAGCGAACAGGCCTTTAACAACAAGCCCAAATACGCCCGAGCATTGACTGCCATCGGCGGGCCTTTTGCAAACCTGCTTCTGGCAGCGGTACTGCTGACGGCTTATTTTTCAATACAGGGCTATTATACAATGGAAATAGGACAGGTCGTTGAAAACTCGCCTGCCGCCCTGGCAGGCATTCAAAAGGGTGATAAAATATTATCCTACGATGGCAAAAGGACGTATATCCTTGAAGATGTCATACAATTCCTTTATGTTTCAAAGGGCGAACCGGCGATAGTTGAGATTGAAAGAGACGGGGGCACGTTCAAAAAGGAATTGAAGCCGGTAAGACACCCTGAGGCAATGGAACCTAAAATCGGGGTATCACTTTCCCCGGAAATAGCTGATTCCAATGTCATAAAGGAGCTGTCGCCAGGCATGCCTGCCGAGCAGATGGGTCTACAGGCGGGCGACAGGATAGTGGAAATCAACGGCGCCCCGGTGGACAGCGGCGACAGGCTGGTCGAGCTTGTCAAAGCGAATGGGATTAAAGAGCTCGAAATAAAGGCCATAAGAGACGGGGCGGAAGTAAGTGTAACTTTGAAGCCTGTCGAAGTAAAGACGGAGGAATCGTACGACATCGGTCTGAAGTTCATTCCGGCCAGGGGAAACATAATTGAGTCCTTCGGCCAGGCTGCGTCTTTTACCTATTCAATAGTCAGAAGCGTTTTTTACAGTCCGGGATGGCTTTTTACCGGCAAGGCGAAGGTATCTGATATGATGGGGCCCATAGGCATGGTCAGTACCATAACTACAACGGTAAGGCAGGCTCCGGACGTTGGTCAGATGCTTGTTTACCTGATGTATATAACAGGTCTGCTGAGTGTGGCTATAGGTGCTACGAACCTGATACCATTCCCGATGCTGGACGGCGGCCGGCTGCTTCTGATAGCGGTGGAGGCTGTCAGAGGGAAGCCTCTCAGCCAGGAAAAGGAGTCCTATATATCCATAGTCGGGTTTGTTCTGATCATTCTGCTGGGGATATATATAGCCTACAATGATATATTGAAGTTAGCGGCCGGTTAGCGCTTAGATATTAACCAATACGGGAGTTGAGTATTTTGGAGCAATATATACAAAGAAAAAAGACCAGAAAGCTGCGTGTCGGCGATATCCATATCGGAGGCGACGCGCCTGTGACAGTACAATCGATGACCAATACCGACACCAGGGATGTAAATGCTACAGTCGGACAGATAAAGCGACTAGAGGAAGCGGGGTGCGATATCGTCAGGGTGGCTGTGCCTGATGCTGAAGCCGCCGGTGCAGTGAGGGAGATAAAGAAAGCTGTCAGGATACCTCTGGTTGCTGATATACACTTCGACTACAGGCTTGCCCTGGCCTGTATGGAAAACGGCGCGGACAAGATCCGCCTGAACCCCGGAAATATCGGAGGCCCCGATAAAGTGAAAAAAGTAGTTGAAATGGCAAAAGCCAGAGGGATACCGATCAGGATCGGAGTCAATTCTGGCTCCATAGAAAAGCAGATATTAGCCAAATATGGCGGTGTGACACCGGAAGGAATGGTGGAAAGCGCCATGGGGCATGCGGTATTACTCGAAGAGCTTGAGTTTTTTGATATAGCCATATCGCTGAAGGCTTCAAGCGTGCCTATGACCATCGAGGCATACAGGCGGATGTCGCAGAGGACTGATTACCCCCTCCATATCGGAGTTACCGAGGCGGGAACTCTTTTTGCCGGAACCGTCAAATCCGCGGCAGGACTTGGATGCCTGCTGGCAGAGGGTATCGGTGACACGCTGAGGGTATCGTTGACCGGTGACCCTGTGCAGGAAGTAAAGGTCGGCATCGAGCTTCTGAAAGCCATGGGACTGCGTAAGGCGGGCATAGAGTTTGTATCATGCCCAACCTGCGGCAGGACCAGGATAGACCTGATAAAGATAGCAAATGAAGTGGAAAAGCGGCTGGAGGGCTGTGACAAGCATATAAAGGTCGCGGTGATGGGCTGCGCTGTAAACGGACCCGGAGAAGCCAGGGAGGCTGATATAGGCATCGCCGGAGGAGACGGGGAAGCCCTTTTATTCAAGAAGGGTGAAATAGTCCGAAAAATACCGCAGGACAGGATAGTGGACGAGCTGCTGATGGAAATTGAAAGACTGCAAGATTGAATTTTACTATATAGATAAACATACGGGATTAGATGATAAGACAGAGATAATATACAAAAGGGGATCAAATCAGTATGTCTGAATCGGCAATAAATAAGAGCTTTGTTGAGACTTTTCCGGATGTAGAGCTCGATGCTGATATCCGGGAGTTTTTCAGCGAAGTTAAAATAGTAAGCCTCAGAGCTTTGAAGAAAACTGGAAAACTGGCTGTAAAAGCCAAAGCAAAGGATCTGATACCCGCTGCGGCAGTCGAAAGGGTGCAGTCTGCACTGTCACAGGCGTTTTCCATGGATGTGGAGATCAGTCTCAGCTTTGAAACAGATCGTTCGTTATGTGAACTTATAGAAGCATACAAAGAAAGCATTATTTATACAGTCAACTCGAAAATTGCGCTCAGCAAGGGCATTCTCAACGGATGCAGCCTTCAACTGGAGGGAGATGTGATAAATGTAATGCTCTCCACAAAAGGCGAGGCCATTCTGAAATCACAAGGCTGCGACAAGCTTATTGAAGAGATGGTGGAACGCTCCTTTGGCGAAAGGGTCAGGGTAGTTTTCTGCGACCGCAGGCTTGATGAGCAGTTCAAGAAGAAATACAACGAATTTAAGGAAAATGAAGAGGCGCGTATAAATGATATTCTCGATGTCGAGGAGAAGGCTCAGTCCAACGGCTCAGCAAAGCGCAAAAGGAAAAAGGAAACCGACAGCAGCGACTCCCGGATCCTTGAGATAATCATGGGAAAGAATTTCAGCGACAGCCTTATGAAGATGAGTGAGGTAACGCAGGATTCGGGAAAGGTCGCAATCTGTGGAGATATATCAAATGTCGCGTTTAAGGAGATACGGGGAAACCGTTTCATTTGTACCTTTGACATAACGGATTACACCTGTTCCCTTACGATAAAGCTGTTCGTGCAGAAGGATGATTACGACCTGAGGGCCGAACAGATAAAGGAAGGCCTCTTCATGAAGGTGAGGGGCGAGGCCCAGTTTGACAAGTATTCAAAGGAATTGGCTATTATGGCCACCGACATAATCGAGCTTGAAAAGGAAGTCAAGACCGATAATGCAGAGGTCAAAAGAGTCGAACTGCACCTGCACACCCAGATGAGCGCCATGGACGCGATAACGCCGGCGGCAGTTCTGGTGGAGCGCGCTGCCAAATGGGGACACAAGGCCATCGCCATTACAGACCATGGTGTGGTGCAGTCATATCCGGAAGCCTACGGTGCCGGTAAAAAGAACAAAATAAAGATAATTTACGGGGTAGAATGCTATCTGATCAATGATGAGGCTCCAACTGTGCTGAGTATGAACGGAACCGACGGCACCTTGCCTCTGGACGGCGGTTTTGTGGTATTTGACATTGAAACCACCGGCTTATATCCCGCAAAGGACAGGATCACTGAAATAGGTGCCGTAAAGGTTGAAAACGGCAAAATATCCGACAAATTCAGTACCTTTGTCAATCCCGGCATGCCTATTCCCGAGTTCATTACCAAGCTGACGGGCATTACCGATGAAATGGTTGCCGACGCACCGGATACAAACGCTGCGTTGGAAAGCTTCATTGAGTTTACAGGCGGTCTTCCTGTGGTAGCCCATAATGCATCCTTTGATACGGGGTTTATAAAGCATCATGCACGGCTGAACAACAAGATATTCAACAATACCATACTTGACACACTGCAGCTCAGCCGGTATCTGTTCCCTGAACTGAGCAAGCACAAGCTCGATGCTGTAGCAAAGCATCTCGGGATAAGACTGGACAACCATCATAGGGCGGTGAACGACGCTCAGGCAACAGCAGAGATATTTGCAAAGTGCCTTGAACTGGTCGCAGAGAAAGGAGCCAGAAAGGTTGAGGACATCGACAGGGTATTATCAGGCCATTTCGATTTTAAGAAGGCGGAATCCTACCATGCGATACTTCTGGTCAAGAATCTCACCGGACTGAAGAATCTATATAAAATAATATCGGAGTCACATCTTAATTATTTCTATAAAAAGCCGAGAGTGCCCAAAAGCCTGCTGATGAAGTACCGTGACGGGCTGATACTGGGAAGTGCCTGCGAGGCGGGAGAGCTGTTCCGGGCCGTTGTGGACGGGAAGAACAGCAGCGAAATCGAAAAAATAGCGGCATTTTATGATTATCTGGAGATACAGCCGCTGGGAAACAATGAATTCCTCGTGGCGAGCGGCAAGGTGCCGGATCATGAACAGCTTAAGGAACTGAACAAAAAAATCGTGAGTCTGGGAGAAAAGCTTAAGAAGCCTGTTGTTGCCACCTGTGATGTTCACTTTATGGAGCCGAGGGACGAGGTTTTCAGACGCATACTCATGTCCGGCCAGGGATACTCGGATGCCGACAGACAGGCTCCGCTATACTTCAGGACCACTGATGAAATGCTGGGCGAATTCACCTATCTCGGAAATGATAAAGCCTTTGAGGTAGTGGTCACAAATACCAATATGATAGCGGACATGGTGGAGGAGGTCATTCCCATACCTTTGGGAACATATCCGCCCAAAATAGACGGAGCAGAGCAGGAAATAGAGAAGCTTGCATATGAGAAGGCTTATGAGGTATATGGCGACCCGCTGCCGGAGATAGTATCAAAAAGACTTGAGAGAGAACTTACTTCAATCATCAAAAACGGCTTTGCCGTTATGTATGTCATTGCCCAGAAGCTTGTCAAAAAGTCGAATGACGACGGGTATATAGTAGGGTCGAGGGGATCTGTCGGCTCATCCTTTGCAGCTACGATGACAGGAATAACCGAAGTCAACCCGCTGCCGCCGCATTATATCTGCAAAAAATGCAAGCATTCGGATTTCATTACGGACGGTTCTGTGGGATCGGGCTTTGACCTGCCGCCGAAGAACTGCCCTAAATGCAGCGAGCCTATGAGGGGCGACGGACATGACATACCCTTCGAGACCTTCCTCGGCTTTGACGGAGACAAAGCTCCTGATATCGACTTGAACTTTTCGGGAGAATATCAAGCACAGGCTCATAAATATACAGAAGTGCTTTTTGGGAAGGGCCATGTGTTCAGGGCCGGTACGATTGCGTCCGTAGCAGATAAGACTGCATACGGCTTTGTTAAAAAGTATCTGGATGAAAAAGGCATAGTGACGACCAATGCGGAAATAAACAGGCTGGTGAAGGGCTGCACCGGCATAAAACGAACCACCGGCCAGCACCCGGGAGGTATAATAGTAATACCCCAGGACAATGATGTGCACGATTTCTCGCCGATACAAAGGCCGGCTGATGATACGGATTCTGATATCATTACTACGCATTTTGATTTCCATTCATTGCACGATACTATATTAAAGCTTGATATACTCGGCCACGACGACCCTACTATGATCAAAATGCTGTGTGATCTGACAGGGATAGATATCTATGACGTACCGGTGAATGATGAGAAGGTAATGCAGCTTTACCTGACGACTGAGCCGCTGGGAGTAAAGCCGGAGGATATCAACAGCGAAGTCGGGACCTTTGCACTGCCTGAGTTCGGCACCAAATTTGTCAGGCAGATGCTGCTTGATACAAAGCCGAAGACCTTCTCCGACCTGCTGCAGATAAGCGGCCTTTCTCACGGAACGGACGTGTGGCTCAACAATGCCCAGGACCTTGTCAGGAATAATGTGTGTACGATTTCGGAGGTCATCGGTACCAGAGACAATATCATGGTATATCTTATGTATCAGGGACTGCCGCCAAAGAGCTCCTTTAAAATAATGGAGGATGTCAGGAAGGGAAAAGGGCTGAAGCCTGAATACGAAGAGGAAATGAAAGTTCACGGCGTGCCGGACTGGTATATCGAATCCTGTAAAAAGATCAAGTACATGTTCCCCAAGGCCCATGCTGCGGCATATGTGCTGACTGCCATGAGGATAGGCTGGTTCAAGGTCTATCATCCGCTGGCATTTTATGCGACGTATTTTACAGTCAGGGCGGATGAATTTGACGCAACTACCATGGCCAACGGCAGGGAAAATGTGCGCAGGAGGATATCCGAGCACGAAAAAATGGGCAATAACATGACTGCAAAGGATAAAAACATACTGACTATATTGGAAGTGGCCAATGAAATGTATTCCAGAGGGATGAATTTCCTGAAGGTTGATCTGTATGAATCGGATGCCGTAAAATTCAAGATCCACGGAAACGGTCTCAGGCCGCCGCTGAATTCACTCCAGGGACTTGGTACAAATGCAGCCAGGGCAATAATTGAAGCCCGTAGCCAGGGCGAGTTTGTTTCGATTGAGGATCTGAAGCTAAGGGCCAAGGTCAGTAAGACTGTTATTGAGATACTGCAGCAGAACGGCTGCCTCGACGGCATACCCGAAAGCAGCCAGATGAGTTTGTTTTAACCTGGTTAATTAAAATCGGTTCAATCGTCAGGGCTTGGTTTGCAGAATAAACATGATCTCCACAAGCAAGCCCTGCCGATTTCTGATCAGCGGGTGAAAAGACCGATGGCACTGCACATTCTTTTGCGGAAAATTTGAATAAAACAAATAAATGATTGATAATTGCGGATAATAGTGCTATAATATTTTTTGGACTAATCATATCGTTTTTATGGAAAAGAGTGGGCCGAACCCACTCTTTGTCTTTAGATATGGGTCGTAAGTCCGGTCAAAAGGAATGGAGATGTGAAATGGCAAAGAAAAAGGTTGAAGAAATCGTGGAAGAACTGGCCCAACCCGTTATAGAAGCGTTGTCCTTTGAGCTTGTGGATGTTGAATATCTTAAGGAAGGCGCAAACTGGTACCTGAGAGTCTATATCGACAAGCAGGGCGGCATCACGATAGATGATTGCCAGATTACGAGCGAGAAATTAAGTGATCTGCTGGATCAAAAGGATCCAATCAAGCAGAGCTACATACTGGAGGTCTCTTCACCCGGCGAACGACCGCTGAAAAAGCAGCGTGACTATGAACGCTTCAAGGGGGAATTCGTTGAAGTAAAGCTTTATCAGCCATTGAACGGAAAAAAGGTATATGAGGGCGAATTGCTCGGCCTGGCTGGAGATATAGTGGAAATAAAGACCGAGGAAGGAGTCACCATGGGCTTTGACAGGAAGGATACAGCCCTTGTCAGACGGATAATACGGTTTTGAACAAAATAGAATAGCAGCCGGAACATAAAGCAGCCGGATTGATGATGAATTCCCGGATACCGGGGTATTACAGGAGGTAGGAAAATGAGTGCGGAATTGATTCAAGCATTGGATCAACTTGAAAAGGAAAAGGGTATAAATAAGGAAGTGCTGATCGAAGCGATTGAAGCAGCCCTTATTTCGGCTTACAAGAGGAATTTTGGATCAACACAGAATGTGAAGATCTATATAGATCGTGAATCCGGGGATGTGAGGGTCTTTGCACTCAAGAGAGTCACATCGAGGCCGGAGGATGAAAACGGAGATATCTCACTGGAAGCTGCACAGAAGCTTGATGCTTCCTATGTGGAGGACGACATTGCCGAGATAGAGGTCACCCCCCGAAAATTCGGCAGAATCGCCGCACAGACCGCAAAGCAGGTCGTTATGCAGAGGATACGCGAAGCAGAGCGCGGCATTATTTTTGATGAATTTTATAACAAGGAAGGCGACATTGTCACAGGTATCATACAAAGAAATGAAAGAAAAAACATTGTGATCGACCTGGGCAAGACAGAAGCAGTAATGTCACCATCCGAGCAGACTATAGGAGAAGAATACAGGTTCAATGACAGGATCAAAACATATATTGTAGAAGTGAAGAAGACCACAAAGGGTCCACAGATACTTGTCTCAAGAACACATCCCGGGCTTGTCAAAAGGCTTTTTGAGCTTGAAGTGCCGGAAATACACGATGGAACCGTTGAAATAAAGAGCATTTCAAGAGAGGCGGGATCCAGGACCAAGATAGCCGTTTATTCCAAGGATCCAAATGTGGATCCTGTCGGTGCATGCGTCGGACAAAAGGGTACCAGGGTCCAGGCCATAGTGGATGAACTCAGAGGCGAAAAAATTGATATAATAAGATGGAGCAACAATCCCGAGGAATACATCTCCAGCAGCCTCAGCCCTGCAAAGGTCGTCCGTGTCGACGCAGACGAGGAAGCCAGGACTGCAAGAGTCATAGTACCCGATTTTCAGCTGTCACTGGCTATCGGTAAGGAAGGCCAGAATGCAAGGCTCGCAGCAAGGCTGACCGGCTGGAAGATAGACATCAAGAGCGAATCGCAGCTCAGAGCCGTCATAGAACAGCAAATGTTCAACATGGACAGTTATAATAATACTGAAGATGAGTATGGAGAAGAATATGAAGAAGAGTATGACCAGGAGTATGAGAGCTATGACGAAGGCTCTGATGCAGACGTTGGTGACGAACAGGACATAGACATGGAAACGGAAGTATCATACTCAGAGCCGGACGATGATCAGGAATAGAGGTGACATACTTGAAGCAAAAGAAGATACCTTTGCGTATGTGCCTCGGGTGCCATGAAATGAAGCCCAAAAAGGAACTGATCAGGATCGTAAGGGACAAGGAAGGTGTTACCAGTGTAGACTTCACAGGCAAAAAGGCAGGGAGGGGCGCTTATATATGCCCAAGCACCGAGTGCCTGGAAAAGGTCCGAAAAGGCAGAAAGCTTGAAAAAGCATTTGAAGCCCGCATCGATGACACCGTTTATGACACACTTAAATCGCAACTGGAGGGAAAAGATGGCTGATAGGATATACTCCTTTATGGGGTTGGCAGCCAAGGCAGGGAAGCTCTTGTCAGGTGATGAGACATGTGAGAGGGCTTTAAAGACCGGTAAGGTGTACCTGGTTATTGTATCTGAAGATGCCTCGGACAATACCAAGAAGAAATTCAGGGATATGTGCAGTTACAGAGATATTGGGTATCGAGTATTCGGTGAAAAGGAACTGATCGGCAAATTCACCGGTAAAAGCATACGTTCTGTCATTGCAGTAAAGGATATGAACTTTGCAGGGCATCTTGTTGAAATGATCGATAATCGCGGTATAGAACATGGGGGTGTATAGATTTGGAAAAGGTTAGAGTATACGAACTGGCAAAGGAACTGAACACGACTAGCAAGAGGCTGATGGAGAAGCTTGCGGAGATCGATATCAATGTAAAAAACCATATGAGTCTTCTTGAAGACCATGAACTGGGTGCTCTTTACAAGCATATCGGTGTGATCAAGCATGACGAAAAAAAGGATGAGCCCGACGATAAAAAAGCTCCTCCCGCGGCGCCTGTACAGCCGAAGCCCGAGGTCAAAAGAGACAATAAAAGCGCCCCCAGAATTATCAGGACAACTGAAATTGTGATCAACAGCAGAAATGATGAAAGGGATGCAGCAAGGAACAGCTTCCAAAAAGGAGATCCCAAGGGCGGCAGAAATAATGACAAGAGAAATGAATTTATAAGGTCTGCGGATGCAAACTCAGGACTGCTCTCAGGATTTGTCAGGAAGGGCAGAACCGATTATGTCAATAATACTAATGCAGCTCAAAAGCAGGAACCCGGCAGAAACATTCCAAACCTAAATGCGAAGGCAGCTGCCCGTACGACTGAAGCTGAAAAAACTCAGACAGGTGTCAGCATCGATGTAAAACCGGTAAAGAAGGAAACGGCTGCCGAGCATACTGAAATCAAAAAGACCGAGCCTGCAAAGGATACGAAAACAAATATGAATGAAATGACAGTAAATGATGTAAAGACAAAAATGCAGGATGAAATGACAACGACTGCGGGCGACAGCAAGCAGGATAAGGTCAGGCAGGAGTCTGCTGTGCCTGCTGAAGCACCAAGCCGCCGGGAAGAATCGAAAACAGCTGTAGCTGATGTGGAAGCCGATAAGGCAAAAACCATAAAAGAAGATCAACAGGCTGATATAGCTAAAAATACAGATAGACCTCAAGCGGACAGAAGTCAGTCTCAAACGGCAAGGCCCCAGGGCGACAGACCGCCGTATCAAAGCAGGCCACAGGGTGACAGACCACCGTATCAGGGCAGGCCCCAGGGCGACAGGCCGCCGTATCAGGGCAACAGACCCCAGGGCGACAGGCCGCCGTACCAGGGCAACAGACCCCAGGGTGACAGACCGCCGTACCAGGGCAACAGACCCCAGGGCGACAGACCGCCG
>JAEZCA010000013.1 GCA_023412665.1 Bacillota bacterium
TGTGCAAAAAAGGCATCATCTGGGCGCATAATACAATATAGGAGTCTCCATAACTCAATAATTACCACCTTATGTACCCTAGCCATTGAATTATCTCAATAAAATCAATCAAACTGTGCCCAGAAGATTGGAAAATTGCACACCCACTGTACATTGCCAATAGTATTGCCAATTTGGGGACGCCTGAGCTTGAACCCATGGCCCGTAGCGAGGGGGTATGGGGGTTTGACCCCATTGGAAATTGAAGAAAACAGTCATGGAGTGTAACTTTGCATGTAGTGAGAACGGGCCGTGAGAAATAAGCGGTCGGTTCTTGATATTTATTGAGTTTTGGGATAAAATCAAGTGAATAGTTTCCGGCAATTGCAGGAGCATTCAGATAAACGTTGATTAAGAGGTCATATGGAGAATACAGGCTACAAGGATGTGCTTCAGCATAACTCAAAGCTTCTGACGACACTGCTCGAAATTTCCAACCTTGTTTCCTCAACGATGGAACTAAGACCGCTGCTTGAAGCCATTCTGGACAAACTCAGGACTATAATAGAATACAGCAATGCTAAAATTTTTATCACTGATGGAGACCACGGCAGAGTGATCGCACATAGATCCGTGCTTACTCCTTCGCAGGAGAGCTCTTACCCGCTGCCGCTTGGAAGGGATATGCTGCTTGGCGGAAAGCCGGTAGTTATAGATGACATCCTATCGGAAAGCGAGCTGGCTGTCACATTCAGAAAAAACATGCACGGATATATGGAAACAGTCTTCAGAGAAACCAGATGCTGGATGAGTCTTCCTATGGTATTCAAGGATACTGTCATAGGCATATTGACTCTCGACCATAATGAAGCGGGATATTATAAAACATATCACGTAGAGCTTGGGACCGCATTTGCCAATCAGGCAGCAATTGAGTATATGAATGCCAGCCTGTATAATGAAACATCCAAAAAGGCAGATGAGATAAAGACTTTATTTAGCATCCAGCAGGCAATAACCAGCCGTTTGGACCTTGATTCGGTGCTGAGGCTTATTGCAGGCGAGGCCAGAAGACTGACCCATGCCAATTCCACCGCAGTATTTCTTGTGGAAGGCGAGGAGCTGGTGCTGTCGGTATATTCGGGAGCTGATCTGAAGAGCCTGACAGGGCTGAAGGTTCCTTTGAAAGCTTCCGCCATGGGAGAATGCTTACACCACCATGAATCAGTCATCATGAGCAGAGCTCAGATGGAGGAGATGCGGGAGCATGAACTGATCGATGCCACCTCCATGAACACGTGCCTGCTGGTGCCCTTGCTGGCGGGTTCAAGACCTGTGGGTGTTATAGCGGCCTTCAGCATGTCCGAGGGGGAGTTCGACTCCGAGGATGAAAGAATATTTAACATGTTTGCACCAAGCGCCGTTATCGGTATAGAAAATGCAAGGCTGTACCAGGATGAGAAAAGAAGGCTCCTGGAAAACGAACAGAGAAGGCATGTGGCTGAAGGTCTCAAGGATATACTCAGGGCGTTGAATTCCAACAGGTCACTGGAGGATATACTCATATTTATCATAAAAGAGGCGGCAAGGCTTCTGCACACTGATGCAGCTGCGCTTTTCAGGCTCGATGGCAGCAAGAGCGCACTTTATCTTGTAGCTTCATGCGGACTGCCGCATTTTGAAAATATAAGCAGTGAGGCCGATGTTGGCGCAGAGATCCTGAAGAAGGCGTTTATTGAAAGAAGACCTTTAATAAAAACCGATATGAAAGATAAAAGCCTGCCCGAGCATGCTCATCCCCTGATGAAAAAACACTTCACATGGCTGAGTGAGCATTGCAATACCATGATGGCAGTTCCGTTGGTGTGCAAGGATGAAGTATACGGCGGGATAGCACTGTATTTCCATCATGACAGGTCTGTCGATCCGGCCAATTTAAGAGAGGATATCAGTCTGGCTATGACATTTGCAGATCAGGCTGCTCTGGCGATAGACAATACAAGATTGAAAAAGCAGGCTGAGGAAACCGCAGTCAATGCGGAGAGAAACAGACTCGCACGGGATCTGCATGATGCCGTGACACAGACTTTATTTTCGGCAAGTCTTATTGCGGAGGTAGTCCCGCGAATATGGAGCCGCAACAAGGACGAAGGCATGAAAAGGCTCGACGAGCTTAAACAGCTGACAAGAGGCGCACTGGCTGAGATGAGGACGCTTTTGTTTGAGCTGCGCCCGGCGACGCTGGTGGAAGCTCCGCTTGAAGAGCTGCTCAGGCAGCTGAGCGAGGCTGTCACAGGTCGGGCAAGGATCCCTGTGAAGCTCGATATCAAAGGCACCTCAAAGCTTCCGGCTGAGGTAAAGATAGTCTTTTACCGCGTTGCGCAGGAGGCGCTGAACAATATAACAAAACACTCGGGAGCTAAAAATGCAGTGCTGGAGCTCAATATAAACGAAGACAAGCAGCTGGATATCACGGTTGCCAGCCTGACTGTGACCGATGACGGAAACGGTTTTGATCAAGGAGGAGTAGCTTCCGGCCACTTTGGCCTTGGTATAATGAAGGAACGTGCCGGGACAGTCGGAGCGACGCTGAAGGTCAGATCGGAGATCGGGCATGGGACAGCCGTAGAGCTTCAATGGGTGGGAAACAAGTTAGGCCGTACGGAATGAAACTGATTAGGGGTGAGGATAATTATGAGCAGCGACACTATAAGAATCATGATCGTTGATGATCACAGTGTGGTCAGAAGCGGACTCGGAGCGTTTTTGCAGGTATTTGACGACTTTGAACTTGTCGGCGAGGCTTCCAACGGGAAGGAAGCTGTGGATGCATGCGGGACATACCGTCCTGATGTGGTCCTTATGGATCTGGTGATGCCGGTAATGGACGGAGCCCAGGCAACAAAGGAGATAAGGGAGCATTACCCTGAAATACAGGTGATCGTCCTGACGAGCTTCAAAGAGGACAATCTGATCGAAGGCGCACTGCAGGCAGGAGCGATAGGTTACCTGCTGAAAAACGTCTCTGCCGATGAGCTTGCCCAGGCTATACGTTCCGCCCACATAGGACGACCTACCCTCGCTCCGGAGGCGACGCAGGCGCTGATAAAGGCATCGAGCCGCAGAAACTCCAATGATAACGAGCTGACAGCCAGAGAGAAGGAGGTCCTGAAAATGATGTCAGACGGTCTGAGCAATCCGGAAATAGCAAAGGCCCTTATCATCAGCAGGTCGACTGTAAAGTTCCACGTCAGCAGCATTTTGTCAAAGCTTGAGGCAGCAAGCAGGACTGAAGCCGTTGCAATTGCGCTGCAACAGAAATTGATTTAGCCGTTTTCTGAAGACACGGACCTGGTCAGCTGGCCAGGTAACAAACCGGTCAAACGGACATAAATAATCCCCCCATCTGATTGAAGCTAAGATGGGGGTTTTTTATTACAATTGAATAGAGAGTTAAATTGCAGGCATTATACCTTTTGCGTGTTATGAGGTGGTTGCATTGAAGATATTGATTGCTGACGACCAGCCTGAAGTAAGGTGTGCGTTAAGAGTTCTGTTTGAGCATGAGGATGTATTCTTTGAACTTGACGAAGCAGACGATGCAGGCAGTCTTTTTTCAAAATCCGGGACAGGAAAATTTGATCTTCTTCTGCTGGATTGGGAATTGTTAAATCAAGGCATGGCGGAAGCTGTAGCTCGAATCAGAGAGCTGGTGCCAGGTATCGGCATCATAGCGCTCAGCAGCCGTCCTGAAGCTGAGAAAAGCGCTATGGCTGCAGGGGCGGACGCTTTTGTAAGCAAGGGTGACAATCCCGACAAGCTGCTTTCCACGGTTTATTCACTGAGATAGTACCTGGCCGGAAGGCCAGTAGGAGCACTGAACACATGGACTGTAGAAAATTGAACACATGGACTGGCAAAAATCTGTTCATTTGACTGATGTATAATAATTGGCTTTTAAATATAATAGACGATGTAAAGATAAATTGCATTCCAAAGACCAGATTCCATTGGAATGCGGAGTAATAACCGGAGGTATTCGAAATGGAAAGAACAGATTCCGAATTGGTTTCCAGATGTTTAAAGGGCGACAATGAGGCCTTTTCAGAGCTTATATCAAGATATAAAAGGCTGATTTACTCGGTTGCCTATAAATTTTCGAGAGATAACGAAGAAGTCAATGACATGGCACAGGAAGCATTCATTAAGATTTACAGGTCGCTTTCCAGATACGATGCTCAATACAAATTCTCCACATGGAGCGTCAAGGTTGCCACCAACATTTGCCTAGACCATGTCAGGCGCAAAAAGCTCAACTCAGTATCTCTCGAAGAAATCGAAAATTTCACCGGCACCAGCAACTCGCCTGAGGAGTACTATCTGCGGAAGGAAAAGTCGCAGGTCCTGAAGGATGCAATAGACGGTCTGCCTGAAATATATAGAGTGCCGATCGTTATGTATCATCAGAAGGGAATGTCCTATAAGGAAATATCCGAGTACCTTGGCAAGCCCATGTCCATCATAAAAAACAGGATATTCAGAGCGAGAAATACACTGAAGGAAAATCTCATAGGCGCTGTATCATAGCCCTGAAGGGTTTGCGGCGCAGTTGGTTCAAAAGCACCCTCCATAGGCAGCGGCGTCGGTCCTGTAACTTGGTATTATGGACCGCCAATGCTGTTTTTTTATTGGGCGGTGACGGATTTGCCGATGACATAAGTGCTTGACTATCACTATTATGAAAATTATAATGAATACGTATGGCAACAATTTGTTAACTTACTTGGGGGTTGGTGGATGAAAAGTATACATATTGTATTGACTGCTACCGGTACTCTTTTTTCAAGGTGTATCGGCTTATACACCAAAGAACGGTACAATCATGTGTCCCTTTGCCTGGATTCGAAGATTCACGAGTTTTACAGCTTTGGAAGAAAAATCAGATGGTTCCCGCTGTATGGGGGGTTTGTTATAGAACATACCGACAGCGGTATGTACAAGGCTTTCGGAAATACAATGTGTGCCATATACAGGCTTGATATAGAGGAGCATAAATTTGATCAGCTCGAACAAGCCGTCAGCCAGTTCATAATGAATAAGAATATGTATGGTTACAACATCCTTGGGCTGTTTGGAGTAATGATGAACAGGCCGATGAAGAGAAGAAACAAGTATTTCTGTACGCAGTTCGTTGCAACGATGCTGTATGAAAACGGAATTTTTGATTTCGGCAAGGATATGTCACTTGTTACACCGCAGGATTTTTATGAGATACCGGATTTGATACCCGTCTACGAGGGAAAGCTTTCGGAGCTCGGAAACGTGATGCCTATGAATACTATAGCAGCAAATCTTTAGCGGAAATGCTTAAAGTTTGAAACTTTTGAGAAGAAAAAGGGGCGAATTATCGCCCCTTTTTAGTATACAAATACCATACGTCCGATCCATGCTTTAATTGGCTTTGACCAGAGCCATTTGTTCGTCGCGCTGTCATCGAAGTAGAAGAGAGCGCCGTTGCTCGGATCGCTGCCTTGCAGCGCCTCAAGGGCGGCATTTCTGTCCTGCTGCGTGGCAGGCTTATTTATCATCCCGTTTTCAACAGGTGTAAACTGATAGTAGCCGTTGCTGCTTATCTCATATATAACCGATGATATAGTGTTCGGGAACTGATCACTCTTAATCCTGTTCACTATTACAGCTGCGACGCCGACCTTTGCAGCATATGGCTCACCTTCAGCCTCAGCTTTTACCAGCCTTGCAAGCAGATCGAGCTCTGCTTCGGTAAACGCAACAGCATAAGTGCCGGCAGCCGAACCCGGAATATTCAGTACCTGTCCGGGATAAATCATATTGTCCCATTTGTTGTTTGCCTTCCTAAGCTGGGGCACTGTTGTCCCGTATTTGGCGGCTATAAGGCTCAGATACTCTCCGCTTTTTACCGTATGAGTACGGGCTCTTACATAAAGCTTCTGTCCTGGATAAATAGTATCTCCGGAGAGCTTGTTATCGGCTTTTATCGTCGCAGAGGATGTGTTGAACATCTTTCCGATAGTGTACAGCGAATCATTTTGCTGCACTGTGTAGCTTGCACCGAAGGCAGCCTGTGCCATCAGCGTGGTTGTTAAAACAACACCGGCAGTGAATGCCGCTGCTTTTTTTAATATATTCATTTTTTCCCCCTTTTCGCCTCCGAGGTTAGTTTTCGGGTTCGGGTCGGGTAACCCTACTCAAAATGAGATTCACCCACTGGACATATTGTAAGAGGACAGTCCTTTAAAATTAGAAAGCTTTACAGGTTATGGAATGTCTTGTGCTTACTAGTCCTGGTATTGCTTGGTCCCCCGTACTCTTTTCGAGATTCGGCTTATTTTTTTTCGGCGGCGCTGTTCTTCTCATATCTGAAAAATAACTGATGACGCGCCGACCTTATGTCAACATGTATTCTAACAGAGGAATCTATGCTTTTCCATGATACATTTTTGGCAGATGTGGTAGTATAATGTAGTAGTGATATTCCTCAGCCAGGCTGAGTAAATAATTTCAGGGGACATTTCTCCACTACCGAAGCCGTTCTCTTTGCAGAGGAGTGTCCCTTGCCGAATGGGGTTTGGGTATATGTACGGTTTGGTTCTGGAAGGCGGTGGCGGGCGCGGAGCGTATCAGATAGGCGCCTGCAAGGCAATAAGTGAAATGGGTCTGGAGATCTCCATGGTGGCTGGTACATCAGTAGGGGCGCTCAATGGAGCAATGATCGTCCAGGGCGATATAGACAGGGCTTATGACATTTGGTACGATATTGAGCCGGGTAATGTAATAAAGCTGGCAGACGGCTATATGGAGAGCTATGTCGACGGTGGCTTCAGGCCAGATGCTTTGAAAACACTCATAGGAAGAGTAAAAAAAGTCATTGCCGATGGCGGGCTTGATGTAGAACCTCTGGAGACAATGGTAAAAAGCCTTCTGGATGAAGACAGGATAAGAAAATCAACGACAGGCTTCGGAGTGGTAACCGTAGACCTGACTGAAAGGAAAGCAGTCGAGATCTACAAGGAGGATATACCTAATGGACAGCTTGTTGACTATGTTATCGCCAGCGCGAGCTTCCCGGCCTTCAAAAGGGCGATCATTGGCGGAAGGACATTCATAGACGGTGCATTATATAATAATCTCCCCATAAATCTTGTGAGCGACAGGGGATTGAAGGATATCATCGTTCTTCGCACTTACGGAATGGGTATAAGGAGGCGTGTAGACACCAGCGGGCTCAACATTATAAGTATACTGCCCTCGGACAGCCTCAGTTCGATCTTGGATTTCAGCAACAGGTCGGCAAGGAGAAACCTGAAGCTTGGGTATGAAGATGCCTGCAGAGTGCTTGAAAGTCACTTCCGGCAAGATGCGTGAGGATTTTAAACAATATTTGGAATTAAACATGTTTGTCACTGTTTCAGGGCATGCTATAGGAACGTAAAAATGCATGGAACGGTGATATTTTTTTATGATCTTGATAGGAGCAACATATGCTATTTTGGCAGGTCTGATCGTTTATTTGCTTATAGTCCTTCATTCAAGAAAATCCGATTACAGTGTAGAAGTGAAGGATACAGCCCTTGCCAATGAAGAATTGCAGAAGCATGCCGCCGAGATAGCCAGGAACCACCCGGTGGGCAGATCGAGAAGCCTGAACTGGCTTATACGCCGGTTGAATGAAAACTTTGACCTGATTGCAGGGGTCTACGGCATGCTCAACAAGGATGCCGCTGATTCGTTTCCAACCGCTCCTGCAGCCGAATGGCTCCTGGATAACTTTTACATAATTGAGGAACAGGCAAAAATAATAAAGAGAAGCCTGGCCAGAGGCAGGTATTCAAGACTGCCGGTCCTGGCAAAGGGATATTTGAAGGGTTATCCCAGAGTTTATGCAATAGCGCTGGAAATCGTGGCCCATTCCAAAGGCAGCATTGATGAAAGAAGCATCACATCCTTCATACAGTCATACCAGTCGCAGGTGATGCTGTCTATGGGCGAGCTTTGGGCTGTTCCACTCATGCTGCGCATTGCCCTTGTTGAAAGTATCCGCGATACATGCGAGGCCATCAGTTCATCGAGACAGGAATGGCATAGAGCGGAGAGTCTTGTGCAGCAGATTGGTACTGAAGCTGTGGATGAACACCTGATCGACACTGCTCTGCGCAGCAGGCTGGACAGAGAAGCTGTCACACCGGCTTTTGTCGAGCACCTTATCAGGAGGCTGAGAAAGCAGGGGAAAGCATTGTCGGCAGTAACTTCCCTTCTTGATCTGCGCCTTGAGCAAGAAGAGACATCCACCAGTGAAATGACAGCTGCCGAGCATCAGTCTCAGGCAGAGATGCAGGTTGCTATCGGAAATTCAATAACCGGGCTGCGCTTGATATCGGAACTTGATTGGTCTGAGCTGTTTGAGACACTCAGCAGGGTCGAACATATTCTCAGAGGTGATCCCAAAGGTATCTACCCTTTGATGGATTTTGAGTCACGGGATTACTACAGACATGAGATAGAAAAAATTTCGAGGACTCTCGGGATCACTGAGACACATGTAGCCGATAAGGCTGTTGAGTGTGCGGATTCAGCAGCACAGGAAGGGAGAAGCCCCCAGGATCATATAGGGTTCTATCTCATCGGCAAGGGACGCAGATTACTTCTTGAAAAGATCGGGAAAGCAGCTGGGAGAAAATGGAGGATAACTATTGTCACCTCGGCAAAACCGAAGGGCTTGTATGCGGGGATCGTTCTTTTTCTCTCTATATTCCTTGTGACATACTTCATGTATTATGCAGGTACCAATGACGGCACACTGTCGTTATTCTGGCCTGCAGTCACGGCATTGCTGGTCTTCATACCCTCAAGTGAGCTGGCAATAAGTTTAACCAATACAATAACCGGTTTTATTTACAGCCCATCCATGCTTCCGAAGCTGGAGCTCAGGAATGGAATACCTGAAGAAGTGGCGTCCTTCGTCATAGTTCCGGCGCTCCTTACCAGTCCTGCAAGGGCAAGAGAGCTTGTGAGCCAGATGGAAGTATGTTATCTGGCCAATAGAGAATCCAATCTTTTTTTTGCACTTGTCGGTGATTTCAAGGATTCACCATCGGAAAAGATGGATGGGGACGATGATATAATAAAGGCTGCCATAAGAGGGATAGAGGAGCTGAATGTAAAGTATTCCGCCGGAGGTCCTGCTGTATTTTATTATCTGCACCGCAGCAGGACATACAATAGCTCTCAGGGCAGATGGATGGGCTGGGAAAGGAAAAGAGGGGCGATCGTTGAATTCAACAAGCTGTTAAGAGGCGGACGCGATACGGGCTTTAGCATAATAACACCGGATTTGTCGCCGCTGCCCCTTATCAAGTATGTAATAACTCTGGATGCCGATACCTGTCTTCCAATGGGAACCGCCAAAAAGCTAATCGGAACGATAGCTCATCCTTTGAACAGGGCTGTTATCGATGAAACCACCGGAATAGTGAAAGAGGGCTACGGCATACTGCAGCCAAGGATCAGTGTAAGCATACCAAGCGCAAACAGGTCCTTTTTCACAAGGGTTTTTGCAGGCCAGGGAGGAATAGATCCATATACCACAGCAGTCTCAGACATATACCAGGATATATATGAAGAAGGGATCTTTACCGGAAAAGGCATATATGATGTCGATATATTCACTCAGGTACTGCATGACAGAATACCGGACAATACCGTACTGAGCCATGACCTTCTGGAGGGCTGCCATCTGAGGACAGGACTCGTCAGCGACATTGAGCTTGTGGATGGCTATCCAGGCAGCTACAAATCATTTACCGCCCGCCAGCATAGATGGGTAAGGGGAGACTGGCAGCTGCTGCCATGGCTGGGGAGACATGTACTAAGAAGGTCTGGAGCAAAGATGATCAACAACCTCTCCGGACTGTCCAGGTGGAAGATATTCGATAATCTTCGAAGAAGCCTGCTTTATCCTTCCTTGCTGCTGTTGATCCTGTCCGGCATACTTTTTCTTCCGGGAGACGATCTGGTGTGGATGGGATATGCGGTGCTGGTTTGCATATCACCGCTGACAGGAAGCTTTCTGAACTCCCTTTTGGCTGGAACGATTCATTTCAGGAATCGCAAAACCGACTCTGTCGCTATTTCAGGAATAAAAGCCGCTGTGTACCAGTCGCTGTTTCTTTTCATGTTTATCCCGTTCCAGACTAGTCTGATGCTGGACGCTGTCATTCGCACGTTGTACAGGGTTTTACGTTCCCGCAGGAATATGCTGGAATGGGTGACTGCAGCCGATGCGGAGGCTGGCGCAGATAACAGTCTGGGCGGATATTACAGAAAAATGTGGTTTTCAATCCCGGCTGCTGTGATCGTGCTCCTTTCTGCCGTCCTTGTATCAAACAGAGCTTTGATACCTGCACTGGCAGCAGCCGCCGCCTGGGCAGCGGCTCCGCTTGCGGCATACTTTATCAGCAAGCCTGTTGAAAGGAAGCACAACAGACTGTCAGATAATGATATTGGTTTTTTAAGGAGGATATCCAGGAAAACCTGGAGGTATTTTGAGGATTTTGCAACGGAAAATGATAATTACCTGCCCCCGGACAATTTTCAGCAGGACCCGCCGAAAGGCTCAGCCCATAGGACTTCCCCGACCAATATAGGCTTTATGCTGCTTTCTGTGTTGTCCGCCCATGACCTTGGATATATTGGTCCGGACCGAATGGCTGATCGCTTGGACAGGACAATTAGCACGATGGAAAAGCTCGAGAAATGGAAAGGTCATTTATATAACTGGTATGACACGATCACCCTTGACAAGCTGAGACCGCTTTATGTATCCACTGTTGACAGCGGAAATCTGGTCGGCTACATGATGGTTGTAAGGGAAGGCCTGAAGGAATACAGAACCAATAAGCTGATACGTCCTGCATTAGCGTCCGGACTTGCAGATACACTGGAGCTTATGCTGGAAAACAATAAGTCCGGCACTGATAAAAAGCTTCAGAAACTACTGTCGGAGTTGACAGCAGGAAATATCGCGGACATCAGAGGGTGGGAGAGCGCCCTGAAGGGAATTGCTGCCTGGCTGGAATCCCTGCCTGATGAAAAACGGCATGGAAACGACGGGTGGGGTTTGAAGCTGAGTGAAATGGTAAATCAGCTCAGAGAAGAATTGTATTCATATTATCCGTTTTTACAACATCCGGGTTCTGCAAGCACGCTTCAGCAATATGACGCCGAACTGGCACAGAAGCTATGTGTTCCGGCTTCTCCGGATGAACTGCTGTCCCTCTATGACAAAGCGGCGGAATTGCTGAAGGGAAAGCATGATGAAGCAGACACGGAAGCTTTGCAGCTGTTCAGGCAGGGTGCCGGTCATATAACAGATATGATAAGGCAGTATGAAGAATTGACGGATAGAATAATAAGGCTTATTGATGCTACCGAATTCTCTCCTCTTTTTGATAAGAAAAGACTGCTGTTTTCGATAGGCTATAATGTTGAGGACGGGCATCTGAGCAAGTCGTATTACGATCTGCTGGCATCTGAGGCAAGGCAGGCGAGCTTTATTGCCATTGCCAGAGGTGAGGCGGACCGCAGGCACTGGATGAGGCTTGGCAGAAAGCTGATTGCGTCGGAGGGCGGAAAAGGGCTTGTGTCATGGACAGGCACTATGTTTGAATACCTGATGCCGCTGGTCATTATGAAGAGCTATGAAAATACCATTCTGGATGAGACCTACTCTTTTGTTGTTAAGAAACAAAGAAAATACTGTAAGCATAGGGGAATACCATGGGGTATATCAGAATCGGGTTACAGCGCTCTTGACTTCGGACTCAGCTATCAGTACAAGGCATTTGGGGTGCCGGAGCTCGGACTCAAGAGAGGCCTTGCCAATGACATGGTTACAGCTCCTTACGCGTCGCTGCTTGCCATAGGCGTGGATCCGGCCGCAGCTGCAGAAAATCTGAGAGAATTGCGGCGCCTGGGTATGGAGGGTATCTACGGCTTCTATGAGGCGGTGGATTTCACTCCGTCCAGACTTGAGCGTGATAGCAGCTTCCGTATAGTGAAGAGCTATATGGCGCATCATCAGGGGATGAGCCTTGCAGCATTGAACAATTTCTTCAACTGCGGTGTGCTGCAAAAACGCTTTCATAAGGATCCGGTCATACAGTCGGCGGACTTGCTGCTTCAGGAAAAGCTGCCATCCAGGGTCGTTCATACAAAGTGGCATAAGGAAGAATGGGTCAGCCGGAACCGCAGGACTGAGCTTATGGACGGAGCTGCAGTCAGGACATACGGGCTTGCGTGCACTATCCCTCCGAAGATTCATCTGCTTTCCAACGGTGAATATTCCGTAATGATAACCGACAGCGGTTCGGGCCGCAGCCTTTCGGGCAATATGGCTGTCAACAGGTGGGAGTCTGACTATGTCAGTAAAAAGGGCTTTTATATCTTTATCCAGAATATCAACTCAAATACAGCATGGTCGGCCACGTATGAGCCTTTTGGTCAGGAACCCGAAAAATACAGGGTCGTCTTTTCGCCTGACAAAGCCGAGTTTACAAGGAAGAACGGGAATATTGAGTCGTATCTCGAAATAACGGTGTCACCCGAGGATAATGCGGAAATCAGACGCATATCGATAACAAACCACAGCGGGAGTCTGAGATACATAGAATTGACCAGCTTTTTTGAAGCTGTGATTGCTCCGCCTCAGGAGGATGCTTCGCA
This sequence comes from Bacillota bacterium, assembly GCA_023412665.1. Taxonomy (GTDB): domain Bacteria; phylum Bacillota; class Clostridia; order Acetivibrionales; family DTU013; genus DTU013. The sequence continues at coordinate 12,739 of JAEZCA010000013.1, forward strand.
CCCGGCCTTCAGCAAGCTGTTTGTCAGAACGGAGTTTGTCAGGGAACACATGTGCCTGCTGGCGGCAAGGAGGCAGAGAAAGGCAGGCCAGCGCATATCCTGGCTGGTTCACACCATGTCCCTTGAAGGCGATCATGCCATAGGCGAAGTGCAGTATGAGACCGACAGGATGAAATTTATTGGCAGAAATCGCGATATTACTGATCCGGAGGCAATGGAACCCGATCAGCCCCTCAGCGGCAGTACCGGGTCCGTGCTCGATCCTGTCATGAGTCTGCGAAGGCGGATCAGGGTCGAACCGGGGCAGACTGTCAGGGCTTTATTCACAACGGCTGTGGCCGATTCGCGCGGGCATGCTCTTGAGATAGCGGGTAAATACAATGACTTCAGGGTATCGGACAGGGCGTTTGAGCTTTCCTGGACAAGAAGCCAGGTGGAGAGCAGATATCTTGGTCTGAAGCCTGAAGACATCATCTTTTATCTCGAGCTCGCACCTTTCTTTTTGTATCACAATTCCTTCAAAAGGAATTTTTCGCAGTATATCATGGAAAATACCGGTTCCCAGCAGGATCTGTGGTCCTTTGGCATATCGGGGGATTTGCCGCTGATGCTTGTTGAGGTAAATGAACCCGATGATGCAGATCTGGTCGAGTGGGCGCTGAAAGGTCATGAATACTGGAGGATGAAAAGTCTGACGGTTGATCTTGCCGTGCTTGTCAATAAAGTGGAGGGATATAACCAGCCGCTGAATGAAAGGGTGAGGGATGTAATTGCTGCAAGCCATGCCAGAGACATGGCCAACAAGCCCGGAGGAGTTTTTATAATAAACAGGGGAGATATAGATCAAAAGCAGGTATCTCTGCTTTATACCGCAGCTGCATTGATCGTGAAGGACAGTGTCGAGGCCTTCAGGAACAGAATCAAGAGCGCCGTGGTTTCCCGCGATACCGCACCGTCAGCTAGCTCCTGCAATGATGGGACAAGACCTGTCAGGATAACTGTACATGACAAGGCTGAGGATGGAAGGCTTTTGTTCTTTAATGGCATCGGAGGTTTCTCAGAGGATGGAAGGGAATATGTTATCAGGCTTGAGAGTGGACGCCATACACCGCTGCCATGGTCCAACATCATTGCAAACAGGTCATTTGGATTTATCGTGACAGAGAGCGGCGGTGGATATACATGGTGCCAGAACAGCCGTGAATTCAAGCTCACACCGTGGGCTAACGACCCTGTGACAGACCGCCAGGGAGAGATATTTTATCTGAGCGATATCGAAGAGAAATGCCATTGGAGCCTCACCCCCATGCCGGCGCCCGGAAATGGGGCATACACTGTGCGCCATGGCCCGGGCTGTAGTGTCTTCGAGCATGAAAGCAACGGGATAGCTCAGTCACTGACGATGTTTGTGTCATTGGACCAGCCTGTCAAGATATGTATCGTCAGACTGAAGAACCTGACAGGCAGGCAGCGCAAGCTGAAAGTAACCTGGTATATCAGACCTGTGCTTGGTATCGATGAAAACCGGACTTCCAGGTTTATAACAACAAGAATGGACATAAGCGGGATACTCTTTATAGAAAATAAATTTTCAGATGAGTTCAGGGGTAAAACTGCTTTTGTGGCTGCCGGCGCTGAAGAAATTTATTATACCTGCGACAGGACGGAATTCATCGGTCATAAGGGCGATCCCGCAGAGCCGGCGGGGCTGTTTGGCGACCGCCTGTCCGGTGAGGCCGGTGCGGGACTGGATCCATGTGCGGCTGTCAGCTGTATTGCAGAGCCTGATCCGGAGGAGGAGACCGCTTTCGTGTTTCTTCTGGGTTGTGCTGACAATGCCGAGCAGGCACAGGCCATAGTAAAAAAGTTTGCAGCTTTCGAGGGTGCGGTCAATGAGCTTGAACGTGTAAGGTCATTCTGGAGAGATAAGCTTGGCGCTATACGGCTGTGTACTCCTGACGACTCTTTCGATGTTTTGATGAACGGCTGGCTTGTCTACCAGTCAACAGCCTGCAGAATGTGGGCAAGGTCAGGGTATTACCAGGCCGGGGGCGCATATGGCTTCAGAGACCAGCTGCAGGACTGCATGGCTTTGCTGAACACCCTTCCCGAGCTTTCAAGGGATCAGATTCTTCTGCATGCCTCAAGACAATTCAGGGAAGGAGATGTACAGCACTGGTGGCATGCTGAAAAAGGCAAGGGGATCAGGACAAGGTACTCAGATGATTTGCTTTGGCTTGCCTATGTTACGTCTGAATATGTGGAAAAGACCGGCGATGAGTTAATACTGGGAGAAATAATACCATTTTTAGAGGGCAATCTGCTCGAGGAGGGTGTGGATGAGAGATATGAAGAGCCGAGACAGTCAAATACAGCTGCAAGCCTGTATGAACACTGCGTGCTGGCCATTGACAGATCGCTGGCCACAGGACCCCATGGTATTCCTCTGATGGGAAGCGGCGACTGGAACGACGGGATGAATACCGTAGGCAATAAAGGCTCCGGGGAAAGTGTATGGCTTGGATGGTTCCTCATATCGATACTTCACAAATTCATACCGGTCTGCAGGCTTATGAAGGATTTTAAAAGAGCCGAGCTTTATCGTGATAAGGCTGCGGACCTTATTGATAGCATCGAACGGGAGGCTTGGGATGGAAGCTGGTACAGAAGGGCATATTTTGATGACGGTACGCCCCTTGGCTCGGTAAATAATTCCGAGTGCATGATAGACTCCATATCACAGTCATGGTCGGTGATATCAGGGGCCGCGAAGCCGAAACGTGCCCGTGAGGCTATGGCTGCCGTACAAAAATATTTGGTCGACACAAGTGAGGGCATAGTCAGGCTGCTCACTCCGCCATTTGATGAAGGGGTTCTTGAGCCCGGCTATATCAAAGGATATGTGCCCGGAGTACGGGAAAACGGCGGACAGTATACACATGCCGCGACATGGGTAGTGCTGGCCTTCACCAGGCTCGGCATGGGAGATAAGGCAAGCGAGATATTCCATATGCTGAACCCTATCAATCATACGAGGACCGTTTTTGAATACTCAAGGTACAAAACAGAGCCCTATGTTATGGCTGCTGATGTATATGCTGTAAGTCCCCATGCAGGCAGGGGAGGCTGGAGCTGGTATACAGGTGCAGCAGGCTGGTTCTACAAGGTCGGCCTTGAGAACATAACGGGCTTCGTAAAAAAGGGTGAAAGGCTGTATATAGACCCGTGTATTCCAACCACATGGGGAAAATACGAGATTGTTTACAAATACAGGAATTCAACATTCTTCATTGAAGTCAGGAATCCGGATGGCGTGAGCTACGGTGTTTCACATATCATTGCTGACGGTAAGATCTGCAGCAAGGGTTATATAGACCTTTCAGCACCCGGCAGTCATAATATCGAGGTCGTCATGGGGGAGCCTTATCACTTTGCGTCGGATCCCGAGCCGAATACCGCCGGCTCCAGTAACGGGAAATCGTAGCTGTCTTCGTACAGCTCGGCCAGCATATTGACAGTACCCGGCAGGTCGCTTGCCAGATCGAGGCCCCTTTCTTCGAGAAAATGCTGCAGAATGCCGCTTTCACGATATACCCAGCGGGTGTATCTGGACCGTTCCTTCATATACTCCTCTAAAATTTCTGGATTATCTATATTGTCCAATATCTCCGAACAGATAAAAAAGTTGCAGACTGTTGTCCTGAACCGGGCCGGCAATTTGCAGCCTTTTCCAGGTATAACAAACGGACAGGTCCTGAAGAATATGGTATGATCTCTGATGTCGCCTGTTTCGAGCAGTTCTCCTGACGCTATGTATTTTTCATATGCAGCCTTGTCGAAATGACCGATAGAATAAAGATTATACTTGTTTACCTTCGTGCCCGGATATGACAGTATTGCATCAAGTGCTTTGCGGCCTCCTTCCAGCACAGCCATCCTCTGGATGTCGACCAGTGTGAATTCAGGGAAGTAATGGCAGCAGCCCCTGTTTTTTATTTCGCACAGGCTTTTGCCCATAATACTATCGCAGCCGCCGCAATCAGTACAGCCGATCTGCGGTACCCCCATATCAAAAAAAATAAAAATATTTCCCATAAATCGCCCCCTCACATATCTGTTTTCCGCATATCTCTGTTACTTCACTGCGGCTAAATAAATCACCCTGTTCCTATTGTTTTCAACATTAATTATAATTATGGCGAGATGTGATGACAACATTTTTTTGTCAGACAATTGTTGGGATATAAGGGGAAATTATGTTGAATATGTAATATAAAAGTAGTATAATATACATATATAGCAGTTATAAAATAGGTTTTCGGGCTCTATCCCAGGTTTTTGCAGTATGGCAGTCCCCGCTTTTGTGTCACTCAGGTATCTTTAGTAAGCAGGTTGACGTTTTTTAGTACTGGGAGGTGTATAGCCTTGAAAGACAGTAAGCTATCATATCGCGTCAAGGATATCAACAAATTGAGAGCAGAACTACATCAATTGCTCGAAGCTGAGATTTTGACCAGCAGCAATGTTCTTCAGCGAAGCCGTGAACTTGATTCCCTTATTCTGTTATATTACACAAATAAAGATCATGAATTGAGTGAGCCATAGATCAATATTGCCAGAAAAGGCAGCACAATCAATGCAACAGCCAGATTTCCGGTACCTGCTGTCGATATCTGATGGCCGAATATGGTCTGTCCAGCTATGAGATAACTTGCAGCCAGACCTGATACCAGGCCTCCCAGCGCGCCGGAGGTGATCATGAGAGGGTGGACCTTGTCGGATGAAGGTCTGCTGATGTCTATGGGATGCATGATATCCGTCCAGAGTAAATTGTTTTTCTTTACAAAAGTATAGATGAGAGGAAGCAAAACAGGTCCCAAAACCAGTGTAGTCACTGTATTGTTCAATGTGATTATTATCGCGAGAGCTGAGAAGCTTGCCATATTCAAAATATCCAGCCCCCAGGCTATCGTCACGGCACAGGCTGTACTTGCAATAAAGCTTGTAATGCCGAATCGGGCAAGCTTCCAGGGTGAATTGATCGTTGGTGCCCTGTCCTCGCCATGTCTTTGTTTTATATGGTACCACAGCTTGTATGGTATGTAAGCGTGTAGGAAATTACCGATGAAGCCGAATATCGACCCGGGTGAAAGTGTGCCGAAGAGGTCCCCTCCCAGATTTCCTATTGCAGAGCCCCACGCTCCAGCAGGGCCGAACAGCAGGCCGAAAATAACTGGGAGCAGCGATGCTGGTCGTATCTCTGTAATACCGGGTATGATCACTATGGATTTTGTCGGCAGCAAAAAAAGCATGTAAATGCCCGCGCACAATACAGTGATCGCGACCATCATGCCGTATTTCCACATTCTGACCAGTTCCTTCACAGCTTATCTCTCCAACGTTTTATTTTAAGATATTGTATCATTTCCCATATCGCTGTGTCCACAAAATGAAACTGATCTTAAGCCTGATCTCATAGTGAATAATTCCAGCCCTTAGTCAAAGATCTGGCCATCTTGCGCTGATAAAAATCTTTGGACTAAAGAAGACAGGGGGATGGCAATTCAGAATCGAAAAATTTTCTTTGAAACAAAGTGTTATAATAAATAGCATTTTCTGAAAAAATGTGCTAGCATAGATAAAGGCGGTATTCGTAAGAAACCGTACTTTGAAAAATCAAATTTACGACTTATATCCTTCGGGAATAAGAGCGGGAGGTCGATTGTAATGGAAAAGGGCATTGGAAACAAAAGATTTAACACAAGACAGATCGTGGTTGTCGGTATGCTCTCTGCAATATCGTTAGTACTGGGAGCATCAGGTATCGGGTTTATACCGCTTCCCATGGCAAAGGCAACCATCATGCACATCCCAGTCATTATCGGAGCCATCCTTGAAGGCCCTATCGTGGGTTTGGTGGCAGGCCTTATCTTCGGAGTATTCAGCATAATTCAGAATCTAACAAATCCCTCGATTCTTTCATTTGCGTTTTTGAATCCGCTGGTATCAGTGCTTCCGAGAATGCTCATAGGTATAACCACATACTACTCTTATAAGATACCGTTCATAAAGAATAGTGTGCTGAAGTCGGGCATCAGTGCGGCTGTAGGAACACTGACGAATACAGTGGGTGTACTAGGTATGATATATCTGCTCTATGCCGCCGAGTACGCACAGGCAAATGGAATAGATCCGACGACCGCCGCAGCTGCCATCTTCGGAGTGGCACTGACGAATGGTATTCCTGAGATTATATTTTCTGTTGTGTTAACCATTTCCATAGTGGCGGCTGTTAAAAAGCTAATTAAAAAATAAATGTATAGCGAGGCGGGGGCCCATCTCCCGCCTCGTTGAAACACTTCGGTTCAAAGAAAAATTTTCTACAATCGAAATTTTTTCTTTGAACGATGCGTCTACAAGGCTTAGTTCCGAGTTATCCTGACATCCTTCATAAACCTTATCAGATTGTCCATTGTCAGAAACAGATCGTCCCTGCATCGGAGCCGTGCTTCTTTGAATGGGACAGCAACACGGTTTATACTGAAGATCGCGCTGATCCCTTCATTATATGCGTTTTCTACATTGTCGCCTATGTCTCCCACTATAGCTATGAGGGGAACTCCGGCCTTTTTTGTACGCCGTGCCACACCGATCACCACTTTGCCGCGAAGCGACTGGAAGTCGATTTTTCCTTCACCGCTGAAAACCAGGTCGGCACCTTCGAGCAGGGAGTCAAATCCGACTGTGTCAAGAACTGTTTCTATACCCATTTGCAGTCTGCTGCCGAAAAATGCAGCCATGCCTCCACCCATCCCGCCAGCTGCACCCGCTCCGGGCATTTCTGCTATTTCTGCGCCAATATCCCTTTTGACGACTACAGCCATATGCAGAAGGTTTTCATCCAGAATTTTTACCAGTGTCTCGTCAGCGCCCTTCTGCGGAGCGAAGACATACGCAGCCCCGTTCGGACCGCACAGCGGATTGTCTATATCACACATGGTTATGATTTCTGTCTGTGCAACTGCAGGATCAAGGCCGCTTACATCTATCGAGGAAATGTCGCTCAGAGTTTCACCGACAGGAATGAAGGCTTTGCCCGAAGCATCCTTGAATGCAATGCCTGTGGCAGCGGCTGCACCGCAGCCTCCATCATTGGTAGAGCTTCCTCCGAGTCCGACGATTATTTTTTTACAGCCGGATTTCACAGCATTAAGGATAAGCTGGCCTACACCATAGGTCGTGGTCTTTCCAGCCTGCCTGTTCTCGCCGACAAGAGGCAGACCTGCCGCTGCCGCCATTTCTATGACAGCTGTTTTGTCAGGCAGTATGCCGTAAAAACTCTCCATATCTTCGAAGTACGGACCTTTGACATTCACCTTTATCCTTTCACCGCCCAGGGCGGCAAGAAAGGAATCAACACTTCCCTCTCCGCCATCTGCCACCGGTATGCTGATGACATCGGCCTTTGGATAATATGAGTGAATTGCTTTCTTCATAATGCCGCATATTTCACTTGAAGACATCGTACCCTTGAATGAATCGGGTATCAGTAATATTTTCTGCATTTGCGTCTCCTTTGCCTAGTACTTTACATGATTTATATTATAACCCACCGCTATAAGTATTTTCAGCCTTTGGCTAAAAAACGCTTGGTGGCGGGTACCGATTGAAAAAGCTGTCAGTGGGAAGTACAATCTCCCACTGACGTTGTTCAAACGCCACGTTTAGGCGTGGCGCACGGAGTGTAGCGTAGGGCGAATTCATTTCGCCCGTAGCGAGGGGGTATGGGGGCTTGCCCCCATTGGAAATTGAAACACTGCTAATGTAAGAAAATTTTCTACAAACGAAAAATTTTCTTTGAATTATGTGTTATAATACATTTTAATGATTGATTTACTTTTTACGTAATGAAGAAGGAGCAGGAAATGGGACTTTATGAACAATGGAAACAGATGACCGAAGCGCAAATGAGCCAGGCGCAGAACAATGCATTCTGGAAGGACTATCTGGAAAAGGAAAAGGACAATTACAGTTACATATTGGAGAATCGTATCAAAAAGCTTGAAGGAAGACTGGCTGACCTGGCAGAGACCTTCAAAATGAGTCCTGCGGTGTTTGCCGGGTTTCTTGACGGCATCAATACAAGCCTGGTGAATGAACTGGATATGGACGCTATTGACGAGGACACAGTGCTGTCGGCTGAAATCGATTTTGAAAAGCTGTATTGGAATATGCATGAAGCAAAGGCCGACTGGCTATACAATCTGGAACAGTGGGAAGGCATACTTTCAGAGGAAAGACGCAAGGAGCTTACAAGGGAATTCAGACAGTCCAAAACAGCCGTAAGCAACAAGGTTGGCAGAAACGATCCCTGCCCCTGCGGAAGCGGCAAGAAGTATAAGAAATGCTGTCTAAGGTAAGGGGACACGAAGTGGGGAAAGGGGACACGAAGTGGGGAAAGGGGACACTCCTTTAGTATGACACTGAAGCAGGTATGGCAGGAATGTCCCCATTTGAAGCAGGTATGGTAGGAATGTCCCCATTTGAAGCACGCATGACAGGCATGACAGGAATGTCCACTTTTGATAGGACAGAAAGGATGAGATTAGTTATGGATGAGAAGATCAAAATGTATATGCCCATAGTTGAGATGGACGGAGATGAGATGACCAGGATCATCTGGCAGCTCATCAAGGACGAACTGCTTCTGCCTTACATAGACTTGAACACCGAATATTACGACCTCGGTCTTCGGCACCGGGACGAGACAAATGATCAGGTCACGGTTGACGCAGCTGTTGCGACAAAGAAATATGGCGTTGCCGTCAAATGTGCCACGATCACACCCAACGCACAGAGAGTCGAAGAGTATGGCCTGAAGCAGATGTGGAAGAGCCCCAACGGTACGATAAGGGCGATACTTGACGGGACGGTATTCAGGGCCCCTATACTGGTTGACAGTGTAAAACCGTCGGTAAGGACATGGAAGAAGCCCATAACGATTGCACGTCATGCGTATGGCGATGTATACAGGAATGTAGAGTACCGGGTGGAAGGACCCGGCACGGCGGAGCTTGTCTTCAGAGGGCAGGACGGCAAAGAGCTGAGGGAGACAATCTTTGAATTCAAGGGTCCGGGCGTCATAATGGGTATGCACAATGTGGACGAGTCCATAAGAAGCTTTGCAAAAGCATGCTTCAATTATGCCCTTGACGTAAAGCAGGATCTTTGGTTTGCAACAAAGGATACGATCTCGAAAAAGTATGACCATACCTTCAAGGATATTTTCCAGGAGGTATATGACAATGAATACAGTGATAAATTCAGTGAAGCCCGAATCGAATATTTTTATACGCTGATCGACGATGCCGTGGCAAGAGTCATCAGATCTGAAGGCGGCATGGTCTGGGCATGCAAGAACTACGACGGCGATGTAATGTCCGATATGGTGGCAACAGCCTTTGGCAGCCTGGCAATGATGACGTCGGTGCTTGTTTCTCCGGAAGGCTTCTATGAATATGAGGCCGCACATGGGACGGTCACAAGGCACTATTATAAGCATCTGAAGGGTGAGGAAACTTCAACGAACCCCATGGCAACACTGTTCGCATGGACAGGAGCCCTTAAAAAGCGGGGGGAAATGGACGGCAATGCAATGCTGATGGATTTTGCCGACACTCTCGAAGCTGCCTCGCTAAGGACGATTGAAGAGGGAGTCATGACAAAGGATCTGTCACAGCTCTCGGAGCTCAGGGAAAAGAAAATCGTGAATACCGCAGATTTCCTCAAGGAGGTACGCATACGACTTGACGCGATGCTCTGCGATAAGGAGTAGGAGTTGAACTGTATGCTGAAGATGGCAGGCGCAATAGCTGCAGAGATGCTTAATTCTTTTTTGGTAAATTACTTTTTTGTAGTATTGTATATACTTGTGATTTTTTTCATAAAGGCACAATACAAGAAGTATTCCGAGCTGCAGGCCGAAATATATGGCAGGACGTTATACAGCGCGCGGGATGTAGTTGGGAAAATAATACTTACAGGGCTGGCTGCCGGGTTTGCATCAAGCTTTCTCACTGTGGCAGCCGGCGTGACTATTGAAACAGATACGGTCAGGTATCTGTTTTATGTTATGTGCCTGTTGCTGCTCATTGATCTAAGGCTTGTGAGCATTCCGTATGCCGCGGGCCTGTTGGCTGCTGTCAGCCTGATTTTTGGTGTTCCGCACATCAACCTGCCGTCACTTTTATTCCTTGTTGCGGTACTGCAGCTTGCAGAAAGCATCCTTGTTTTTCTTGGCAGAAAAAAAGATTTCATACCTGTGTTCATACAGCATAAAAACGAAATAACCGGAGCCTTTCTGATAAGGAGATACTGGATGATCCCTGTTGTATTTTTTACATATTTGGCGCAGCAGGGCTCGGTATCATTGGATTTTACGGCAGACTGGCCTTTGGTTTTCAATGTGCCGCCGCTGTCGGGCGGAGCTTATGCTCTGGGCCTTGATTGCCTGGTGGCAGTGCTGTGCCATACAGATATCGCCATTTCATCACAGCCTGAGGAGAGATCTGTTAAGAGCTCCATTCTGCTGTTTGGGTACAGCGCTGTATTGATGGTACTGGCTTTTGTTTCCAGAAGTGTGGCCTGGGTTGGAGCTTTGGGGGTCATATTCTGTATTGCGGGAAAGGAAGGACTACATCTGCTGTCAACAATGTATGAAAAAAGAAGAAAACCGTTGTACAGTGCTGTAAGAAGAGGAATACGGGTGATGGACGTACTGCCCGGCAGCCATGCCGCGGCAATGGGGCTGCAGCGCGGTGATATCATTCTCAGTATAAACAAAAATGACGTTCAGACCGAAGAAGGTATCAGTGAAGCGCTGAGAGAATTCCCTACATACACATGGATACAGGCAATATGCTGGGATGGTACTGAAAAGACGCTTGAGTACAAATGCTATCCGGGAGGATATAATTCACTCGGGATAATAACCGTGCCCAGAGAAAAAGAAGTGACCTATACGACAGGCTATTTTGAGCGCCTTAGTATACTGAGGAATATAGTCAACCGGTTCAGGGGCGTCAATAATAAGGTGTAGAGTGGCGGCTATGTATTGTGAGGAGGCCTGACAAATGCCAACATACAGACTTGAACCAATGAGTGACAGCCGGCTGCAGGAGGCTGCTTCCGTATATAACTATTACATAAGGCAAACGACTGTGACATTTCACATAAATGAGATCACAACGCAAGAGATGAAGGATATACTGTACAGCGGAGATCCCAGGTTCCCTGCGTATGCTATAATGGAAGGAGACGAATTCTGCGGGTACTGCCTGCTGGCAGTATTCAAAAAGCGTGAGGCATATAATGGTACAGCAGAGATTACTATATATCTGAAGCCTGGCTGTGAACGACGAGGAATCGGATCACGTGCCACAGCAGAGCTTGAAGAAATTGCACTAAGTCACGGCTTTCACACTCTGCTGGCAGTGATAAGCGGTGAGAATACGGCAAGCATCGGACTTTTTACCAGGATGGGCTATGAAAAATGCGCACATTTAAAAGAGGTCGGGATGAAGTTCGGGCGTAAGCTTGATATTGTTTATTATCAAAAGCTGCTGCAGCAGGATATTGCACATACAGAGAAAGGGTGAGGATAAATGGACAGGTCGGATGCGGATAACCATTATATAATGGCGCGAAAACTCGGTGTCAGAGAATACTCAAGAAGCATATCAAACGGCTTGACAGGGTATTTGCCATTCCTGGAAGGCGTTCTGAAAAATATCGAAATCGTATATGAGCTTGATTTAGGCCTGGTAGATATACCTCTGAAAAAAATCACAGGGACATACACCTATGGCCGCAGCAGGTCTTTTGCCGGAAACTTCATGCCGCTGCTCAAACAGAGAACCGAATTTGCGTTCAAATGGTCAAATTTGTGCCAGGCTCATATAGATGAGGGTATTAGAGATCCTATAAAGGTCTATGAATACCTTAACTGGTTTTATGTTGTCGAGGGCAATAAAAGGGTCAGCGTACTGAAGTATTTCGACGCCTACTCCATACAGGGCAGGGTCTCCAGGCTTGTGCCCAAGCGGGATGAAAACGATCCGAATATCTCTGTATACTATGAGTTCATGGACTTCTATAAAAAAACCGGCATAAATCTTATATGGTTTACAAAAATAAATTCCTTCAGTAAGCTGATGGGCTACCTGGACAATTTTGAACCGGCTTCTGAATTTTCAGATTTCAATAAATACAAGTACTTTGCAAATTCCATATACCTGCCTTTCCGGAAAATATATCTGGAGCTTGGAGGCCAGGCGCTTCCGATCACCACCGGAGATGCTTTCCTTGAGTATATCACAGTGTACGGAATGCCGCTGGAAATCGATGAGCAGAAGGTGAGATCAAGGATCAACAGCTTTTTGATCGAGCTCGACCAGATGAGCAACAACAAATCCGCCGATATTCAGACCGTGCCGGCGGCGGACAGCGGAGAAAGCCTGATCTCGACGCTCACGACATTTGTGATGCCCAGAAAAACGATGAAGGTTGCCTTTGTATATGCGAAAGATTCCGGGACCTCAAGCTGGACCTATGCCCAGGAAATGGGCAGGATCCATGTCAGCAAGGTATTCGGCGATGCGGTCAGTACTTCGTTTGTGGACAATGTGCCTGAGACCTCTGAAGCATACGGGACTTTGAAGCAGCTGGCAAAGGACGGCAATGATGTTGTTTTTGTTACAAGTCCATCATTTATCAATGCTACACTAAAAGCGGCCCTTGAATACCCGGGAACCAAATACCTGAATTGCTCCGAGACACATTCCTTCAAGCATGTCAACACATATTTCGGCAGGATATATGAACCCAGGTTCCTTGCAGGAATCGCCTCCGGAGCCGTGACCAGGACGAATACGCTGGGGTATGTTGCCACCCGGCCCATACCGGACGTAGTTAACGGGATAAACTCCTTTGCTCTCGGAGCCAGACTTGTAAATCCGGATACTCGGATCAAGGTCGAATTCATTAAAGACTGGGATGACACTAAGCAGGCGACGGAGATCAGCGAAGCGCTGATACGTCAGGGAGCGGATGTTATTGCGCACCATGATACATTGTCAAACCGCAAAGTCACAGATGAATACGGCGTGTATGCCGTGACTGAAGGCCCGGAGGGACGTGTGAACGAACATATAGCCGCGCCTGTCTGGAACTGGGGAATATTCTATGAAAAAATGCTGCGTAATCTGATGAGGGGTTCACGCAAATCTTCAGGTGCAGACCAGAAGCTGATTAATTTCTGGTGGGGCATGGATTCAGGTATAGTAGACTTCTTTTATTCGAGAAGACTGGTGCCGCAGGAGACACAAAAGCTGCTTGACTTCATGAAAAAAATGATTATCAACGGACTGTACCACCCGTTCACAGGTCCGATTTACAGTCAGGATGGTATACTGCGAGTAAAGAAAGACGAAATCGCAACCAGAGAACAGATAATAGGTATGGATTGGTATGTGAATATTGTTGACGGAGAGCTTCCGGAAATAGAAACCAATCAGGCCTAAAACGGATGAGGGCAGTGGGGTTAGAAGGTACAATCTATCAGGTAATATCCATATGCATTGACTATCGTGGTATCCTTATACTGCGAGGTTCTTTTAAGCCTTCCATAGTTAAGGTGCTGGTGGCCATGAAAAAAATACCTGGGGGAGTAGGTGTCCATTAAATCTACAAAGCCTTTGAAACCGACATGCGCACGGTCTTCACCATCACCCAGGCCGAAGGCGGGGGAATGTGCAAGAAGGATGTCGAAGCCTTTATGCTTTTTGATCGTGCGTTTTAGCTTGCGGATCCTTTTTTCCATCTGTTCCTCGGTATATTGGTACTCCTTATTACTGTAATTGATGCTGCCGCCAAGGCCCAGTATCCTCACGCCCTTATACACCAAAAGGTTGTCATCGGCAGACTCGCACCCTTCCGGAGGCTGTCGGAGGTAGTTTCTGTTATGATTCCCCGGCACATATATGAGAGGCGCCTTGATCATCGTTACCAGAAATGACAGATATTCTGCCTTGACATCGCCACAGGACAATACAAGCTCAACATCCTTAAAGCGCTCTTTATCGAAATAATCCCAGATATATGGTTCCTCACGATCTGCAACCAGTAAGATTTTCATGATACACCTTTTTGGCTTGATTTTTTATACCATTTTAGTATTATACTTCATTAGAGCTTTTTAAACAACAAAATCAAAAATGCTTTGTTTTTATGAACAATTTTGCTGATGCAGTCTCATAAAAATTGTTCTTACAAATATTAAATGGTGAATAGTGGTTTATCGTGGTATAATAGGTTGAGAGATTTGGATTTAAACAGTTATTTATAGTATTGGAATGTATACTTGTAGACAAAAAAGGGAGGAAGCTTGGTGAAATACAGCATAAAGCAGTTATACAGAGAGGCCGGCGGGAATTATGGGAAAGAGATCGAAGTTGCCGGTTGGGTAAGGACAATAAGGGATTCAAAAACCTTCGGGTTTATCGAGCTCAATGACGGATCGTTTTTTAAGAATCTTCAGATCGTATTTGAAGATGGAACCATAGATAATTTCAAGGAGATTACCAGACTGCCTCAGGGCTCTTCCATCAAGGTGCGCGGACAGCTTGTCGCCACACCGGAAGCAAAGCAGCCGTTTGAACTCAAGGCGGCGGAAATTGCTGTTGAAGGGCTGTGCTCACCGGATTATCCGCTGCAGAAAAAGCGCCATTCCTTTGAATTTCTGCGGACAATAGCGCACCTGAGACCGAGGACCAACACCTTCTCAGCCGTATTCAGGTTAAGGAGCGCTGCATCATATGCGATACACAGCTTTTTCCAGGAAAGGGGCTTTGTATATGTGCAGACTCCGATAATTACCGGCAGTGACTGTGAGGGCGCAGGAGAAATGTTCAAAGTCACGACCCTTGATTTTGACAACCTTCCAAGGGATGAAAAGGGGTACGTGGATTTCTCCCAGGACTTTTTCGGAAAGCAGACAAGCCTGACTGTAAGCGGCCAGCTCTCAGGAGAAGCCTACTGTATGGCATTTGGTAAAATATACACGTTCGGACCTACATTCAGGGCTGAGAATTCAAACACTGCAAGACATGCCGCTGAATTCTGGATGATAGAGCCGGAAATAGCTTTTGCCGATCTTAAGGATGATATGGCTCTGGCTGAAGATATGATGAAGTATCTGATCAGCTACTGTCTGGAAAATGTACCTGAGGAGCTGGAGTTCTTTAATAATTTCGTAGACAATACGCTTCTTGAAAGACTTAACAATATAGTAAATTCAGAATTCGGACACCTGACCTATACTGAGGCAATAGAGATACTTGAGAAGAATAACGACAATTTCGAGTATCGTGTAAAATGGGGAACCGATCTGCAGACAGAGCACGAGAGGTACCTGACGGAGCAGGTTTTCAAAAAGCCTGTATTCCTGACAGATTATCCGAAGGATATAAAGGCATTCTACATGCGCCTGAACGATGACGGCAAAACCGTTGCGGCGATGGATCTGCTTGTTCCCGGTGTCGGTGAGATTATAGGGGGCAGCCAGAGAGAAGAGCGGTACGAACTGCTTGCCGGACGTATGGACGAGCTGGGATTGAAACAGGAGGATTATAAATGGTATATGGACCTCCGCAAATATGGCGGAACAAAGCACGCCGGGTTCGGACTTGGTTTTGAAAGGGCAGTGATGTATTTGACCGGTATGTCGAATATAAGAGATGTCGTGCCGTTTCCAAGGACTACTAAGTCCGCTGATTTCTGATTGTTTTAAACAAATCTGTAAAGGAGACGTATAATATGAATGAATTAGTAAAGGATCAACAGAACAGGGAGGACAAAATACGGATTTCAGAGGAAGTCATAGCAACTATTGCCGGAATTGCCGCCTCAGGCAATCAAAATGTCGCGTCAATGGGCGGAGGCTTTGTTGACGGTATAGCCGGCATGCTTGGAAGAAAAGCTCCAAGCAAGGGAATCAAGGTCGAGCTGAAGGAGAACCAGGTCAGTCTTGATCTTGCCGTAGTGATGCAATACGGCTGCAGGATACATGAGGCAGCCCGCGACATGCAGAGCCGGGTGCGCAATGCAGTGGAAGAAATGACAGGGCTTGAGGTTTTGAATGTCAACGTGAGCGTCCTTGGTGTCAATATCAACAAGGAGGCAAATAAAGTCGAGGTCATTGACGACGTGCCGCTTCAGGCATGATTTCCAAATAATGCGATCCTAAAGACAAAACATGAAGAAAAAAATATTCAAATTGTTCATAGTATTATCCTCGGCAATACTGCTTATTGCGTTGATTTTTTTCACGGACAGCTTTGACGAGCTTTTGCACATAGTCAGGAATGCAAAGATATACTGGCTTGCCGCCGGATTTAGCTGCATGGTCATGTATTGGATACTTGATGCTGTGATCCTTCACAGGATAACCGTGACAATGGAAAACGGCTATCGATTGAAGGATTCCGTAAGGGTCACCATGATAGGCCAGTTTTTTCATTCCATCACACCGTTTGCGGGTGGAGGCGAACCCATACAGGCATATGTCATGGTAAAGGACGGTGTGAAGCCGGGATTCGCAGCATCGATCTTTGTTGTTAAAACATTTGTTCACCAAACTATAATCGTCGTATATGGGATCGTTGCATATATTTTCTTCGGCGGTGTTTTTGCTTCCCGGATACCTGAATTTAATTACTTCTTTATATCTGGACTTGCAATAAACGCTGCCTTTCTTGTGTTTGTAATACTGCTGCTGTATAAAGGCCACTCCGCAAGAAAGATAATGCACTTTTTTGCAAGAGTTTTATCAAAAGTCAAGCTGGTTAAAAACATCACTGCTTTAGAACGGAAAATAGAAGCGGAGCTGGAAACCTTCCGCGGAGGAGCTCTGATAATAAAAAAGGACAGCAGACAGCTTGCAGTCTTGACGATTCTACAGATCATTCAGTTTACCTTTCTGTTTCTGATAACTTACTTTATACAATTGTCTGTTGAGTCCTTCAGAGTGTCTCCTCTGGAAGTGATAGCATCCCAGTCCATGATAGTCCTGCTGTCGCTGATAGTTCCAACTCCCGGTGCTACGGGCGGAGTGGAAGGCCTGAGCTATATGTTCTACGGTATGTTCTTTACAAAAAGCTTCATTATACCGGTCATTCTGATTTACAGACTGCTCAGCTACTACCCTTCAGTGATTTTCGGCGGACTTTTTGCTTTGTTTGCGCCGGAGAAGCCGCTTGAACATGCTTCGGAAAGTAATGATGATCTAAAGCTAGATGTGACGGAAAGCAAAAAATATATGAATAACGGGCGCTGTCAGGAGGATCATACTTGAGGCTTAAGATGATTTCATGCGAAGTTTTTTCCAGACTGGTATATTCAGCTGCTGCCCGGACACCCAATATTCTGGATGTTGAGTTCACCGAACTGCGCTCCCATGTCAACCCTGACGGATTAAGAAAGCAAATACAGGACATTATTGACGGAACGCCTGATAAATATGATGCCATACTGCTGGGGTATGGTCTTTGCGGGAACAGTACCTCGGGGCTGAGGGCACGGTCTATTCCGCTTGTCATTCCCCGGGCCCATGATTGCTGCACTGTATTTCTCGGAAGCAGGGCGGCCTTTTTGGAGCATTTCGGCCTGACACCAAGCGCACAATGGTCATCAGCCTGCTATTATGAACGTCTTGGCGGGTGGTACCAGGGGGGCGTAGCTGGTATGACGACCAGTGAGCATGAAGCTTATTACAAAGAGCTTGTGGATAAGTATGGTGAAGAGAATGCAGACTATATAATCGACATGATGAAAGTAAAGAATGAGGTGAATTTCCTTACATTTATAGAGCTTGACGGCTTTGATGTTCCGGACATACGTGAATCCTTCTTAGGACATGCGAAGGAATCCGGCAAGCAGGCGCGCTTTATCAGAGGCAGCACAAGGCTTATCGATGCACTTGTCAATGGGGAGTGGGATGATGAAGAGTTTCTTGTCGTGCCGCCCGGAGCGGAAATCAAGCCGGTATATGACAACGACAGGATCATGGAAAGGGGAATCAGCTAAGGGGACACTTCTTTGCAGGATGTATTCCTTTATAGAAAAGAAATGTCCCCATTTGTTAGACATTATTGCATTATCTTCGTATTATCTATTGAAAGCACAATCACAGATAAAGGAGTAATGATATGGAAAGATTGCATCGCTCGAGAAGAAATAAAATGTTGCTGGGAGTTTGCGGAGGTTTGTCGGAATATCTCCATATAGATGTAGTGATTATCAGAATAGTCAGCATACTGGCGTTATTAATGGGATGGGGACTGATAGTGTACCTTGTTGCAGCATTGATAATGCCTGAGGACAAGGGCTTTACCCCGGACAGTACGCAGTGGGGCCAGGATCGCAGCAGAGACGCTTATAGCAGCACTTATACGGATCCGGGCGCAAAGACCGGCAATGATGATTTTGTCAAGGATTTCTACAATGATGCTGATAACTGGGATCGTCCCGCAAAATACAACTCTGAGAAAAACAGGTTCGTATTGGGAGCAATACTGGTTGGCCTTGGAGTACTGATACTTGGCAAGCAGTTCATGCCCTCGCTTTTTCAGCTGAAGTTTCTGCTGCCGTTGTTCCTGGTCATCATAGGCGGTATCATTGTTTATCAGGGAAAAAAGTAGGCGCGGGGGTTCGATGGACACTTATACAGGCATTGAGGCAATAATTGATGAATTAAAGGGAAAGTGTATAAAAGTTTGGGAAAGTACACCTGATACTTTCCCTCTTTTGCATAGAAGGTATACTGCGAATGATCACGCTGTCAATGATGTGCGGCTGAGAACCTTTATCGATGATTCCATAAGGCTGGTAAAGAGTTTTAATGGCAATGGCAGTGACGATCCGGTACAATGGGGCAGTTCTTTCAAGCATCTGATATATGACTGCGGAGTCAATGTAATCGGATTAGGTGATGTAAGCATGAGGGTGCTTCTAGATGGCGGTTTTTGTGATGTGACATCGGATTTTATTTCCGAAGCCAAAAGGTTTGATGCAGCCTTCAAATTTGACGACATCCTGCAGTCTTTGAGAAATGTATGGATAATGAACTGCATTCAAAGGCTGATGGGTATGGATATTGCGCTGACACCGTCCATCCTGGCCTATAGCATGCTATATCCGTACACTGACAATTTTATTGATACCAATAGAATATCCGTCGAAAGAAAGTTCGGCACAAATAACAAATTGGGCAGAAGGCTGTCAGGTGAACCTGTAACAGCAGAGACCCCATTGGAGGGCAAGCTTTTCAAGCTTGTTGATATGATTGAAGCCCAGTATGACCGCAGTCGATACCCGATGGTATACCAAAGCCTTAAAGGGATACATGATGCACAGGTCAGAAGTATGCTGCAGGATGGTTCTGCAGAGCTGATCAGGGAGGATATACTTGATATCAGCGTCGAAAAAGGCGGAAGCTCGGTGCTGGCTGACGGTTGTCTCATAAAGGGGAGCCTATCTGAAGCTGAATCAGAATTTATCTTTTGTTTCGGTATTTTGCTTCAGCTTATTGATGATCTTCAGGATATCGGAACTGATAAAATCAATGGACATAGAACACTGTTTTCATTAAACAGCGACAAAGATACAATTCAAAATCTTACCAACAGATTGATAAATTTCACGATCAGAGTTATGGATGATGACGTTTCCTTTGCAGGTGCCGGAGCAAAACAGATAAAGGAGCTTATGAAAAACAGCGTTGTTTTTCTTATTATGGGCGCGGTCGCCTGCAATGACGGAATATATGGAGGGAAGTACCTATCGGCACTGCAGGAGCACTCCCCTATCGATTTTGAATGTCTGAAAAACTGTTATAAAAAAATCGGAAGGGAATACGGAAGGCTTAAACTTAAGTTTTCCGTCAAGTCGCTGGAAATACCGATGGCAAAAGCTTTCGCCAGCGGAAGCATTTCTTGAGTTTCCAAAAAATCGATATAATGAAAAACCAAGCTTTATCCGATATGATATTTGATGGTACAATAGATTACCTTGCAATAAGCAAAGGATGAATGTTATGGATTTAGGTTCGATTATAGGTCTTGTTTTGGGCGTGGCCTGTGTAGTAATATCAATTTTTATCGGAGACGGCCAACTGCTTTCTTATTGGGATCCGCCATCTGTATTTATAACCATCGGCGGAGGCATATGTTCAACACTGATCAATTTCAGGCTCAAGGATGTTATAGGTGTGTTCAAGCTGACCAGACATATCTTCAAAGACAAGTCATCCTCTGCAAATGAAACGATAGAGATGCTGGTCAAGCTTTCTGAAAAGACCAGAAGGGAAGGCTTGCTGTCTATAGAACCGGAGCTTGAACAGATGGAGGATCCGTTTATAAAGCAATCACTCCAGCTTGTTGTCGATGGAATCGAGTCTGAGACGATTAAAGACTTTATGGATACAGAGATAGAGAACATGCAGGCAAGACATGGTAAGGGTCAGGCCATATTTAATATGATGGGTGCAATATTCCCTGCATGGGGAATGATCGGTACACTGCTCGGATTGATCAATCTGCTGCTTAAGCTTGACGACCCGTCCCAGATAGGTCCGTCCATGTCAGTTGCATTGGTTACGACATTTTATGGCAGCATACTTTCGAATTTTGTCTGTATTCCAATGGCCGGCAAGCTTAAAATAAAAAGTGACGAGGAAGTTCACCAAAAGGAGATGATCGCTGAGGCGGTCATATCGATCCAGGCCGGAGAGAATCCGAAAATGCTGGAACAGAAGCTAAAGATATTCCTTACACCTGAACAGAGAAAAGCTGATGCCAAAAAGGATACCGAGGACTCGGACAAGGCTGTATCAGCTTAACAGGAGTGAAATAGATGGGCAGAAGAAAGAAAGTTGAAGAGAGTTCAGGCAGCGGTTCTTGGCTGACAACTTACAGTGACCTTGTAACGCTGCTGCTTTGTTTTTTTATACTGCTTTTCTCAATGGCAATAGTCGACAAGCAAAAATTCGAAAAGGTTGCATTGTCTATGCGCGCGGCCTTTGCCGGCGCCGGAAATGAAACCTTCGATCAGCAATCGGGCGACACCATGCTCAGCCTCACTCCCTTTGAAAACGGGGAGGATATATTGGATGAGCCTGATGATGGCAATGAAGATGAAGGAGATATGTCAGGCAAGGATATCGACGAGCAGGGAAATGCCGGAACTGTAGATGAACAAGGGAATGAAGATAACGAAAATGATATGGAAGGAAACGGCGAGGATCAGGGAGAAGGAAGCATAAGTGCGTTTAAGGTGGATATTCAGGGCCTTATTGACAAGATGGGCCTTAATGAAAACATAAAAGTTGTGGATGAAGGAACCAAAATAATCCTCAGAATGGATTCGGTAATATTGTTCGATACCGGAAGCGCTGATCTCAAGACATCAGCGAAGCCTGTGATAAAAAAGATTGGTGAGATACTTAAAACACTCGACAATGAGATACAGGTACAGGGTCATGCCGATGACAGGCCTATCAATACGAGAGAGTTCCCGTCAAATTGGGAGCTGTCCACAAAGAGAGCTACAAATGTTGTCAAATTCCTTATCGATGAATGCGATATCAGACAAAAAAATCTGACTGCAACAGGAAACGCCGAGTTTCAGCCCATAGTGCCAAACGACAGCGAATATAACAGGCAGAAAAACAGAAGGATCGATATAGCTATATTCAAATAGCATTTTATCACTTTTCTCTATTATTTTGCAAAATTCTATTCCTATTCAAATCAAACTTGGGTAGAATAATGGTAAGAGGTAAGGGACACACCTCTGAGAGCGGAGAAGGGACACTTCTCTGTAATGGGTATTCCTCTGTAGCAGAGAAATGTCCCTGATTGAGTTCGTATATACCAAGGAGAAAATATAGGATGGAAGCGATCATACTGGCATCTTCCTCGCCAAGGCGGAGGGAGCTGCTGACTCAGGCCGGGATACCGTTCGTAGTCATGCCCGGAGATGTGGATGAAGAAAACGCGGATATTTCGGGCACACCAGCCCAGAAGGCCCAACAGCTTGCATATATGAAGGCGATGGATGTTGCCCGCGGCAAATCGGGCATCATACTCGGCGCGGATACGATAGTTGTCTGCGATGATGAGATTTTCGGCAAGCCGGCGGATGCTGATGATGCCCGCAGGATGCTCAGAAAACTCTCGGGAAGGGAGCATCTTGTAATAACAGGTATAGCTTTGATCAATACATCTACCGGAAGAGTGAACACCGGATATGAGACTACAAAGGTCAGGTTCTCATCATTATCGGATAGGGAGATAGAAGCTTACATAGAATCAGGCGAGCCTTATGGAAAGGCCGGTGCTTATGCAATACAGGGAAGAGCCGCACTGTTTGTTGAGGGTCTGGACGGCTGTTATTCCAATGTTGTTGGGCTCCCTTTAAGAAGATTATATCGCCTGTTGCAGGATTTTGGCATAGAAGCATATGGATAATTACTAAATAAATAGGAAAATTGCTAAAAACTTGAAATAAATGTTAAAAAATTGTATAATTGAAGGAGTGATGTTTTATTATTTTTTAAGAAATGCGGGGTTGACCAAAATGGAATACAGACTTAGAATGAAGGATATACCAGCTAGCGAGAGACCCTATGAAAAACTGGAGAAATTCGGCCCGGAGACCTTGTCAAATGCTGAATTGCTGGCAATAGTCATAAGGACCGGCAGCTCCGAGGAGACGTCGGTAACACTGGCACAGCGTCTTCTGGCACTTGGAGAGGACAGAGGGGGCATAACCCATCTTCATGACCTTTCAGTGGAAGAGCTCAGGAGGATGAAGGGCATCGGGAGGGTAAAGTCACTGCAGATAAAAGCAGTAATGGAGCTTTCTAAAAGGGTTTCTGCTTCATTGATAAATAACAACAGGGTGACTATAAAATCGCCTGTGGAAGTCAGTGCATTGCTGATGGAAGAGATGCGCCACCTGAAGAAGGAAGTATTTAAGGTAATATTGCTCAATACGAAGAACCATATTATCAAATATATGGATATTTCGATCGGGAGCCTCAATGCATCGATAGTACATCCGAGGGAAGTATTCAGCGAGGCGGTAAAGGCAGGGTGTTCAGGAATGCTGTTGGTGCACAACCACCCCAGCGGTGATCCTGAACCGAGCAGAGAGGATATAGAAACGACACACAGGCTTGTTAATGCAGGGAACATATTGGGGATCAAAGTACTTGATCATGTAGTGATCGGGGACGGAAGGTACATAAGTTTAAAAGAGCAGGGTATGATGTAGTCTTATAGGGACAGGCCGCTGCCCTTTCATAGAAGAACTGGAGGAGTATTTATATGGGATTTTTCGCCAAGGACATAGGAATAGACCTGGGGACTGCCAACACGCTGGTCCATGTAAAAGGCAGGGGTATAATAATCAGAGAACCATCGGTTGTGGCAATAAATAAGAATACAAAGACCATACTGGCTGTGGGCGATGATGCAAAGAGCATGATAGGCAGGACTCCCGGCGACATTGTGGCAATAAGACCAATGAAGGATGGCGTTATTGCCGATTTTGACATTACTCAAAGCATGCTTAAGCACTTTATAAAACGTGCTATAGGTTCAGGCTTCATATCCAAACCGAGAGTAGTCATCTGTGTGCCGTCAGGTGTAACAGAGGTAGAGAAAAGAGCAGTTGAGGAAGCTACATTATCTGCCGGAGCGAAGGAAGCCTACCTGATCGAAGAGCCGATGGCAGCCGCCATTGGAGCGAACCTGCCGGTCGAAGAGCCCTCCGGCAGCATGATCGTTGATATAGGCGGCGGAACAAGCGAGGTGGCAGTAATATCTCTCGGCGGCATTGTTACCAGTAAGTCGCTCAGAGTGGCAGGAGATGAGTTTGACGATGCAATAGTGCTTTTTGTGAAGAAGGAATACAATCTCATGATCGGCGAGCGTTCTGCCGAGCAGATCAAAATGACGATAGGAAATGCATACCTCAAGCCCAAGGAGGAATACATGGATGTAAGGGGCAGGGACCTCATAACCGGGCTTCCCAAAAACATAACGCTGTCGTCAAGTGAAATAAATGAAGCGCTCAAGGAGCCGATAAACTCCATCGTGGACTCCATAAAATATACACTTGAGAAGACACCTCCGGAGCTGGCTGCAGATATAATGGACAAGGGTATCATGCTGGCGGGCGGGGGAGCGCTTCTCAGCGGGCTGGACACGCTCATCAAGGAAGAGACGGGCATGCCGGTCATGATCGCGGAGACACCGCTTGACTGTGTAGCCATTGGAACAGGTAAGGTGCTCGATGAAATCGAGACCCTCAAGAAAGTGCTTATAACGCCCAGGAAATTAAAATAGAGAGGAGACATTCCTTTGCGGCGTCTTTTTAAAAGCAAATGGTTCATAGTTTCCATGATAACAATAGCGCTTCTTGTCGTGATGGGGGTCTCGGTCAACAGGAACAGCAAGCTGAACTGGCTTACCAATATATTAAGCGTTCCCTTGAAACCCATACAGGGGTTTTTCACGTCAGTCGGTTATAAGATAGACGATTTGTTTTCATACTTTGAGGGCATAGATGCCTTAAGGGAGGAAAATAAAGCATTAAGAGAGGAAAATGCACTGCTGAAAAGTGAAAACAGGGAATACTCCGAGTTAAAATCGGAAAACGAGGAGCTCAGACGCGCCTTCGATCTGAAAGGCGACTTTGACGATTACACCATGATAGGTGCCAATATTATAGCCATGGAACCCGGTAACTGGTACAGTGTTTTCAAGGTGGACATGGGTGAACGTGAGGGGATTTCTGTGGATTTTCCGGTCGTGACAGGGTCAAAGGGCCTTGTCGGACGCGTTCTTGATTCGGATTCCACTACGGCCAACATCCAGACAATAATCGATGAGGACAGCGCCATATCAGGCTGGATAGCAAAAGCCGGAGGCGGGCATGCCATCATAAAGGGCGATATGCAGCTCAAGGAGGATGGCCTTTGCAAGATGGTCTACATACCTATCGAAGTGGATGTGGAGGTAGGAGATGTGATCGAGACCTCGGGGATCGGCGGGATATATCCCAAGGGAATAATAATAGGCGAGGTCCTGGAAGTGAGAAAGACCGGAAGCGAGCTTGACAGATATGCTGTTATCAAGCCTGCTGCCGATTTACGAAGGCTTGAAGAGGTATTCATATTAAAAAATAATAATATAGGCAGTGCCGATAAATGAAAAGAAAAATATTGTTTTATTTATTCTTCATAATAATTTTTCTTCTTTTACAGACAACTCTGCTCAGGTATGTCAGTATTTATGGTGTAATGCCAAATATCCTGATAGTATTCACGATAGTGACTGCTATCGTCAGAAACAGCACGGAAGGTTCTGCGGTGGGTTTTTTCACAGGACTTTGCATTGATATGCAATTCGGAAATGTTTTGGGATTCCATGCACTTTTGTTGTTTTATCTGGGTCTGGCTGCCGGTACGGTAAGCAGGAGGGTCTACAGGGAAAATCTGATGATTGTTGTATTCTTTACATTTGTGTATTCTGTTGCATATGAGGCAGCGGTATACCTTATAAACAATATTATAAACGCCGATATCAGGTTGATATTTGCTTTCACCAACGTCATACTGCCTGAAGCAATATATAACTGCGCAGTCTCTATTCTGTTGTTCCCGCTGGTTTTAAAGGCAGGAAGAAAATTTGATGCATCGGGAGCGGTAGCAAGAAAGTATTGAGCGGCGATGTCTGCCGGAGGTATCTGATATGGATGGAAAACTTAAAAAAAGATATATCATTTTATGTATGGGATTTGCAGCTTTTTTCTTCATAATCATTTTCCGCCTGTTCAACCTGCAGATAGTCGAAGGTGAGAAATATATAACAGATTCCCAAAGGAAAATACTAAAGGAAGTGGATGTTGAAGCTCCTAGAGGAAAGATACTCGACAGGTATGGAGTGCCCATAGCCGTTAACAGACAGGGGTATTCCATATATATCGCAAAAACTGAAATAACCACCTCGGAAATGAATGATATGCTGCTTGGACTATGGTCGGTCCTTGAAAAAAACAAGGAAAACCATGCCGACAGCTTTGAAAAATTTATGACGTTCAATCCCATTGCTTTCAACGACATGTCAAAAGAGCAGATAGAGAAATGGCAGACCAACTCCGACAGGCTGAACATGAAAAAGGAAGATGTAAAGTATGATGCCCGGGAGCTTTTTAACTACCTGAGAGATGAAAAATTCAAAATAGATCCTTCGTTATCGGACGAACAGGCATACGCCGTAATGACCTTAAGATATGAGATACTTATAAACAACTGGAACTTTTCCACCGGCGGAACAGTAGCGCTTGCCCGTGATGTTGGAATGGATACGGTATCGTTGATAGAGGAGAGGCGGCATGAGTTCCCCGGGATATTCACCACCATCGAGCCGGTCAGAGAATATAATGACGCATATGATGTGGCACATGTGCTGGGCTACATCAGAAGAATAAATTCAAGCCAGTATGACAGCCTTAAGGATGAAGGCTATGATAACGACGACCTTATAGGACAGACCGGCGTAGAAAAGACAGCGGAAAGATATCTCCGCGGCAAAAATGGAAAAATGAGCATTGAGATAGATGACAGCGGCAGGCTTACGCAAAAGAATGTAACCGTTGAGCCGCTGCCCGGCAGCGATGTAGTGCTGACCATAGACAGGAATCTACAGAAGGTTGCCATGGAGTCCCTTGCCAGAAACATTGAAAAAATCAAGAACGATAAAAACGGCCCCAATTATGGCGATGCTTTTTCCGGCGCGGCTGTAGCACTGGACGTGAACACCGGTGAGGTGCTTACGATGGTCAGCTACCCCAGCTATTCGCCTGAGGTTTTTTTGGCAGGCTCGGAGGACAAGGCTGCTCAGCAGACCATTATCGATCTCAACAAGGATGAGAACAAGCTAAAGGCACTGCTTAACAGGGCAATACAGGAAAACTATGCCCCAGGTTCGACCTTTAAGCCTCTGACTGCTGTAGCGGCGCTGGAGAAAGGCGTGATAACGCCAAATGCGAGCAACAGGGTCGACAAAGGAAGCCTGTATATCGGCGGAAGATATCTTTTCTGTCTGGAAAGGCCTGATTACGGACATGGAGTGCTCAATCTGCAAAAAGCTCTTGAGACATCGTGTAATGTATATTTCTATCAGGTCGGAACAGAAACAGGAATTGAAGCGTTGACCTACTGGGGCAACAGCTTCGGCCTGGGGAAAAAGACAGGTATAGACCTGCCCAATGAGGTCTCGGGAACAATGTCATCCATCGAGCTTAAAAAGCAGCTGAGAAACGATATATGGAGGCCTGCCGATACGGCTCAGGTTTCAATAGGGCAGTTTGATAATGCATTTACCCCACTGCAGCTTGCCAATTACATCGCTACTATAGCAAACGGCGGAAAGCTCTACACACCTCATGTAATAAAGGAGGTAGTAAGGTATGACGGTTCAATTGTAAATAAAAACGAACCGTCGTATCTGGAACTGCCTTTGAAGGATACAACAATTGCTGCTGTAAAAAAAGGAATGGTCGCTGTTACCTCATCGATAGACGGAACCGCAAAAAAGTCATTTGAAGGCCTGCCCTTCGAGGTTGCAGGAAAAACGGGCTCAGCCCAGACGAAAAGCGGAGGAGGCCGTTCGCCGAATGGACTGTTCGTATGCTATGCGCCTGCTGACGATCCGAAGATCGCCATTGCCATAGTAGTTGAAAGAGGAGTTTGGGGATCAAATGTTGCGCCTATAGCCAGGGATATAATCGATGAGTACTTCGGACTGAAGGCCGCCGATTCCAGAAGCTCCGAGCTGAAGCCCGAAAAACCGCTCCTCAACCCGTAATGAGTAGCTAGTAAATGGTCAGGAGCATGACCCATTGACATTCAGACTTCATAGGGAGGGTGTGCAAAAAACGGATCATCTGGGCACAATTTCATTGATTTTATTGAGAGTATTCAATGATTATGGCCATGAATAGGAGTATTATTGAGTTATGTAGACTCCAGAATAGTATTATGCGCCCAGAAGAATCGATTTTTGCACACTGCAGTCCTGGAAAATTAAAACTACTGCCCTCATTTTTTATATAAATATCATTTTTCTTTGAATTTCAATTATCTCTTGTTAATTTTATCGATTAATGTAATAATTATTTATGTGAATCTCATCTCACGTACAGGGGGTACGGTCTATGGAAGAGAACATCATAAGCTTTAAGGCCACAGTCAACGGACTGATACTTATAATGCGCGAAGAAGACGACTTTGATGATATTTATGAAAGCGTAGCCAAAAAGCTTGAGACATCGGGAAGGTTTTTCAAGGGAGCGAGCCTGGATGTTAAATATCGTGGGAAAAAGCTCGATAGCGTGCAGGAGAATAAGATTGCAAGCCTGATTTCTCAGAAAGCCAATGCAGAGGTAAGAAGCTTTGAAGAGGATGATTCCTTCAACGAAGCCGAAAATGAGACTGAGGAAACGGACAAGTCCAGGGAGAAGCCCAAAATGCGGCTGATGTATTTCAAGGGTCTTGATGAGGGGATGACCAGGTTTTATAAGGGAACGGTCAGATCAGGAACACTGGTCAGCTATGACGGAAATCTGGTTGTCATTGGTGATGTGAATCCCGGAGGAGAGGTCATTGCAACCGGAAATGTAATAATAATGGGCTCGCTGAGAGGAATGGTACATGCAGGTGCGGACGGGAACAAGGAGGCCGTAGTTGCGGCGCTCAGCCTGCAGCCGACACAGCTGCGCATAGCGGATGTGATCACCAGGCCGCCTGACACAAAGCAGGCAAAGCAGGGACTGCTGCCTGAGATGGCTTATGTAAAGGATGACATTGTGTATATTGATGCATTTCTGCCACAGTACAAATGAAAATAATTAAGTGTTAGTTCAGGATATATCTTAATTGACAAAGCAGGTTATAAATTGTATATTCAACATAAGCAAAAGGAAATACGGCTTATGTAACGCGGCAGTATTACGGTCAACATCGCAAAAAGCCTGTTTCAGGCGCATGGGAGGTATTTGGATGAGTGAAGTCATAGTTATAACATCTGGAAAAGGTGGGGTGGGCAAAACCACGACAACTGCCAATATTGGTACCGGCCTGGCATTATCGGGACATAAGGTGGTCCTGATCGATACCGATATCGGTCTGAGAAATCTTGATGTGGTCATGGGCCTGGAAAACAGAATAGTATACGATCTTGTTGATGTTGTTGAAGGAAGCTGCCGTGTCAAACAGGCGCTAATAAAGGACAAGCGCTATGAAGGGCTGTATCTGCTGCCGGCTGCTCAAACGAGGGACAAATCCGCAGTTAATCCCCAGCAGATGATGAAGCTATGTGAAGAATTGAAAGAAGAATTTGATTATATAATCGTCGACTGCCCTGCAGGTATTGAACAGGGATTTAAAAATGCGATAGCAGGAGCAGACAGGGCAATAGTGGTTACAACCCCGGAGGTTTCTGCTGTAAGGGATGCTGACAGGATCGTAGGTTTGCTGGAAGCCAACGAGCTGAGAAACCCAAAACTCCTTATAAACAGAATGAGAGCGGACATGGTCAAAAGAGGAGATATGATGTCTATTGACGATATCATAGACATACTGGCCATCGGACTTATCGGTGTTGTTCCCGATGATGAAAAGATAGTCGTTTCAACAAACAGAGGCGAGCCGGCCATAAATGACCAGAAATCCCTGGCAGGTCAGGCATACCGCAATATAGTTAAGAGAATCCAGGGTGAAGAGGTTCCTTTTATAACATTCGGCGAAGACCAGGGGATTATGGGCAAGCTCAGAAAATTACTAGGCCTGAAGGCGGACTGAGGAGGAGGAATAAAATGCTGCTCGATTTAGGGAAAATATTCGGTAGATCGAAGAACTCCAAGGATGTTGCCAAGGAAAGACTGAAGCTGGTACTGATACACGACCGCGCCAATGTATCTCCGCAGTTTTTGGAGATGCTCAAGAGCGAGATCATTAAGGTCATAACAAATTATATGGATGTTGATGAAAGCGCTCTGGACATACAGCTTACCAGGACAAAAAGCGATGACGGCGAAAGCATAGTGCCTGCACTGTATGCCAATATTCCGATCAGGAATATAAGAAACAGCGGGAAGTAAGGATATTATTGGTGTATGAATATCGTTCTCATAGCTCACGATAATAAAAAAGAGGTGATAGTGGAGCTGTGTATAGCGTACAAGGCTATTTTACAGCAGCACTCCCTGTTCGCTACCGGAACGACAGCTTCGTTTATATCTGATGGAGCCGGTTTGCCGGTATACAGGTTTTCTGCGGGACCATTGGGCGGGACTCAGCAGATAGCAGCAAGAGTGTCGCTCAATGAGATGGATTTGGTTATCTTTCTCAGGGATCCTGTGAATCCCAATGCCTATGAACCTGACATCAATTCGCTGCTGAGGCTGTGTGATATAAACAATATTCCTTTCGCCACCAATATCGCCACAGCGGAGGTCCTGATAAAAGGGCTGGAGAGAGGCGACCTCCATTGGCGTGAGTACATAAGCAAACAATGATTTTAAACGAATAAGCAAACAAGAAAAAGCGGAGCGAGGCTCCGCTTTTTCTTGTTTGCTCGCAAGCTGCAGTGTATACATAAATGGGCCGCATTACTAATATAATTTAGCAGGGGACCAATAAATATAACTGTACTGGAGATGAGACGGCATGGATAGTTACACATCAGGCAGAGGATACACAACAAGACGAAGCAGTCCGCACAAAAGGTATACAAGGATCCCGCAGCGGGGAGGCCTTCGAAGGCTCCTTGTATTTCAGACGGTGGTCAGCGTTATATTGCTCTTGATAGTAATAATCGCCAAGAGCATTAACATATCTGCTGCCAGCTTTATCACCAGACAGGTCGGATATGTTCTGAGTCACAATGTCGAGCTGAAAAGCATTTATGCATTTGCTCAAACAATGGTCTCGGACATAAGGAACAGTGTTATACCGGGCTCTGTTGAAGTAAAGGAGCCTGATATGGCTGTCAAAGCTGATGATTTTTTGAATAACGCAGACACAGATCCATATGTTTCCGAATCTAATCAAGCCCAAAAGAATGATGCTCTGACGGAGGAGATGCAGCTGTCCGTGCCGTCGCCCGAGACCTCTGTGCTGGCAGCAAGCAGCGGAGACATCGAGGCATATACCTCTGCCCAGTCGGGCGCTTCTGGCTTGATAAGTCCGGCAATC
Organism: Bacillota bacterium; assembly: GCA_023412665.1. Taxonomy (GTDB): domain Bacteria; phylum Bacillota; class Clostridia; order Acetivibrionales; family DTU013; genus DTU013. Next base: position 44,120 of record JAEZCA010000013.1, read on the forward strand.
GGATCGATTTCTATTCACTTTGGCGAGATAACAGACCCGGGCGGTTTTGTCAGGATGCATAAGGGAATCGATATATCAGTTGAGAATACAAGCGATGTGAAAGCCGTATTGGATGGGATTGTCGCAGACTCGGGCTCTGCGCCCGGGTACGGGAATTTCATCAGATTAAGTCATGATAATGGATTGACAACAGTTTACGGCAATTGCTCAAGCATTGCTGTAAAAATCAATGATGCTGTAAAAAAAGGAGATATAATAGCAGTGGTTGGGGAGGATAGTATGGCAGGAGGAAGTCATCTGCATTTTGAGGTATGGAACGGGAACGACCCTGTTGATCCGCTGGAATACATAACAGTTGCCGCCGGGTGAGGCTGAAGCCTGCGGGAACAGAAATCAGAATTAGTGCAACTGTACTGATAATGCCGGCCTTGATGCTGATAGCAGGCTTTTTTTCAGAGTACACCGTGATTTTCTTCTCAATGCTGCTACATGAAGCAGGACATATTGCAGCAGCTGGTATATGCGGCATAAAGACGGATGCAGTGAGTGTCTCAGTCCTGGGCTTTTCCGCTGAGATCCCTATAAGCCGATGCGGCAAAAAAGAGCTGATTTTTATATACTCAGCCGGGCCAGCTTTAAATCTGCTTATTTTCTTGGCAGCATTTATACTTGAGCATATGTTGGCGGGTGAGCGGGAGTATTTAACTCTATTGTCGGTGTCCAACCTTCTTATGGGGCTGTTCAATTTATTGCCGGTGATCCCCCTTGACGGAGGACGGCTGATGTATGAGCTGCTTTCAGGCGGCATTGGATCGAATGCGGCAGGCAGGGCTGTCAGATTGCTTGCCTGGGCTGTCTCATCATTAATGATAGGAGCAGGCGTTTACCAGCTATTCATCACTACATATAATGCAAGCCTTATTATTATTGGGCTATACATAATAATCACATTACGAACAGCAAGATTGGAGAGTGCATTAATGGGAATCAGAGAGATTATCTACAGGCGTTCCAGGCTGGTCAGAAGAGGAATATATCCTGCCCGGGATCTCGTTGTCATGAGAGATACATTGCTTAGGGAATCTATAAAGAATATGGATTTCGACAGATTCCATATTATATATGTACTAGACGACGATTTGCATATAATAGGTACCTATACAGAGAATGAGATCATGGATGGTCTTGCCCAATACAATGAGGAAATGACCTTCGGCCAGTTTGTTGATAGTCAGAAAAACGGTGAAAATCCTTGAATCGGTGGTACGAAGGTCTTTCTTTGAACCCGCAGGTAGCTGTTATCTGCGGGTTTTATTTATCTACCTGAAATGTTAAGCTCTTTTGGTTGTAGGTTGTCATCGTTTGTGATAAAATTGCCGATAAGCATAACAGATTTTGCTTCTTTTTGGCAAAGGATGAGATGTTTGCGTAGCAAATTATCGCCTAATCGGAGTTTTTTCTTTGAACTATGCGTTATAGTGGAGATTGATTGAAGCAGGTGTTAACTATGAAAAAATGGATTATATTTGTGCTTTCATTTTTTATGATTCTTGCATTATGTGCATGTGGTTCATCAGAGAGTGATAAGCGGCACAGCGGAAACGATATTTACCTGGGATATACTTCCGGTGCGGACACTTTTATTGATATGCCAAATCTGAGGCAGTATGGAGGATATACATGCGGAACCACATGTGTCCAGATGATAATGAACTGGATTGCTCCCTACGAAAGTGACATTAATTTACAGACATATGAAAAAGAACTTGGGACTACCGAGGAATACGGAACTCCACCAAAGAACATTGTTCAATACTTCAAAGATTGCGGCATTGGTTATAAAGAGGCTGAGAACATAACTATTGAGGATTTGAGAGCAGCACTTGATAAAGGACACCCGGTAATGATGTGCATACAGGCATGGACGATTGCGGAGGATGGCAGCTTTAATGTGGACAATCCCAGCGATTCCGATACATATCTTACAGATGGTCACTGGGTAATCTGCGTCGGATATAAAAAGCTGGACACCGAATATCAGTTTTATTTTAACGATCCTGCGTGTGTGGGCTACTGTATCATGAGCGAGGGTGATTTGAACAGCAGATGGATAGATATGGACGGTGAAGGAACCGTATATGTGCATTATGGTATTGAAATTACCGAAGAAACAGAGTTTGATGACGAAGGAGTATTTTATCTTAAATAACGATGGCCCCACCTCTAAAGGGCACATTGGACTATTTCATTGAGGACCAGATAAAATTATGGTTGCGGGAAGAGAAAATGAAATGAGAGAATCAAAGCCTATAAAAGCTTATCTGATTTTGGGGCTGACCTTTGTGATACTGTTTACCCATCTGCCGGTTGCTTATACTGTGTTTTATCACAGTCTTACCGATGCACCAACAGCGGTTGGCGGAAGCATAAATTTAATGACGCTTTCACCTGACAGGACAATAGTTCTGGACGGAGGCTGGGAGTTTTTCTGGAACCGTCTGATTGCCACTGATCCGCAGCAGGAGGATAAGCCGGATTTTTTTATCAGAGTACCGGATCAGTGGTCCAAGTACAAAATTGATGGGAACTGGCTGGCGGCTGAAGGATTCGCAAGCTATCGGCTCACACTGCAGGGGCTTGAGTGTCCAAAGCCTGTGACAGTCTACATACCGGATTTCGGCTGTGCTTACCGCGTATTTATTGATGGGGTTATGACTGCTGAGAGCGGCATTGTATCAAAGGATGCTGAAGAAATATTTACAGTTCCTAAAGCAAACCTACATCCTGTGACACTGTCCTCGGGAGAAACTCACGAGTTAGTGATCGAGGTAGCGAGTACGCGGTTTTCCGGACTTTATATGGCTCCGGTTTTAAAGGATTATGACCGCGCCATGCAGGAAAACAGCGACAGAAGCAGCATCCGTTTTATTCTGTTCGGAATAGTGCTGTTCTCATTTTTTGCTTTGATTGTTATATACATGCTGTCTTCGCATAGGGGAGTACATTCTGTCTGGCTTCCATCCATAGCTTTTTTAGTGTTAATGCGTCTTATGCTGACTGCTGAATTTTACAGCTTCTGGCAGAGCAAGGTATTTTTCAATCTTTCATATGAAGCTACCAATGAACTGATGTTTCTTGTTACCTTTATACTGAAATTCCTATTGATTTTTATGGTGCAGCAACAATTCGGGGTTACCTTTTCACGTAAGGAGAAGTATGGATTCTTCCTTTATTATGCGGTGGTATACCTGGTGTATCTTTTTACTCCTCATGGGGTTTATAACCGTTATCTGTCAATCCTTCTACCTGTCTCAGCTTTTGCACTGGAGTTTTATTTCTTTTTTAAGGTATATTTCGGGCGGCATCAGCTTAAAAGGTTAGGTATTCTAATTTATTGCGGGGTTATACTTGCCATTTCGGGACTGATTATTGATTGTTATTATTTAAATGGAAATATTTATCTTAACATGTCACTGGCGCTGATAGTTTCGCTTTCGGTGTATCTTATGATACTCAGCCTGGTTTACGCATTACGTATGGCGGAGCTGTACAATGATTATGCAATATCTTCTCTTCAGCTTTTGCAGGCTAAGAATCAGATTGCTATACAGAAGGAGTATTATGATGCGTTAAGCGGACAGATGAATGAGATTCGAGAAATGAAGCACGATACCCACCACTTTATCGGTGTAATCAAGAGACTATCTGAGGATGGGCGCTATGATGAGCTAAAACATTTTTTAGACGAATATGATGAGATGACTGAGACTGAACCGCTTCCCATATTCTGCGAGAATGTTGTAGCTAATTCTATTTTGGGCTATTATTCTTTATTGGCAAAGGAAGGCGGTATTCAGTTTAATTGTACCTGCAGTATTCAAAGGCAGCTTTCTGTAAGTGACAGTGACCTTTGCATAGTTTTGGGAAATGCGATGGAAAATGCTATCGAGGCGTGCAAAAAGCTCAATAACCCGGAGGCAAGGTTTGTTTCGGTGGAGGCAAGAACAATGAATAACCAGCTGTTAATAAAAATTGAAAATTCCTATAATGGCTGCCTGAATATTCAAAATGGCGATTATATCTCAACAAAAAGTGAAAAGTCCCATGGGTTGGGTATGAAAAATATCAAGAGGGTTGTAGAAGCCTACGGAGGATTTATTAAAACAGAATATAACAGAATGACTTTCACTCTTATGGCCGCATTTTCCAATGCATTGGATGGAAAAGAGGAGCAATCCTGTGATTAGCGTGATATAAATAAAATATCTACTCCCAATTTCGGCGAAAAAACGATCAATTTCGATATTTTTCTTCTTATGCAGTTTTCGATGCTATAATAATTGTAAAATTTGCATAAGGAGTGACACATTTTGGATAGGAAAGCGAAAAAAGTATCATTTTCGAGGCTGAGAAAGCGGGAGATGAGCATTTTGCTGACGCTGGCAATGCTTATTGCTATAGTGCCCTCCATCTCATTGGCAGCAGAGACCGAAACACCAGGTTTCTTTATTTCTGGTGAAAATGGTGTGGTTGCTTCCACTGATGTAACTATTACCATTACAGACCATATAGCATCTGAACTGGAGAGCGAGATCGAAGCATGGCTAAGTAAAGCTGGCGTGATTGATAGCTCGATGGCTTCGGGGCTTTCGGTAAGCGGTGGGGTGTTAGATATGACTGATTTAGCATATTTAGGCTCATCCTTCAAGCACCTGAAGAGTGTGGATTTCTCAGGAACAACGTTTGTCGATAATAAGGTATGTGATATATGCTTTAAAGATTTTACCGATTTGTCAGAGGTAAAGCTTCCTGATTCTGTCACTGTCATAGGCGCCGCTGCTTTTGCAGGCTGTACCAGCATTGAAACGATTATTTGCCCACAAGACCTGCAAACGATAGAAAGCATTGCTTTTATGGGGTGTATAAGCCTTAAATCCATCGCTTTGCCGTCAAGTGTGAGTTCAATAGAGGATTATGCTTTTAATTCTTGTGCCAGCCTTGAGTCTATTGATTTATTGAACTCTGGCATGAAAGAAATAAATGAGGGAACCTTTTTTGGTTGTACCAGTCTTACTTCTGTTATACTGCCATCAAGTGCTGAAAGGATTGCAACGCTTGCTTTTGGTGACTGTACCAGTCTTAAAGCTATTACTCTTCCAGCGACGATAAACGTTTTAGAGCATGGTGCTTTTTTCGGGTGTATAAACCTCGCAGATGTGACTATGACATCTCCGACTCCACCACCGGAGTCCCACGAAGAAGCGTTTAAAGATGTGGCAGGTAATGCGGTGGTCCATGTACCCGGTGGAAGCGGCAGTGCATACCGTGCTCAGGGACAAGATACAAATGACATGTACTGGTGCAAGCTATATATTGATGATCCCGGGAGGGAACCGGTTCTGTCGGGTGGTATGGCCTCAAGGGTGTCGGAAACGGAGGCGCGGGTCTATTTTTCAGTAGATATTCTTGGGACGCATTATT
>JAEZCA010000070.1 GCA_023412665.1 Bacillota bacterium
GGCATAAATATGATGCATCTTAGTACCATACAGATGTATGACAGGGATGCTTGCAGGGATTTTGCCTATAATCTAGCGGCTCGTCTTGGGAAACGGATACATATACGTACAGTAAAGTTTGATGAAATGCATAATCAATTGAGGCAATTGCTGCCGGACGGAAAACCTATTGATAAATGATTTTATCGGTAGGTGTTTTCTTTATGCCCTGCAAAAGCTTCCAGCCACCAAATTATGAAAAACATCAATAAGCGTCTGACACTTGGCCACATGTAAAAATAATTGAGTAAATGTAAAAATATTTAAGCCGTAGATAGATTTACAATATATATAATATAATCAAATCCTTATCAAAAATCACACAATCATACACTGAATAATTGCCGAAAGAATGCATTCTTTTGGTGTTAGCTTCATCATGCCGCTAAAGACCGCTAAAGGATCTTGAAAGAGGGGAGATGGTTCCATTGGTTAACTATGAGCTTCTATGCAAGACGGTGGATTTACCAAAAGGAAAAATTTTATAAAGGAGAGTAGTTATGAAAAGAAAAAATTACATGAAGATTATTTCTGTAGTTTTGAGTCTTGTTCTGCTGGTTGGTCTTTTTAGCTTTGCGAGTGCCGCGGAAACAGAACTGGTTCCCGGGCCGACCATAATAAAGGACCCCAACTCACCCACCGGCTATACTGTGAGATTTGTTTACAAGAACGAGACTGCAAACAGCGTGAAATTTGTCGGTGATATACTTTTGAAGAACTGGGCCGATCCCACCGATACAAAAGTATACCAGCCGTCCGAGTACAAACCCGGCTTTATGCGCGGGGGCGGAGCATATCAGGCGGATATGGAAAAGCGTGACGGCGGATATTGGGTAATCGATGTACCGCTTGCAGCTGGCGCAAACCAGTACTGGTTCTATGTGGACGGGAATACCAACCTTTGGGTAACCGATCCTGCGAATCCGCCGAGATACGCACCGGATGGCCTCACAGGAACCTCCAGACGTGCCTTCAATGTGGTTTATCTGCCGCATGATCCGGAGAAACAGGATGATCTTATGAAGGCCCGCCTTATAGAAAATCCCAGAACCGACGAAAAGAAAGGCGCTTGGGACTATGTGGCAATACCGACTCAGATCGGCGGCAGAACCCGCTATTTGGGTGTATACCTGCCGTACGGATATGATCCTGACAGGGAAGAGCCGTATAAGACGATCTACATGCAGCATGGCAGCGGCCAGGATGCTTCCGACTGGATGAATATCGGCAGTGTGCCGAATATTATGGATAACCTGCTTGCAGAAGGCCTTACCGAGCCTGCCATCGTCGTATCGACTGACTCTACATACCTTGGAAGCCAGTCGGAAGGGTATCCAAATCTGTTCAATATCATCCTGCCATTTATCGAAGAGAACTATAATGTATCCACGGAAGCGGCTGACAGGTCATTTGCCGGACTTTCGATGGGCGGTGGCATCACATCAAATATTATTAATTACGACGCCACAAAGTTCGGATACTATGGTATATTCAGCGCAGGTATGGGAGTCCGCAATACTACACCGAATTTGAATGTACCATACATTCTCGTTGGTGCCGGACAATATGATTTCGGACTGCCAACTGCGGCCCAGGTAGCAGTATTGGACGGTAAAGCAAACTATAAGAATATCGTTGTAGCCGGTGCGCACGACTTTAATACCTGGTGCCAGTTGTTTGCGATATATGCCAGGGACTATTTGTGGAAACCCAGCGCATTCCGGTGCATTATGAGTATTAAGGACATAACAGTCACAACATCAGTAGGAGCAGCTCCTGTACTTCCGGGACAGGTTACTGTGAATTGGAATGACCAGACGACCTCGCAGGAAAATGTAGTATGGGCTGCAATCGACCCGGCTAATTATGCAGCAGAAGGGACCTTCGAAGTACTGGGGTCCGTAGCAGGTACTACATTGAAGGCAAAGGCTATCGTTAACGTATCGAGTGATGTTCTTGTTCCCGGGCCGACAATATTTAAGGATCCCGATTCACCCACCGGCTACACTGTCCGGTTTGTTTACAAGAATGAAACTGCAGCCAGTGTGAAATTTGTAGGTGACATACTCTTGAGAAACTGGGCCGATCCCACTGATACAAAAGTATACCAGCCGTCCGAGTACAGACCTGGCCTAATGCGTGGAGGCGGTGCGTATGAGGCGGATATGGAAAAACGCGATGGCGGCTATTGGGTAATCGAGGTACCGCTTGCAGCCGGCGCCAACCAGTACTGGTTCTACGTGGACGGCAACACCAGCTTGTGGGTGACCGACCCCGCAAATTCACCGAGATATGCACCGGATGGTCTCACAGGGACCTCCAGACGTGCCTTCAATGCGGTATATGTTCCGTATGATCCTGAGAAACAGGACGAAGTCATGGGAGCCCGTATTGTCGAGAATCCCAGGACCGATGGCAAGACTGGTACATGGGATTATGTAGCGATACCGACTCAGATCGGTGGCAGAACCCGCTATCTGGGTGTGTATCTGCCGTACGGTTATGATCCGGACAGGGCAGAGCTGTATAAAACGATCTACATGCAGCATGGCGGCAGTCAGGATGCCTCCGATTGGTTGAATATCGGAAGTGTGCCGAATATTATGGATAACCTGCTTGCAGAAGGCCTTACCGAGCCTGCCATCGTTGTAACGACTGACTCTACATACCTTGGAAGCCAGCAGGAAGGGTATCCCAATCTGTTCAATATCATCCTGCCGTTTATCGAAGAGAACTATAATGTGTCTAAGAATGCAGCAGACAGGTCCTTTGCCGGTCTGTCAATGGGCGGTATAATCACAGGAAATATCATTAATTATGACGCAACGAAGTTCGGATATTACGGTGTATGGAGCGGTGGTGTGGTAGTGCGCAACACTGCGGCAAATCTGGATGTGCCATATATTCTATTTGCCGGAGGACGATATGATTTTGGGCTGCCGAATGCGACCCAGGTAGCTGCATTCGACGGTAAAGCAAATTACAAATATGTCGTGGTGGCCGGAGGTCATGATTTCAACACCTGGTGCCAGCTGTTCACGCTATATGCCAGAGACTATTTGTGGAAACCCAGCGCATTCCGGGGCATTAAAAGTATTCCGGACACAGCAGTCACAACAGCAGTAGGTGCGGCACCTGTACTTCCGGGACAGGTAACTGTGAATTGGAATGACCAGACGACCTCACCGGCAAATGTAGTATGGGCTGAAATCGATCCTTCGAGTTATGCGGCTGCAGGAACCTTTGAAGTATTGGGAACGGTGGAAGGTACTACATTGAAGGCTAAAGCCGTTGTAACGGTTACTAGCTCAGAAGGGGCTTCTTTGAAAGGACCCGGCTCCATAAACAAGGGAGATCCGTTCAGCGTCACCTACAACCTGGCCGGTGTACAGGGCATATCTGCCCAGGATGTAATCGTAAGCTACGACAAGGATAAGTTTGAATTCAAAGATGCCGAGGCATTACCTACACAAACATGGATCCAGCATACAGCCAATAATGCCGAAAATGGAACAGTGAGATTCATTATCGTCAGTGCCGGAGCGCAGAACGCAATTAGCGGCAGCGCAGACATACTCAAGATGAATTTCGTTTCTAAAGCTGAGGGGATCGGCAATATAGCGATTACCCGTGCGGCTCTCGGTACAGGCAGCGGTGCAGTGTACAACGCAGCGGTCTCAAGTATATCCGTAGAAGTAGTAACACAGAGCAACAATAAAGCAGAATTGGAGGAAGCAATCGCCAACGCTCAGGCAGTCTACAACAGTGCGGTTGAAGGAAGCGCTGCAGGACAGTATCCTACAGGATCGAAAGATCGGCTCAATACTGCAATAGCAGCAGCTATAGCTGTCAGAGACGATTCAGCTGCAACTGAAGCACAGATCGCACAGGCGACAGCTGACCTGAACGAGGCAGTGAGAATCTTCAAGAGCCTTGTGATCACAAGCTCCACAGGAGAACTGAATGACATCGCCGGAGTAGACATAGGAGACCTTGCGATCATAGCCAGCAACTATGGAATAAAGGCTGGAGATCCGGGTTGGGATGCGATCAAGCATGCCGACATCAACGGCGACGGTGAGATCGGACTCTATGAATTGGCCTTCATAGCAATGAGAATACTCGAAAACTAAAAAGTAATGCTGAAAAGGGCTGTCTTAAAGGGATAACTTTCAGACAGCCCTTTATCAGGGAACACCGGGCCAGAGCAGGACGATCTGCGTTAAGGCAGTACGATTTGCTTTATGAAGCGTAATAATGGGATCTGCAGCGGTATAGGGAGGATGTCCGCCCCTGTTGTAAAAATAATTGAATAAAAGTAAAAATTTTTAAATCTTAATTCCTGTAATTTGATTTATAATATAAACACAAGATACCATAATATACAAAAAAAGTAAACACGTACCAGGTAAGATGCAGTATCAGCCTTGGAGTCGAGGCTAATACTGCTCATTAAAAATCAGTGTATTTAAAAGGGGGTATTGTCAGTGAAAAGACTCATTTCTTTAGGATTGGCAATTATTATGTGCGCATCGCTATTCTTGACAGGATGCGGATCCCAAGGCCAGGCAGACCCAGCGGCAGGACCTGTGAAGGAACCTGCAGCACCAGCGCCACCTCCCAAAACTGAACCTGCAGCGCCGGCCAAAACAGAGCCGGAGCCTGCAAAACCGACAACTTTGAACTTCTGGACATTCCAGGAGCTGCACAAGAGCTTTATGGATGATGCTGTTGAAACATGGAATAAAGCACATGCGGATAAGCCCATAGAGCTGAAAGTCGATGTTTATCCATTCGACGACATGCATAACAAGCTTTTGATAGCGCTGCAGTCAGGTACCGGCGCTCCAGATCTGGTGGATATCGAATGCGGCCGTTTTCCGACTTTCCTGAAGGGTACACCGGCACTGGCTGAATTGAACAGGGTCGTTGAACCGATAAAGGACAAATTGATCATGGGCAGAATGGACAACTATGCAAAGGATGGAAAATACTACGGTATCGATTACCATGTCGGTGCGCAGGTCATTTATTACAACAAGGAAATACTTGATCAGGCCGGGGTCAATGCCGATGATATCAAGACCTGGGACGATTATATAGCTGCCGGTAAAATAATACTGGAGAAGACCGGCAAGCCAATGACCACTTTGGAAGTGACCGATCACTGGACCTATTATCCTCTCATCACCATGCAGAACTCCGATTACTTGACCGCAGATGGCACTCCTCAGCTTGATAATGAAGTAAATATCAAATCATTGCAGCTTTTGTCGGATATGCTGTATAAAGACAAGATCGCTATCCTGGCTCCAGGCGGATGGCACCATGCGGAAGAATACTGGGCATGGATGAACCAGGGCAATGCAGCTTCAGTTTGGATGCCTATGTGGTATATGGGCAGATTCACACAGTACATGCCTGATTTGAAGGGCAAAATGATTATCCGTCCAATGCCTGTGTTCCAGGATGGAATGAAATCAGCCGGTATGGGCGGTACGGGAACGGCTGTCACGATCCAGAGCAAGAATGTTGATCTGGCTGTGGATTTCCTGGCAGAATCCAAGCTCTCGCTGGAAGGCAGCATCAAGACATGGACCATCCTCGGTTTTGATCCTATCAGAAAGGATGCATGGGCAGATCCGGCGATGGAGGCTGACAACGTTTATACACAGTATTTCGGAAATGATATATTCAGCACACTTCAGAGTATAGTATCAGATATCGGACCGATACATTATGGTGACTTGTATCCGACAGCTTTATCCCTTGTACAGAAAAACGTAATGTTTAAGGTACTGAAGGAACAGAGCCAGACTCCGGAACAGGCATTAAAGGAAGCAAATGCCGAGCTGTTACAGAAATAAAATGCATAGATTCGATGCTCTAGGCAGGTTTCCTGATCAATAGTTGGGTAAAATCTCCTCTGGACAATTTAAAAATTGAACAATGTCAGTGGCGAGTACAATCTCCCACTGACAATGTTCAAACGCCACGTTTAGGCGTGGCGCACGGAGTGTAGCGTAGGGCGGATTCATTTCGCCCGTAGCGAGGGGGTATGGGGGCTTGCCACCATTGGAAATTGAAAGGAGGAGATTTAACTTATTACAGTAAAGGGGGGTTTAAGATGAATACCGGCACAGTGAAGAACACAGAACCATTACCCAAGAAAGCTGGTAAGAGGATACATCTTAAACAACAGCAAATTGCACCGTACATTTTTGTATTGCCATTTATCATTTCATTTTTGGTTTTTTTCCTGTATCCGATAGTATCAACTATAATCATGAGCTTCCAGGAGATACTTGGACCTAAGGATGTCACATTTATAGGGCTGAAAAACTACAGGAACATGGTAAATGAACACTTTTTCAATGCCATTTGGGTCACGACCAGATATACATTCCTGACCATTTTGGTTTTGGTGCCGTTGCCAATGGTACTTGCGGTACTTTTGAACCGTAGAAAAACCATAGGCAGAAATTTCTTCCGCTCAGCATTCTTTATTCCGGCACTGACCTCTGTCATTGTTGCGGGATTGTTTTTCCGATTGGCCTTCGGTGAGCAGGATACGACTCTGGTCAACATGATCCTGGGGGTATTTGGAATACCAAAAAGGACTTGGCTCCAGCAAGGAAGTACTGCGATGATGGTAATGGTCATCGTCTGTACATGGAGATGGCTGGGTGTTAACATAATATACTTTTTATCAGGGCTTCAAAGCATACCAGTGGAACAGTATGAATCAGCGTCCATTGATGGAGCAAATGAATGGCAGAAATTCCTTAGGATCACTGTGCCGGGACTTAAGCCAGTCATTATCTATGTTGTCACGATCAGTGTGTACGGCGGCTATGCGATGTTTTCAGAATCGTACTTATTATTTGGTCCCAGATCACCGGGTGATATAGGTTTGACTTTGGTTAGCCTGATTTATCAGCTGGGGTTTTTTGAGAATAACCTTGGTGCTGGTTCGGCGGTTGGTATAACCTTGCTGTGTATCGTTATGCTGATAAATATGGTCCAGCTTACCCTGACAGGTTTTTTCAAAAAGGAGAGTGACTGATATGGTAACGAACAAATTAAAGAGAAGGCTGATATCCGCTGCGCTGCTTGTACTAATGACTGTTATAGCAGCATTCTGCCTCGGGCCACTTTTCTTCCTTTTATCTTCATCCTTCAAGCCCGGCTCTGAAATGATCAGAAACGGAATCACACTGAATCTGGATATTGAAAAAATGAACCTGAACAATTACAGGCTGTTATGGGAGGGGAAGGACGGGATATACCTGTATTGGTACAGGAACAGTGTTGTCATTACTTTCCTTGGAACGGTTTTGTCCCTGATTCTTTCATCCCTGGTGGGGTACGGTCTGGCCCAATACAAATTCAAAGGCAGGAATTTTCTTTTCGTGCTTATTTTGATTGTTATGATGACGCCGATCGAAATATTGATCCTGCCCTTATACAAGCTGTCCATCACCATAAAATTCATCGATACGTACCGTGGCGTCATTTTGCCGTTTGCAGTATCTCCGTTTGCGGTATTCTTTTTCCGGCAATATGCCAGCAAGCTTTCGAAGGAATTCATGGATGCGGGAAGGATAGACGGATGCTCGGAGTTCGGCATATATTTCAGGATAATGATGCCATTGATGCTGCCCGCCTTTGGGGCAATGACCATATTACAGGCAATGAGTAACTGGAATGCCTTCGTTTGGCCATTGATAGTGCTGCGTTCGAATGAAATGCTCACATTGCCGATAGGTTTGCAGTCGCTGATTACACCCTATGGAAATAATTACGATCTTCTACTGTCCGGCGTTGTTATGTCAATAATTCCGATAATGATAGTATTCTGGTGCAACCAAAAGGCATTTATAGCCGGCCTTACAGTAGGCGGCGTCAAAGGCTGAGCCTATGGAGGGTCCTTAAAACAACAGATATAGGAAACAAGGAGTTAATTGTGGAAAATAATGGAATAAAAAACCTGAATTTGCTATACTTATATTGTGGACGCTTCAGATTTAGGGTTATTAAGGACTTATTACGAAGGAAGGGTTTTTGTGAAATTGTTTTTGTCATTTCCCAAAAAGCTTCTTGAAGTATGCAACAGCGCTTTAGCCAAAAGTATCTCTTTAATAATGAACACAAAAATACAACTGAGGCTGACAGTGCTGTTTATTGTTCTATCAGTAATACCCCTTGCCATAACGAGTTTTTTTTCATATAAGGAATCCGTCACTGCAATCACGAGCAAAACCAGCACATATTCAGCCCAGGTAATGAGCCAGATAGCGGTTAATATCAAAACCGAGCTCGACAGACTGGAAAATGACAGCGTAGATATATCGCTGTCAGAACTGACACAAAATGCTTTGATCAATATTGAGAACATGTCGGAGCGGGAAATTTATAACATCGAGTCTTCCCTTAAAGACAATCTGGTTAAAAAGTTCTCTATCCTGCACGATGTTTCGGATGTATTATTGTTCAGCAACAGCGGCAGCAAGATAATTGCATATGGGGACAGGAGCTTCAAGCTGAACTTCAAAAAGGACTTTTTGGATGCATATTTGAAGCAGCTGATCGAAAAAAAGGGTACCCCGGTATGGAAAGGCGCCAATTACGATGCTGAGGGAATACTTGTGCAGTTTGCCACAAGCCCTGAGCAGATGAACAAAAGTGACTGTATTTTGCTGGGCAGAGCGATTCTTTCAGTGGATACCAGGGAAATAATCGGCACTCTGATCATCCGCACAAACGAGAAATACTTTTCCAATATCTACAGAAATACATATATGGGTACCGATGCCGATATCTTTGTAATCGATTCAGAGGGAAATGTCGTATCAAGCCGAAATCCCCTGATACCTGTTGCAAAAAAGTACAGGAATCTGCAGCTGATAGGTAAGCTTCTGGCCAGAGATGAAAGTGACAGCAAAACATTCAGCGTTGACATGGATGAGAAATCCTATCTGATAGCATATGCACCCATAAAAAGTGCCGGGTGGTATGTCGTGAGCACAATACCCTATTCATACATAAATTCGGAAGCCAGGGAACTCCGCAGGACCATACTGCTCCTCAGCCTGGCGTGCTCCATATTGGCGATATTATTATCATATATTTTTACACTTACGATATCCAAGCCCTTAAAACGATTGGTCTCAGCTATGAATGAAGTTAAAAAGGGCAATCTGTCCGCAGGCGTGCTCGATAAGAGAAATGATGAGATAGGTGAGGTTACGGATAATTTTAATAAAATGCTCAATGAGATAAAAAAGCTCATGGAGGATGTGAAAAACCAGGAGATCCAAAAGAGGAAGGCAGAAATAGAGACTCTGCAGGCGCAGATAAATCCGCATTTTCTTTCAAATACCCTCACTACAGTCAAATGGCTGGCAAGCGCACAGAAAGCTGATAATATCGAAACTATCGTATCTTCCCTGATCCAATTGTTAAGTGTGAGTATGGGCAAGGGAGAAGATTTTATCACGATCCGGCAGGAGATCGAATATATAAAAAGCTATATCAATATCCAGGAATACCGCTATTATGATAAATTCAAGGTGGTGTTCGAGATCGAGGAGGATATACTCAACTATAAGATCTTGAAGTTCCTGATACAGCCGATCGTTGAAAACTCTATCATACACGGCACAAAATCAAAGATGGAGCAGGAACTGATCGTTATCAAGGGCTTCAGGTATGAAAATGTACTAAAGATCACTGTTACTGATAATGGTGTGGGTATACCAAATGACAAATTGAGTAAATTGCTGGTGGTTGGCCAGGAAGATAGAAAGCAAAGCTTCAGCGGGATCGGGATCAATAATGTCAATGACAGGATCCGGATGAATTTCGGATGCTCATACGGACTGCAGATAGAAAGCGTGCCGAATCTTTACACTACTGTCGAACTATCTGTTCCGATAATTACCTAGGAGGATATGTGTTTATGATAAAGGTACTGATCGTCGATGATGACAACATTGCAAGAACGAATATCAAGATACTGATCGATTGGGAGAAGAAAGGATACGAGATATGCGCAGAAGCGGCGAATGGCGAAGAGGCAATACAGCTTATAAATGAAACCAGGCCCCAGATCGTGATCACAGACATGAGTATGCCTGTCATGGACGGAATAACGCTCATTGAGTACCTGAGCAGGAATCATCCTCAAATAAAGGTACTGGTTTTGAG
Source organism: Bacillota bacterium (assembly GCA_023412665.1). GTDB lineage: Bacteria > Bacillota > Clostridia > Acetivibrionales > DTU013 > DTU013. The sequence goes on from JAEZCA010000070.1 coordinate 10,249, forward strand.
TGGATACCAGGAGTTTGATTATGTTAGAAAAAGTATGAAGTATGGTGCGGTGGACTACGTATTAAAGCATACCCTTAATCCGCAGGTTCTGCTGGATATATTGATGACTGCAAAAGAGAAGCTGATGGAAGAACTCTCAGAGCAGTCACGTAAAATAATGCTCGAAGAGCAGATCAACGAAAGTAAGACCTTACTGAGGCAAAAATTCATAAACCAGCTGGTGCAGGGAGCTATCGGTGATAGGAATGAAATAATGCGCAAGATAGTCGATCTAAAGCTTGATATGGATTTTAAAAGCTTGGCTGTGATTTTGTTCGAAATTGATGAATATAACAGCATAAGCGAAAAATTTTCCTCCTGTGAACTTAATAAATTGATTTCCTCAGTAGAGAATATAGCCGCTGAAATACTCAAGGGGGATGTAAAAGCAGTGGCATCACATCTTCAGGATGGAAAATTCGTTGTCATAATCTCGTTTGGAAATATCCGAAGTGATTTATACATTCATAATATCATCATTACAACCATCAGTAGGATCAAATCCAGCATTAAGAGGTATCTGAACATAACAGCGTGCTTTAGCTACAGCAAAATATTCAATAATATTTCAGATATACACAAGTATTTCAGGGAAGCTGAGGTATTGCTTCAGGACAGGTTCTTCAAGGGCAAGGACCGGATAATAGATAAATCCACATGTACAGGTTCATATAATGAATACATAAGCCTTGAGCTTTCGGAGGAAAAGAGCATAATCGAAGCTCTAAAGGCCCAGGATCATAAGAAAATCGAAGAATGCATTGATACTATATTTTCCAAAGTTATTGATAACAGACTCAGCTATAATTCTGTGCAGATGATTTGCGCTGAGCTAATCAACATAGTAAACAGAGTAGCCAGGGAGACAGGCATAGATATCAAGAGAGTGTATAGTGATAAGGATATCCCATACGAAAGTATGAAAAAAATGGAGACATTGATCGAAATGAAGGAATGGATATTAAAGTCCTATATCAAGCTGGCAGATATTATTGGAGAGATCAAAGCCAACTCGAATTATTCTGAATACACCAGGAAAGCTATCAGCTATATCCAAAGCAATTACACAAAAAATGTGTCACTCAATGAAGTGGCTGAATACATAGGCATCAACAGCTCCTATTTGAGCAGAGTCTTTAAGGAAGACTGCGGCATGGGTTTTGTAGAATACCTGAATAATATCCGCGTCGGCTACGCAAAGCAGCTGATTGAAACAGAGGGCCTGAAGCTGAAGGATGTTGCAAAGAGGGTGGGCTTTAATAACTACACATACTTCTTCAAGGTCTTTAAGGATGTTTTAAATGTAACTCCTGGTGCCACCCACGACAGATAGACAGCTAGCTGTTTAACCCCGGAGCAACCAGGTATAAAGCAGGAAGAGGAGCTGTTTATTGAGCTCGCCTGCCTGTTGTTTGATGTTACCTGAAGACAATGTAAATTGACGATGAGATTCTGTAAATATCTTGGAAAGATGATTGTAATCATGGTATAATTATACATAAAATCTTAACGATTGAGAGGGCAGTTCTAAATGCCTGGACTTAGAGTTAAAGCTGTTACAGTATTAGTTATATTTTGTCTTGCTTTCACATGTACAGCCTGTTCGCGGAAAGGCGGAGCGGAGGGACTGGATAATAACGCGGTGATCACGGACCCGGGTGCTGATACCGGATCGGACGGTTCAGGAACCAGGGGAGACGGAGCAGACGCTGCATCAGGAGTATCAGATGCTGAGTCAGCAATTGATCAGGGGAATTTATCAACCGATGAGACTGATGTCGGCATCGGAGGTAATAAAGATCATATCGACGAATCCAATTCCGAGATACTGGGGTCCGACAGCAATGCTTTGCCTTTGGAAGCCTGGGTCGGTGACTATTCATTCACTGAGTACGCTCCACCGGACCAAAACATGTTCTACTCAATATATATTTATAAAGAAAGTACATCACATTATGCAGATATATATATAGACGGTTTTCAAACCATGATGAGGTTAAAGGCTGAGGTCATTGAAAACGGAAACCGTATAGACCTTTTGTTCGACAGCTATTTGCCTGATAACCTGATGGATATCTATGAGAAGGGCGACCATTTGCTTAGTCTTGAAAAGAGCGGCTCAAAATTGCTTACTTTTTGGGGCGAAATTGAACCAATGCTTTCAGACAACATCGCAACCGGCGGGGCGTACTTTGAAAAAGCTGAATATCCAGTTCTCCTGATGAGCTTCAATGTAAACTTCGGTATGGAAGAAAGCTTCGAAGTCATCCAGCTCACTGATAAAACGGTTACATACAGCTATTATGATTACAGTGATGCATCAAACCCTGTGCTTAAAGAGAAAACAGTTCCTTTCAGTGAAATGCTGGCAAAGGAAGATAACGGCATAGACAAATTTTACATGAGCATATTCCTGTATGATGGCTATAATGTCCTTGAACTGGAACTGACAGAGAAATTGACCGACAGGATCAAAAGCGATCCGGAGTTCAGGAAGAGGCTTGGGGCTTTGATTGGCAAGCACTTCGACAGGCAGCTCGAGAGTGACATCATAGACGTTAAGGATTTTGAATAGTAAGATCTGGTAATGTATAATTATAATATTTTTGATTGAAATTACAAAAATATGTAGAAAAATAGATATAAATCTGATAATATGTCTATAAAAACATTACAGGAGGGTGCTAATAAAAATGAAACATTTTAAAACGGTTACATCCATGGTTATATCAATTATTATTATCTTTTCCATATCGATATGTACATTTGCAGCAAGCACTGTAAATGTCCAGATCGGGGTTGATGAATGGGGAGATGATGGCCATTATACCGAAACTATTAATATAGTTTCAGTAACTAATGTTTCCAGGATACTAGACAAAATAGAACATCCTGTCCCAAACTTCTCTAATGATTTCATTTACTTAGAAGTAATTGATTCAACAACTATAACAACTTTATATGACCTTGACATGGTGTTTGTTCACAAGGTTGAATATCGCGATGGAAAATATCAGGTTATCAAGGATTACAATCAGGATGATGAGCATTTGGTTGTAGAAGAAACAGGTTATGAGTATTACACAAAGGGAAGCTATATTAAGCTTAATGAGCCTGGCGAATACATAATAGATGCATTATATAGCGGTAGTATGGATGTAGGAAATATAGCATACATAAAGATAGTGCCTGGTACAGTGGATACATCCAAAGATGCCGTACCAACAGCATCGAAGATAGTTGTAGACGGCAAATCAATTTCCTTTGATGCCTATAATATCGATGGAAATAATTATTTCAAGCTCCGCGATCTTGCAATGGTGGTTACTGATACTAAAAAGCAGTTTGATGTTACATGGGACTCAGAAAAGAAAACGATCGACCTGGTATCAAATAAAGCATATACGGTAGTAGGCGGAGAACTGGCAAAGGGTGACGGGACTAAAAAGAAAGCAGCACTCTCCACATCGGATATTTACAAGGATGGAGAAATTGTTAAGCTGACGGCATATAATATCAAGGGAAACAATTACTTTAAGCTGAGAGATATTGCAAAGGCCTTTAATATTGGAGTCAAATGGAACAGTGAAACAAAGACGGTGGAAATCGATACGAATTCTGACTACATCGATGAATAAACAGAATCATTAATGCAACAGACAAGACAATTATATAAAAAGCCTTGATGCATACATGCCTCAAGGCTTTTTATTACGAGGCGAATAATGGGCCCCCAGCCCCACCTCTTTACGTATTTTCAGCCCTCGGGCTGGAAAACGCCTGGTGGCTGGTACATTAGTGGCAGCAGCCACCGCACCTGCTGTAATTGGGGCACTCGGATGCAGCGGATTTTTTTGGCTGCACTATATTCACATTTGTAAACACCGCTTCCAGTTCGGTACTGCCGCACTTCGGGCATTTGATGCGTTTGTTCTCACGGTCGCTCATGGATGCCATTATATTAAATACTTCACCGCAGCTGCATTTCAAATCGTAGAAAGGCATGATAGATAACCTCCGTTGAAAAATACTGTGATATACTATTATCAACTAGTGTACCATATTTAAACGAATTATTGAACAGTTCATATATCTACTGTTTTGGAGGTAAAGTCCTGTGATTTTAAGCGTGAGCCGCAGAACAGACATACTCGCTTTTTATTTGGAATGGTTTTTCAAGCGCCTTGACGAGGGAAATGTCTTTGTGCGCAATCCTATGAATCACCGACAGGTCAGCAACGTTGAGCTGTCGCCCGCCGTCATTGACTGTATCGTGTTTTGGACTAAGGATCCCACTGCAATACTGGATAAACTTGATCTCCTTTCTGATTATCATTACTATTTTCAGATAACATTAAATGATTATGGCAAAACGATTGAGCGAAATCTGACTCAGTCTGATAAAATCATAGATTCATTTCAAAAGTTATCCGCCAGGATAGGCAGCAATAGAACCTTATGGCGCTATGATCCGATCATTTTGACAGATAAGATGGACATATCTTATCACTGCAGGCAGTTCGAGCGCCTTGCTAAAAGGCTTGAAGGATTTACGGAACGCTGTACTATCAGCTTTTTCGACAAGTATCTTAAAACAGAACGCAATATGCAAGGCCTAAACCAAAAGGAAGCCGACAGCTCAATAATGATGGATCTGGCAAAGCGCCTCAACGAAGTAGCTATGAAGCATAACATACGGATGTATTCGTGCTGTGAATGCATTGATCCGGGTGAAACAGGGGTGCAGCATGGGAGCTGTATTGACGGAAGCCTGATATCAGAAATCATCGGACAGCCACTAAAGGTCAAAAACGATAAAAATCAGCGAAGTAACTGTGGCTGTATGGAAAGTGTGGATATAGGAGCTTACAATACCTGTGGCTTCGGCTGCAGATACTGCTATGCCAATTTCAGCGATGATTTTGTCAATAACAGCAGGCTCAGGCATGACGCTGATTCACCGATGCTCATTGGCAATGTGGAGCCGGGTGACAAGATCACAGTGAGGGATATGAGATCACTGCTTCAGACAGACCAAG
>JAEZCA010000019.1 GCA_023412665.1 Bacillota bacterium
GCGGCAAGCCCTCGCTGGCATCGCTTTGCAAGCAATGCGGCAAGTGTGAAAAGGCTTGCCCGCAGAAGATCCCTATAAGAGAAAAGCTGAGGGAGGTAGCGGAGGACATGGAACCTGCCGTACTCAAGCCGGCAATGTGGGCAGTCAGAAAGTTTTACTCGTTAAGGGGCAGAAGAAAAAAGCCTGTAGATAAACAATTCTAAAATATTGTTAACAATTCTGATATCCCTATGAAGCCCCGGACTATCTTGACAAGGTGATCGATGACTACAGGCGTTCAGGAGTTAATGCTCACCAAATGAAGGCAGTACAGGAGAATAAATTCCAGGATGCGGTAAGCAGGTTCAAGCAGCTTTATCCGGGAAAGGCCGGATGGCTGGACAAAAAGCTAGAAAGCTTTTCAAAGGCTGCAGAAATGCAGTTACACTTATCAAAACAGGCGACAGGATCCGTGTGGACGGAATAAACGGATTTGTTTACAAAATATAATCAGGCGGGGAGAATGTCCCCGCCTGATTATTTCGTATGACGGGCATGTCCCGAAGCTTGAGTGAAAGTCTTAAGGGGCGTAGTTACCGACGAACCCGATAGCAACTCCCAAGGTTCAAGCGGCGACGTTTGGGCGGGAAGAAGGGATAGCGAAATCGTGGCCTGACGAACAGAAACCCAGTACTAAGGCGTATCAAGCGGATGAGCCGGCTAAAGACGGCAAAGTCCAAAAGGTAACCGTAACCTTGATGCGTAAACTGGGCAGGTAAACGAGGAAAGGTTCGGGACTTATCCCGTGAGGTCTCACAGGCGGTTTCATTCGCCGTAGTAACAACGAACTGTGAGAAGTCAGCAGAGGCCATAGTACTTGAAGAAAAGGAAGGGCCGAACAATTTAAGACGTCGAATGAAATGTATGTCCTGCGCACAAGTCTGACAGGCAGATAGCAGAAGCGTACTTGAGGTGAATCTGCGCAACGTAAGGTGATGAACGCAGGAGCAGAAAGGAAGGAGACGGGAGCATGTCAGAATTGCTTGACAGGATACTCAGTGATGAGAACATAAAGCTTGCCCAGAAGAGCGTATATGCAAACAAGGGAGCAAGTGGAGTGGACAGAGTCACCGTGCAGGAACTCTCATCATATATGGAAGAGAACTGGCGGAGTATCCGGGAGCAAGTCAGAGAACGGAAGTACAAACCACAACCGGTGTTGAGGGTGGAAATACCCAAACCGAATGGAGGAGTACGAAAGCTCGGAATCCCCACGGTTGTAGACAGGACTATTGAACAAGCCATAACACAGGTACTAAGTCCAATGTTCGAGCCGCTGTTTAGCGAGCACAGTTACGGATTCAGACCCGGCAGGAGATGCGAACAGGCAATAATGCAATTGCTTGAGTGCTTCAATGACGGGTACACATGGATAGTGGATATTGATCTCGAGAAGTTCTTCGACAACGTACCGCAAGACAAGTTGATGAGCTACGTCCATGATGTGATTAATGACGGCGACACCGAATCACTGATTCGAAAGTATCTGCAGGCAGGGGTCATGGTCAAGGGGCAATACGAAGAGACGAGTCTTGGGACCCCGCAGGGCGGGAATCTCTCACCATTGCTAAGCAACATCATGCTCGACAAGCTTGACAAGGAACTGGAAGCAAGAGACCTGCGATTTACACGATATGCGGACGACTGCGTAATCGTGGTAAGAAGCAAGGCTGCAGCAACCAGGGTAATGTACTCCATAACGGACTGGATTGAAAGAAAGCTAGGGCTGAAAGTGAATGCAACAAAAACGCAGGTAACTAGGCCGACGAAACTGAAGTATCTCGGATTCGGCTTCTGGAAAGACAGGGAAGTATGGAAAGCAAGACCCCATCAGGATTCGATTGCTAAATTCAAGCGTAAACTAAAGCAACTATGCAAAAGGAGCTGGAGTGTAGACCTCACATACCGCATCACCAAAATAAACCAAGTAATACGCGGATGGATAAACTACTTCGCTCTTGGTAACATGAAGCAAGCAATGACGGAAATTGACGGGCACCTACGCCGAGCGATGATAATAATCATATGGAAGCAATGGAAAGTGCGGCAAAAGAGAGTATGGGGACTTAAGAAACTTGGGATTAACCCATGGCAGGCAAAATTGATCGCAGGAATCGGAGATAAGTATATGAAAATCTCCAAGCTTGCTCCGGTCAAGAAGGCCATATCAAAAGAGAAACTGACGAAGCGAGGCCTCGTCAGTCCTTTGGATTATTATTTTGAAAAACATGCTTTGAAATTAAATTGAACCGCCGTATGCCGAACGGCAAGTACGGTGGTGTGAGAGGGGCAGCCAAACTGTCCCTACTCGATTGTTCTGCCTGATAATCTTTCGTTTGGGTCAATAAGCTCCCCAACATCAAAAGCCTACCATATTCAGCAATTGAATAATACATAGCCAAAATGAGGATAATAATGGAGTCCATAGTATGGAGTTGTATCTCGTTTTGTTTTTAGGGCAAGGAGGGCTGAGTATGACGGGGTTTCAAGCGAACAACAGCATTGAGCCTCAAAAGAATCCAAAATATTTCAGACTGATGAAAAAGAAGTCTAAAGGCTATATATGGGTGACAGCAGTGTTGTTTGTGATAATCATTTTGTTATGTGGAAACCATTACATACTGCTGGATTCCTATAATCTGATGAAGGAAGAGCTTGTGAGGGCAAACTCCGACATATACGAGGAGAGAATAGAAAACCTAAGGCTGGCAAGAAATGAAAATGACATGAAAGCCAGACTTGATCAAATCAATAATGAAATGGTCCAGCTTAAGGAACAGTTCAACAAAACGTCAAGTGGCAGCGACGGTCTGGCAAAGCAAATCGAAAAGCTTGAAAAACAGAACAAGGAACTTGCATCGAAGGTAAAGGATCTGACAAACGACAACATAGAACTGCAGAATTCGCTGAAAATGGCAGCGTCAGTAGGCGTGAAGCCTCAAAGCTACTCGATTTTTGATGGGCTGGAGCAGAGGGAGGCCATAAACAGGGGCAAATATGTCGGCAAATTCCATGGCACAGCATATACGCCAAGCGTAGAAGAATGCGGGAACGACAAGGGGATCACAAAATCGGGAGAACCGATTATTCCGGGGATATCAGTAGCCATTGATGATCGCTATTGGCCGTTTGGCACTGTGTTTTATATAAAAGGGCTGGGTTATACTGTTGCAATGGATACGGGAAGTGCTGTGAAGGGAAAGTACCGTTTTGATTTTTCTGTCTTGGACAGGGATTTTGCAATGCAGCTGGGATCGAGAAAGTGGGATGTCTATCTTGTCAAAATGGGAAATGGAAGTGTGAAGGATGTCGAGCTTTGAACATATAGCACAGGAGGGCCTGGACTTTGTCGTTTATAAAAGAACAGCTTAAGAAATATCTTTTTTTTGAAGAACCGGAGAAGAAGGAAAAATTTATATTAAGGCCGGATGAAGATCTTAAAGACAGCGACAGTAAAGCTGCCGGCAGCATTCAAAGCGTTCTGGAAAAAAAAGACGCCGAGGCAGAAAGAGAGCCTGAGCCTGAAGACGTTATTGATGAAGATGTAAAAATTAACCTCGAGCGTATGAAAGCTGTTTACAGTATACCCTTGAACAGCGATATAGTGCTCAGAGAATTCGATATTACTTATGGCTGTGAGCCTGTAAAAGCTTTCATAATATTTTTCGACGGTATGACCGACCGTGAGCTCATCAATAATTATATCCTGAAGCCTTTGATGGTGAATACCGTTATGCCGCTTAAGGATGTGGCCGAAAATCTGGAGGATTATATTGCCAGGCAGCTGATGCCGCATTGCCAGCTGAAGGTCGAAAAATCATATGAAAAAGTTATTGACGAGATCAATTTTGGAGGCTGTGCATTGTTCGTAGACGGACTTACAGTCAGCTTTTCCGCTGATGTGAAGGGATGGGATCACAGAGGCATTGAAAAGCCAAATAACGAGATTGTAATCAGAGGTCCGCAGGAAGCGTTCAATGAGGTCCTCAGGACAAACAGTGCACAGATCAGGAAGAGACTGAAGGATCAGGATCTGATCGTTGAAGATGTTATTGTTGGAAAGGTCAGTAAGACTCCATGTTCTATAATGTATATCAGGGATGTGGTTAATGAAAAGCTGGTTGCCGAGATCAGGCGCAGGCTAGAGGGAATCCGCGTGGACTATATGCTGGATTCAGGTGTGCTTGAACAGTTGATAGAGGACAGTACGGTTTACCCGTCACCTCAGATGATCTCTACCGAGAGGCCGGATTATGTATCAGAATTGCTTGTTACCGGAAGGGTGGCTATTATTGTAAGCGGATCGCCGAATGTTCTGGTCATTCCCACCACTTTTTTTGATCTCATGCATTCTGCCGAAGATGTATATATTCGGTACCCATATGTGAATCTTCTTCGTTATATCCGATATGTAGCCGGGTTTCTGGCTTTGCTGCTTCCAGGATTATATCTTGCCGTTACAAATTATCATCATGAGATGATACCTACAGATCTGCTCCTGGCTATAGAAGCCTCAAGAGAAAAGGTGCCATTTCCTTCGTTGGTGGAGATTCTTCTGATGGAATTTTCCTTCGAGCTTATCAGGGAAGCAGGGGTAAGGGTCCCGGGGCCGATTGGTCCGACGCTGGGCATAATAGGAGCTCTGATCCTAGGACAGGCAGCCGTTGCTGCAAATATAGTGAGCCCGATTTTGATAATTATTGTCGCAGTAACAGGCATAGGCTCGTTTGCCATCCCCAATTATTCTTTGGCCTACTCAATCAGGATCATGAGATTTGCATTTATTTTTCTGGGTGCAGCGGCAGGTTTTCTTGGAATAACTCTTGGGCTTTTCCTGCTGGGTATATGGTCAACAGCTCTGAAGTCCTTTGGAGTTCCTTTCATGGCTCCATTGGGGCCCAGAACCTCCAATGGCTTCAGAAATGTAATGTTTAGAGCACCGGAGTGGAAGCAGGAAAACAGACCTGACTATTTAAATGCAAAAAGGGATAAAAAGCAGGATCATTACAGTATGAGATGGAAAATCAACAATAAGAAAAAATAACAGGAGCAGCATACGCAGATGGAAAACAGAATCAGGATCGGTCAATGGGAGGCTGTCACGCTTCTTTTAAATCTTGTATGTACAAAGGTGTTTCTATATTACAACAGAATGACCGTCGAGGATGCCGGGACGGCAGGCTGGCTTTTATCAATGGTTTCAAGCCTTGCAGCACTGATCATGTTCATGGTTTTGCTTAGATTGTACAAAAGCTTCGGAGACAGCGACATATTGGATATAGCTGAGACAGGAGGTGGGAAGCCTCTAAAGATTTTGACCGGCGCTGTTATAACAGCAGGCCTTTTTTTTCTTACAGTAATAGTAATCAGAAAATTCTCAGAGGACATGAAAATTGTATCATTACCTGTTTCACCACTGAGCTATGTAATGTTCTTTTTCATAACAGGCATAGCGATTGCAAGCTTTTTCGGACTGGAAGCAATACTCAGATACCACGCCATCGTAATACCCGTCATTGCTATTGGATATATCCTGATCTTACTGGGTGCAATACCCAGTGTGGATACCAGTAATTTATTACCGGTTTTAGGTACCGGAGTTGAAGATATCGTTAAAAAAGGCTTTTTTAGGTCTTCGATATTTGGTGAGCTTATAGTGCTTTTTTTGCTGCCCCCATTTTTAGGAAGCTACAGCAAAGTCAAGAGTGCAGGCCTTATCTCCTTTGCATTAAGTGCTTTCTTTCTGACCGTTGGCTCTCTTGTGTACATTCTGTCGATACCGTATCCAGCAAGCCTTGAGCCGTTTCTGCCGGTATATAATATGGCGAGGGAAATCAGCTTTGGACGTTTCTTTCAGAGAATAGAGGCAATATTCGTGTTTATTTGGGCAATGGCCGCGCTTATGTATCTGACCTCCACATTTTATTTCATGGTGCATACTTTTTCTAAAACCGTCGGGCTAAAGCACACCAGGCCTCTTATTCTGCCATTTGCTGTGATAGTATTCAGCGCTGCCTTTATTCCGGACAATTTGATATCTATTATAAAAATTGAAACGAATTTTATAAACAATTTCGCCTGGCTGATCACCTTTGTTTATGTCGGACTGATACTGGCTGTTGCATCACTAAGAAAGCGTTACCGAAAGGCGAGGTGTGAAAAATGAGTTATATGCGAAACAAATACAAGGCAGCTGCCGCATTTCTATCTGTGTTTTTGACGGTTTCCCTTTCAGGGTGCTATGATCAGAGAGAGATAGATGAACTTGCTTATCCCATTGCTATCGGGCTGGATGTAGGAGAAGCCAATATACTGAGGATGTCGCTGCAGCTGGCAGCACCTCTTGCTATAGGAGGCGGAGGCGGAGGCGAAAGCGGAGGCGGCGGAGGAGGAAGCGAAGCGGAAACCACCTCTATAATTACAGTTGATACACCATCGATATATTCCGGTCTGAATTTAATTAATAATATTATAAGCAAGGAAATCAATTTGTCCCATGCCAATGTGATCATTATATCAAAGGAGCTTGCGCAAAAGGGGGTCACGCAATATATTCAGGCAATACAGAGAGGAAGGGAATTCCGGCCTGATGCATTTGTTATGGTGTCAATTGATCCACCCGACAAATTTTTGGAAAATGTGAAGCCATTACTGGAGAGCAACCCTGCAAAATATTATGAATTACTGCTTGGTAAGGATTATGCTTCCTTTTTTCCAGATGTCAGGATATCCGAGTTTCATTTTGCCGATGAGTCAGATTTCATTGAACCGGTAGCCATACTGTCGGGCATTAATGAGAAGGACAAGGTGGAGCAGCTTGATGAAAATGTCGGCAACAAAGTATCCGACAGACCGGAGGGTATATACGAGGCTGGCAGCATTCCCATAGTTTCAAAGCTAAAAAGTGTTGCCATGGGTATGGCGGCTTTTAAAAATGGCAGGATGGTTGGCGCATTGAACGGAACTGAAGCAGCATGTTATCAACTGTTGACAGGAAAATATAAACACGCCTTCTGGACTTTCGCCGATGTTTATGATGAAAATAGACTGGTTGTCATGGACATCATTCAAAGAAAAAAGCCTTCGATCACAGCCCAGATCAAGGAAGGCAGGGCGGTCGTAAATATAGTGCTCGATCTGGAAGGGGATTTTACTTCCATACAGAGCAAAATGAGGTACGAGGATTATCAGCTGCCAATGGAAAAAAAAGCATGCGATGTGATCAGAGGCGAAATTGCTGCAATGCTGAAGAAAACTACTGAGGAGTACGAAACTGATATTTGCGGAATAGGAAAACATGTCAAGGGGAATTTCCTCACACTCGATGAATGGAAGGACTTTAACTGGGAGGAGAGGTACAAAAAAACAATCTTCAACATTGATGTAAAGCTTAAAGTCAGGCGAACAGGCTTGATAATAAGATCGATGCAGCAGCGGTAAATAAGGAGGCATATATGTCGTTACCCGCATTTTTGGCATTTGCAGCAATTCTTTTGCTTATCGAAATACACACTATCAGTTATGCGGTATGGAACTGGAAAAATAGAAATAAAATGGGCTCAATAATGGTATTCCTGCTATGTGCGGCAGCAGCAGCACTACCGATCTATATGGCTTTTCTCAGGACTTGATGGAAATAGCCCAGAGTTAATGGTATCATAGTATTGAAGGGTACTAAACAGCTTGCTATTTAAATGATGAGGCATGCATATTGTTGGGGGGTAATCACTATTAAGCGAATATCGATGTTGCTGCTTGCAATTGTACTGCTTTCAGCTCTTGCGGCGTGCGGAGCGGACAGACAGGCGGGTTTGGATCTGCCTGATGACGTAAGCACAGGCGGCAAAACAGATACTGCACAGAACAGCACCGTTAATGGAGGGGCTGATATATCGGAGGACTCCGGCAGTGATCCGGCTGGTGCGAACCTTCCGGATAAAGACGACAGTGGGGCAAATTCTGATAATGCAGGAGGGAAGCTCGAAACTGATACGAACAGGGAATTGCTTCAGAGCGCGAGTATCGATCTGGACGCGGACGGCGTGAATGAACAGGTGAGAGCTGTGATAATCAACATTCCTGCCTCAGATGAAGGAACGGCGGGCCGTTTGGAAGGAAGGCTTGAAATAGGTGACGGCGATATTGCAAAGGAGATCTTTTTTTGGAAAAAGGACGACGATTTGTCCGGTATAATGAGCAGTCTGCAATTCGAAGATATGGATGGCGACGGGGCTAAGGATGTCTTTATCATTATTCCCGGCTACGGAGCTTCCTTTACCTACTCAAACTGCTTTGCTTACAGCTATGCGAAGGATAAAAGCTGTATATTTACAAGCGATAATGAACTGGCTGATTTTATAGGTGGTTTTAGATTTGTATATGAAAACAGTGGAAACAAGCTCAGTTTGATAAATGACCTGCATGGATTTTCTACTAGGCTTGCAATCGAAGAGAGCGATATTACTGCTTCAGGAGAAGATGTAATGTATGAATATGCGGACAGATCATGGATCGATCCAACTTCCGTGGATATCGGCGAGGCTTCAAGGCTTGCGCTTGTGAAAAGCGGAGGTGAGGCAGAGATAAAAGTGCCTCTTCCTATATTTGGGATGGCAACTGTGAACATGATCGGCGAAATCGATCTATACTATAGTATAGATAACGATTTCAGACTGGTTTTAAAAAGGTGCGAGATTATCGATTTTGCAGTTGATAAAAAGATAAATGCAGGTAGCTTTATAGTTAAAAAATGAAATAATAGTTGAGAAACACTGTACAATAAGTACTTTGTGCATAAACTAAAATAAAAAGCTTAGAACGTTGATCGCTCTAAGCTTTTTGTCTGGCAGGGGAGACAGGGCTCGAACCTGCAGCCGACGGTTTTGGAGACCGCTACTCTACCAATTGCGCTACTCCCCTATGTTTTGTCACTTATCCGCAAGTGACTTATATATTCTACAATACGCCCGAAGCATATGTCAATGGGGTATGTAAATTTAACTATGGAAAATCTTGTGGAACTTAATCAGTACTATATGTTATTATAGTACGAGACAATCTTTGTTAAATCGGACAACAAATAAGTTATTTTATATATGGATCGGAGAGATTCTAATGGGAAAAAAGATAGGCTTTATTGGCACGGGAAACATGGGTGCATCTATTTTGAAGGGTGTTATTCGTTCTGGGACAGCCAAGCCTGAAGACATATTCATATTTGATGCTGACAGTCATAAAACAGCGGCTCTGTCCAATGAAACCGGCGTAGTTACAGCAGCATCCAATAGTGAGCTTGTAAAGCTCAGCGACTATATAGTACTTGCAGTGAAACCGGTATTTGCAGGACAAGTCATGGAAGAGATCAAAGACAGCCTCAGTAATGACAAGGTGCTTGTCTCGATAGCTGTAGGTATCAGCTCCGACACACTGAGAGCATACCTCCGCAAAGAAAGCAAAATAGTAAGGACAATGCCCAATCTGCCGCTTATGGTCGGAGAAGGTATGACACTGATCTGCTTTGACAATAATATCGGCAATGATGACAGGATATTTGTTAAAAAGCTTTTTGAAGGCTCTGGTAAGGCGGAGGAGCTGGAGGAGAGGCTTATGAGCCAGGTCACAGCCCTCACCGGCAGCAGTCCCGCTTATGTGTTTCTTATGATAGAGGCTATGGCAGATGGTGCCGTTGCACAGGGTATTCCCAGAAAGCTTGCATACAAGCTTGCAGCGCAGGCCGTAGCGGGTTCGGCAAAAATGGTTCTGGAGACAGGCCTGCACCCGGCAGAATTAAAGGATCAGGTGTGCTCTCCTGCCGGAACCACCATTGAGGCTGTAAAGGCATTGGAAATGAACGGTTTTAGATATTCGTTGATCAATGCAATGGATGAATGCACGGCAAGGGCACTGGAAATAGGCCGTGAATCCGGGAGCAGATAATATATGGATGAGTCGGCGATGAAAAAAGTAAAGATATATACTGACGGCGCTTGCTCGGGAAACCCAGGCAAGGGAGGCTGGGGAACTATTCTGTTGTATGAAGGGAAGGAGAAGGTCCTCTCAGGTTATGACCCTGATACGACCAATAACAGAATGGAGCTGACGGCAGCTATTGAAGGCCTGAGGGCGCTGAAATATCCATGCATGGTAGAATTGTACAGCGACAGCTCTTATCTTGTGAATGCCTTCAACAACAGGTGGATAAAGGTATGGAAGTCCAACGGCTGGCGCACTAGCGGCAAGGAAGAGGTACGCAACAGGGATCTGTGGGAAATACTGGATATGCTTACCGCTAAGCACGAGGTTGCATGGATAAAGGTCAAAGGCCATAGCGACAATGAACTGAATAATAGATGCGATAAGCTGGCTACAGGAGAGATCAAGAAGAATTCAGATATCGATAAGGATGGGGACAAAGGAGAAGGAGACGATAATAATGGACTATAATGAAAAGACAGTATCCCAAAAAAGCATATACAACGGAAATATTATAGATGTAGAGCTTCTTACGGTAACGCTGCCGGACGGCAGGCAAGCAACACGCGATATAGTAAGGCATCCGGGCGCATCTGCAGTGATTGCTCTGAATAGTAAAGGGGAAATGTATATGGTACGGCAGTTCAGAAAACCGTTGGAGGCTGTATCGCTTGAAATACCTGCCGGAAAGCTGGATCATGGAGAAGACCCTCTTGTTTGCGCCAGGAGGGAGCTAAAGGAAGAAACGGGTTTATCCGCTGAAAACCTCAAGCACATTGTCAGCGTCCATAGTACGCCCGGTTTCTCCGATGAAGTGCTGCATATTTATGCTGCAACATTTTTGAAGGAAGGCGACAGCTGCGCTGATGCGGATGAGTTCATTACAACTGAAAAATATACTGTTCCGCAGCTGCTGGGTATGATACTAGCAGGAAAAATAACTGATGCTAAAACCATAATAGGAGTATTTCTTGCAGATAAAATAATAGGTGGTAGTATAAATATTGAATATTGACGTATGATGGTCTGAATTACATAACAGGAATAACAGGAATAGTTTACAATATCACCCGCATATGATGATATTGTAAATTTTTTTTTGTAAAAGCAAGAATACGCTGTGCTGAGTCAAAATCGTTCACAAATGAAGTGTCCGTAAAATACTGAAAGATAAAGCTTGTGGATGGAGAACGGAAGAATCATGGTCAAGGGGGAGACGGTCTTGATAAAACAGCTTAAAGGCGTTATAGAAGAACATATTACAGCAAACAAGGCATCCTGTATATTTCTGCTGATGACATTCGTACTGGGCGTATCAGCAGGTGCTTTTACCGTAAACGGATTAAGTGCAATGCAAAGGGATGAGCTGTCCAACTATTTTCAAGGTTTTCTGCAATTGTTCAATAATCAGAATTTTAAAAGCAGTGAGCTGTTCTCAATTGGATTGGTGGAGAATATTAAAATTGTTGCTCTGTTATGGATACTGGGATTAACTATCATTGGTCTTCCTTTCATTTATCTTGTAATTGGAGTCCGGGGCTTTATTACCGGTTTCACTTCAGGCTTCATCATCAATGCACTTGGAATGCAGGGGCTTCTTTTTTCCGGGATTGCCCTGCTTCCGAGGGAGATAATCATTATACCCTGCCTGATTGGCATCGGCGTTAATGGTATAAATTTTTCAATAAAAATTACAAGGAACAAATCAGTTCAGGATAATCAAAAAAACGGTTTGAAGGCGGCATTTGTTTTGTACTGCGTTGTTACGCTGGTTTTATGCTGCATCATATTGGCCGGGATCATATTCGACGCATACATAACACCTGTACTGGTCAGAATGATAGCCCCATCAATGGCGCTATAAGCAGGCGGCAGATATGAAGGATCCAATTGGCTGTACGGCTGAAGATCTAAGCAGACTGAAGCAATAAAATTTCCAAAATTTTTTAAACATTAGTATAAATAGCAAAATTAAGTATATAATATTTACATAACAAATATTTATTGCAAAATCAGGGATTTAGTATAAAATATTGATTGTGGAAATAGTAAAGATTTCAATATAATAGAAAATATTTCTTTTATTATTAAATGAAATATATTACAATCAATAAATAAGTTACTGCAAAAAATGGAATTAAAATAAAAAGGGGAAGTACACATGGAAGCTTTGGTACAGAAATTCGTCAATTTTCTTGAAAGGGATAAGAGGCTGTCGCTGAACACGCTGCAATCGTATCGAAGGGATATTGAGCAATACTTTACGTATTTGCAGGAAATCAACCTGCAGAATATATCCAATTCGAACAAGACAACCGTGATTGCCTACCTGCTCTATTTACAGAAAAAGGGGAGGGCGACATCGACAATATCCAGAAACCTGGCATCGATCAGGTCATTCTATCAGTACATATCCAAGAACAAATTGATAGATCATGATCCGACCGCTGAACTGGAGTCGCCAAAGGTAGAAAAGAAACTGCCGCAGATTCTGTCGCCCGAGGAAGTGGAGCTGCTTCTAGAACAACCTCAGTGTGTCGATCTCAAGGGATATCGTGACAAGGCCATGCTGGAACTTCTCTATGCTACAGGGATAAGAGTATCGGAACTGATCCAGCTGGATCTTTCAGATCTCAATATGGATATGGCCTATATCAGATGCAACAAGGGAACAAAGGAAAGAATGATTCCGATAGGTTCGATGGCCATCGGCGCTCTTAAAGAGTATTTGAACAAATCCAGATCTCTTCTGATACAAAGTTCAGATGAGACTGCACTGTTTGTCAATATAAATGGAAGCAGGCTTACGAGGCAGGGGTTCTGGAAGATCATTAAGCAATACAAGAATCAGGCACAGATAAACAAGGACATTACGCCTCATACGCTCAGACATTCCTTTGCTGCGCACTTGCTTGAGAACGGCGCCGATTTGAGGTCGATACAGGAAATGCTGGGACACTCGGATATATCCTCCACCCAGATTTACGCACAGATAGCAAAGAACAGGATAAAGGATATCTATAAGAAGACCCATCCAAGGGCATGATACTCGCATATTGAACAGGTGTGTTATAAAGCCAGCATTGATGCTGGTTTTTTATTTTTTTATGAAATCCGATTTTGTAGAGATAATATTATGGTACAATTTGTATAGCTAAAGAAAAAGAAAGGGAAAACAGATATATGAATAGAGTTATCATCATTGTGCTTGACAGTGTGGGAATAGGTGAATTACCTGACGCATCAGCTTACGGAGATGTCGGAAGCAATACATTGGGCAGCATTGCTGCAAATATAAAGGGCTTTGCACTGCCGAACATGGAGAAGCTTGGTTTAGGGCGCATAGCAGGTGTATCTGGTTTTAAGGCAGAGAAGGAGCCTAGCGGTTGCTTCGGTAAAATGGCAGAACGCTCAGCAGGAAAGGATACCACGACAGGTCACTGGGAATTGGCGGGAATAACGCTTGACAAGCCATTTCCAGTATATCCCCAGGGCTTTCCTGAAGATGTCATCCATTGTTTTGAAAATGCGATTGGTACAAAAACGCTGGGGAATTACCCGGCTTCCGGCACTGAGATAATAAAGGTGTTAGGACAGCAGCATATTATGACAGGTTATCCAATTGTGTATACTTCAGCAGACAGTGTCTTTCAAATAGCTGCCCATGAGGAAATAATATCTATTGAAAGGCAATATGAGATATGCAGGACGGCAAGAGAGATCCTTACCGGAGAGCATTCGGTGGGACGGGTAATTGCCAGGCCGTTTACAGGAAAAGAAGGTAATTTTACCAGAACCGCCAATAGGCGCGATTTTTCTCTAAAGCCTCCTGTTAAAACAATACTGGACTATGTGAAGGATGCAGGGATGGAAGTCAAGGCTGTCGGCAAAATAGAGGATATATTTGCAGGTCAGGGAATCACTGAAGCAGTTCATATCCAGGGGAACATGGACGGTGTCGACAAAACTCTGGAATTTATGCAAAAAAGCTTTGACGGACTGATTTTTACCAATCTGGTGGATTTCGACATGCAGTTCGGACACAGGAACGATGTAGAAGGGTATGCAAAAGCTCTGATAGAGTTTGATAATAGAATACCTGAAATAATCAGCCGGATGGATCAAGGAGATATACTTGTGATTACAGCTGACCATGGCTGCGATCCTTCAACTGAGAGCACGGATCATTCAAGGGAGTACGTGCCTCTGCTGGTATATGGCAGCAGTATAAAAAAGGGTATCGACCTTGGTATCCGCAGAACCTTTGCCGATCTGGCACAGACAATCGCAAGGATTCTGGGGATCGATGGTGAATTTAGCGCAGCAAGCTTTCATGAGGAGCTGGGATTGGAAAAATAACTGCAGATATGCAGAGTTTCGGAGTGACCTATGAGGATCGTTGATATAATAGAAAAAAAGAGAGATGGCAGAAAGCTTTCGACAGAGGAAATAAATTTTTTCATAAATGGCTTTTGTGAGGGCAGAATACCAGACTACCAGGCTTCCGCTCTAATTATGGCGATTTTTTTAAGAGGACTCGATTCACGGGAAACGGCCGATCTGACAACTGCAATGACCAATTCCGGAGATAGGATGGATCTTTCTGAAATACCGGGCATAAAGGTGGATAAACACAGTACCGGTGGTGTAGGGGACAAAACAACGCTTGTAGTGGCTCCGATAGTTGCGGCTTGCGGGATACCGGTGGCCAAAATGTCCGGAAGAGGCCTCGGACATACCGGGGGAACTATTGATAAGCTTGAAGCTGTCAAGGGCTTTAGGACATCACTTTCACGCGATGAATTCATAGCCGGTGTAAAGGAGATCGGTATTGCCATATCTGGTCAGACAGGTAATCTTGCTCCGGCGGATAAAAAATTATATGCACTGAGAGATGTCACGGCAACTGTTAACAGCATTCCATTGATAGCCAGCAGCATAATGAGCAAAAAGCTTGCATCAGGCGCCGATAAAATCATATTGGATGTAAAGACCGGCAGCGGCGCTTTCATGAAAACACTTGACGAATCCATCAAGCTGGCAGTAGAAATGGTAGCAATAGGTGACAGTGTGGGCAGAAAGACTGTAGCTGTCATAACCGATATGGATACACCTTTGGGCAAATGTATCGGTAATTCACTTGAGGTTAAGGAGGCAATAGATGTCCTTGGCGGTCACGGGCCGGAAGACTTGAAAACGGTTTGCTTCGAGCTGGCCGCAAGGATGCTGGAGCTTGGAGGGAAAGGCAATATCGCAGCATGCAGGGAACTCGTCAGATGCAGCATAATCGATGGAAGCGCATTGGATAAATTCGGACAGCTAGCGCTCAGGCAGGGAGCACTTTTCCTGCCATGGGATGAAAGGGCGCTGGAGAAGGCTCCGGTCAGGCATCTGGTGGAAGCGCCATTCGAAGGGTACATATCTTCCATGAAATCCGAGCTTGTTGGAAAAGCATCAATGATACTGGGAGCCGGACGCGAGACAAAGGACAGTCTGATCGATTCCACAGCCGGCATAGTACTGCTGAAAAAAACAGGAGACTATGTACATAAGGGAGATGAAATTGCAGAATTACACACATCCTTCGGACAGTCTTTTAAAGAAGCTGAAGAAATGCTGTACGATGCATATGAAATATCACCTTCAGCGGCTGGCACAAGACCTTTGATACAGGCTTATATAGACAGCGATACAGTGGTCAGGTATTAGTCTTTTTTCAATTTCCAGCCTTGTTGAAACAAGCTTATGTAAGATAATTTTTCCATTAAGCGTAATTTGCGGAGCAAATTATCGCCTAAACGAAAAATATCTTTGAACTAAAAGTGTTATAAGACCTTGTTGCGGCATAACTTTAAATATAGTAAGTAGTATGCTTGCAAGGGGTGTGTGGTATGTATAAAAAGGCTTTTACAGTCAGCCTTTCTGTAATTTTATTAGTTTGCTTCTTAATGACTTTGCCTGTTTTCGGACTTTCTGAAGATGTAACAGAATACGATACAATTGAGGTCATGAAGATAATGAACAATACTCCGCTTACTGATTTGAAGGCTAAAGGAGCTATACTGATCGACTGCAACACAGGAACCGTACTGCTGGAAAAAAACAGCCACGAAAAGCTTCCGTTGGCCAGTGTTACAAAAATCATGTCTATGCTTCTGATAATGGAGTCCATAGATTCAGGCGCTATATCGTATGATTCAAAAGTCACTGTGAGCGAGTACTCCTGGGGCTTTGGAGGTTCGCAGGTATGGCTGGAACCAGGTGAAGTATTCACAGTGGATGAAATGCTGAAGGCTGTCGCCATCCATTCGGCAAACGATGCTACGGTTGCACTGGCGGAGGCTATTGCCGGAAGTGAGGAGGCATTCGTGAGCATGATGAACCAAAAGGCAAGGGAACTAGGGATGAACGATACCAATTTCCTTGACTGCTCCGGTCTCACAGATGTCGGACACTACAGCAGCGCACATGATATCGCGGTCATGTCCAGAGAATTGCTCCTTAAGCATCCTGAGATTACAAAGTACACGTCCACCTGGCAGGCCAAGTTCAGGGAAAATGTACCAGGGAAGAAGCCTGTATCGCTTGATAATACAAATAAGCTTATAAGGCATTACCAGGGTACGGTGGGATTGAAAACCGGCTATACCGGTGCGGCAGGCCACTGCTTGTCGGCCACTGCTGTCAGGAATGGTCAGCAACTCATATCAGTCGTTCTTGGGGAGCCGGATTCAAATACCAGGTTTGCCGAGAGCAGAAAGCTGCTGGACTATGGATTTGCAAACTTTGAGACTGTGATGGTCAACGCAAAGGACGAACCGGTACAGCAGGTTGTTGTGAAAAAAGGAATGCAGCCGGTCACAAATGCAGTATATAAAGACGATGTAAAATTATTGCTGAAAAAGGGTGAGAAGGGGAAAATAGAAAGAGTCGCTGTATTGCAGGATAACCTCACCGCACCAGTCAAGTCAGGGCAGAAAATAGGAGAGGTAATGTTCACTATTTCGGGAAATGAAGTGGGAAAGGCAGATCTGGTGGCATCAAGCGATGTTCAGAAGGTATCCTTCCTGAGGATTATGTATCGACTGATGCAGGAGTGGTTCTGTATGGGCAGGGCAGCTACCTGAGAATAATATTATCAGCCGTTTGAGTTATAATAACTCAACGGCTTTTTTGTTTAGTATTTTCTATTGAACCATGTGCTATAATTTATTTTATAGTGATGAGAAATGGTGAGGGTGGAGTCGACAGTAAGGACAATTAGAACCAGGGGGAAATTATGAAAATACTTGTGCTAAATGGAAGCCCTAAGGGGAAATACAGTATAACACTTCAGACAGTGCTGTATCTGGAAAAACGATTCCCGCAGTGTGAATTCAGAATTCTGCACGTCGGACAACACATCAGGAATTATCAGAAGGATATGACAGAGGTGCTTGCAGCTATCGAGCAGGCGGAGCTCCTTCTGTTCTGCTATCCTGTATATACATTCATTGCACCATACCAGCTTCATCGTTTTATCGAGCTTATGAAAGAGTCGGGTGTAGATTTAAGTGGGAAATTTGCCTCTCAGCTAACCACATCGAAGCATTTTTATGATGTTACAGCTCACAAATATATCGAACAAAACTGCGGAGATTTGAACCTCCGATACATCAGAGGGCTGTCGGCTGACATGGATGATCTGCTCACCGAGCAGGGACAGAAGGATGCGGCGGCACACTGGAAATTCGTTCTGCACAGTGTGGAGAACGGACTTGCAGAGGAACCTAAATGTGTATCTCCAAAGCTGCAGCCACCTTATACTGCTTCGCTGGACACTGTTCCCAAATCAGATGGATTCGATACAGTGATCGTAACTAACAAAACAGCTGAAGATGATAGCCTTGATGCAATGATCAAAGATTTTCGTTCTGTATATCCATATCGAACGAAGGTTGTGAACATCGCAGAATATCCGTTCTCGGGAGGCTGTCTTGGCTGCTTTAACTGTGCTGTCAGCGGGAAATGTATTTACAAGGATAATTTTGACGAGTTTTTAAGAAATGAGATACAGACTGCAGCCGCTATTGTATTTGCTTTCACAATAAAGGATCACTCCATGGGCGCAAGCTTCAAGCAGTATGACGACCGCCAGTTCTGCAACGGTCACCGTACCGTCACCATGGGAATGCCAATGGCTTATATCGTCCGGGGTGACTATGAAAACGAATCCAATCTGCAAATGATTGTGGAGGGGCGCTGCGAAGTCGGCGGAAACTTTCTCTGCAGTGTCGCAACCGACAAGGACGGTATTATAAGAATGTCACAGAGGCTTTCCTATGCACTCAAGAACAAGCTGACGCTGCCTGCAAATTTTTACGGTGTTGGCGGTATGAAGATTTTTCGTGATCTCATCTGGCTTATGCGTGGCATGATGAAGGCTGACCATAAATTTTACAAGGCGCACGGCTTGTATGATTTCCCGCAGAAAAAGCACGGTACTGTTCTAAAAATGAAGCTGGTGGGGGCATTGCTGTCTTCTCCCAATGTCAAATCCAAGCTGGGAAACAAGATGAACGAAGGGATGATCGCACCATATAAGAAGGTGCTGGATGATATAACAAGGCAATAGATGGGTCCCCGCCCCACCTAACGCCTTGCTGCATATTCATGTCTGTGCGTCCAATTATAGAAATCGCAAATATCAATGTATCGGTATCGTACAAGCAGATTTGTTGATGAAAAGTTGAAAAATGTGAGTTAGAATAGGTATGAGGGGTCGTATATATGACAAGCAAAATACTTCTGGTTGATGATGAAGCTGATATAATAAACCTGCTAAGAGACTATTTTGAGATCAACGGATATGAAGTACTGACGGCCATTAATGGGACGGAAGCGCTGAAACAGGCGGAAAAGTATCCTGACCTGATCCTGCTGGACATAAACATGCCGGAAATGGATGGGCTGAAGGTTTGTAAGCTGATTCGAAATTCACTTTCCTGCCCGATTCTGTTTTTATCCGCAAGGGTAGAGGATTACGACAAAATCAGCGGTTTTACTGCCGGCGGAGACGATTATATAGTCAAACCGTTCAGCATTGACGAGCTTGGCGCACGGGTCTCGGCACATCTTCGCAGGGAAGAGAGGCATCAGACAAAGTCTAAAGTGAAATTTGCCGGTGATCTTGTGATAGATTACACTTCAAGAACGGTTTGCTGCAAGGACGAGCAGCTTCAATTAGCAAAAAAAGACTTTGATATCATCGAACTTCTTTCTATGAACAGCGGACAGGTTTTCGATAAGGAACGCATATATGAACGAGTGTGGGGCTGGGACAGCGACGGTGACAGCAGTGTCGTTGCCGAGCATATTCGGCGTATCCGATCAAAGCTGTCTTTGGTAAGTGCACAAACACATATTGAAACGGTTTGGGGCGTAGGTTATAAATGGGGCGGATAAAACGTGTGCTTCATAATTTGTCACTAAAGAAATCATTTGTCCTTTTTATGCTGATATTTTTGTTGTTGGCCGCGGGACTTAGTTCTGTCACCATTAACCTGGCGAGCCATATGAAGAATCAAATCAGTCTTTCATATGCAGACCCTGAAAATCAATATACGCTGAACAACAGCAGGGGAAATATAACAGTTCTTTTATCTGATGCGGACTATACTCAAAAAGATAAAACAGTCATCAATATTTGCACATATATCGAAATATGGTCCATACCCATTTACTTTGGACTTTGCGTAGTGCTTTCCTCGTTGCTGTTTTACCATAATAAGCTGAAAAGGCCTATTGAACTGCTTGGTGAAGCATCTGAAAAAATAGCATCGAGTGATTTGGATTTTCATATTTCCTATGACAGTGAAGATGAAATGGGAAAACTCTGTACCTCATTTGAAACCATGCGCGAGGCGCTCGAAGAAAACAACCGGGCCATGTGGCGTACCGTGGAGGAGCGAAAAAGGCTGAACGCCGCATTTTCTCATGACCTTCGTACACCGCTCACGGTGCTCCGCGGATATGCTGATTTTCTAAAAAACTACCTGCCTCAGGGTAAAGTAAATGAAGAAAAATTAATGTCCACTGTATCCACGATGTCGGTCCATATCGCCAGATTGGAAGATTATGCACGCCTAATGAGTGAGGTACAAAAGCTAGAGGATATCACAGCGGAATTGCAGGAGATTGAGACCGGGATCTTGTTTGAGCAGCTTCAAATGACTTCTGAAATGCTGGTCAAAAACTCTGGAATAGAGCTCGTTTTCATAAACGATGTTAAGGAAACTATTTTACACTTGGACGAATCCATCGTTACACGAGTATACGAGAACTTAATAGAAAATGCCAAACGGTATGCAAAAAGCAGGATCACAATCTGGTATAGTTATTCAGAAGGGAAGTTCTGCATCATTGTCTCAGATGACGGGAATGGGTTTTCTGATGAGGACCTGGAGCAGGTAACAAAGCCATACTACAGAGATAAGACAGGAGCAGGCGAGCTACATTTCGGACTCGGACTATATATTTGCAAAGTGTTGTGTGAGAAGCACGGGGGGAATATTTCTGCTGCGAATGATAAGGATGGCGGAGCCAAAGTAACTGCAAGTTTCTGTGGGATCAAGGAATAATTTCGATGTTGATAAAAAATTGTAATTTGAATTTTATACTCTTCTTATACTTAAAATAAGGAGAGTTTTTTATGCAATCTAAAGAAAGAGAATTATTTGAAAAAGAAGAAATCATTCTGAGAACGAGAGGCTTGAAAAAGTATTACGGCTCCGGTCCAAATCTTGTGAAAGCGCTGGATGGTGTCGATCTGTCGGTCAGCAAAGGAGAATTTGTGGCGATCGTCGGAACATCCGGCAGCGGGAAATCCACCCTGCTGCATATGCTTGGCGGACTTGATACTCCGTCTGACGGCAGTGTGACCATAAGAGAAAATGAATTGTCAAAATTGAAGGATGAGCAACTCACTGTTTTTCGTCGAAGAAGTATAGGCTTCATTTTCCAAAATTACAACCTGGTGCCGATCCTTAATGTCTACGAAAATATCGTTCTGCCTGTTGAGCTTGATGGCAAACCGGCAGAAAAAGCATATCTGGACAAAATTATAAATATGCTGGGGCTTTCAGAAAAGCTGGACAACCTACCAAACAACCTTTCCGGAGGTCAGCAACAGCGTGTCGCGATTGCCAGAGCGCTTGCCGCCAAGCCGGATATCATTCTTGCCGACGAGCCCACGGGGAATCTTGACAGCCGGACCAGCGGGGACGTGATGAGGCTTCTTAAATCCACGAGCAGGGAATTTGACCAGACACTCATTATGATCACGCACAATATGGAAATAGCGCAGCTTGCAGACCGGGTCGTCCGAATCGAAGACGGCAGGATCGTAGCGTGAAGGGGGTGAGGGAATTGGTCAGAAAATTATGCGGTCGTATTACTGCGGCCAACCGAAATCGTAACATGTATATTATTGCGGCTATTACGCTGACAACTATGCTCATCACTTCTGTATTCAGTATTGGAATGAGCTATATCAAATCATCGGAAATGCAGCAGATACGTCTGATGGGAACAACGGCGCATGTAGCCGTACCATATCCGACTGATGAACAGATACAAAAGCTGAAGACGTTGTCATATGTCAAAACTGTCGGACTTCAACAAAATGTTGCGCTGATCGATATCACGCCCGAAATGGGGAACATGTCACTCAGCCTGCACTGGTATGACAAAACTGAATGGGAAAAGCTGCGAATGCCGGCTTTCTCCGACATCACAGGCAGATACCCCGAAAAATATAATGAAGTCATGGTACCGCGCTGGATACTCAAAAATATGGGAATCGACGAACCGCAGCTTGGTATGAGTATCCCGCTGGGTTACTATTCGGGTGATGACAGAATCACTAAGGAAAATGATACCTTTGTGCTTTCGGGCTACTGTACGGAGTATTACTATATTCGTTCGGGCAACATCGGATCGATATATGTATCGGAGGAATTTGCCCAAAAGAGTGGCAGGTCTGTTCGATTGGATGGAGCTGCGTCTGTGGCTTATCAGGACAACAGGAATATTGAACGGTATAATGAGCAGCTTGAGCAGGACCTGTCACTTAATGAAGAACAGAAGATAAAAACCGTTCCAATGTATGAAATAGGCAGGTCAGATGGAATAGCTACTATTATAGCTTTTGCAGCCATCATCTTCTTCTTGATGTTAACAGGATATTTACTGATATATAACGTCTTTTACATTTCTGTTTCAAAGGATATTCGTTTTTATGGGCTTTTAAAGACTATCGGTACCTCTCCTCGCCAGTTGAAAAGGATCGTCACAGGTCAGGCACTTCGCCTTTCTTCAGTTGGGATACCACTTGGACTTGGCATTGGAGCAATTCTCTCCTTCGCTGCTGTCCCCATGGCGCTTAGCTTGTTTTCACTTAATACAGGTGCTGAAATATCATTCAGCCCTTTGATCTTTATCGGCGCAGCATTTTTTGCACTGATGACAACCATGATCGGCGCCGCCAAATCTGCACGGATCGCAGCAAAAATCTCACCAGTTGAAGCACTTCGCTTTACGGGAGCAGACACAAGAGGCAAAAGCAAGCGTACAACGGGCGGTGGAAAGCCGTTTCGTATGGCATGGCGCAACATGTTCCGAAACCGCAAACGTGCAGTCGTCGTTCTGCTATCCTTGTTTCTGGGAATTTCAGCTTTTATGACAACGACAACATTGATTGCAGGCATGGATACGGATAACTATGTAGCATCTTATGTTCAAAGTGATTTTATATTGGAAAACAATACGCTGGACGCCATTGGGAATGCTATGGGAAAGCCTGTAAAGCAAAAGTTCGGCGACTCGTTTCTTGCGCAGCTCAGAGATATAGACGGTATTACTGAACTGCGTACCACAACCATGGAAAAGATGAGTATGACATACGACGCTGAACAATTTTCAAAACATATGGACTGGTTCTGTGAAAGACTGGACATTAAGGTTGAGATGACTGAACAGCAGATACAAAGCAACTTTTGGGGGTACATCATCGGCATTGATTCAAGATATGTCGAAGAATTCAACAGGAAAGGTGGAGCTCAGATCGATATTGACTCTTTCAAACGTGGTGACACAGTACTTATTGGAACTAACGATCCTGCGATTTATTCCGATGTAAATGAGATGGACATTGTAGTCACATTGTCAGGCGCACGTTCTAAATTTGCCTTAGGCGGCTTTGTTCCATTCGGATTCCAGTATAAGGGAGGCGGGATGGCGCCAAATATCTACGTATCCGAAGAAATGCTTGAAAGACTGGTGCCTGAACCGAAAATCTACAAAGTGAACATGAACGCAGAGGATGTACTTGAGGAGAAGGCGTTGGAAATAATAAAAAGGCTTACTGAGGAGGATTATGAAATTTCAAGAACTTCCAGGCTGGAGCAGCAGGAGGCGATGTCTGATGCGAAACGGATGATGTATATTTTAGGCGGAGGTATCGCTATAGTACTGGCATTTATCGGCATTTTGAACTTTATCAATGTGATGGCAACCAGTATCACGGCCAGAAGAGTAGAAATCGCCATGTTGGAGAGTGTCGGTATGACAAAACGGCAGATACGCCGGATGCTCATGTTGGAGGGACTGGGTTATGCCGGTGTTACAACGTTTTTAATCGGAACGCTGGGTATCGTTATAACCTACGGAATATTTGAATTGTTCAGGCAACAGGCTGATTATGCAGTTTTCTCCATCCCTCTTTTGCAGATGCTGAGTGCTGCAGCTTTGGTGTTTACCGTGTGCGCCATAGTTCCTGTACAGGCATACAGGTCTTCCAGCTGTGACAGCATTGTCGAAAGGCTTCGTGAATCGGAATGACTTTATGAAATATGCAGATTTTTTACTGATCATTTGGTAAAATAATATGAGAGTGATTCAATAAAGTAACAAACAGAGGATGGAGTTTGATATGGGAGACAGATTGCTGCTTTTATTATATGCTATACCTGCAATACTTATATCATTGAGTTTTCATGAGCTGTCCCATGCGTATGTGTCATACAGACAAGGTGACCCTACGGCAAAAAGGCTTGGAAGACTTACATTAAACCCTTTGAAGCATCTTGATCCGATAGGAACTCTGATGCTTGTGGTATCAATGTTCAGCGGCTTTGGCTTCGGGTGGGCGAAACCTGTTCCTATCGACCCTTCCTATTATAAGAATCATAAACGAGGGACTGTGCTGGTGAGTATTGCAGGACCTTTGTCAAATCTGCTGCTGGCATTCATATTCTCCTTTCCTATGGCTTTGATCGCTATGGATAACGGAATAACCATAAATGAGATATTCAATAGCACCTATGGGATATATGGAAACGGTTTTTCATTTCAGTCGATATTGTTCAATGTCTGCAGGTTTTTCTATATTATGAATATAGGCCTGGCCATATTCAACATATTGCCGATACCGCCTCTGGACGGTTCCAAGATACTTACGGCAATATTGCCGGCTAAAACATATTTTGGAATTATGCGCTATGAAAGGTATATAGGGATGGCTTTTCTGGCATTGATGGTAATCAGGCCAGGAGTTTTGTCTACATTGCTTTGGCCTTTGAGACTGGGGGCTGAAACTGTATTCAGGTTCCTTGCAAAACCAATACTGAGCCTCTTTTAAAGGGATATACTTGACACACGGTGGTACTGAATTTACAATATGAATAAGTTAGCAATCAACGCTGGTTTACCGGAAAGAGAGGAACAAATGAGTAAAGGAACTATGCTCAGCGGTATGAGACCTACAGGCTCGCTTCATTTAGGCAATTATTTCGGAGCCCTTGAAAACTGGGTCAAGCTTCAGAATGAATATGACTGTTTTTATTTTATAGCTGACTGGCATGCATTGACCACGGGCTATGAAGATACATCCGATATAAAATCGAATATAGACAATATGGTTATAGATTGGCTCAGTTCAGGACTGGATCCGGAGAAATGCACCATGTTTCTTCAATCCTCTGTAAAAGAGCATGCTGAGCTGCATCTGCTATTTTCCATGTCCACTCCGCTGTCATGGCTTTACAGATGTCCTACCTACAAGGACCAGCTGTCACAGCTGAAGGAAAAGAATATAACAACATATGGCTTTTTGGGATATCCGTGCCTGCAGGCTGCAGATATACTGATGTACAAGGCTTCTGCAGTGCCGGTGGGAGAGGATCAGGTGCCCCATGTGGAGCTGACCAGAGAAATAGCAAGGCGCTTTAATTATCTGTTCGGAGAGGTATTTCCCGAGCCTGAGGCCAAGCTGACAAAAGCAAAGGTGCTGCCCGGAACAGATGGCAGAAAGATGAGCAAGAGCTACAACAATACCATAGCATTGTCCGATGATCCTGAAACGGTCAGGAAAAAGGTCATGACAATGGTGACCGATCCGGCCAGAATAAAGAAGGACGATCCCGGTCATCCGGAGGTTTGTACCGTGTTTGCATTCCACAAGGTATTCGACGAGGAAGGCGTCGCTGAAACGGAAGCCCTTTGCCGCGGCGGCTGTATCGGATGCGTCCAGTGTAAGAAAAACCTGGCGTCAAAGATGGCACAGACTCTTACGCCCATTTATGATAAGAGACAGGGACTGCTGGGGAAACCCGGTTACATCAGAGAAGTAATAGAGAACGGAAATGAGCGTGCAAGGACGATAGCCCAAAAGACAATGTCAGATGTCAGAAAGGCAATGAAAATAGACTGGTAGATCCGGGGGAGTATAATTGGAAAGCTCGCTGACCAATGCCTGCAAAATCAGAATAGAAAACTTTGAAGGGCCTTTTGACCTGCTTTTTCATTTGATTGAAAAAAATCAGTTCAGTATATACGATATTCCCGTAAATATCATAACGGATCAATATATGGAGTATCTATTTGCCATGCAGGAGCTGGATCTGGAAGTAACCAGCGAGTTTCTGGTCATGGCATCGACTCTGTTGCATATAAAATCAAGAATGCTTCTCCCAACACGCAAGGATGATAAAGAGCAGGAGGAGGACCCGAGAGAGGAACTGGTACTCAGACTGCTGGAGTACAAGAAGTTCAAAGCCTTTACCAATACACTCCGGCAGCGTGAGAAGGAATGGTCTCAGGTGTACTGGAAGCTTCCGGAGATCATAAGCTTTGCCAGGAAGGATGAAGTGCTGGAGCTTATACCTTCTGAATTGAAGAAGATATATCTTGAACTGCTGGATAAAAACAGAAAAAAGATGAATCCCAACGTAAGCGGAATGACCCGTATCATACAGCATGAAAAGGTATCGATGAAAAGTAAGATGAGGGAAATCATCAGGGAATTGATAAAGAGAAGCAGGATAAGATTTACCGAGCTCTTTTCCTTCAGGACCAAGTCTCCCACTGATATAGTAACCGGCTTCATGGCAATGCTTGAGCTGGCAAAGCTTAAAAAGGTCAAGCTTGAACAAAGAAAAACCTTCGGTGAAATTTTTATAGATAAAGTCGAGCTTAACTCAGAATTGCTGAAATTTGAAGAGGATAAGCTCGATAATATGGCCTGAGCATTGCAGTTCGGTAACTTGCTCAAGGAAGGCAGTCATTATGGATATTAAAGAAATGGAAGCAGTTGTGGAAGGCTTGCTTTTTGCAGCGGGCGACCCTGTATCGCTGGAAAAGATCTCGGAGATACTTGAGTTTGACAGGAAAACCGCCAGACTGTTTCTGAACAACATGATAATTTCATTGCAGAATTCTAAAAGAGGTATTATGATGCGGGAGATCAACGGAAGCTATCAGCTCTGTTCAAGGCCTGAGCATCATGAATATATCAGGCGGCTTGTAGAACCCAGACAGAAGCAGGCCTTATCTCAGGCAGCATTTGAGACGCTGTCCATAATAGCCTATAATCAGCCTGTTACAAGAGCGAGAATAGAGATGATCAGAGGTGTCAATTCTGACAGTGCGATCATAAGGCTCATAGAAAGGAATCTCATTAGAGAGGCCGGAAGAATGGACTCCCCGGGGAAGCCCATGCTTTATGAAACAACGGATGAGTTTCTCAGAAGCTTCGGATTCAGATCAGTCAAGGATCTGCCGATACTTGAGCTTGAAAGCATGCCCGAGGATGAGAGCAGGTCACGGGAAGGGGAGCAGGAGAGCACCGACACCGGGGAAAATAATTGAGTGCACCGGTAACCCTGAAGCGTTACAAAGAATGAATAACAGACAAATTGGAAAAAATAGCTTATGGAGCGACTGCCTTATATGAGGTGCAAAATGCTTTATATAGCTGTTTTTTTTATTATTGTTTTATATATTGTATTGTTTGTCGTTAAAATAAAGGCTGCAATCAGATACACCCGGAACGAACAGGATGAGTGGGTCAAATTTTCATTTTATACGGGTAAAGGCCTGATCAGATATGAGAACAAGGTACCGCTGTTGAAAAAGGAGGGCGGTAAGGTCAGTTTCAAGCTTGTCAAAGGGCAGAGCAGCGAGATGAAGGGTGGTACTGAAAAAAATGAAAAGCTGGGGCCCTTTGATATAATAAACAAAATCAACAGCGTCAGAAGTTACCTTAAGGACCATAAAACAATACTGGAGAGCAT
This sequence comes from Bacillota bacterium, assembly GCA_023412665.1. GTDB lineage: Bacteria > Bacillota > Clostridia > Acetivibrionales > DTU013 > DTU013. The sequence goes on from JAEZCA010000019.1 coordinate 27,621, forward strand.
AAGGAAATATTTGAACAAGCATGATATCCATGCCGAAATAAAGATAAGTCTGAGACAGGGTACGGGAGATGCTGCTCAAACGGGCATTATATGCGGTCTATTGTGGAATGCGGCTGGAATCCTGAATTCATACATTTCGCGCCATCTTAAAATAATCAGCCGCAAGATTAGCATTACTCCCTGTTTTAATAAAAGAATCTTCGAAGTAGACGCAAACTGCATATTTCATGTCAAATTAGTCCATATTATTGTCGTATTGATAAAAGTATATTACATGAAAAAAAAGATAGGGGTCAGAGCAAAAAATACGATAGGTGGTGAAGTAAGTGGCTGAGCAGCATCCAATAGAAGCACTGATGAAAACTGCAATGCAAAGCATCAAGGAAATGGTAGATGTCAATACTATTGTAGGTGATGCGGTACAGTCTCCGGACGGTACTGTAATAATCCCCATTTCCAAGGTTACTTTCGGATTTGCAGCAGGCGGTGGTGAATATAGTTATTTTTCAGATGAGGATGATTCCGAAGGAAACTCCGATAATGAGGATGGCGGAGGAGTAGACAGCAATGGCGGCAAATACCCATTTGCCGGAGGCAGCGGTGCAGGGGTCAGTATCAATCCGGTGGCCTTTATGATAGTCGGAAACGGACAGATCAAGCTTCTGCCAGTTAACATTAATTCGACGGTGGATAAGGTTCTCGATCTGGTTCCTGATGTATTGTGCCGTATAGAAAATATGTGCAAGAAGAAGGTAACAATTAATAAAGTAACTGAAACTGAAGAATAAAAACGGATAAAAACCAGTTAAGGAACGAAGAAGCTGCATTCAATCGGAGAAACGAATATATCCGGTTTTATGTGGCCTTTTTTGTGAAAACATGTTATATTAACTTTAGCATTTTCAATATGAAAGGAACTTATATGTCCCAAATCAGACTTCAAAAATTTCTGGCTGATGCCGGAGTAGCTTCAAGACGCAAATGCGAGGAGCTTATAGCCGGCGGCGTGGTTGAAGTCAACGGAATCACAGTTACGGAACCGGGTACGAAGGTGGATGGCTCTGAAGATATCAGGGTAAATGGCACATCAATCACGCAGGATTCAAAGAAAGTCTACATACTGCTAAATAAGCCGGTTGGTTATATTTCCTCCGCCAGGGACCAGTTTTCCAGAAAAACCGTAGTTGATCTAGTAGATATAAAAGAGAGGATCTATCCGGTGGGAAGACTCGATTACGACACATCCGGCCTGATCATACTGACAAATGACGGTGAATTTGCAAATATACTTATGCATCCCCGGCATGAGATCGAAAAGATATACAGAGCTTCAATAAAGGGTACGCTCGATGAAAACGAGATCAAAATGCTTGAGATGGGGCTTGATATCGGCGAGTACATAACCGCTCCGGCAAAGGTCAGGATAATCAAGGCTGATAAAAGGGAGTCCATCGTTGAGCTCACAATACATGAAGGTAAAAACAGGCAGGTCAGGAGAATGTTCGAAGCTGCGGGCCATGCTGTGATGCATCTGAAACGCACTGCTATTGGAAGGGTCTCAATAGGAGGCCTGGAGGAAGGAAAATGGAGATATCTGAGCAAAAAAGAAGTGGATGGACTAAAAGGAGAGTATGGGAGCCATGGATCGGCCAAATGAATTGTATATAATCAAGAATTCGTTATATCAGTCTCACGATATCGCAAAAAAGGCTGTAATGCCCGGAGATCACGTAATTGACGCAACCTGCGGCAATGGAGGCGACACCTTGTTTTTAGCAGGTCTTACGGGTGAGGACGGAATGGTCTATTCCTTCGATATTCAGCAGGACGCGTTGAACCGCACATTGGAGAAGCTGAAAAAAGAAGGAATGGAAAAGAGAGTGGAATTGATACATGACAGTCATGCGCGCATGGATGAGTATGTAAAGGGTAAGGTAAGATGTGTCATGTTCAATCTTGGATATCTACCGGGTGGCGATCACAGCATAGGAACAAGGGGAGAATCCACTATAACAGCTATAAAGAAAGCTATGGAGCTTGTAATGGTAAATGGTATCATAACTGTTGTAGTTTATTATGGAGGAGACAGTGGATTTGAGGAAAAGGAGCAGGTGCTGGAATATATTAAAACTATTGACTGTAAAAGATTTACCGTATCAAGGACAGAATTCGTCAATCAGGTAAACTGCCCTCCTATTCTGGTTTGTATAGAGAAGCTTTTTTAGTAAAAACCTTGTTTTTATTTTAACGAAAGGTGGTAAATTAGATTGACGATGTAATTTCATAGTGATACACTAGAAGTAATTAGAGGGGAGTAGCTTAAAGTTATAAAGCCAACAACCGGCGTGATTCGCCTGGTTTTATACTCCGGAGTGAAAGCAAGACCTTTAACATGTTCAGTGTATACTGGCAGGTTAAAGGTTTTTTATATAGTAATCATTTTCGGAACGGAATTAGTTGCAATTGGTAATAATACATTATATAATTGGTATAATTAGTACCAGGTAATATTATATAGTAATAAACGAAGCATTAAGAAAATAAAAAATGAGGTGGAAGATGCATGGGAACAATGGAAAAAATCAATGACCTCCACGTACGTAAACAGGCGGTCGAGGCGGGCGGCGGCGCAGACAAGATCGCAAAGCAGCACGAGGCCGGAAAGCTGACTGCAAGGGAAAGGCTGGAGAAGCTGTTTGATCAGGATTCCTTTGTTGAAGTCGATGCTTTTGTCGAGACCAGGGCAATCGATTTCGATATGCAGAAAAAGAAGGTGCCCGGTGACGGAGTAGTCACAGGCTACGGAACTATCGACGGAAGGCCGGTGTTTGCATCATCACAGGATTTTACCGTAATCGGAGGCTCCCTCGGAGAGGCACATGCCCGCAAGATAACAAAGGTCATGGATATGGCTATGAAGGTGGGAGCGCCATTCATCAGTATCAATGATTCAGGCGGAGCCAGAATAGAAGAAGGCATTGACGCGCTCAGCGGCTATGGCGAAATATTCTTCAGAAACACTCTGGCATCCGGAGTAATACCGCAGATATCGGTCATCATGGGGCCTTGCGCCGGCGGAGCTGTCTATTCTCCTGCAATAACAGACTTTGTATTCATGGTTGACAAGACCAGCTACATGTTTATTACGGGACCTCAGGTAATAAAGTCCGTAACCGGTGAGGATGTAACATTTGAAACACTCGGCGGCGCAGAGGTACATAACGCGAAAAGCGGCGTCGCTCATTTCATTAATTCAAATGAGGAAGAATGTCTGAAGGAGATCAGACGGCTTATCAGCTTCCTGCCTGACAACAATCTTGCAGATTCTGAATTAAGGCCGGTGAATGACGATCTCAACAGGATCGAGGAAGGCCTTCTTGATTTGATCCCGGACAATTCGAACAAGCCTTATGATATCAAGGACATAATAACAAAGGTTCTTGACAGCGGCGACTTTATGGAGGTCCAGAAATATTTCGCCCAGAACATAGTTGTAGGCTTTGGCAGAATGAACGGAAAAACAGTTGGAATCATAGCTAATCAGCCGCAGGTGATGGCAGGAGTGCTGGATGTCAATTCGGCAGACAAAGGTGCAAGGTTCATACGCTTCTGCGATTCCTTCAATATTCCGCTGGTCACCTTTACCGATACAGCAGGCTACCTGCCGGGAACAGGCCAGGAATACAGCGGAGTGATCAGGCACGGCGCAAAATTGCTGTACGCATTTTCCGAGGCGACAGTACCGAAAATTAATGTTATCGTAAGAAAAGCTTACGGCGGCGCTTATATTGCAATGAACAGCAAGCATCTTGGAGCTGACGTGGTGTTTGCATGGCCAAGTGCGGAGATTGCAGTCATGGGTCCCGACGGCGCAGCAAATATCATATTCCGCAAGGAGATTGCTGCCGCAGAGGACGCCATAGCAGCCCGTGAGCAAAAAATAGAAGAGTACAGGAGCAAGTTTTCAAATCCTTATATAGCGGCAGCAAGGGGCTATGTTGATGATGTTATTGATCCTGCCACCACAAGAGGAAGGATCATCAACTCCCTTGAAATGCTGGCAGGCAAGAGGGAAAACAGACCGGCTAAAAAACACGGCAACATACCGTTGTAATATGGAGGTGCAGGCATGTCAGATAATGAGATGGTTTATACCGATAATGAAATATTAGCTGTTATAGCTGCCGCTATAGCTGCGATGGAAACAAGGCCAGGCTACAGACTGGTAGTAAGATCCATGAGACAGGTTGCGCAGGTATCGCCGGTATGGAATACGACAGGCAGGCTTGAGCGCCTGAACAACAATTTGAATGCATAATATGCTGATCATTCAAAAATATATGTCGGGAGGAAAAATAATATGAAGAAATTTCTGATAAAAGTAAATGGCAGCCAGTATGAAGTAGAGGTAGAAGAGGTAAGGGACGGTTCGGTTCCTGTATATGTACCCGCAGCACCGGTGGTAAGCGCTCCTGTTGCAGCACCGGTTCAGGCCGCAGCACCGGCACCGGCAGCCCCTGCTCCAGAGAAAAAGGCAGCCACAGGCGGTACCGCTGGAGCAGTTAAAATCAATGCTCCCATGCCGGGCACGATACTCAAGGTAGTAGCTTCGGTGGGTGATAATGTCAAGAGAGGCCAGGTATTGGTGGTATTGGAAGCAATGAAGATGGAAAATGAGATAGTCGCTCCTTCAGACGGTGAGGTTGCTTCTATCAATGTAGCCAAGGGCGCTTCTGTAAATGCCGGAGATCTGCTGGCTTCAATTAATTAAGGAGGTCCAAATTATGGGCAGAGTAAAGATTACTGAAACCGTACTTAGGGATGCTCATCAGTCGCTGATTGCAACAAGGATGTCCACTGATGACATATTACCAATAGTTGAAAAGCTCGACGATATAGGCTACCACTCTCTCGAATGCTGGGGAGGAGCTACATTTGACTCATGCTTGCGCTTTTTGAATGAGGATCCGTGGGAAAGGCTGAGAAAGATCAAGGCTAAAGCAAAGAAAACCAAGCTCCAAATGCTTCTGAGAGGACAGAATCTGCTGGGCTACAAGCATTATGCAGATGATGTGGTAAGATATTTTGTACAGAAGTCTATTTATAACGGTGTAGATATAATTAGGATATTTGATGCATTGAATGATGTCAGAAATATCGAGGCTGCAATAAAGGCGTGCAAGAAGGAGGGCGGCCATGCCCAGGGTACGGTCAGCTACACTATCAGCCCTGTGCACAGCCTTGAGCTTTTCGTCAAGGATGCCCGCAGGCTCGAGGAAATGGGAGCTGACAGTATCTGCATAAAGGATATGGCAGGCCTTTTAATACCGTATTCAGCTTACAGCCTGATAAAAGCACTTAAGGAAAACATAAAAATACCAATACAGCTGCATACGCATTATACCAGCGGTGTTGCGTCAATGACATACCTGAAGGCTATCGAAGCCGGTGTTGATGTGGTTGACTGCGCAATATCACCGATGGCAATGGGTACATCACAGCCGCCGACAGAACCGATTGTAGCAACGCTGAAGGACACCGAGTTCGATACGGGACTGGATCTAGAAAAGCTCAGTGAGATAGCTGAATATTTCAGACCAATAAAAGAAAAGTATGTACAGACAGGTCTTCTTGATATAAAGGTCATGGGAGTAGATGTAAATACACTGATATACCAGGTGCCCGGCGGCATGCTTTCAAACCTTGTATCGCAGCTGAAGCAGGCCGGCAAATCTGACAAGTTTGAGGAAGTGTTGAGGGAAGTCCCAAGAGTAAGGGAAGATTTCGGCTATCCTCCGCTGGTCACACCTACAAGCCAAATAGTCGGGACACAGGCTGTTATGAATGTTATAACAGGTGAAAGATATAAAATGGTTCCAAAGGAGTCAAAGGCACTTGTTAAAGGTGAATATGGAAAGACTCCCGCTCCAATACCGGAAAATATCAAAAAGAAAATACTCGGAGATGAGGAGCAGATCACCTGCAGGCCTGCAGATCTCATTGAGCCCGAGCTGGACAATATTAGAAAGCAGATCGGCCAATATATCGAGCAGGATGAAGATGTGCTTTCATATGCACTGTTCCCGCAGGTTGCCGAGAATTTCTTCAAGCAGCGCCAGGCTGAGAAGTATAAGATCGACAGCAACATGGTGAACTACGAGTTCCGCACACATCCAGTGTAATCGGTAAAGGGGCACTAATCAGCCAATAAGGGACATTTCCCGAGCCTTGCTTCAGAGATGGGCTAGCGCGGGAAGTGTCCCTTTTACGCTATCACATTTTTCATGAAGGTAGACGTAGTTCTCCCGGTTGCTGACAAATCTGATAACCTTTACCTCACTGTGGGGCTTGATATGCCTGCCGCATTTCATACATGTAAAGGAAGAGGCGCACATCCCCGCATATGTTATTTCAGGAACGGCGGTTTCGATCTGTTGCCAGCTTTTCCAACCAACCTTGCACAGCTTAATTCTGTTGTCAAAATCGGCATATACCCATCTAAGCAGCTTATGAAAATGGAAAGGGTATTTTGTGTATTTGATATACTGCCATGGAAGCCCAAGCCTCTCGGTATACAGCTCAAAGTTTTTTTCAACTATTTCCTGTACTCTTCCCGTGATCTGTGTCGAATACCAATGATAGCCATTATTTTCAAGCCATATTTTCAGACGCTCAAACATATAGCCTCTGCATATCTCAATCATTTCTCCCTTTGACGGCTTCAGGCTTTTTATTGCATATGAGGCAATGTTAACGACCTCGTCAAGGTAAATTTTCTTTTTAAAGTTTTCCTTATTATATAATTCAACAGGAATTATGTCGAAATAGTATTCATTTGTCTCAGGCCTGAAAATGCCAATGCAGGTACCTCCTACAAAACTTCCGCTTCCGGCATCATCGATCTGAAGCATATAACCTCCTGAGATTTTTCTGGTTTGTTTTATACTATGATTGACATGAAAAAGTAAAAAGATACAGGTTTGTCACTTTTGCAGGGACTTGATTTTTATCTTGCAAAACTGTAGTATAAAGATAGATTCAATGTTAACAAATACTATGATATATTGTGACTCAAAGTCAATTGGAGGGTGCATGGAAAGCAAAAACTATGACCTTATCAGCAGGATTAACAATAAAAGAAAAATGAGCAAGGGGCAAAAACTGATTGCAGAGTATATTACCAACCATTACGAGAAAGCAGCTTTCATGACTGCAGCAAAACTCGGAGAGGTTGTCGGCGTCAGTGAATCCACTGTAGTCAGATTTGCGATCGAGCTGGGGTATGATGGCTATCCGAAAATGCAGAAGGTACTGCAGGAGATGATAAAGAGCAAGCTGACTGCGATACAGAGGATCGAGGTCTCATCAAGCAGGATCAACGAGGAGAACATACTCAAGAGCGTATTACAGTCGGATATGGAAAAAATCAAGATCACAATGGAAGAGATCGATAATGAGGTGTTCAATTCAATAGTCGAGTGTATTTTGAATGCCAGAAAGATATATATACTCGGTGTAAGAAGCTCAGCACCGCTTGCAAGCTTCTTAGGCTTCTATTTCAATCTGATATTTGATAATGTAAGGCTGGTCCACACTACCAGTGTTAGTGAAATGTTCGAGCAGATCATTAGAGCATCGGAAGGCGATGTTGTAATAGGCATAAGCTTTCCAAGGTACTCCAAAAGGACTACTAAAGCCATGCAGTTTGTGAAGGATCAGGGCGCCAAAGTAATCGCAATAACCGACAGTGCAGAATCTCCTCTGGCAGACAGTGCTGACCACTGTATTTTTGCCAGGAGTGATATGGCATCCTTCGTAGATTCTCTTGTAGCGCCTCTTAGTGTTATAAATGCGCTTATTGTTGCTTTAGGTATGAGGAAAAAGGAAAGTGTTTACAATATATTTGAGAAGCTTGAAAAAATATGGGACGAATATCAGGTGTATGAAAAATACGATATTATTGAGCCTCACAGGAAGGTGGACTATTGAAAAAAAGAGTCATAATAATCGGTGCAGGGGCGGCAGGGCTGCTGGCTGCAGGCAGGGCGGCGGAGCGGGGGCTTGATGTCCTGCTGCTCGAGAAAAACGACAGAGCGGGAAAGAAGCTAAGGATAACCGGAAAAGGCCGCTGCAACATTACAAATGATACTGATATCGAAGGGTTGATTCAGAACATTCCCGGAAACGGGAATTTTTTATACTCTTCTTTTTACACATTTTCAAATGAAGATCTGATGAACTTTCTGCGATCTGAAGGACTTGAAATAAAGACTGAAAGAGGCGGCAGAGTCTTTCCTGCATCGGACAATGCGAAAGATGTCATCACATTGCTGGTACGGTATGTCAAGAAAAATGGCGCTGAAATCAGATATGATTCTTCTGTTGAGTCAATTGAGGTGTCTGGAGGATCAGTTTCCGGAGTCAGACTGAAAAACGGTGATTTTATCGAAGGAAGCTCAGTAGTGCTTGCAACCGGCGGGGCATCCTATCCGGTCACAGGCTCAACGGGCGACGGTTATAGAATAGCAAGGCAGCTGGGGCATTCCATGACGGAACTGAAACCGTCCCTGGTTCCGCTTCTTGCTGCCGAAAAATGGGTGGGAGCGCTTCAGGGACTTTCTCTTAAGAATATTTCAATAACCATACTTGATAAAAAGCGAAAGAAAATATATGAGGATTTCGGAGAAATGCTCTTTACTCATTTCGGAGTATCAGGACCTGTTATTCTCAGTGCCAGCAGGCACATAATGCAGTATAGCTACAGGGATGTTTACCTGTCAATAGACCTTAAGCCTGCGCTGAGTGAAGAAACCCTCGACGCAAGGATTCAAAGGGATTTCGAAAAGTATTCCAGAAAGCAGTTTAAGAACAGTCTTGATGATTTGCTTCCTCAAAAGCTGATACCTGTGATCATAGAATTATCAGGCATACACGAAGATAAGCCTGTAAATCAGATAACCAAAGCTGAAAGGAGAAAGCTGGTAGAGCTGTTGAAAGGTTTGACGCTGGAGATATGCGGTTCCAGGCCGATCAGCGAGGCTATAGTAACAGCAGGAGGCATTAGCACCGACGAGATAAACCCTTCGACAATGGAATCAAAGCTCGTAAATGGTCTGTTTTTCGCCGGTGAGGTTATAGATGTGGATGGCTATACTGGAGGCTTCAACCTTACTATTGCCTTTTCGACCGGTTACCTGGCGGGATCGAGCTGCTAAGGTATTATACCTGGCTGAAAGTACATACTAAAGATATTAGAAAAATTTGGAGAGATGATATGGAAACGGTTGCAAACAAAACAGCAGAAGGTGCTGAAAAAAGCGAAACAATAAAGCACAGGGCCGCAGAACTAGTGGAAAGATTACTAAAGCTGACTTTTTTGATATCATTCATCGTGCTTATATTATCTCAGGCAGTTCTGACGGATCCTTCAATCAGAGCTGCTTTCAACAAGGATGCATCTGACGGAGCAGCTCTTGGATCCGAAGCGTACCTGTTCGAGCAATGTAAAATGGAGCTTAAGCTAAACAACATCGAGTATTGCCCTGAACTCAAGGTTATGGTAAATGGTGATGAAACAGAGGCATTTTTCAATGATACAGTACTGCTTGAATTAAAGGAAGGCGATGTCGTTGAGCTCGATGCAAGCATGCTCCTGATTTCTGCAGACGTCCAGATCACAGCTGTCACCAGTAATATATCAGAGCTGCTGGGAAGAACCTTTTCAGTATCAGGTGGCATAGTCAAAGTAGCAGTTGTGTAAGGAAAGGGGACATTCCTCGGTAAGAGGTATTCCTGATTGCAGTTGATAAATCAATGCAAGTAGTTTAGTAATGTCCCCTTAAAATATATTGTACAATTAGTGTTATTCTTATATAATATACGAAGAAGTTTTTGAACAATGTCACAGTCCCAATCCTCTATACGTATTTTCAGCCCTTCAGGCTGAAAAACGCTTGGTGGGTCGCCCGTAGCGAGGGGGTATGGAGGTTTGCCCCCATTGAAAATTGAAAGGGAAAAACAATGACAGACAGCACTGCAAGAGAATACGGGAGCAGAGATATTGCCGCCGCTTCGATGAAAATTGCACTTACATATGACAGAAACGAAGAAAAGCAACTGCAAACTGAGTATGCAAAGCTTGGTATACGCACTGCTGCTGTGGACTACGGGGGAGAGTTTATCAATTCCGTAATGAAAATAATTGAAAGAGCGGTGGTATCTTCTAAAAGAGAAGGAGTCATACAGGAGTGCCATGTAGAAGAGGGCGCAGTCGCCGGAGCTACAAGGGAAGCGCTGACGCAGATAATGCCAAAGGCACTCGGACTCAATGTAGGCGGGAAAATTGGAATAGCACGCTATAAAAATCATATCAGCGTTTCAATATTTTTCGGCATAGGTCTGCTGCATTTGAATGAAGTGGCAATAGGGCTCGGACACAGGGTGGTGTAGCTATGGTGAGAGCTATAAGGGGAGCCACGACAATCAATGAGAACAGTGCTGACGCGATCTATTCAGCCACGGCCGAGCTTTTAAAAGAAATGATATCACAGAACGGGCTGAACAAAGAGGATATAATAAGCATAATTTTTTCAGTGACATCAGATATCAGTGCAGCTTTCCCCGCTGTTGCAGCAAGGCAAATGGGCTGGACAAAAACTGCGATGATGTGTACATATGAGATAGATGTTCCCGGAAGCCTGAAAAAATGTATAAGAATAATGATGCACATAGAAACAGGAAAAGAAAACGATGAATTGAAATATGTTTACCTCAGAGAAGCAAAGAGGTTAAGACCCGATATTGCGGAATAAAACAAGCAAACGGAGGACTGACACTGACACAATGATCAACATTGCAATAGACGGACCGGCAGGAGCCGGAAAAAGCACAATCGCCAAAGCCATATCCCGCATATTGGGAATCGTATATCTCGATACTGGTGCAATGTATCGTACAGTCGCCCTTAAAGCCATAAGATCCGGGTTGGATACACTGGATGAAGCAGGGCTGGCGACATTGGTCAGGGATATTGACATTCGGATTGAATACAAGGATAATGAACAAAGGATATTTCTTGATGGAGATGAAGTTACAGGATTGATAAGAACTCCTGAGGTTTCCATCGGAGCCTCAAATGTTGCAGTTATACCAGCAGTCAGGATAAAGATGGTAGAGCTGCAAAGGGACATCGCCCATGACAACGATGTAGTCATGGATGGCAGGGATATAGGGACCTATGTGCTGCCAGATGCTAATTTCAAGTTCTTTTTGACAGCATCTCTTGATGAGAGGGCTAAAAGAAGATACATTGAAATGCTTTCAAAGGGCATGACAGATGTAGATTATGAGGAAGTAAAGAAGGATATTGCCTTCAGGGATAAGAATGACAGTTCAAGAGCTTTCGCACCTTTATCCAAGGCTCCTGACGCAATGGAAATAGATACGACCGGCCTTGAGCCCCAGGAGGTCATAAGGATCATTCTGGATAAGATCGAAACCAATGGAGCAGATGGTGCTGATAAATGAGAAAATTTGCCAGAATAATAACTAATATAGTGTTCAAGCTCTTCTTCAGGGTCGAGGTCGTCAATCCTGAAAAGGTGCCGGCAGAGGGTCCCGCACTATTGTGTGCGAACCACAATACGCTTTTGGATATGTTTTTTCTGGGTTTCAGACTGGAACGATGGATATACTGGATGGCCAAGGAAGAATTGTTCAGGAACAGGATCACAGCCTATGTTCTGAGGAAACTGGGAGCATTCCCGATCAAAAGAGGTACAGGCGATGTGAGTTCCATAAAAAATGCATATAAGCTGCTGGAAGATAACAAGTTGGTCGGAATATTTCCCCATGGGACCAGAATAGATCCTTCCAATATTGAAACAATGAGGGTCAAGCCCGGCGCAGTAATGATAGCAGTTAACGCGGGAGTGCCGATAATACCGGCGACAGTATGCGGCAGCTACAAATTGTTCAGCAGGATGAAGGTTATATTCGGCGATCCGTTTTATATTGACAATCAGGATAAAGATAAAAAATTATCCAAGCAAGAAATGTCGGAATTGAGTAAAGATATTATAAGAAGAGTATATTCACTTTCGGAGGCCTACAGGTGAAAATAATTCTGGCAAAAACGGCCGGTTTTTGTTTCGGAGTCAACAACGCAGTAAAAAAAGCCTATGAAATGCTGGATAAGGGTGAGAAGATAAGAACTCTCGGACCGATTATCCACAATGAACAGGTCGTTGATGACCTCAGGAGCAGGGGTGTAGATGTTTTATCCGATATAAATGGTGTCCCTGACGGTACGAAGGTCATAATAAGGGCTCATGGGGTCGTTCCGGACATATATGAGGAGATAAGAAGGAATAATATACAGGTAATAGACGCAACCTGTCCATATGTCAGGAAGATTCACAAGCTCGTGCAGGAGAAACGGGAAGAAGGCCTAAGGATAGTTATAGCAGGTGATAGAAATCATCCTGAGGTAAAGGGCATAAACGGATGGTGCGGTAATACTGCATTTATAGCCAATACCCCGGAGGATATGGACAGCTTCCCTCAGACAGAGGAAGCTTGCTGTCTGGTAGCTCAGACAACAATAACAAAAGAGAAATTTGATGGAATTTACGATAAATTAAAAGAAAAATGCAAAAGCGTAGAAAAATTTGATACAATATGTAATGCAACCAGCAACCGGCAGGAGGAGACAAAAAAAATAGCTATGCAGTCGGATGCAATGCTGGTGATAGGAAGTAAAGACAGTTCCAATACCCAGAAGCTGTATGAGATCAGCAAAAAATACTGTGAAGCGACATATTTGATTGAGACGTACGGTGATTTGCCACCGATAAATATACAAAAAATAAAAACGCTGGGAATAACAGCCGGGGCATCTACACCGGAACGCACTATCAAGGAGGTTATTGAGAAAATGGACGAATTAAATAAACAGGAGAATGAGATGAGCTTTGAGGAAGCTTTCGAAAATTCGATAGTAACCCTCAGAAGCGGAGAAATCGTCAAAGGCAGGATAATCGGCTATAACAATGCCGAAATTTATGTTGACCTCGGATACAAATCCGATGGCATAATACCTGTAGGTGAGTATACCGACGACCCGGATTTCAAACCGGAGACCAGCATCAAGATCGGTGATGAGATCGAAGTATTTATAGTAAGGGTAAACGATGGAGAAGGCAATGTCATGCTTTCAAAGAAAAAAGTCGACTCCATGAAGAGCATCGATGAAATCGAGCAGGCCTATGAGAACAAGACTCCTGTTACCGGCAAAGTGGTAGAGATCACCAATGGCGGCGTTGTTGCCAGTGTAAAAGGTGTGAGGGTATTTATTCCTGCTTCCCAGATATCTGAAAGATATGTGAAGGATTTAAACGAATATTTGAGACAGACTGTAACAGTTAAGATAGTCGAATTCAACAAGCAAAGAAGGAAAATTGTCGGCTCCAGAAGGATAGTGCTTACTGAAAACAGGGAACAGATGGCTGACCAGTTCTGGGGTAATATTGAGGCAGGAAAGAAATATGACGGAGTAGTCAAGAGCCTGATGGATTTCGGCGCATTTATCGATATAGGCGGTGTGGACGGACTGGTACATGTTTCTGAAATGTCATGGACCAAGATAAAGCATCCTTCAGATGTCATGAAGGTAGGGGACAAGGTACAGGTAAAAGTTCTTGAGTTCGATGCCGACAAGAAGAGGATATCTCTCAGTATGAAAAAGGAAGAGGATAATCCGTGGTTCAAGGCAGCCGAGAAATACAAGGTGGGCGATATTGTAAAAGGAACCGTTGTCAGACTGGTTCCCTTCGGAGCATTTATTGAACTCGAAAAAGGATTGGATGGACTTGTCCACATTTCACAGATATCCAATGTAAGAATAGCAAAACCCGGCGATGCACTGCAGACAGGTCAGGAAGTAGAGGCAAAGATAGTTGAAGTCAATATTGAGACAAAAAAGATAAGCCTCAGCATCAAGGAAGTCAATCCTATTGATCCTCCTTCTGCAAAAGCGGCTGAAAGTGAAGAAAATGAAGCTGCTGAACCGGTTAATGTGACGGCGGCTGTTGAAGAGGAAGCTCCCAACGAGCACAAGGAAGAATTGGCCAACACTATCGGTGATGCATTGGGCACATTGAACGAAAAAAATTAAAATTGTATGAACCGAGGCGGTTTCGGATATTAAATGCAAGACTTTTGTCTTGCATTTTTGTCAATCCGGACAATTTAATATGGGGGGAGGATTGGTCATGGATTATGAAGGCTTCAAGCATGAGATATACAAATTGACGGATATAAACCTGAGCCTGTACAAAGAGAAGCAGATGAAGCGGAGAATAGATTCTTTGATAAAGAAAAACGGCTATGAGCTTTATCAAGAATATGTGCAGGCATTGAAGAACGATAAAAATCTTTACAACGAATTTATTAATTATCTGACAATTAATGTTTCGGAATTCTACCGCAATCCCGAACAGTGGGAGGTACTGAAGGATCAGATACTTCCGATGCTGCTAAAGAAATCCTCAAAGCTGAAGATATGGAGCACTGCCTGCTCTACAGGTGATGAACCGTATACGCTGGTAATGGTGTTGAATCAGCATATACCCTTGAGCAGCATAAAAATACTTGCGACCGACATAGATGATGAAGCGCTCAGAAAGGCAAAAGCCGGTAACTATTCTGAGAAAAGCCTTGAAAAGCTGCCTGAAGCCTATATTGCGAAGTATTTTACAAAGGATGGCAATATTTATACAATAAAGGATGAAGTTAAAAAATGTGTGGAATTCAGCAAGATAAATCTACTGAAGGATAACTATCCGTCGGAATGCGATCTGATTGTTTGCAGAAATGTCCTAATATATTTCACTGAAGAGGCAAAGGCTGAAATGTATGTGAAATTCAACAAGGCGTTGAAGGATAAAAGCGTGCTTTTCATCGGAAGCACGGAACAAATAATAATGTCAGGCCGTTACAAGCTGACGCCGATCAAAACCTTCTTCTATATTAAGGATGGAGATATCTGATATGAGCGTGTCTATGAGAAGAACCATATTTCTTGTAGATATGAATGCATTTTTTATTACCTGCGAAATGTCCATAAAACCTGAGCTTAAGGGTCATCCTGCCGCCGTCGCGGGTGATCCTAAGAACAGGTCTGGCATCATACTTGCAGCTAATTATGATGCCAGGGCATTCGGAGTCAAAACAACAATGCTGATACACGAAGCATTGTCCATATGCCCCGGTCTCATACTGGTTCCTCCGACAAGAGGCCTGTATGAGCGCAAATCCAACGAATTCATGCAAATTCTGTCAAGGTATGCGCCTGTTATTCAAAAAAACAGCATCGACGAAGCGTGGCTTGATCTGACCGGCTGTGAAAGGCTATTTGGCAAGCCTGCGCAGATTGCTCGAAAAATCATGCAGGAAATAATGGATGAATTGGACCTTTGGTGCTCCATAGGCATCTCTGAAAACAAATTCCTTTCCAAAATGGCCTCGGAAATGAAGAAACCTTTGGGGATCACTGAGCTTTGGGCAAGCGATGTAAAGACCAGGCTTTGGCCTCTCAAGGTAAGAGAAATGTACGGGATAGGGAAACAGTCTGAAAAGAGGTTCAACGAAATCGGCATAATTACAATAGGCGATCTTGCCGTATGCAATGATAAAATATTGAAGGATGTTTTCGGAAAGTACGGGCATGAACTCAAGTTGCTTGCAAACGGTATAGACACATCACCGGTTGACCCGGCGCCTAAAAGCGAGACAAAATCGATCAGCAGATCTACAACCTTATCCAGAGACATTAACGATATGGAGGAGGCAAGGACAGTGCTGCTGGGGCTGGCGGAGGAGGTAGGAGAGGATGCCAGGCGCAATGACTTCCGGGGAAAAACCGTTTCGATAGTAATACGTTACAATGACTTTAAAACAATAACACGTCAGAAAACCATCGTGCCATCATTTTTAACAAAGGATATATACAGGACCGGTGCAGAGCTCCTGATGGACAATTGGGATCGCCGAAGGCCTATCAGGCTGCTTGGCATCGGTATAGCAAACATAGATGAGGATATGCCTGAGCAGCTTTCCATCTTTGATGTAAACAGTGAGCTGCCAGATGAGGTAAAGAGGGAGGAGAAGCTTGAAAAGGCTATGGATGCGATACGTTCGCGTTTCGGCAGCGATAAGCTTAAGAGAGCCAAGTTAATGGACGGGAATAATAAAAACAAATAAAAAAGCTTCCGGATGATCCGAAAGCTTTTGGTGCGGGAAACAGGACTTGAACCTGCACACCCTTGCGAGCTCTAGTACCTGAAACTAGCGCGTCTGCCAATTCCGCCATTCCCGCGTTTTTTGAACGGCAATATTAATTCTACTAGAAATGTTGTATAATTGCAAGTGGAAAATTATAAAATTAGTAATGGTTTTTTCGTCGGGAGGTAAATAAGTTGAATGAGAAGCTGGAGCAGTTCAAGAAGGAGATAAAGAACAAGAAAGTTGGAGTGCTGGGGATAGGAATAAGCAATACTCCTTTGATCAGATACCTTGGCTCAATGGGAGTGACTGTCACGGCATTTGACAGGGCTGAAAGGGAGGCCCTCGGACCTGTTTTGAAATCGCTGGAGGGTCTGGATGTGCAGTACAGCCTCGGACCGGATTATTTGAAGAACCTGAAGGGCTTTGACGTCATATTCAAAACACCAAAGGTACGCTTTGACATACCAGAATTATTGAGAGAGGCTGAGGCGGGTGTGGAAATAACCTCGGAGATGGAAGTCTTCTGCAAGCTTTGCCCTGCAAGGATCTTCGGAGTAACGGGAAGCGACGGCAAGACCACCACCACTACCCTGATATACAAAATTCTTCAGCAGCATGGCTATAAATGCTGGCTTGGAGGAAATATCGGAACGCCGTTGCTGGACAAAATAGATGATATAAGCGATACGGATATGGTCGTTCTGGAACTGAGCAGTTTTCAGCTTCACACTATGAGAAACAGGATCAATACGGCGGTTGTAACTAATTTGTCTCCCAACCACCTGGATGTCCACACATCCATGAGCGAGTATTCAGATGCCAAAAAGAACATATTCCTTTATCAGAATGAAAATGATACTTTAGTTTTGAATTATGACAATGACATAACCCGAGGCTTTGCATCCGAGGGGCCTGGAAAGATCATTATGTTCAGCCGTACCTGTCAGCTTCAAGAGGGTATGGTTGTGTCAGGAAGCATTATTTTATACCGGCAGGGTGGAAATGAAAGAGAAATGGTCAGTATTAACGATATCCTGATTCCCGGCGTTCACAATATTGAAAATTATATGGCTGCTGCAGCCGCTACAGCTGATTTTGTCGAGCCATCGGATGTGAGTGCTGTTGCTTCATCCTTTAGGGGAGTAGAACATCGTAGCGAGCATGTAAGAGATTTGGAAGGCATAAGCTTTTACAATGATTCGATCGGATCAAGTCCGACAAGGACCATGGCGAGCATAAATGCCTTTAAGGACAAGGTGATACTCATTGCCGGAGGATATGACAAACACCTTCCGTACGATGACATGGGTCCGGTGATTGCAGAGAAGGTTAAATGTCTGGTGCTGGTTGGACAGACCTCGGAGAAGATCGAAAAGGCGTTGAGGGATGAAACGGAAAGAACCGGAAAAGGGCGTGATATACCAATTATTCGCTGCACATCCATGGGAGATGCAGTCAAAAACGCTTATAAAAGCGCTTCTTCCGGTGATGTGATTATTTTATCCCCGGCAAGCGCCAGCTTTGATATGTATAAAAACTTTGAGGAACGGGGCAATCACTTCAAGAGCATAGTCATGGATCTGTGAAATATAAAAAAGTCCGAAAACTGAGTTTTCGGACTTTTTGGTGGAGGGAGATGGATTTGAACCATCGAAGTCACTGACAACAGATTTACAGTCTGCCCCCTTTGGCCACTCGGGAACCCCTCCGTACTGGTGGGCCTTCAGGGACTCGAACCCCGGACCAACCGGTTATGAGCCGG
>JAEZCA010000037.1 GCA_023412665.1 Bacillota bacterium
CTTACCGGCTGGTGGTGCCCGCTTTTGATGGCTGGTTTACGGCTGGCAATGACAAAGAAGGCCGCGATTATCCGCGCAGCCAGGTTTTGGCAACCCACCACCGCTTCCCCATCGACCTGCGCAATTCCAAAGTCCTGCGTGACCGCGGCATCCGCGTGATTATGTCGGGGTTTGGCGACCCAACCCCGGTGAACAGTGCGGTGTACCAGCAGCGGTTGGATGCCTGGCGGGCCACCTGGGAGCAGGAAATCGACCTGACCATGGCTGACCAGGACTGGTCTGCCATGCGCGAGCGCATGCGCGCCCGTTCCGAGACGCAGCAAGAACTGTACTACGCGCTGTCGCGTCTGTTCTCGCAGTACGAGCACGCGGATGAAGCGCTGACCCTGCGCATCTTGCAGGCGCTCGAAACCGCCGCCGCCGACCCGAAGACCCGCGCATTGCTGCCCGATACTACCCTGGGGCTGATGCGTCACGTTTCGGCCCTGCTGCTGCCGCCCACGGAACAACAGATTCCGCCCCAACGCTAGGGAAGGAGAAAGAAACTCGCATGAATCACGGTCGCGAATTTTCCCTCGGCTCGGCGCTGTTTCAGAATGTTTTCGGCATGATCCGCATGATCGTGTTCTTCGTGATCCTGATCATCTTTGCTTCCTGGTTCAGCGGCGAATTCCACCAGATCAGCCTGAGAGACCTGATCGGGCAGCTCCAGGAATCCATGCCAATGTTCAAGTCCTTCCCGCTTAGCTGGACGGCATGGTTCTTCGCGATGCTGTTTAACCCCCTGGTTTTCCGCTTCATGTTTCCGCCCATCCTCGCGTTTTTGCTCGTGCTGTTTGCCGGTGCATTCTACGTGATGGATATCTACGATCTCAAAACGTTCCGCGGCGCGATGCGCTACGTTATGGGTTCGATGTTTGCCTCAGACTACCCAGTGCTGACCATTGACAACGCCAAAGGCAAGAAGACCGAAGCCGGTGCGATTTCACCGCGTGAGGATAACCTGATCGAGAAGATCGGCGGGCCGGGTGCGGTGTTGGTGGAGCCGGGCAGCGGGGCGATCTTCCGCCACCTGCGCGGTCGTTCAGTTTGGCGGGTAGCGGAGACGCATTTCCTCGCGCCGTTCGAAACCATCGCGCAAACGGTAGACTTGAATGATCAGCAGTGCGACAAAGACGGAGTGGGGTGTGTCACACGTGATGGTATCCAGGTGAAGCTGCGCGACGTACACTTCCGCTACCGCATCCGCATGAAGCAGGAAAACGGCGCCCCGGCGGTCCGTTCGATCCGATCGCCGTACCCGTTCGACAATCAATCCCTTACCCGGCTGGCCTTTAACCTCCAGGTGCAGGATAACGGGAAAGAAGAGCCGTGGTCCGCGGCGGTGGAACGGGCAGTCACCGGGCAGATTACCGACTTCGTCGCCGAGCATACGATCGACTATCTCACCGCTCCGCGCACCCAGGCCTTGAATCCACGAGAAGAGCTTTGCCGCTACTTGTTTCAAACCGCGCAGAGGCCGCTCGAAACCCTGGGCGCCGAGCTGATTTGGGCGGACGTGGGGCACCTGGAGATTGTGGATGATCGCGTAGACGACCAGCGCACCAATTTGTGGGCGGCCCCGTGGATGGGCGACGCCAACGCCACGCGCGCCTATGGTGACGCAATCCGCCAGTCGTACCAGGAGATGGGGCGCGCCGAGGCCCAGGCCGAAATGATTATCGGCATTTCCAATGCCCTTTCGGGGTTGGGTCCGGGTGCGCAGTCTCCCGAGAGCATCCGCAGGCTGCTGCTGGCACGCACCGCGCAGATGCTGGAAGCCATGCACGACAACACCCGAGAGAAACAGCGCCGCGAGAACGAATGATTACCGATCATGACGCGTTTGGCTGGATTCAAAAATACCGCTCGAGTGAATCATGTTATTGTTGTTAGGGGGTACATTGTACCCCCTAACAACAATAACATGATTCACTAGGAGCTTTTTGGTCGCTTGGGGCGTTTGCGGGGGAGCTGGAAGCTGCCGTTCATCCATGCCCTGGCAGGCTGGGCCGCGCTGGAAGGCGCTGGAGGTGGCACAACCGGTGGCGCAGCCTTCTGATCACGCGGCGGCGTTGCTTTCTCCGGGGTGGGCCGTTTGGGTAGGTACGTTGCCGCTCGCACGCGCAGCGGCTCGGGCACATCGGTTATCGCGAAGGTCGAAAGATCCTGGATATTCGATAACTCGGCGTGCTGGCCCTGCGCCGCGCCTTTGAGCTTGCGCTCGGCCAGGCGGCTCTTCATTTGCTCGAACAGCATATTGACCGAACGGGCGTTGCCAAAGTTCGGCCCGTCGCGCAGCGCCTGTCCCTCCAGGTATTCTACTGCCCTGGCTACCACCGGTTCGGGCAGGATGAAGTTCTCTTTGTTCGCCCGATTGCGCAGAATTTGCGCCAGTTCGGGCGGCTCGAAGTTGGGGAAGGTAACCGTTGCGCCAAACCGCGACTTTAGCCCCGGGTTGGCAGAAATAAAGCGCTGCATCTCCACCGGGTAGCCCGCTGCGATAACCAAAAGACGCCCGCGGAAATCTTCCATCGCTTTCACCAGTGTGTCCACTGCTTCGCGCCCATAGTCCGCCGGGCCGCCGCGCTCCAGACTGTAGGCCTCGTCGATGAACAACACGCCATCCAGCGCCTCGCGGATCTTCTCGCGCGTTTTGAGCGCCGTCTGCCCGACGTAACCGGCGACCAAATCGGCGCGGCTCACCTCGACGCAATGCCCGCGGCGCAGCAACCCCAGCGCATGGTAAATTTTGCCAATCAGGCGGGCGACCGTGGTTTTGCCCGTCCCTGGGCTGCCCAGGAAGATGACATGCTGCACCGCGGTGCCGGTGACCAGGTTCGGCTCGTGCTTGCGCCGGGCTTCATCCAACCGCAGCCGCTGTACCAGCGAGGATAGAAATTCCTTCACCGGGGCAAGCCCCACCAGGTCATCCATTTCCGCCAGCACGGTGCCGGTATCCACAATTTCCGCGCGCAGGTAGCGCCGGTACTTGTCCGGGATATCCTCAACGCACAGCGGCTCGTCGAAGGGCAGGTTGCCGCGCACCACGCGGTACGCGCGCCGCCGGTCCAGCGCTTCGGCCAGGTTGCGCATCTCACCGGCGTTGCCAAACGTTTCATCGCGGCTCGCATACAGCGCGGAGACCATTTCTTGCAGGCTGCCGCCTACCGACTCGGAATACGGAATTTCACGGCATGCCAGGAGCTGCGAGAGGATTTGCCACAGCTCGTCCGGGTTGTAATCGGGGAAGTTGAAGCGGTTTTCCTCGGGGAAACGGCGGGGAAGGCCGGGGTTTGACCTTAGGAAGCGGTCCATCTTTTCCGGGTAGCCAGCCGCGATCACGACCAGCCGGTCGCGGTCGTCTTCCATGCGCTTCAGCAGCAGGTCCACGGCTTCTTGTCCAAACCCGCCGCGCTCTGGTTCGGTCAGGCTGTAGGCTTCATCGACAAACAACACGCCATCCAGCGCGCGATCGATCACGGCGTTGGTTTTGACGGCTGTTCCGCCCACGTACTCTGCCACCAGGTCAGATGCTTTTACTTCCACCAGATGGCCTTTCGCCAGGTAGCCCAGCTCGTGGTAAATCTCGCCCATCAGCCGGGCGACGGTGGTCTTACCAGTGCCGGGGTTGCCCGCGAAGACCATGTGCAGCATCGGCGGCTCAATCGGTCGCTCGCGCACAGACCGCTTGCGGCGGTTCATCGAAAGCCATGCCGCCAGCTCGTACACCCGGTCTTTGATCGTCCCCAGGCCGACCAGCTCGTCTAATTTCTCTTCGATGGTGCGCCGGTCGCCGCGCGCCGCCGAGAACCAGCCCTTGCGCCGTGTCGTTTCCAGGTCGATCTGCTCAACCTCGGAGAAGCGCGCCAGCCAGTGCCGCGCCCGCTGGCCTTCGGCTGCCATCCATTCCGCCAGCGGCTCAATGTCACCATCAACGGCGGGGAGCTGGTAAAGCTGCTGCCCATAGCGGATCAGGCGCATCATCTCGGCTTTTTCCGGCGTACCAATCTCGATCAGGCTGCCGTTCTTGGCCGCCGATTCTTCGCGGCGGATCATCCCGCGCAGCTCGGGCACGGTCATGCGCTCAGCAGAGTCGCGCAGCGATTCGTAGCGGTCGGAGGGGAACAGAAAGATCACAATATTGGGGTTGGCGGATGGCAGGCGCGTCCACTCGCCGACAACCCCTGCCAGCGTGCGCGGATCGTCGAAAAAGTTCAGCCACGATTCTGCCTGAACAACCACTACTGCCGTGCGCGTGCCGCCGGTGTCTTTGAGCATCGAATCGAGCAGGCGCAGGGCATGTACGTCGCCCATGCCCGCTCCCGGTGAAAAGCCCTCGCTAAACGCTGCCGCTCCGCCTGCTGCCTGGTGAAAGAACATCCGCCGCCCAAAGGGGCCGTCTTCCAGTACCAGCATCTCCTCGTCTTCAGCGGGATCAGAGTCCACCTCTGGTATGCTCGCTGCCGGATCCGAGGCTGGTTTGGCAGCGGCGGTTGGCCCGGCTTGGTCGAGGAAGTACACGGGCTTATGTGGCGCGATATATGCCACCCGCTGAAATCCCTGCTGTTTGAGCACCGTCAGCAGCGCGGTTTCGATGCTCTGTTCGCGGTGGTGAAACGAAATAAAGGCATCATCGATGCCTTTGCCGTATAGCAGGTAAAAACGCCCTTCACTATCTTTGCGAAAGGCCTGCTGGATGCGCTCGATACCCATAAATCCCTACCCTGTACGTGTTGGACGCTGAGGATCTTCAGCTAGCCGCTGACGGTTTTCAGCGGGCCGCTGTTGTGATGGTGGGTTCTGGACGCCTGTTTGCCGCCTGTCTGGTGCCGCCGGGTGTCGTGGCGCTCGGACGTGGCCGCGCTGGCCCTGCTGGAACGGCCCAACCTGCACGCCGTGGGCTGCCAGCGACCGGTTGATTTCGTACCAGCGCTGCTGTAACTCGTGCTCGGTGCGCGCCTGGCTGTCGAGTGACTCGATGTGCAGCTCATTCGCGCCAAGCGCATCACCCGCTGGGTCTATCTGTACGACGACCTTATTGCCTTCCATATTGCTGAGCTGCGCGCCAAACCCCAGCCGCATATCTGAGGACCGATAGTCCGAGATTTCGAGCGAGAAACCCTGCTCTTGCAGCGCCTGCACCACAAGGTCGGCGATGTTGATA
>JAEZCA010000041.1 GCA_023412665.1 Bacillota bacterium
CTTGGTGAGGGTTACCGATTGAAAAGCTGTCAGTGGCGAGTACAATCTCCCACTGACGTTGTTCAAACGCCACGTTTAGGCGTGGCGCACGGAGTGTAGCGTAGGGCGAATTCATTTGACCCGTAGCGAGGGGGTATGGGGGCTTGCCCCCATTGGAAATTGAATGTGCCCAATATAGGCGAGTGCGTAGGTTTAAGTGATACTTACCTTCCGAAGGTTAAGGGACACCGGGGACAACGCAAAGCAATTTGTGCTGCAAGCAAAGAAGTTCGATGAGATGCATTCACTGATAAGGGAATTGCTACCAGGTAGATCGAAGCCTGAAATAAATTAATGCAGCAAGTAAAGCGACTAGTCCCTCTGTGACCGGAAATGCCAGCCATACACCGGTGATGCCAAATAGTGAGGATAACAGGAATGCCATCGGGACGATGACAACCAAACCTCTGGATAAAGATATGATGTGTGCCGGCATTGCCTTTGCTGTTGATGTAAAGAACGCGGATATAATGATATTGAAGCCTGCGAAAAGAACAGCCGTAAAGTAAAGCTTCAGCCCGACAACCGCAATCTTCTGCAATTGCAGATCGTTTTCGCTGTTGAATATTCTTGTGATAGGGTCAGCAAAGAAAAACATAGAAAAATATATCACACATGAAATAATGGCCATGGTTATCATCGCATACCGCAGTATTCGCTTTGCATTAACCATATCCCCATGCCCATAAGCTTTGCTGATCAGCGGCTGAATGCCCTGCGCAATACCTGTGTATATTGCGACCACTACGAGGGAAAGGTTTGCAACCACCCCATACGCAGCAACTCCCACATTCCCTTGCAGACTTAGTATAATTATATTGAACAGAATAATTACGATGCCTGAGGAGACCTCTGAGATAAGGGAAGGAAAGCCTAATGACAAAGTGTCCTGTGACATTCTTAGGTTAGGTTGTGTTTTTATCAGCTGCAGTGCACCTTTCTTTTTTACCCAGTGCATCGATAGAATGAACAGGCTGATGACAGGTGCCAGACCGGTTGCAAATACCGCTCCGAAAATCCCCATCTTAAGCGGAAAAATAAAAATGTAGTCGAGAACAATGTTTGAAAAACTGCCGCCAAGCATAGCAAGCATTGATAATCTCGGATTGCCGTCATTTCTTACAAAGCAGATTATTACAGCATTCAATATGAATGCAGGTGCGAACAGTAGAATCACCTTCAGATAGGTATTTGTCATTTCGAAGACCTCAGAGTCAGCACCTAATGCACGTGTCAGCGGCTCGGAGAAAAAGATACCTGTCAGCACAAATATTACTGAAAATACAGCAGCCATGAATACAGTGTGCGTAAAGAAGGAATTTGGAGTATTGCGCTCTTTTTGGCTTTTACAGATCGAATAGTTGGTCCCGCCGCCCATTCCCAGCATCAGGCCGGTGCCATGAACAAAGCTGTATATGGGTATAGCCAGATTGAGAGCGGTCAGGCCATTTGCTCCCAGGCCTCTGGAGATAAAAAATGTATCCGCAAGGATATAGCAGGATAAACCCAGCATGCCAAGGACATTCAGAGTGGAATAAACGGCAAATTCTTTTATGTGATGATTGTTTTCCATAGCTGCTCCCTTTAATTCAAACAAAAAGCGCCGGGAGCTCCTATCTTCAAAGACCTAACGATAGGAGACCTGACGCTTGACTTCATTACCCGGTGGCAATGAAGTATCGTTTGCTGATTATTTGTTTTGACAATTTACCATAACATAAATATCTGGAAAAATCAACCGGGTCAAGCTATTATGGTGAGCTCCAGTCCAGATAATACTGTCTATTTGACTTTTCAAGGTTTGCCTGCATAAGCACCGCCTATAAAGTGGAATTTAGTTCAAACAAAACATTACTGCATTATGAAATAATATTCTATATTATCCAGTTAATGAATGCAACATTTTAGGTGCATGAAGCAAGCAATAAATTAGTATAACGAGGCGATAGATGCCCTCGGGCTGAAAAACGCTTGGTGGCGGGTATCGATTTTACTTTCAGGCGTTTTCTTTCGATCAATCGAAAGAAAACGATGTGAGTATATCTCCCGCCTCGTTGAAACGCGCATAGGTAAGAAAAATTTTCTACAATCGAAAATTTTTCTTTGAACGATGCGTTATAAAACTAGTATGAATGAATCAAAAACCATCCTTTGAATTTATTCTGGACATATGTTATCCTATGATTTGTTGCTGAAGAATGCAGCAGTAAGGGTAATAAATAACGAGGCATGATGGAAAGGGTGTATTTTGATTTGATGCAGCTTCCCTTTGACGGCAAGCTTTTAGTTTGTGATATGGATGGAACGCTGCTAAACAGCAGCAGTAAAGTAAGCGCGGGTAATATAAAGGCGCTGGAGAGATTCGTTGAGGGCGGCGGGATGTTTACCGTTGCCACAGGAAGGATGGAGAGGTCAGTCCTGCCATATCTGGACATGCTGCCTGTCAATGTTCCCGCAATAGTATATAATGGAGCGGCAATCTATGATTTCAAGGCTGAAAGGATACTCTGGCAGGCGGATATTGACACGGCAGTCGCCGGGGCGGTGAGGGATGCAATGGAAAGGTTCCCGGGAATCAGTGTGCAGGTGTATCATGGCGGCAGGACATACTTTGTAAGTGAAAACGAGCATTCGGAGGCCCACAGGATAAGGGAGCATTTCGAACCCGTCAGGACAGGCCTGGACGGGGTGCCGGCGCCGTGGTTCAAGATCATACTTGCATGGGATCCTCCGAAGCTGAAGGATGTGGAAGAGTTCTTGAGAGGTTATGAGCTAGCAGACGGCGGCACAGCAGACGGCGGCACAGCAGACGGCACCAAAACCAAAGACAGCAGTGCGGCGATAAGCAGCAAGGCGGCCTTCAGGCAGGTCTACTCCGAGCCCCAGTTCCTCGAGCTGCTGAATCCGGCTGCAACCAAGGGCAGTGCGCTCAAGGTGCTGACCGGCATACTGGGGATAGACAGGTCAAGGGTCATATCAATGGGTGATAACCTCAACGACATAGAACTCATTAAAGAAGCGGGGACAGGCATAGCAGTAGGTAATGCCCATAGTACCCTTAAGGCCGCGGCGTGTATGTGTTGTACAGATCATGACAACGATGCTGTTTCTGAAGTGATCCGCTGGCTGGAGGATGGCAAAATTTCGTTTTAATTTGAAGGAAAACTGCTTATCATTATTGAATTTCTATATATCGTTCATACATTGCAGTACAAATCAGCCGAGCACATCAGTTAGATAAATAGCTGTTTAACTGGCGAGCCCGGCACAATAGAGGTTGATTTTTCATGGATAGAAAAATAGTCAAATGGATAGCAATAATAACTGTGCTGGTATTTTTATTGACAACTTTCAGTTTCGTCGGATATCTGCTGTTCAGCTGACAAATATCTGTCGTTGTCAAACAAGAGCAGAAAGGATGTGGGCAAATGGGCACTATAAAAAAGGCATTCATCTCTCCACACCCACCGATAGTTGTTCCTGAGGTCGGGAGGGGCGAAGAGGCAAAAGCCGGCGCCACTGTACAGGCGCTTTTGAAAGCGGCAGAGGAGATTGGCAGGATAAAGCCTTCCACTATAATCGTCACTACGCCCCACGGTCCTGTTTTCAAGGATTTTGTCCATATCAACATCAAAGAGACACTGGCAGGGGATCTAAGAAAGTTTGGCGCGCCGGGAGTCAGTCTGAGGTATATGAATGACCTCGAGCTGGCAGGCGAAATCGCCAGGCTGTCCAACAGCCAGGGCATACCCTGCGGAGCACTTGATAAGCCTCTCGTTATAAAATACGGCATATCGGAAGAACTGGATCACGGGGTTGTGGTTCCGCTGTATTACATCGGCAAGGTGTACAATGATTTCAAGCTGGTGCATATTTCTGTGGCAGGCTTACCCTTCAAAGAACTTTACAAGTTTGGCAGCTGTATTGCAAAAGCAGTCGAGCAATCCGAGGGCGATGTCGTATTTCTGGCCAGCGGTGACCTGTCTCACAGGCTTTCGCCGGATGGTCCGTACGGCTTTAATGATTGCGGACCGGAGTTTGACGGCAGGCTCGTTGATTATTTGAGGGTGCCGGATCCCGAAGGTCTGCTGGAATTTGAAGAGGGCTTCCTGGAAGAGGCGGGTGAATGCGGCCTGCGCTCATTCATAATGATGTTTGGCGCGCTGGACGGTTTGAAGCTCAAATCACAGGTTTATTCGTATGAAGGCCCATTTGGGGTGGGCTATGCTGTGGCTGAATTCACGCCGGTCGGAATGGCAGACGGTGAAACCCTGCTGGATAAGATGGAAAGGCAGGATATTGAGAAACTCAGTGAAGTGCGAAACAATGAAGACCCGTATATTGCCCTTGCAAGAAAGACGCTGGAAATATATGTGGCAAGCGGTATCATAATTGACGTGCCTGATGTGCTGCCGGCTGAGATGGCCGACAAAAGGGCAGGGGTATTTGTCTCGATAAAGAAGCAAGGCAAGCTGAGAGGCTGTATCGGCACCATCATGCCTGCCTGCGAAAACATTGCCGCAGAGATCATAAACAATGCTATCAGCGCCGGTACCGGCGATCCCAGGTTTGAGCCGGTGGAAGAGGATGAACTGGACAGCCTGGTTTACTCAGTGGATGTGCTTGGCGAGGCTGAACCTGTCAGCTCCATTGATGAACTGGACGTCAAAAGATATGGGGTCATAGTCAGGGCCGGCAGACGTTCGGGCTTGCTGTTGCCTGACTTGGAGGGCATAGACACGCCGCTGGAGCAGGTAGGCATCGCGCTGCAGAAGGCAGGCATAAAGCCGGATGAAAAATATTCCATGGAGCGTTTTGAGGTAATACGGCATAAATAGTCATTTATGCTTATACAGTCGTGGCGGAACAATGATTGAGGCAGGTTGTGTCATGAAGGAAGCGTTGTTCTATGAAAAACTCGATAACAGCAAGGTTCGATGTCTGCTCTGCCCGCATGAGTGCGTGCTGCCGCATGCCGGAACCGGTGTCTGTCGGGCACGAAGGAACACGGACGGCAGCCTGTATTCGCTCAATTACTCCTGTGTAACCTCTGTTGCTCTGGATCCAATAGAGAAAAAGCCGCTTTACCACTTCCGTCCCGGCAGCCTTATATTGTCGGCGGGCACCTTCGGCTGCAACTTCAAATGCAGCTGGTGCCAAAACTGGACCATCGCCCATAAGGATCCAAGGACAATGGAGCTGACACCCCAGGGTCTGGCAGAGCTGGCAGTGGAATATGCTTCCCGTGGGAGCATTGGTGTGGCGTATACATATAACGAACCCTCGATATGGTATGAATTCATATATGATGCAGCAAGGCTGGTCAAAGAGCAGGGGCTTGTGAATGTCTTGGTGACCAACGGTTTCATTAACCCCGAACCTCTGGAACAGCTGCTGCCGTACGTTGATGCCATGAATATCGATGTAAAAGCGTTTACTGAAGATTTCTACAACAAATACTGCAAAGGCGCTCTCAGCAGTGTGATGAGAACAGTGGAAAAGGCTGCCCGCAGCTGCCACGTCGAGATCACAACACTGGTGATACCAGGACTGAACGACTCCTCTGCGGAGATAGGAAGTCTTGCGTCATGGCTTGCTTCGATCAGTCCTGATATCGTACTTCATCTGTCAAGATTTTTTCCCAGTTACCAAATGAACGACATAATACCCACACCCAGGGAGACACTTGAGAATGCTCGAAACAGCGCGCTCAGACACCTTAGGTACGTATACCTTGGCAACATTTAAGCGAGTAATTGCTCAATCTGTGAAAATTGCACAAATAATCCAGCAATTATTTTTATATAAAGTTAAAAAATCGCTTAACAAATGTATTAAAAAGAAGGTATAATTCTATTGAGTAGGCATTTCGTCAATACGAGCAGGGGTGTGAGTTTATTTGGATTTGTTTGACAGTATAAATCTACGTGACTTGTTTAATAATTTTGCCGGATATATGGGCCTGAATGATCCGTTATATACGATCAAGGCCATTATTGACGTGAGCATAGTCACATGGGTCATATACAAGCTCATCGTCCTTGTGAGGGAAACCCGGGCATGGCAGCTGATAAAGGGTATACTGCTGATACTCGTGGCAACTGAGATGAGCGGCTTTCTGGGATTCAAGACCATCAACTACCTGCTGCAGTCCATGCTTTCGGTATTGGCAATAGGTGCTATCGTGCTTTTCCAGCCTGAGTTGAGAAGAGCGCTGGAGAAGATAGGTCGAAGCAGGTTCAAGGACCTGTTCAATTTCGACGATACAGCTAACATCAGAGTCCAGACTACAGCAGTTATCGAGGAAATCGTCAAAGCCTGCCAGGATATGGCATCAAGGTATGTAGGCGCCCTCATCGTAATAGAGCGGGATGTTAAGATCGGAGAGATAATAAATACCGGGACACAGCTCGATTCGCATGTTTCAAGCGAGCTGATCATCAACCTGTTTGTTCCCGATACTCCGCTTCACGACGGAGCGCTGGTCATACGTGACAACAAGGTAAAAGCGGCTGCCTGCTTCCTGCCGCTGACCGATAACCCCAACCTGAGCAAGGAGCTCGGCACCAGGCACAGGGCAGCACTGGGCATCACAGAGGTTTCCGACAGCATAGCGGTAGTGGTATCCGAAGAGTCAGGGAAAATTTCCTTTGCACTCAACGGAGGACTTACGAGGAATCTCACGCCGGATACTCTCAGAAAAGCGTTGAACAAGAATCTGGTCGAGCGTGAGACCACTCCTAAAAAACTTATTCTGTGGAGGGGAAAAACCAAGTGAGAATCGGTGATTGGTTCAAAAAAGACCTGAAAACAAAAATAATAGCACTGCTGCTCGCACTGCTTTTCTGGCTCTATGTATCTAATGTGACAAACCCATTTAAGTCAGTGATCATATATAACGTGCCTGTAACGGTCACAAATGAAGAGTTTCTGGATCAGAACGATTACACCCTGAAAAACACTCTGAGGACATACATTGACGTGACCATCAGAGGACGCCAGGATGTAGTTGACAAGGTCAGATCCACAGATTTTGTGACAACGCTGGATCTGTCCCAGATACAGTCGGTGAATGACAAGAAGCTCACACTGTCAGAGCCTGAATGTCTGGTGAAGGAGGTCACAGTGGAATCGTATAATCCCCCTGAGATCGACATACAGTTGGCCAGGAACAAAACGGGCACCTTTGAGGTCGAGCTTGTGCCAAGCATAAAGATGAAGACGGGCTATGTGCTGCTCAATACTACAGTATCCCCCGAGAAGATACAGATAATGAACGAAGAGGCCACTATAGACAGCATCGGCTCCATAAAGGCATTTTTAGAACTGACGGATCTGGATAGAGACACGGTGAAGCAGGTCCAGTGCAAGGTCTATAACAAGGCCGGCAAGGAGATAAGCAGCCTCAGCAGGGATCTCAATGTGAAGGTTACTGTAGAGACAGCCAAGGAGGTGCCGGTTTCACTTGTGACAAGGGGAAGGCTGGCCACCAACTATATCGAGACACAGAGGATCATAGAGCCTATGAAGGTATTGGTAACAGGCCCTGCAGATGTTTTGGATAACCTTAAGGATATTAAGACAGAGCAGGTCGACATTGACAGGATAAGCGGCAATTTCACCACCACAGTTCCGCTTGTTGTACCGGAAGGCACAAAGATAGTGAATTCGACAAATGAGATAAACGTTCGGATAGATGTCGAGAAGCTGGTCGTAAGGAACTTCCAGTTCGTGAAGAATGACATATCGATCCTCAATGCCAGAAATGACGGTACGCTTGTTTACGAGATCATTTCCGATAGCGCGCTGGTCCAGTTCCGCGGCAGAGAGGCCGATCTGGATGAGATAAATGAAGACTCACTCAAGCCTGCGGTGGATGTTTCAAACCTTGGAGAAGGTGTTCACAGGCTTCAGTTGAACATTACGATGCCCGGAAAGGGAACGCTGGTGCAGAGGGCCAATGTGGATGTGAAGATATCCAAGACGCCTCTGCCGGAACCCGAGAATGAGATACCGGTCTCCAATCCCGGCCAGCCGTGATATTGCAGGCGCAAGTATGAAATACTATCAGTAATATCAACATGAGGATGTAATAGATGAAGCTTATCATAAATGAACTCAGGCTGCCGCTGGATGCAGGCAGCAACGAACTCAGGAGGATGGCGGCCCGAAGGCTTGGGATCGGCGCCTCCGATATTCTCAATTTCAAAATAACAAAAGAAGCTATAGATGCCAGAAGAAAACCCGACGTGAGCCGGGTTTATTCTGTTCTGGCAGAGATAAGCGATACCCGGTTATGGAAAAAAGGCAGTGGGGTGAGAGAAGTCACGGAGGAACCTGAGGAGCCAATAGTTCCGGGGACACTTAAGATGGACGGAAGACCTGTGGTTGTGGGAAGCGGTCCGGCAGGCATTTTTGCCGCGCTGACGCTTGCCGAGGCGGGTTACAGGCCGTTGGTGCTGGAGAGGGGAGAATGCGTCGAGAAACGTGCTGCTGCCGTAGATACATATTGGGAGACAGGCAAGCTAGACCCGCAAAGCAATGTCCAATTCGGAGAAGGCGGAGCCGGCACGTTCTCGGACGGCAAGCTGACCACCCGCATCAACGACAGGCGTTGTGAAAAAGTACTGCAGCTGTACCACAGCGCGGGAGCACCGGAAGAAATACTTTACAAGTCCAAGCCCCACATCGGATCTGATGTGCTGCGGACCGTCGTTTCAAACATGAGAAGAAGGCTCGTTGAACTGGGAGGAGAAATACGTTTCGGGGCAAAGGTGACCTCTGTAGTGTACCGTGGCGGGCGTGCTGCAGGTGTGACGGTAAACGGAAATGAGGATATAAAAGCGGGAGCTGTAGTGCTAGCTCCAGGCCACAGCGCAAGAGATACATTTACCGAACTGCTGGGAAGCGGTGTCCGCATGGTGCAAAAGCCATTTTCCATAGGCGTGCGGATCGAGCATCCACAGGAAATAGTGAACCTGGCGCAGTACGGAAACGCCAGAATCAGTCAGACGCTTGGACCTGCGGATTATCAGCTGTTTTACAAAACAGGCGGCAGGACGGCATATTCCTTCTGTATGTGCCCCGGAGGCGTCGTGGTTGCTGCTGCTTCAGAGCCGGATACTATAGTTACCAACGGGATGAGCTATTTTGCACGCGACAGGGAGAATGCTAACAGCGCATTTGTCGTATCAGTTGAGCCGGGAGATTTCGGCAGCAGCGAACCGCTGGCCGGAGTTGCATTCCAGCGCCGATGGGAGCATGCGGCGTTCAAGGCAGGCGGAGGCAGAGGGGCGGCTCCTGTGCAGCTGCTGGGTGATTTTTTGGAGGGCAGGCCGTCCCGGCGCCTTGGATCAGTGAGACCCAGCTACCCGGGCAAGGTCGAACCCAGCCGCACCGGCAGGATCGAGCCCGGCGATATAAACCTGTGTCTACCGGATTTTGTTACTGCAACAATGAAAGAGGCTGTCACGTATTTTGACCGCAGGCTGAAGGGCTTCGCGATGACGGATGCAGTCCTGACCGGAGTCGAGACAAGGACATCATCGCCCGTCAGGATAATGCGCACAGAAACATATGAAGCCGAAGGCATCAGCGGATTATATCCGTGCGGCGAGGGCGCAGGCTATGCAGGCGGCATCATCAGCGCAGCTGTTGACGGCATGCGTGTTGCCGAGCAGTTAATCCGGACGTATTCAGAGCCTGTGTGAAATTTAGTGAAATTTCATTTTTCATGCTGACGACGGCTACACTGACTATGAGGATTGTATGAAGGCGGTATATGAATTTTGAATTAAATACTTGTTATGTAAAAAATTAAAAGATATAATTACTTTGGTAAAGATAACAGGAGGTCAAACGTATGGCAAGACTTTTTGGGACAGATGGGGTTAGAGGCGTAGCAAATACTGAGCTTACGGCTGAGCTGGCATATAAGCTGGGTCAGGCAGGGGCGTATGTGCTGGCGTCAGAGACAAAGCATAATGCAAAAATATTGGTGGGTATGGATACAAGGATATCGGGACACATGCTGGAGGCCGCACTGGTGGCTGGTATATGCTCGGTGGGAGCTGAGGCTGTATGCCTTGGAGTGCTGCCCACACCGGCCATTGCTTACCTGACAAGGCTTTACAATGCAGATGCAGGTGTGGTAATATCGGCATCCCATAATCCATTCGAATTCAATGGCATCAAATTCTTTGACTCAAAGGGCTACAAGCTGCCCGATGCAACGGAGGACAAAATTGAAGAGCTTATAAAGAACGGTCTTGGAGATATTTCACTCCCGACCGGCGCAGGTGTAGGAAAGAAAAGCGAAGGAAAAGACGCGCTTAGGGATTATGTGGATTTCCTCAAGAGCACTGTTGACTGTGACCTGAAGGGACTGAAGATCGCTATCGACTGTGCAAACGGTGCCTCATATCTGCCGGCTCCCATACTGTTCAAGGAACTGGGCGCCGAGGTGTTAACTATCAACAATGAACCCGATGGATTGAACATAAACCGTGACTGTGGTTCCACACATATGTCACAGCTTAAAAAATACGTCGTTGAAAATGGTGCTGATATCGGCTTTGCTTTTGACGGTGACGCTGACAGGGTCCTTGCAGTAGATGAAAACGGTCAACTGGTGGATGGCGACCAGACGATGGCGATAATAGGCCTGGAATTGAAAAAAGCCGGAAACCTGCCAAATGATACTGTAGTTGCTACAGTGATGAGCAACCTGGGCTTTGACATAATGGCTCAAAAAAATGATCTGAAGCTGGTTAAGACCAAAGTCGGCGACAGATACGTGCTGGAGGAGATGCTTGACAAAGGATATGTACTGGGCGGGGAACAGTCCGGCCATGTAATATTCCTTAAGTACAACACCACCGGTGACGGCCTGCTGACCGCTATACAGCTGCTTTGCGTGCTGAGATCCACCGGAAAGAAGCTTTCCGAGCTGGCAAGCATTATGCAGGTACTTCCGCAGGTGCTGAAGAATGCAAAAGTCAAGAATGAGAACAAGTACAGTTACATGGAGGATGAGCTGGTGGCAAAGCTTTGCCGGGAGCTGGAGGACGAGTTCCATGGCGAGGGCAGGGTGCTGATAAGGCCTTCCGGAACTGAGCCGCTGGTACGTGTAATGATAGAAGGCAAGGATCAGGAATACATCACAAAACGCGCGGCTGAGCTGGCAGCCATCATTGAGCAGAGGCTCGGCTAGGATACAGCTTCTACATAAAATAAAGCCATAAGAGGGGCGATGAACCTCTCTTATGGCTTTGATTATTATGGCAGAAAGCATGCTATCATTGTCGTCAATGCTTACACCCTCGGAACCATGGTTCCGTTGTTCTTGAGTATATGGCAGCTTGGCACATAGCCTCTGACGGGGGTCAGCGGATAAACGATGCTGTTTTTTCCGATGACTGTACCCGGGTTTAGTACCGAGTTGCAGCCCACTTCAGAGTTATCGCCCACCATAGCGCCGAATTTTCTCAGGCCTGTTTCTATTGTATCGATTCCATTGGTCACTTTTACATGGGTACCGTTTGACTTCAGGTTTGAGCAGATAACACCTGCGCCGGTGTGGGCCTTATATCCGAGAATAGAGTCGCCTATATAATTGAAATGAGGCACCTGCACCTTGTTGAACAGCAGCGCGTTCTTTAGCTCAGTTGAGTTGCCGATGACACATTCGTTGCCTATGATTACGTTGTCCCTGATAAACGCGCACTGCCTGAGTTCACAGCTATAACCAATGATGGCTGGCCCTTTTATCAGCACTGTTTTTTCAATAGTTGTGCCCTTGCCGACCCAGACAAATTCGCTGATCTGCTCAAAATCAGAAGGCAGTGTTTTGGCAAACTCCAGCAGGAAGCTCTTTATTCTCGGCAGCGCCTCCCACGGATACTCCAAACCATTGAAAATATCTCTTTCAAAGCATTCGTTCAGATCAAAAAGATCGTTTATTCTCACATCCATACATTAATCCTCTTTTCATAAAACTCAGCTTATTTACAATAAATGTAATATACATACATCAAAATAATACACCATTTTTATTTAATTGGGTAGTATTAATTTTATGGCAGCAGTAACTCCCTCAGCATTTTTTCCTTGTTGTTGATGAACGCCTTCATGATCTGATAATGCTCTGTCTCCTCGTAGCTGACCCGCTTGATGCCATCTCCTATTTCGTAGATATATGAATCGGGGTAAGCCATAAGGATAGGAGAGTGAGTGGCAATGATGAACTGGGATTCAGTATCTATCAGATCGTGCATCCTGGTGAGCAGGGACATCTGTCTGGTGGGGGACAGAGCCGCCTCAGGCTCATCGAGAATATACAGGCCATTGCCCCTCAGCCTGTTCTGGAAGAGTGCAAAGAAGGATTCGCCGTGGGACTGCGCATGGAGCGATTTTCCGCCGTAGGCCGCTTTGATGGGGGACCCGTAGCTTGGCTCACTGTCTATCTCGTCAATATAGGATGCTACATTGTAATAGCTCTCCGCCCGCAGAAAGAAACCGTCCCGCGGCCTTTTAATGCCTTTGACCAGCCTTATGTAGTTGTAGAGGTCTGAATGGGAGTCAGCAGTGGAGAACAAGAAGTTTTTGGACCCACCCTCGGGATTAAAGCCGAACGCAGCAGCAATTGATTCCAGTATCGTTGACTTACCTGTGCCGTTTTCTCCAATAATGTAGGTCACCTTTGGATGCAGCTCCAGACAGTCAAAATTCTTTATTGCAGGCAGGCAGAACGGATATTTATCAAATGATCCGATCAGCTCTCTCTTCAAATCAATACTCTTTATAAACTGATTAGTCATGATAATATTTTAGCACAACGCTACTGTTTATACATCTTGAAAAATCGCATGTGACATATTACCATGGAAAGGCTTTGCTGCAGAAAGGCCGGACATGGTTCATGAGCAGGTATTACGAGGCATTGATTGTTAATTGGACAAGACTATTATATAATCTTTATATAGAAAAATATACTCATAGAGGTAATAATTCTATGCATAATCCGGACGGATATACCAGTAGCAAAACTGATACAAAAAATGAGACTGAGCAGGTGTGCCAGTTGAGTGAGGCTAGCTATAAAGCGCTGCTGAAAACAATTCCTCATATTGTATTGGATATATATAACAATAGAGTTTATTGGTCCGATGAAATGTTCCGGATACTTGGTTACCGTCCGCAGGAGTTTGTACCTCAGGAGGATTCGCTAATAAGGCATATAAAGGCTGACGACCTGGCATGTATAAAGCTCAAATGTGACAGCAGAAGCCCTATTGATCCATTCTTCAGCTATGAGTGCAGATTTGCCAGCTCTGACGGAAATGAAGGATGGTTTAGAATAAATGTCGAGGTCGAATTTATCAGCGATTCTCTAAAAAAATCCAAGATTTATGCAATTGTGCAGGATATCACTGAAATCAAACAGGTTGAGCATCTAAAAGGAGAAAAGGAAGCAGCAGAAGCTTCAAACAAGGCAAAAAGCGAATTTCTCGCAAATATGAGCCATGAGATCAGGACACCGCTTAATGGTATAATCGGAATGGCACAGCTTACTCTGCTTACCAGCCTAAACGATGAACAAAGAGCGAATGTAAGTACTATTTTGAGTTGTTCAAGGACTTTGTTAAAGCTGATTAATGACATATTGGATCTTTCCAGAATAGAAGCAGGTAAATTGGTTTTTGACAAGAAAAGCTTTAATGTAAGAGAGGTAATAAGGGATTCGGTAGATATGCATCTGCCTGCGGCAAGCAAAAAAGGACTGGAGATATGCTGCAGGATAAGTGAGCATATTCCTTATCATCTGCTTGGTGATGCGGACAGGTTGAAACAGATTTTATGTAACCTTATCAACAACGCTGTAAAATTCACCGATAGCGGAAGTGTTGAGATTAGAGCGGATAGGCTTCCGGATAAGGATTACAAGATCATTTTGAGATTTGAAGTACAGGATACGGGCATAGGAATAGCGGAGAATGAGATGGAACACCTGTTTAAGCTCTTTAGTCAAATCAATGCATCAGCATCCAGGAGATTTGGAGGGACAGGACTTGGACTTGCTATCAGCAAGCAGCTTGTAGACAGGATGGGCGGAGTAATATGGGCAGAGAGTACAAAGGGCAGGGGAAGCACATTTGTTTTCACATGTGAATTCGATGACGCAGCTGATTTCTCTGAAGATGTGGCAGTTAAAGCCTTGGAAATGACAGAGCTGGGACTGAGGATCCTCGCAGTGGAGGATGACGAGATGAACCGGAATGTCTTAAGGAGTATGCTTGAGAAGATGGGGAATCATGCGGAGGTCGTAGACAGCGGCAAAGCGGCAATTGAAATGCTTCAGGAGAACAGCTTCGACCTAATACTGATGGACATAATGCTGCCTGAACTTGACGGTATGCAAACTACTGCCAGAATAAGAGAGATTGAAACAGGCGCGGAAAGGATTCCGATCATTGCCGTGACAGCCCTTGCTCTAAAGGAGGACAGAGAGAGGTTTATTTCTG
Organism: Bacillota bacterium; assembly: GCA_023412665.1. Classification (GTDB taxonomy): domain Bacteria; phylum Bacillota; class Clostridia; order Acetivibrionales; family DTU013; genus DTU013. The sequence continues at coordinate 14,562 of JAEZCA010000041.1, forward strand.
CGGGAATGGATGACTATATTTCCAAGCCATATGATATTGAAGAGATGTACAGGACCATCTCCAAATATAGTATGAGGACTTTACCGGACAGTGAGGCTGCAGCTGACAGCCTGATGAAATACAAGCTGCTGAAGGAGCATTACTACAGAAATGAAATAGAAGCGATTTGTGATGATCCGGAAAGCGCCGTTATAGAAATATTCAAGCTTAGAGATGAGCTGAGTTTGGCAATAGAACGGCATGATTATATAAAAATAGAAGCGATCGTATTAAAAATAAAGAAGTATGCGTTGAAGCTAAAAGCTGAGCATATCAGCAATATGTCTATTAAAATCGTATTTGCTGCAAGGAGAGAGAACATGGCTGATATAATGAAATGGTTTAATTCATTGTCTTTGGGTATAAAATCAATGAGGTGATTATTAGATGGAAAGTTTAAAAATACTTATCATTGATGATGATAAAGCGAGCAGTAATTTCCTGCTCAAAGTCTTTTCGGATTATGGGGACTGCGATATAGCAATTGATGGTATTGAGGCAGTGGATGCATTCATTTTGGCTCTTGAAGAGGGTGTCCCCTATGAACTGATCAGCCTGGATCTTATGTTGCCGCTGCTGGAAGGGGAAAACGTGCTTGCTGCCATACGGAAGATTGAAAATGATAAGCGGGTTGACAGCTTAAAGAGAGTAAAGGTCATCGTTACGTCAGCTCTAAATGATACAGGTCTTACCAGGGATCTTGAGAAATTTGGTATCAGCGGGTACTTTATGAAGCCCCTGGATGTTGATCAAATCAAAAAATTTATTTCCAGCATTCAACTCTGAAAAAAGCTATCATTACCATGAAAACACAGTGGCTTTTCTGTGTAATAATTTGCAAATTGCATTATACAAAAACAAAATGGATTCTATTGACAAATGAAAATATTGGCATTATACTTGTTTCAAGGTAAGTTAACGATTACTTACCAAAGGAGAGAAGTAGTATTAAACCCTTTTTATCAAGAAAGCAAAGTATTATCATCAGCGCACTGGAAATAATCGATGAGGTCGGCATAGACGGATTATCACTCCGGGAGCTTGCAAAGCGGCAGGGCATCACGGAGGGTGCGCTGTACAAGCACTTCGACTGTAAAGAAGAAATACTAATTGCGGTTATTGATTATTATGCCCGGTATGATAATAAAATTATGAACACCATTCAAAATGGCGAAATGACGCCAAAAGAGAGTATAGAATTTTTCATCAGCTCAATAGCAGAAACTTGCGAAAGCCATCCTGCCTCAACATGTATAGTGAATTCTTACGAAGTGTTGACAGAAGACAGCGCGCCGGTCAGAAGAGTCAAGGAAATATTCAATTCGAGATCCGATTACTTAACAGACCTTGTTGAAAAGGGGCAGAGGGATGGGAGTATCATTGGCGAGTTCTGCAGTGAATACCTTTCAGATATGATTATAGGATTAGTAAGAACAACAATAATAAAGTGGAGGATGAGCGGCTTCAGCTTTTCATTAAAAGCCAGGACCGTTTCTGCCCTGGAGCTTCTTCTTTCGCGGTTCTTAACAAATAAGCATTAAGGTGAGTGATTAAATGCCAAGTGTATTAATAGTAGATGATGCTGCCTTCATGAGGTTCAGTATAAGATCGATTCTTGAGAAAAGCGGTTTTACAATTGCCGGTGAAGCTGAAAATGGCACCGAGTGCATTAAAAAATATAAGGAGCTAAGACCGGATATAGTTACAATGGATATCACCATGCCTGTTATGTCCGGAATCCAAGCGCTAAAGGAAATAGTAAGCTTTGATCCCAAGGCCAAGGTAGTAATGGTGTCGGCTATGGGACAGGAAGTACTTGTGAAGGAAGCGGTTCTGGCAGGCGCCAAATCGTTTGTTGTAAAGCCCTTTAAGGATGAGCATATTGTTCGGACACTTAAAACTCTATTATCCATGTAAGCACCACAAGTAATTTGCAAAGGGGATTCGACATGACAGACCGGTGTTCGAACGAGCCATTGCTGGACATGTTTGTATTTGAGACAAGTCAATTAATTGAGCAGCTTGAAGAGTTAACACTGTCAACTGAAAAATCAAGCTGCTTTACTCAATCCGCCATTGACGAGATTTTCAGAATTATGCATACGATAAAGGGCTCATCAGCGATGATGATGTTTGAAAATATATCGACACTGGCACATTCCATTGAAGACGTATTCTATTTCATTAGGCAAGAAAAGCCTGAGAATATCGATTGTTCTGCTATATTTGATCTAATCCTGGAAGGTATAGATTTTATAAAGACAGAGATCGGTAAAATAATGGGAGGTTCTGAAGCCGACGGTGATGCTGCTGAGCTGATTGCAAGTCTGAAGGCCTTCCTGGTTGTCATGAAACAGAATAATGGAACCGGGAATGAGGAAAAAAGGGAAGAAAAGGTAAAGCAGCAGTATTATATAAGTCCCGAAAAGAATTTTAGTATCAGCCCGAAAAATATCTTTAAGGCAACCATCTACTTTGAGAATGGATGTGAGATGGAGAATATACGGGCCTACTCAATTGTACATAACATTAAAAGGCTTTCAGATGAAATTTACTATATTCCGAATAACATTGTTGAAAATGACGGAAGTGCGGAGCTGATAAGAAAAGACGGATTTACAATATACATCAAATCAGAATGCACATATGAAGAAATAAATGAATTCCTGGCAGGGACAGTTTTCTTGAAAAAGCTTGAGCTTGCACAGCTTCAGAACGATGATGAGCTGATACGATTATCAGAGGCCGGGTGCTTCTGTTCCGACAGAGCATCAAATCAATCTTCAGGCAAGGCGGTCAGCGAAGAACGGGATTCAGTCTGCAGGGATGCGCATAATGCAGTATCCCAGAACAGTATTATAAGTGTAAGCGTTTCAAAGCTGGACAAGCTCATGGATCTGGTGGGGGAGATGGTCATTGCAGAGGCAATGGTCATTCAAAATCCCGATTTAAAAGGACTGGAGCTTGACAGCTTTCAGAAATCTGCCCGTCACCTCAGTAAAATTACCGATGAGATTCAGGATATGGTCATGTCTATACGGATGGTCCCTCTTTCTACAACATTCCACAAAATGCACAGGATTGTGCGTGATATGTGCAAGAAGCTGGAGAAGGAAGTTGAGCTAGAAATAATAGGAGAGGAAACCGAGGTTGACAAGAACATAATTGAACATATATCAGACCCGCTGATGCACCTTGTCAGAAATTCTCTCGATCATGGCATTGAAACCTACGAGGAAAGGATTTCAAGCGGAAAGCCCCGTGCGGGAAGAATAACGCTGGAGGCCAAAAATGCGGGCAGTGATGTACAGATCATTATCAATGATGATGGAAGAGGGTTAAATAAAGAAAAAATCCTACAAAAGGCTAGAGATAACGATCTGCTGCATAAGCCTCCTGAGGATATGACAGATAGGGAAATATACAGCCTCATATTCCTTCCGGGCTTTTCCACAAAGGAAAACGTTACTGAGTTTTCGGGACGTGGCGTAGGTATGGATGTAGTTACCAGGAATATTGAGGCCATAGGTGGTGTTGTCTCCGTAGACAGTATTGCTGATAAGGGAACAACAATTATCCTGCGAATACCTCTTACACTGGCTATTATCGACGGAATGAATATAAAGGTAGGCAACTCAAGGTATACTATTCCGACAATTTCCATAAAAGAATCCTTCAGACCAAAAGAGAGCGATATTATTACAGACCCACAGGGCAATGAAATGATCATGGTGAGGGGCCAGTGCTATCCAATACTGCGGCTTCATGAAATATACAGGGTAAAAACCTGCTGTACAAAAATCCATGAAGGAATAATAATCATGGTCGAGCAGGATGGTGAAAGCCTCTGTATCTTCGCAGATGAGCTTCTCGGGCAGCAGCAGGTGGTAGTCAAGTCGCTGCCTGAGTACATAAAACGCTTTAAAGCTATAAAAGGACTTGCAAGCTGCACACTTCTTGGAGATGGAAGTATCAGTCTGATACTTGATATAGCAGGTTTAATTGGTCTATGAAATTTACTGTAAAGAGAAAGGAGATGAAGACATGGCAGAAAAAACAGAAAATGTAGCTGTAATTGAGGAAGATACGCAAAATGGAAGATTTTTAACCTTTTCACTTGGAAACGAAAGCTACGGTATAGAGATTAAATATGTGACAGAGATAATTGGTATCCAGGCTATAACCGAAATACCAGAGCTCCCCAAGTATGTCAAGGGTATTATTAATCTGCGGGGAAAGATCATTCCGGTAATGGATGTCAGGCTGCGATTTAAAAAAGAACGAAGAGAATACAATGACAGGACATGTATCATTGTAATAGACATTAGTGATCTATCCATAGGTTTGATAGTCGATGCTGTCTCGGAGGTTCTCACCATACCCGAGGATGGGATTGTAGACCCGCCGAAGATGAACAAGGGAGCGGGCAATAGATATATCAAAAGCATCGGAAAGGTTGGAAATGATGTTAAGCTGCTGCTTGACTGCGAAAAGCTGCTGACGGAAGAAGAGCTTGAGGACATAAGCGATGCGATATAAAGATTTATAAGGGGGAGAATCAGAATGCGATGGTTTTTTAATTTAAAGATAGCGGCAAAACTTATATCCGGTTTTATCCTGGTTGCCGTAATCGCAGGAATAGTAGGGGTTGTCGGTATTATCAACCTTAATGAAATCAGCAGTGCAGATAAGCTTTTGTATGAGGAAAACACGCTGGGGCTGAACCATGCAGGTTATGCTGCCATATATTACCAAAGAATAAGGTTTAACGCAGTAAAAATGATAGCAGTGGAGGATGCGTTAGTGCAGGATGAATGTATTAGCGGGATAGAAGAATGCATCCTTTTGAGCGAAGAAAATCTGACGCTGTACAAAGAAGGCACTAACGAAGAAGGACTCATTCTTTTCAATGAATTGATGCCCCAATGGGAGAAATACAAGTCGCTGATAAATGAAACAGTTGATTTTATGAGGTCAGGTCAGAAGGAAGAAGCGCAAGCTCTTATTTTTGGTGAAATTGCCGCTGTGGGAAACGGATTGGAGAGTGCTTATGATGAATTGTTCAAATATAATGCCGATGGAGGCGATGTCAGGTCAGCGCAAAATACCAAAATGGCACAAAAGGCCATTGTTGTAATGCTCGCTGTAGTTGCTGCTGGTATTCTGATAGCTATAGTTCTTGGAATCTTCATATCAGGAGCAATAAGCAAGCCGGTGAACAAGATGGTTCTGGCTGCAGACAAGCTTGCTCTGGGAGACATCAATGTAAATGTGGATGCGGATACAAAGGATGAAATAGGAGAACTTGCCCAAGCCTTCGGAAGGATGATTGAAAATATCCGGGGACAGGCCCGGGCGGCGGAAAGGATAGCTGCAGGCGACCTGACTTTAGATGTGGCCGTAAGGTCTGAAAACGATATTCTGGGCAAGAAGCTTTCTGAAATGGTAGAAAAAAATAATGAAGTATTGAGAAATATTGCCTCAGCAGCCGAGCAGGTGGCGGCAGGATCAAAGCAGGTATCGGATTCAAGCATGGCACTTTCTCAGGGATCGACGGAACAGGCGAGCTCGATAGAACAGCTTACGGCATCGCTAGAGGAAATCTCCTCACAAACCAGGCTTAATGCGCAGAATGCAAACCAGGCCAATGAGCTTGCTGTGCACGCCAAGGAAAACGCTATTCTTGGTAACTCTCAGATGAAGGAAATGCTTAATGCAATGGAAGATATCAATGAGTCATCTGCAAATATTTCCAAGATAATAAAGGTTATTGATGACATAGCCTTCCAGACTAACATCCTTGCACTTAACGCCGCAGTCGAAGCTGCAAGGGCGGGACAGCACGGCAAGGGCTTTGCTGTGGTAGCCGAGGAAGTAAGGAACCTGGCTGCACGTTCTGCCAATGCGGCAAAAGAGACCACAGATATGATAGAAGGTTCAATAAAGAAGACAGAGGGCGGTACAAAGATTGCGAGGGATACTGCCGGTGCCCTCGATAAAATAGTGGATGGAATTGAAAAGGTAGCTAATCTGGTCAGTGACATTGATATAGCTTCCAACGAGCAGGCATCAGGCATCGGACAGATAAACCAGGGGATAATGCAGGTATCCCAAGTTGTACAGGCCAACTCAGCGACCTCTGAGGAAAGCGCAGCAGCCAGCGAGGAGCTTTCAAGCCAGGCTGTACTCCTGAGAGAAATGGTAGGCAAATTCAAGCTGAAGGAAAAAGCCAGAGCAAACGGTAACCTGGACGAGATAAGCCCGGAGGTCTTGAGAATGCTTGAGAGCATGTCAAGCAAAAGAAAAGCAGAGGGATATGAAGAGCTACCATCAGGCGAAGGCCTGATGGCAAAAAGCAAAATCGCACTAAGCGATATTGAATTCGGCAAGTATTAATAATCAAGCCGGAGCGGTATTTGCCGCTCCGGCCGGCATATAGCCATGAGATATATTAGGTGGAAATGCTGATACTGCGGCGGGTGGAGTAAATGTATACAATTACTGATAGTGAATTTAAGAAGCTGGCTGATTTTATAGAAGCTAATTATGGTATATATATGAAAGATGAGAAGCGTACCCTTTTATCCAGCAGATTGAGCAGTGTTTTACAGCAGTATAACTTTAACAGCTTCAGCGATTATTATAGTTACGTCATTTCAGATAAATCAGGAAACGCGGCAGCTACACTAATTAACAAAATAACCACCAACCACACCTATTTTATGAGGGAAGCAGACCATTTCCGTTTTTTTAGTGAGAAGGCTCTACCTTATTTTGCAAGTGTAGTAAGGGAAAAGGATCTGAGGATCTGGAGCGCAGGATGCTCTACAGGTGAAGAACCGTATACGCTGGCAATGATACTGGATGAGTTCTTTGGAAAGGAAAAGGTTCTGTGGGACTCCAAGATCCTGGCAACAGACATATCAAGCAAAGTCCTGGATGAAGCCCGCAAGGGTGTTTACAGTAATGAAGATCTAAAGGACGTCCCTTTGCATTGGAGAAACAATTACTACAAAAAGATTGACAATGATAATTCAATTGTTACGGAAAAGATAAAGAGCGAGGTAATTTTCAGAAAGTTCAATCTAATGGAAGAGGTATTCCCATTTAAGCGCAAGTTCCATGTGATATATTGCAGAAATGTAATGATATATTTCAACACCGGGACAAAGCGGGAATTGATTAATAAATTTTACGATTGCATGGAGTATGGAGGATACTTGTTTATAGGTCACTCTGAATCTCTCGCCCGTGAAGATACGAAGTTCAAATATATTCTTCCGGCAATATACAGAAAAGAGTAAGGGGTAATACTGTGAATACAAAAAAACCAGTAAAAGTGCTGGTGGTTGATGACAGCATCGTTTTTCGGGAGGTTTTGGCAAGGGGGATATCCTGCGATCCTGGAATTATAGTTGTTGCTGTGGCAAAGGATCCATTTGAAGCCAGAGATAAAATAATCCAGTTCGATCCGGATGTAATGACCTGCGATGTGGAAATGCCTAAAATGAACGGTATAGAATTCATCAGAAGGCTAATGCCGCAGCATCCCATTCCGGTCATTGTTGTAAGCGCCGCCAGCAATGCGGTCTTTGAGGCTATGAATGCGGGTGCGGTTGATTTTGTGATGAAGCCTGATGTAAGGTCGGTTATAAGTGTAGGAAATTTTATGGAAGAGATGATAGAAAAAATAAAAATATGCTCATTGGCAAAGGTCGGTTGTTTAAAAACCAGCCATTCTGCAGTACAAATGAAAACCAGTAATCCGGCCAATGCCGACAGAATTATTGCAATCGGTGCTTCTACGGGAGGTACGGAAGCAATCTACAAAATACTTAAATGTTTTCCCGGCAATATGCCCGGAGTAGTGCTCGTTCAGCACATCCCACCGGTATTCTCCCGTATGTTTGCTGAAAGGCTTAATAATTCCACTGCCCTTCGGGTAAAAGAGGCTAGCACAGGAGACTGTCTGGAAATCGGGAGCGTATTGGTGGCACCTGGAGATCGTCATATGATGGTCAGAAGGTTTGGAGGCAAATATAAAGTAGAATGCTTTGAGGGCGAGAAGGTGAATGGCCACCGCCCGTCTGTGGATATTTTGTTTGAATCCGTGGCAAAGGAAGCCGGTGACAAGGCAGTTGGCATCATACTCTCAGGTATGGGCTATGATGGAGCAAAGGGCTTGCTTTCAATGAGGAAAAGGGGCGCAAGGACAATAGGACAGGATGAAGGCTCCTCTGTCGTTTATGGCATGCCCAAGGTGGCATTTAACATAGGAGCAGTTGAAAAACAAGCACCCCTTGAGGACATACCGGCGCTTGTACAATCAATGCTTGGCTAAAGGTGATGGCTTAATATGGAGATAGTTGTTGGCATAGGGGAATATGCAATATCAAATAAAAGCGATGTAATTAAAACATATGCACTGGCATCCTGCATTGCTGTGACCGTATACAGTCCAAAAAGTAAATCGGCCGGAATGGCGCATATAGTACTTCCTTCACCGGGGGATACAAGAATGGATATGTCGCGTCCATGCTATTATGCAAATATTGCTGTACCGTTTCTTATCGGGGAAATATGCAAAAGCTTCGGATGCTCAAAGGATGAGCTACAGATAAGTATTTTTGGCGGCGCTGATTCTGTTAGGAAAGAAGATGTCTTCAAAATCGGAGCAAGGAACATAAAGGCGGTAAAGAGCGCCATTAATAGCTTGAAGCTGACATGCGGTATTTCAGAGGTAGGCGGAACAAACAGCAGGACTATTGAATTGGATTCGGAAACAGGCAGGATAAAGGTGGTAAGACAGCCACTTGTGTTATGATAATATGCAGTGAGGTAGCAGATGTTCAATAAACTAACTGCGGAAGAGGAGCTGAGAAGGTACAAGCTTCTATCAGAAAATGCCAATGACATTATACTTTTTTCGGATGCTGACGGCTTTGTGACGGAGGTTAATGCGGCGGCCATCAGAGCTTTTGGATATAGCAGGGAGGAGCTTGTCGGTAAGCCTATATTCTATCTGGTAAGCCCTGATCCGAAAGCGCCGGTTGTTGCCGGACCCTATCAGGAAAATTCAGGGGGCATATATTATGAAGCCATGGCTTTCCGTAAGGATGGAACTGCTTTTACAGCAGAAGTGAGTATGCAGGGCACAGGAACAGGAAAAGACTTACTGCTCATTGCCATATTACGTGATGTGACCGAAAGAAAACGAATAAATGATGAATTAAAGAGAGCAAAGGAGTCGGCGGAGGCTGCAAACCGCGCAAAAAGTGAATTCCTGGCAAATATGAGCCATGAGATACGCACGCCGCTTAACGGTATTATAGGCATGATTGGCCTGACATTGCTGACTGAGCTAAACAGCGAACAGAAGGATAATCTCTGCACAGCAAAGAACTGCGCAAATAATCTTTTAAATCTGATAAACGACATTCTGGATTTTTCAAAAATAGAGGCTGGAATGCTTACATTAGAAAACGTTAACTTCAATATCAGGGAGTTGATTGAGCAGACAACCAGGACACACATAGTAAAAGCTGCTAAAAAGGGCTTGATATTTAACTGTAGTATAGACGATAATATTCCTCAGGTGATAAACGGAGATTCCCACAGGCTCAGGCAGATATTGAGCAATCTCCTCGGAAACGCAGTAAAGTTCACTGATTCAGGCAGTGTCAGTATTGCTGCTAGTCTTTTGAAAAGCTATGATGAGGCTCTGGAGCTAGAATTCCGGATATCGGATACAGGTATCGGGATACCGCAAGAGGGTATGCACAAGCTGTTCAGCTCCTTTACTCAAGTAGACAGCTCACACACAAGAAAATACGGAGGTACCGGTCTGGGGCTTGCTATATCAAAACAGCTTTCAGAGAAAATGGGTGGATCCATAAGTGTAAAAAGCACGGTGAACCAGGGGAGTGAATTCAGCTTTACAATCAAGGTTACACAGGGCGTTTCCGCCGACATAGTACATAAGGATATAAATCAGATTAAAAAAACCAGGGAGCCATTGAGAATATTGCTTGTCGAGGACGACCAGATAAACCAGTATGTAACAAGACGCATGCTTCTGGAAAAAGGCCATGAGGTAGTGACTGCCGACAACGGGGTCATTGCGCTGGAAATACTGGACAAGGAATGTATAGATGTTATATTGATGGATATTCAAATGCCCGGTATGGACGGTATTGAAGCTACTAGAAGAATAAGAAGGCAGGAAAGGATTTTAGGTGGCCATATACCGATAATTGCCCTTACTGCTTATGCTCTTAAAGGAGACAGGGAGAAATTCTTATCAGCGGGCATGGATGAATACCTGACCAAGCCGGTGCAAATAAATGATCTGTTAAGTGCCGTTGAGCGTGTGTCAGAAATTATAGTGAGTAAAAAACACATCACCAGAGCTCAGGCTGACATGGGTTATGAAGATGAAAACAGAAGTACCGGAAACAATACCGGGTATATAAAAAGCATAGAACTTTTATTACACGAAATTGAAGACAAAATCAGATTACTGGAGGATGCCTTCAGTAGAAAGGAATTATCCGTCATAGAAAAATATGCCCATGCGGTCAAAAAGCATGCCTGGGATATAAGTGCAGTCGGGTTGCGGAGCGCTGCATTTAAGGTAGAGCTTGCTATTAGGAGAGGAAATATTGCAGAAGCATCTGAGCTTTTTAAATGTGTTGTAGATGAGTTTCAAAGCACTAAGATTAATTTAATTAGATTTCAATAAAATTATTATAGAAAAAGGAGTTGCAAATGTTAAGGATACTTATAGCAGAAGATGATCTTGCAAGCAGAAGGTTTTTGTCGAAGTTTTTATCGGCATACGGCGAATGTGATATAACCATAGATGGAATGGAGGCGCTGGAAGCCTTCATGATATCCTGGGATGAAGGAAGGCCGTATGATTTGATATGTCTGGATATAATGATGCCTGAACTGGATGGTATAAAGACACTTCGTACTATCAGAGATATAGAAAACCAGAAAGGTATCGAAGAATCCAAACGTGTCAAAATCATAATGACCACAGCGCTTAATGATAAGGACAGTATATTGAATGCGTTTGACACAGGCTGTGAGGCATATGCAGGAAAGCCTATTGATACAAAAAAGCTAATTGAGGTCATGATGAAGCTTGAGCTGATAAAATAACAGCACTTACTCCACTTGGGTCGGAAAACGGGGGACAGGTATGCGAAAAAAAATTATCGCAGCAGATGATGAAAGAGCGTTGAGGTTACTTGTGTCAGGGACACTTGAGATATGTGATTATCTGGTCATTGAGGCAGAGAACGGTTTACAGGCATTGGAACTGGCTCGGCAGGAAAAACCGGATCTGATCATACTGGATGTAATGATGCCCGGGATGTCGGGACTGGAGGTTTGTAAGCATATTAAAACAGATCCGGACTTACAGGGGACAAAGGTTCTCATACTGACTGCAAAAGGGCAGCAGAGCGACAAAGAGGCAGCAAAAGAGGTAATGGCCGACTGCTACCTGTCAAAGCCCTTTAGCCCGGCGATCCTTCTTGCAATAGTAGAAGAGGTGCTTGGATGAAATAGAATCCACTATGAGAGGTAAAAATGACTGAACACAATACATACCCTGAGAATAATGGCGAATACAGCAGAAGAATTGAATTAGAAAGAATCAATACATCCCTGCTTGAAAGCCGGGAAAATATCCGCCTGCTCCTGGATTCTACCGCCGAAGCGATTTATGGTGTAGATATGGAGGGGAAGTGCACCTTCTGTAATAAAAGCTTCCTAATGATGATGGGTTATACCTGCGAAGAAGAGCTGATTGGTAAGAACATGCATCAGATGATACATTATATGTATGATGATGGGATGGCTATCCCGCAGGAGGCATGTGAGATTTACAAAGCCTTCATAAACGGGCAAGGTACTCATAGAGAAGATGAGGTGTTCTACAGAGCCGACGGAACGAGAGTTCCTGTTGAGTACCACTCCTACCCCCAGATAAAAAACGGCAAGGTAGTAGGGGCTGTAGTAACATTTATGGATATAACGGAAAGGAAAAAGGCAAGGGATGAAATATTAAAGGCAAATGAACAGCTGGAAGCTATAAATGATCAGCTACAGGAAAAACAGTACGCCCTTGAGGAGCAGAACACGCTTATTGAGGAGCTGAACTCACAGCTGGAGGATGAAAACATCAGATACCTGCAGCAAAAAGAAATACTACAGGCCATAATAGATTCTCTGGGCGCAGGAATCCTGATGGTGGATACTGAAGGCAGGGCAATGTTCATCAATAATGCATGGAAGGAGCTTTTCAGTTATCTGGATATAGGCGTAGAATTAAAGCCCAATGATAATTTCTATATAAATATTGACGGTTTTCCAAATACAAGAGAGATTATAAGAAGCATGCTGTATGGCATGGAAAACGGGCAGGAAGAAACCCAAAAGCTGTTGGAGCTGCTGGGTGACAACGTAAAAAGGTATAACTGCGACCTGGAGCAGGTATACCCTGTAAAAAGATTCCTGAATATTTACTCAAATCCATGTATAAGCAGTACAAATCATAGCTTTGGACGTGTGTATGTCATTAGGGATATATCTCACCAAAAGGGAGTAGACAAGCTTAAAACGGAGCTGATAAGTACCGTAAGCCATGAGCTGAGGACTCCGATGAGCAGTATCCTTGGATTTTCAGAGCTTTTGTTGACCAGGGAGCTTACCGGAGAACGCAGTAAGGAATATGTTGGCATTATTAATTCGGAGGCAAAAAGACTTACAGAGCTTATAAATGATTTTCTCGATATACAGAGGATGGAGGACGGCAAACAGGAGTTCAGCAAACAACTCAGTTCCATAAGTACAATTATTGAGGAAGCCTTAAAGCTTTTTAAAGATAATGAGGACATACACAACATCATATACAACAAAGACTCTGCGAAAGATTACAAGGTTTACTGCGACAGGAGTAAAATACTCCGGGTCATTACAAACCTGTTATCAAATGCAGTTAAGTATTCTCCCGGCGGCGGAGATATAGCAGTGCGCATGGAGCCTTCAAATGGGGACATCCTTGTAAGCGTGGAGGATCATGGCTTGGGTATTCCACAGGATGCCGTAAGCAAGCTTTTTACAAAATTCTACCGAGTAGATAATGACGACCGAAGAAAAATAGGTGGCACCGGCCTTGGACTGGCCATATGCAAAGAAATCATAAAAGCCCATGACGGGCAAATCGGAGTCAACTCCGACTATGGAAGGGGCAGTACCTTCTGGTTCACCCTTCCTTGTTTCAATGTGTGTAGTAATGTAACCGAAGCAGCGGTAAAGACCGATCATTCTTCAGGATGCTTTTTTGATTTGCTTATAATAGAGAATGACATATCGACTGTTAAGCTTATCAAAGAGGTACTAAAGGACGAGAAGCTGAAGATACATGATACAGGCAGCGGCGAGGAAGCTTTGGAGCTGTTATTGAAAAACAATTATAAAATTGTACTGCTTGATATCGCACTAAACGGTCAAATGAGCGGATGGGATGTCATTAGGGAGTTTAAAAAAAATAGGGCCACTACGGGCACACCTATCGTCATTATAAGCGCTTATGAAAATAAATCCATTGCTTCAGAGCGCGGGATAAACGACTATCTGGTCAAGCCCTTTGAACCGGATCAGCTTCTGAACGCTATAAATAAAGCACTGGACGGCAAGCTGGACTCGGGGAAGACGGTAGGAAACGGGAACGGTCTTACAAATATGGTATCTAAAATGTTGGGCGGCTACAACATAGAAGTCAAGCACGTTGATCACTCCGAGAATATTCTAATTATTACGCTGAACAGGGAAGAAGGAAAATAAAATGAAAAATGATCAAATCAACAGAGTAATGGAGTCAGCCAGAGAGGTGTATATAACGGAGCTTGATGTAAGGACTTCTGAGCTTGAGAGCTTTATCAATGCTTGCGGAGAATTTACCGAGGCCGATATCAACAGGCTAGAGAGGTTCTTTCACTCCATGAGCGGGACAGCTGCCACATTGGGGCTGGACTATCTGTCCTCCATCGGCAGGGAGTGGGAGAATAAGCTGAGGACAAGGAACGGCCCGGTGACTATTGGGGATAGCACCATAGTGGATTGCATGCTGTCAGCGGTGAAAGATATTAAGAGGAATATATCCGATATGCACATCCAAAGGGAAGCAACCCGTAAAAGCAATGGGGAAGGTAGGTATGGTCATACGGCAAGAGGCAAGATACTGCTGGTTGACGATGATATATCAATACTTAAGCTGTTGGAAAATGCGTTTACGATAGAGGGCTATGAGGTTTACATATGCGACGATCCTGTGACAGCAATGGATATGATATCCGTTACAATGCCGGACATAATACTACTGGATGTGATGATGCCTGACATAAGCGGATTTGAATTGCTGGGGCAGATCAGGAGTAAAGAGGAGTATTCGGATATACATATTGTTATTTTAAGCGCAAAGGGCGATATAGACGACAAAATACTAGGTATAAAGTCAGGTGCCGATGATTATATAGTAAAGCCTTTTGCAATAGGTGAGGTAACAACAAGAGTGGAAATGATCATGAGGAGGTCTAAGAATTACCGGGAAAAACTGATGAAGGATCACGTGACCGGCGCTTGCTCCAGATATTATTTCAATCTCAGGATATCGGAGGAATTTGAAAGGTATAAAAGATACGGATCAATATTTTCCATAGTTTTTCTGGATATAGATAATTACAAGCATATCAATGACAATTACGGACACCATACCGGCGAATACGTCCTGAGAAAATACATTTCCAGTATGATTGCGAGTATGAGAGGGTGTGACAGCATTTACCGATACGGGTGTGGGGAGTTTATAATTCTTATGCCGGATACACCAGAAGAACAGGCGTATCTTGCTATAGAAAGAATCAGGGGTGAATTGGAAGGCGGAACCATTTCTGCCGGAGGGGAGGATTTTTATATTACCTTCAGTGCAGGTATAAATCAAGCCGGTGACAAGAGTGAAAGCGTAGAGAAGCTGATAAGCGACGCTGACAAAGCTATGTACTTCGCCAAGAAAAGGGGCAGGGACAAAACGGTGATCTATAGCGACAAGATAGATGATATGCTCATAAAGAAAACACTTCTAGTCGTCGATGATGAAAACACCATATTAAAGCTTCTTACAGAAAGGCTGGCCTGTATCGGATATAATGTCGCTGCCGCGCGGGACGGAAACCATGCTGTGGCACTGGCCTCAGAAATCCGGCCGGATGCTGTAGTACTGGATCTGAACCTGCCGGATATAGATGGCTTTGAAGTCTGCAGAAGGATAAAGGAGGGCGCAGGAGCCTATCCTGTAAAGGTCATCATTCTATTGAAAAAGGAGGAGAAAGAGCATATAGAAAAATGTCTTAGGTCAGAGGCGGACGACTATGTCACAAAGCCATTTTCCATGGCTAAACTGGAAGAAAGAATAAAGGAAATACTTCATGACTAATATTTTCCGGCCTGTATTCTTTAACTAAATTTTAATTGACAATACGGAGCTTGTGTGAATATACTAAAGTGAGGAATTTGAAAGAGGATTGATTACCCGGAAAGGCAGGGTAGAAGGCAGTTTCAGACAAGGGTATAGAAAAGGCGCCAGGACACGGCTGATTTTTCAGCGTGTTGACGAGGGGGAGGAGGTCACAGTCCCCAGCGGTAAAGTAAATGCTGCAATGCATCGAAGCCGCTATTGCTGTGAGTTATCGAAAGTTTCGGCGGAAACCTCCCGGTTGGCCACGATCGCAGGGCTTAACAAAAACTGCAGGCAACTGCAGAACAGAAAAAGCTCAGGTGGCAGTCCTATCATAGATTCAAATTCTCCGCTAATTAAACTGAATATCTCTGTTAGAAAGCTGCACTGTCAGTAATTCGGTGCGCACATTTGTCGAACAAATCTGTAGATATACAGATTTGACAGGCTGGTCAGCAGGCATGTTTTACAGGCATGTTAACAGGCGGATCAGGCAGACAGGATATCATGCTGGTCAGACAGATTGGCATGTTGGCTGTGTGTTTAATAATATTCGGCGAAAAAATGCTGATGCATTGCTGTGCTGTGTTCAGCTGATTGCAGGGTATTTCAGCCATTATCTTATTGTTTAAAATTATGAAAATCGAGGGAGAGTATTTATGTGTGGAATAGTTGGTTATATAGGAGAAAAGAAGGCAGTACCTGTTTTGGTGAATGGACTCAAAAAGCTGGAATACAGGGGCTATGACTCGGCTGGTGTTGCACTGCTGGACAGTGGAAGGCTTTCTGTCATCAAATGTAAGGGCAGGCTTTCAGCCCTTGAAGAGAAGCTGAATTCAATAAACTGCGGCTGTGATCCAAAGGGCAGCAGCCAGGAACGCACAACAGGAATGGATAGCTGTATCGGCATCGGGCACACCAGGTGGGCAACCCATGGCGAGCCCAACGACATCAACTCCCATCCCCATCTGAGCAATTCCGGCAAAATAGCCATAGTGCACAACGGTATAATAGAAAACTATATGAAGCTGAAGAAATTTCTTGTCTCTCAGGGCTGCAATTTCCTGTCGGATACCGATACGGAAGTTGTCGCGCACCTTGTAGAGCATTATTATCGCCTGTGCGATGATCTTGTCACAGCCGTCATGGAGACAGTTGACCAGCTTGAGGGCTCGTATGCTCTGGGCGTTATATGCAGTGATTACCCGGATACGTTGGTTGCGGCCAGAAAGGACAGCCCGCTGATTGTCGGACTTGGCAAGGGTGAAAACTATATAGCCTCCGACATACCTGCCATATTGGAACACACACGCGATATATATATTCTCGAGGATAAGGATGTGGCAGTGCTGACCAGAGACAGCATTATGATTTACGACAACTACGGCGCCTTGGTCCAGAAGGATGTATTCCATGTGGATTGGGATGTGGAAGCGGCTGAGAAATCCGGTTACGAGCATTTCATGATGAAGGAGATGTGCGAGGAGCCCAAGGTGATAAAGGAAACCTTCGGTTCCAGAATAAAGGACGGACAAATAGTCCTGGACAGCATCAGTATCACCCCCGAATACCTCAATAATATCGAGAAGATATTTATTGTAGCCTGCGGTACCGCATACCATGCCGGAATGGTTGGAAAGCGCCTGATTGAAAATCTTGCACGCATACCTGTTGAGACCGATGTAGCATCGGAATTCAGATACAGAGATCCTATCATAAACGACAGGAACCTTGTCATCATCATCAGCCAGTCCGGCGAGACGATAGATACATTGTTTGCATTGAGGGAAGCAAAGAAAAAAGGAGCAAGGGTGTTGTCCATCGTTAATGTCATAGGAAGCTCCATCGCAAGAGAATCAGACGATGTGCTATATACATGGGCGGGACCTGAGATCGCCGTTGCATCCACCAAAGCATACAATACACAGCTGGCAGCTTTGACCCTTATCGCGCTTGATTTTGCATACAAAAGAGGCAACCTGGATAAGTCCAGACTGAACGCTGTCATTGAAGAGCTGAAGGCCATTCCTGAAGCAATAGAACAGATTCTGTATCACAGGGAAGATATACAGAAGTTTGCGGCAGAGCATTACAACGCAAAGAGCATCTTCTTTATCGGCAGGGGCCTTGACTATGCGCTTTCAATGGAAGGCTCGCTGAAGCTGAAGGAAATCTCCTACATTCACTCCGAGGCATACGCCGGCGGTGAAATGAAGCACGGTACTATTGCGTTGATCGAAGCAGGCACGCTTGTAGTCTGTTCCATGACCCAGGAGAGCCTCTTTGAAAAGATGATCAGCAACATCCGCGAAGTTAAAGCCAGAGGCGCCGTAGTTATGGCAATTACTCAGCAGAAGCACGCTGACGACGCAGCCAGGGTGGCCGACATGGTCGTCACCATACCCGACATCGACCCGCTGCTTGCCCCCATCGCGGCTGTCACCCCGATGCAGCTCTTCGCCTACTACATGGCCGTGCTCAAGGGCTGCGACGTCGACAAGCCCAGGAACCTGGCCAAGAGTGTTACTGTGGAATAAAAAATTAATGCAAGGGCAGGGGAGAATCGGACGCAAATCCGAAGACCTCCTGCCTTTTTAATTAGATTGAAACATGGAAAAATCCACAGTGATGATAATGACGCAAAAGAAAAGACTTATGCCTTAATAAAAGAGTTCACGAAGCAATTCAAGGATATCAATGGTTCTGTAAAATGTACGGAATTGCTTGGGTACGATATGAGTACTGCCGAGGGACTTAAAGCCGCGAGGGAAGCAAGTCTGTGGAGCACAGTATGTGCAAAGCTTGTAAGAGACTCATCGCAAATTGTAGAAGGATTACTTGATTTAAAATGATACAAAACAGAAAAATGCAAAACTTATTTTTGTTTAAGCGCGATGATATCCAGAAATGGCTTCTCCTTGCCGGGTTGAAAAGACAAAAACTCATTGACAAAGCTTCATTGTTCGATTAGCATAGAACTATGGATAATTTTGATATGGTGAAAATTTTCAAAGCTCTGTCTTGCGAACAGAGACTAAACCTTTTTAAAGCACTATATGACTGGTATAAGACCGACGATGCCGCAGATGGAGAGTACAGCTTTTGCGAAGACGGCCTGGAAAAATGCTTTACAAGAGCTTGCTGTTCTTTCAGCTTGTCACGGTCGACCATATCCCACCACTTCAAGGAACTGCAAAATGCCGGCCTTATTTCCTATACGCGCAATGGGCAATGCTTTGTATGTAAGGTCAATATGGATGCAGTACAGGCAATTCAGGATTTCTTGAAGTGATTTATATTACTAATGATCTTTATTGCTGAATAATCGACTGAAGAGAGACTATAGATTAAGTGGGAAGGATTTTTTTACTCACAAAGTTCGATGGTTATAAAACAATGGTACAAAGATATATTATGGAGGTTTTATTATGGACTGGGATTTTGAAAAAGCAGCCGGTTTGTTTTCAAGCGAAAATTGTCAACTGCTTCTTGATGGCTTATACGGTATCGAAAGAGAAGCACAGAGAATTGCTCCTACCGGGGAGGTGGTCATGACACCACATCCTGCTGTATTTGGAAACAAACTCGAAAATACCTTAATCACAGTAGATTTTTCCGAAAGCCAAATTGAACTGATTACTCCACCTTTTGAGTCTGTTGAAAAAACGTATGAGTTCCTGAAGGAGTTACATCTCCTGGTCGACAAAGAATTGGAATCTGAGTATCTATGGCCTCTCAGTATGCCTCCAAGGCTGCCTGAAGAGAAAATGATCCCGATAGCGAAATTTGATGATTCCCCTGAAGGCAGAGAGAAGGAATTATATAGGATTGGCCTGGCGGCCCGGTACGGTCGGAAAATGCAAATGATATCCGGTATTCACTATAATTTTTCCTTCGGAGACAGCCTTGTAGATTATCTTTATCATAGGTTGGGCAACGGTACGGATAAGCGTACTTTTACAGACAACATGTATTTTTCGATGGCCAGGAACTTTTTGAGATACCGATGGTTGTTAATATATCTTTTTGGTGCATCACCCTGTGCCGACCAGACCTATTATCCGGTCATTGGGAATGAAATGAAGATGGTAAGAAAATGCTGTCCCGAATGCTGCAGCCCTAAGCATAGCTATAAGCGAAATGCCATTTCTCTGAGAGTAAGCCGGTTTGGATATTCGGACTCTGTTCAGGGTAAATACAGCGTCTCATATAACAGCTTGAAGGATTACACTACTGGTATACGCAGACTTCTGGTTGCTAAGAGCAGAAAGTTCACGAGGATTGGTTTGTATCAGAACGGCAGACAAATCCAGATAAATGGAAATATCCTTCAAAAAGAGAGTGAGTTCTATTCTTCTATTCGTATCAAGCAGAACATTAAAAAAGGGGAAACCCAATTGGACGCACTTGATGACAGGGGTGCTAAATATGCAGAGGTTAGGATCATTGATCTTAATCCATTTAATAAAACCGGAATCAGCCTGGAGCAGCTACAATTTTTACAGGTGTTCATGCTCTTTTGTCTGTTTGAGTACAGTCCTCCGATCGAGAGCGGGGAGTTAGAGAGGATTAACAAAAATCATCACCTGGTTGCACTTTCGGGACGAAGGAATAATCTTAAACTCTTTAGTTATGATGGCCAGGTAGGACTTACTGAATGGAGCAGGAAGATATTCAACAAATTAAGCTCTATTGCGTCACTGATAGATCTGATAAATATAGACAGCAGATACCAGAAATGTGTTCAGAGTGAATATGAAAAAATAACGGATCCATCTCTGCTTCCTTCATCAATGATTGAAAGAGATATTAATCGGGAGGGATACTTGGAATTCGGTACTCGTAAAGCCATAGAACACTATAAGTCGGAAAATGCTGGTTCTCATTATGCTATGCAATCTAGCCGCATGAATTGATTAATAAAACAAGGGGGTCAGTCAAATGATTGAGAAAAAGTTTGAAGCATTGGAGCTTTCTACGCAGATAATAATTAAAGATGCTCTTGAAAGAAATATTGCGGTAGAGGTACTTGATTATGATGATAACTTTATCAGACTAAAAAGCGGCGGTAAAACAGAAATTATTAAACAAGCTACAAGGACTTCTCTTGACTCCTATATTTCTCCGCTGATCATGGAGAACAAGGAGGTCACTAAAATAATCTTAAGAGAAAACGGTATCAATGTTCCGGATGGCATTTCTGCCAAATCCACAGATGAAGCTCTAAGGTATTATCACATGTTCAGCAATAAGAATATTGTTGTGAAGCCAAAAACAACTAATTTCGGGAAAGGTGTAGTGATACTTAAGCAGCCTTATAGCATAGACGATTATAAGAGTGCAATAGAATATGCATTTACCTATGATAATTCAATACTGGTCGAGGAGTTTGCATCCGGAAAGGAATACAGGTTCCTTGTTGTCGGAGATGAAGTAGTAGCGATACTTCATCGTGTACCTGCAAATGTGACCGGGGACGGAATTCACACAATTGCTGAGCTTGTTCAGGAAAAAAATAAGGATCCACTAAGAGGAACGGGATATGTAACTCCTCTGGAGAAAATTTGCCTTGGTGAAGTTGAAAAGGAGTACCTCGGATTTTCAGGTAAAAGTTTTGAATATATCCCACTGAAAGACGAAACGGTATATCTGAGAGAGAACTCCAATATCAGCACCGGTGGCGACAGTATTGATTTTACTGACGATATCATTGACGAATATAAAAGCATTGCAGTAAAGGCAGCGAAGGCCGTTGGAGCAAGGATCTGCGGAGCAGACATCATTATAAGGGATATCGGGGAAAAGCCTGAAAGTGGGAACTACAGTGTAATCGAACTTAACTTCAACCCCGCACTTCATATTCACAACTATCCATATAAGGGTATGAACCGGCAGGTTGGGAAAAAAGTTCTTGATCTTTTAGGCTTCTGACGAAGCAATATGCTTGGTTCATTATTTGACGACATGGGGAAATTTTGATAAAATTGGTATTAGATTGTGAATTGATGATTATTTTTATATTGCATTAACAAAGCTCCGCAAGGAGTCTTGGTTTATATAGATATTTTGGTAATAGGAGATGATGTATTATGATAAAAACTTTTATCAATAAGATCAAACGGAGAGTGACTATATTTTAGCTCTCCGTAAGTAAAGGAGAGTATAATGAATAAACAAATTACATTAGAAGCATTGGATGTTAACAACTGGCTTAAGGTTTGCGACCTATCTGTTAGTGACGAGCAAAAAAAGATCTTTACAATTCCCAATGTTTACTGGATTGGTATTAGCAGATATGAGGAAAAATCTGAGCTTTTTGCAATAAAGGCTGATTGTGAATATGTTGGCCTGATTGGTGGAGGATTTGATGAAGATGGTATTACAGGCTATATTAATCCATTTATGATTGACCGCCATCATCAAAAAAACGGATATGCAAAACCAGCAATTTTATTGATGATTAATTATTTACGCCAAACCTTAGGTGTCGAAAAAATTAACATTAATCATCATAAAGAGAATGTAATAGCTGGTAAAATATATGAGTCACTTGGATTTACGATTTACAACGAAACCGATATGGAATATCAAAGAAAGCTGGATTTACTAAAGTATTAATCCTTACATAGCAAAAACCAAAGGAGTCACTGGGGTATCCTGGCATAGAAGACAGGATACCCCATATTCATGTTTAAGGCTGTATTGTGACCTTTGTACCGACTTTCACATAGCCATAGAAGTCCTGGACATCCTTGTTGGTCAGCCCGGTGCACCCGTAAGTCCAATTAGTTCCGAGTTCAGGAGTACTTCCACCATGGATCCCGATTCCACCGCCAAGTGCAGTGTTCTGCGGAGGCGTCTGCCCGTTGTTGATAGCATTAACAATCTGGTTGTAGGTGGTCTGGTTAATAAGTCCGCTCTTTAGACCACGCTGTGCATCCTCAATGTTTGGGTAGCTAAGTCTCATCCACCTGGTACCGAGGAACTGATCAGCAGGATCAAGTACCAGCTTCTGAGTTATATAGAAGCTGCCCTCGGGCGTTTTGTGGTCACCGGCAACATATTTGTCGCCAGGGCCGCTGTCTCCGAGCTCCACATGGTATGCCTTCAGAGGAGTACTGCCGTTGTATACGGTCAGAAGCTTGTCTGATTTATCTATAACCAGACTTATCTGAAGGGTGCTTGCACTTAGGCCTCTCTGAAGGATAATTTTGTCCAGAGACATCCATTGTGTGGAAGCCTGCGTAATCGGTATATTCAATGTCCTGCCTGCATATATCATATCGCCGCTCAGGTTGTTTGCAGCTTTAAGGCTGGCAATAGTCAAACCGTAAGCTCTGGAGATTTTGTAAAGAGAATCCCCTGGCTTAATGGTATACTTGACGTAAGGCTGTCCGGAAGCTGCCGAAGAACTGCCAGATGCTGTGTAAGCATCAGTTGCTGCGTAAGCATTTGCCGGTTCAACACTATTAAGGCCTGCGGATGAAACAATTACCAGTGCCATTACTGATAATCCGGCTAATAGCTTCTTTATTCTATTCAGCATTGTACTTACCCCCTTTATCTCACATATCTCTGTAGTTTTCTTCCCAGCCAGGAGGGCTATGGCGTATATGGATCCCCCCGGCAGGCGTGATACCTACCCTGCTACAGATCCCCCCTGACAGGATAAGTATTATAACATACATCAGTCTGCTAACGACGATGTAATTTGTGGAAGCATGAGTCTGCATTCGTAGAATAACTGCATATAATGGCATCGGGAAACAGTTTAGTGAATCAACAATAATAAAAATGGGCTATATATATGAACAGGCTACAAAACACCGCATCGACAACCAGTTATTGATCTCTTTGAGACAGAGGGAATATACATTTTCGGAGAAAAGGGAATAATTCAAGCCTGACCCCGTACTTATTTCCATTTTCGACGCAGCATCAGTATTTCCTGGCAATATCCGATGACAGACATAGGACTCATCAACATCTGATAAAACAGAACATATACAATAAATCCAAAACGGTTGCGCCGAATTCGTAAATCAAGTTTTCTGAACACTTTGCGCTGATAGCTATAGAGTATATAGCTTTGAAGCATGGCAAGGGGAACAACAAACAGGGTTGCAGGTCCCACTATCCAGTAATTACCGAAGAAAGCCATGACCAGCCCCGGCATCCAGCAAAAGGTGTAAACAAGATCTAAATAGGGCATAATCAGGTTAATACCTGTCAGGTATCTGACATATTTGATCGGTTGCTGCCAGGGCTTAAATAACTTCAGTGCTTCAATCATCCCTCGCGCCCAGCGGCTTCGCTGACGCAACAGGTGTTTGGTCGAAACGGGAACTTCGGTAAAGGCTACAGCTAGTGGTTCAAAAAAAACTCTTTTCTTGCTGCTCAGGAACCTCCAGGTCAAGACGATGTCTTCACCAATGGCATCAGGCCAGCCACCGGCCTCCCTCAACGCTTCCGTCCTGTACAGAGAATAGGCTCCTTGTGCAACCAAGGTGCCCTGATACAAGCCCTGCATGCGCTTGATACTGGCTATACCTAGAAAGTAATCCCATTCCTGAAGACGGGACAATAGATTTTCTCTGCTGTTTTTGACCAGCACCGCCCCAGCTACTGCACATACCTCTCCGGGAGCAGATTTGATGCGGGAAACCAAATAACGGATTGCCGATTGATGGAGTATGGTATCAGCATCCAGGGTTATTGCGTACTCGGTATTTACATGTTCCAGTGCTTTATTTAACGCATTGTACTTTCCGGGTTTTTCTTCAAATATGACCTGTATGTCTATTCCCAGGTCTTCTCCCGCTTTTTGGGCTGTTTCTGCTGTTTTGTCAGTAGACCCATTGTCTACCACAATTACCCTGAGCGATCCATGGTAATCCTGACTCTTAATATAGCTAAGTGTATGGGCAATGCTTTTTTCTTCATTGTGGCAGGCAATGATGACGGTGACAGTGTTTGTAGGGTTAGTAGTCTTAAACTGAGGCTGTCGATCGAAAATCAGACTTACCGCTATAAACATATTAATATACCCGGGGATATATCCTATACCGGCAATCAGGATAAAAGCAAGGGGTCTGCCAATGAGAGCTCCGAGGTCCTTCAACCAGGGAATGGATACAATTATTGAAAAAAGTAACCATAGCAAAGCCGCGCAATGCCCAATCCAAAACTTTTTTGACACTTCAATATAATGGTGCTTTTTATTGTTGGTTTTAAAAATCCGCTGTCCCAGCGGCACATTGGGAATATCCATACAGTCAAACTACTCCCCTTTTGCCTTAATTGATTGGCATATAATAACAAGCTTACGTTCTGTTAAATTTTTTCTGCCCGTTGCCCTAATACTTCACTTTCATTTGCCAGATGCTCCGACAGATGCCTCACTAGAAAAATATACATAAACAAATGTGATTTATGTAAACTATTTAATACAAGAAATATTATACTATTTTATTGACGAATTTCAATACTTCTTTCATAATTAAAGTGTTGCATTATTTTTCTATTGCATAATATGACAAAATTGAAAGAATTAAGTGAAACGATAGGCGGCGGATAGGCTACATTCAAAGAATAATTGTATATATGGGAAATTATTGATATTATTATTGATAGAATTGTTTTGTCAAAGGAGTCACTATGCTTAATATTAATGAAGCATCAATTATAGAAATTCAAAAGGAAATGGATGAAGGAAACCTTTCTTCAGTTGATCTAATTACATACTATCTTGAAAGAATCGCTAAATTTGATAAGGATGGGCCCACATTAAATTCTATACTTGAGCTTAATCCTGACCTGCTATTTATTGCAGAGTCATTGGATGATGAAAGACGAAGAAAGGGTAAAAGAAGTCTGATGCATGGTATTCCGGTACTTATTAAAGATAATATCAATACCGGAGACAAAATGCATACCAGTGGAGGGTCATTAGCGCTTGCCGATTCATTTGCTCCTGAAGATGCTTTTGTAGTAAAGAAGCTTCGTGAGGCCGGAGCAATCATCATGGGTAAATCAAATATGACAGAGTTTGCCAATTTTATGGCAGAAAACATGCCTTCCGGCTATAGCTCCAGAGGCGGGCAGGTCCTTAACCCATATGATCATACAAAAGATCCCTCCGGTTCGAGTTCAGGTTCGGCTGTTGCTGTTACATCTAGTTTCTGTACAGTAGCTGTTGGTACTGAAACTGATGGCTCTATTTTGAGTCCGTCGTGTGTGAATTGTATTGTCGGCATAAAACCTACAGTTGGGCTGATCAGTAGAAGCGGCATTATTCCTATCAGTCACAGCCAGGATACTGCAGGTCCAATGGCAAAAACGGTCACAGATGCTGCAATTTTATTAGGTGCTATGATAGGGGCTGATGAAAAAGATCCTGCTACTTGGGGAAGTGAAAGTATTCAGCCAGGACAATTGTTGAATGCTGTTAATAACCCGGATATAGAGGGCTTGCGAATTGGTGTCAGTATTGTTTATTATGAAATGTCTACTCCGGAACAGCGACAAATACTGGATGAAGCAATAGAGGTTATGCAGCAAAAGGGAGCTGTCATTATAAAACAAGATAAGCTATCTCAAGGCCCGGAGGAAGAGTCCTCTGTTTTGGGGCATGAGTTTAAATCAGGGATCAACTATTATTTATCGAAACTGGGGCATCAAAAGATCAGAACGCTTTCTGATATTATAGAATTTAATAAAATGCATGCTGATAAGGCACTTAAATATGGTCAGAAAACACTTGAACGATCAGAGCAGACAAGTGGGACTCTTACTGAAAGCAAGTACATTCATGATAGGTTACGTGATATTGATTTTGCAAGAAAAAACGGTATAGATAAATTAATGGATGAATATAAGCTGGATGCACTTATGTTTCTTGAACCTACAAGTCTTGCGGCTATTTCCGGCTATCCATCGATTATTGTACCTGCCGGTGTAGACAACGATGAGTCATATGGACTTCAATTTATCGGAAAACAATTTAGCGAACCAACAATTATAAAATTGGGCTATGTATATGAACAGGCGACAAAACACCGCATCGATCCACAGTTATAGATCTTGAGCCTTATTTTTGTGTTATAATCTGCATAACAGCGAAAACTCATTTATTACTGGAATTTGTACGTGCTGACATAATGCTTGCGAACATTTTAGACCCTTTGTATAATGAACTATCAGTTAATAACTCGTTTTGATGTAGCAAAAGCTAACTGAGTAAAGCAGTTGAGGTGACCATGACAAGGATTTTGCTTGTTGAAGATGACAGCGGTATTGTTGACAATCTGACGGAATTTCTTAAAAGTGAAGGCTTTTCAGTTGATTATGTTAACGGGCAGGCCGCTGCGATACAAAAAATCGAGAATAATTCATATGACCTGTTGCTTGTGGACATATCATTAGCGGATGGAAACGGATTTGCCGTATGTGCTGCTGCAAAGGCTATTACAGATGTTCCCGTGATTTTTCTTACCGCTTCCGGCGATGAGTACAGCGTTGTTACCGGCCTGGATATGGGGGCGGACGACTATATAGGAAAACCGTTCAGGCCCAGAGAGCTGGTGTCGCGAATAAAAAATGCACTCCGGCGTGCCGGAAGAGTGCAATCTGTCATAGAGCTTGACGGCATTCGGGTGGATACTGTAAAAGGAACGGTAATGAAAAAAGGCTCTGAGATTTTTCTCTCAGCACTTGAATACCGTCTATTGCTAATATTTATCAACAACAGGGGCATCGTGCTTTCCAGGAGCAAGCTTCTGGAGGATATATGGGATATCGCGGGGGAGTTTGTGAATGATAATACGCTGACTGTATATATTAAGCGGCTGCGAGAAAAAATCGAGGATGACCCGCAGAATCCTTCCATTATCAAAACAGTCCGTGGCATTGGGTATAAGGTAGGCGAGTAAATGGACGTTTTTAAGAATCCCTGGATCAAAAAAAATATGCTGCTGCATCTTATACTTGGCGCTGCGGCAACCATCATCGGGTTTGCGATCGGAACGGCCAGTGGTATTCTGGTGCTATGCCTGAGCCTGGTGTTTACCCTCATTCACCTTTTGCACGATCGAAAGAGGTATAAAAGAATTTCTGACTTAAGCGGGGATATAGACAGGATTCTTCACTGTCAGCACTCTCATGATTTTAATGAATATGCGGAAGGGGAGCTGGCAATTCTCAGCAGTGAGATATATAAGATGACAGTTCGTATGAGGGAGCAGTCAGAGCTTCTGAAAAAAGACAAGCAGTATCTTTCTGATTCCATGGCAAACATTTCACATCAAATAAAGACGCCCCTTACTTCTGTCAACTTAATTGCCGCATTATTGAAGAAGCCTGAATTATCATATGAGCGCCGTTTGGAGCTAACCCGGGATATGACCAAGCTGTTGGAGCATATTGAACGGCTTGTCACCGTTCTTTTGAAGCTTTCCAGATTTGATGCCGGGACAATTGAATTTAAATCGGAGACCATTTCTGCGGCAGATCTGATAAATAAAGCTTCAGAACCGCTGCTGATACCGATGGAGCTAAGGAATCAACAGCTATGTGTAAATATAGACGGCAACGGGAGCTTTTCAGGTGACCTGGCGTGGACTGCCGAAGCTGTTGAAAATATACTTAAAAACTGTATGGAGCATACACCTGAAGGTGGAATTATAAAAATCGACGCGTCTGAGAATGCTCTGTTTACAGAACTAATCATATCTGATAACGGAAGCGGAATAGATAAGGATGATTTACCGCATTTGTTTGAACGCTTCTATCGTGGAAAAAATGCTTCAGGTCAGAACTATGGCATCGGATTATCTCTTGCTCGACTTATTATTTCTGAGCAAAATGGCACGATCAAGGCTGAAAATGTGACGGGCGGCGGTGCAAAATTCACAATCAGGTTTTATAAAAGCACAGTTTAAGTGACGTTTTTGTTATAAAAAAGTCATGGCAGTGTCACCTGGCGGCGGTATGATATATCCATGAGCTTTAAGGAGGATAATAATGGATATATTAAGGATCGAGAATCTAACAAAAACCTATGGTACGGCTGATAATATAGTTAAGGCACTGGACAACGTGAGCTTTACTGTGAAAAAGGGTGAATTTATAGCAATAATCGGGCCTTCAGGCTCAGGTAAATCAACTCTTTTGCACATACTTGGCGGAGTGGACAAGCCGACATCCGGCAAGGTATATATGGATGGGCATGATGTCTATGCTCAGAACGACGAGCAGCTTGCAATTTTCCGCCGGAGACAGGTGGGGCTGATCTATCAGTTTTACAACCTTATTCCGGTTCTGGATGTTAACGAAAATATTACTCTTCCGGTTCTTATGGACGGCAGAAAGATAAATGTAGAACGTTTTAATGAGCTAATTACCTTTTTAGGCCTGAAGGGCAGAGAAAAGCATCTTCCAAATCAGCTTTCCGGAGGACAGCAGCAGCGTGTTTCAATAGGCAGAGCATTGATGAACGCACCGGCTGTTGTGCTGGCGGACGAACCTACCGGAAACCTTGATTCCAAAAGCAGCCACGAAATTGTTGAGCTGTTGAAAATGTCAAATCAGAAATATAATCAAACCCTTATTGTTATTACCCACGATGAAAATATTGCATTGCAGGCTGACCGCATAATAGCAATCGAGGACGGCAGAATTACACGTGACGAGGTGAAACGGATATGAATATTTTCTCCAAGGTCACGTTGAAAACACTTTCCAGGAATAAAACACGTACACTTGTCACAATAATCGGTATTATTTTGTCTGCAGCAATGTTGACTGCTGTGACAGCCTTTATAACGAGTCTTCAGGACTATATGCTTGGCGTGGCGGTGTATAATTACGGTGATTGGCATGGATGCCTTTATGATGCGGGGGCAGATAAAACCGCAGAGCTGAAAAGTAATCAGGAGGTAATGAAGGTTGCAGAGTGTGAGAATATTGGCTATGCGGCTCTGCCTAACCCCAAATATGAGTATTCGCCTTATATTTACATTATCGGCGCAGACAGTAATTTTAATACAATGATGCCTGTTCACATCACAGGGGGGAGACTTCCGGAGAAGACAGATGAGATCATATTACCGGATCATTTGCTGAAAAACGGAGGGACAGCCTTTTCTATAGGAGACACGATTAGCCTGGATATCGGTGTGCGGATGTATGAAAATACAGTACTCAATCAGCATAATATGTACATGAAGGATCAAAAAGGGGTGGTTCAGGAGAAGCTGGAAATTCAGGAAACCCGTAACTATACGGTAGTCGGATTCTATGAACGCCCGAGCTTTGAGGACCCCTCTTCTCCGGGCTATACTGCCATTACGGTTATGGATGGCACCGAACGGGGAGGCAAGGTCTATGACGTATATTTTAAGCTTAAAAAGCCTGCCGGTGTATATGACTTCATACGGGCGGAGGAGCAAAAAGAGGGCTTTGGCGGAGGCTCATACAATGATGATGTGCTTATGTACAGCGGCGTATCAAAGTATTCACGCTTTTATGTCGTTCTTTACAGCCTTGCAGCCATTCTTATTTTACTGATCATGGCCGGCTCTGTTTCGCTGATTTACAATGCATTTTCAATCTCTGTAAGTGAAAGGACAAAACAAATCGGGCTTTTGTCATCTGTGGGTGCTACTCAAAAGCAAATCAGGAAAAGCATATTATTTGAAGCCATGTTTGTAAGCGTGATAGGTATACCAATAGGTATACTTTCAGGAATAGCGGGTATCGGTGTGACTCTTTCATTAATCGGACAGAGGTTTTCATCCCTCTACTCAGGCGAAGTGCCATATTCACTGTCACTCCATGTGAACCTCTGGACAATCTTTACGGCGGTGCTGTTCGCGCTGATAACTGTTTTGATTTCCGCGTGGATTCCATCGAGGCGTGCAACACGCATCACTGCGATAGAAGCAATACGGCAGACAAACGATATTTCTGTAAAGGCCAAGGATATACGTACACTAAAGTTCACTTACAGACTATTTGGACTTGAGGGTGTTCTTGCCCGAAAGCACTTCAGACGCAGCAGGAAAAGGTACAGAACCACTGTCGTATCTCTGTTTATGAGCATAGTACTGTTTATCTCTGCAAGCTCCTTTTGCTCATATATCAAGGATAGTGTTACGGATGTTTTTGAAACCAGAGATTATGATATCAGCTGGTATTACGATGCCAGAACCATTACGGAGATGACCCCTCGTGAGGTGTATGAATTACTGGCTCAGACCGAGGGCTTGACAAACTCTGCCTATGCTTATGTCAAGGAGGGTTCTGCAATGATAAACAAGGATGATCTCCTTGATGAGTTTAAAAAACGTTATGATGTGTTAACCGGTGATAGCGAGGGAAGCAGTGATGTTTATAGCTTACCTGCAGCTGTATACATCGTGCCGGACGAGGTGTTTGAAGGATATGCAGCCGCCGGGGGCTTGGGCGGCGCAGACGCAGTTGTTATGGCATATATGGAGGGAATTGATCCTGAAACAAACAAGTATTCGAAAATCGATGTGCTGCGTGACACATTATCTGTTATGAATTTAAAGCTATATGATGAAAGCAGGGAACCCATCCCTGATAGTATTACACAAGAAGAACTGGATGCGCTGCTGTATAAAAATACAGTCATTGATGTGGGGGCAATTGTTGATTCTCTGCCGTTTGCTATCAATGCCTCCTATCACGGGTACACTATCACGGTAATGGTTCCGGAACGCTGTATTTCAAAGTATTTTGCAAATATGGATATAACGGATACGGTTTATTATTTTAAAGGAGATGACCATGCGGTCCTGGCTGGTAATCTCATAACCGTTATGGATGAGAATGGCCTGCCCTCAGAAAATTTGCAGGATACAGCTACTCGTGACGATACAGACAGAAATACGATATTTATCATCAATGTTTTTGCTTATGGCTTCATTATTCTGATTTCCCTGATAGCGGCAGCAAACGTGTTCAACACGATATCGACCGGTATCAACCTGCGGCGCCGGGAGTTTGCAATGCTTAAGTCTGTGGGTATGGCACAGAAGGGCTTCCGGAAAATGATGAATTATGAGTGCCTGATGTATGGTACAAAATCCTTGATGTGGGGACTGCCTGCAGCAGTAGGAGTCACTTATCTGATTTTCCGGAGTATAAACGCGGGCTATGTTACAAGCTTCTATATTCCATGGATATCAATCGTCGTTGCAATATTCAGCGTATTTGCTGTGGTCTTTGCAACAATGCTTTACTCCATGAACAAACTAAAGGATGACAATACCATAGACTCGTTAAGAAATGAAAATTTGTAACTAGGGCTGAAAAGGTGTTATTCAGTGGCAAGAAAAAGCCGGCGGCGGCGGCTCTCCAAGTTGATAGCCGCCGCTGGCAGTTGTGAATATTCCTATAAAATTGAGTTTACTTGATGAAATCAACCTTCTGCAGTGAATGTAAGGGCACCAATGGCAGGAGGATGGGGGTTTCCTTTACATAAGCCTGATACTCGGGGTCAGCACCATAACTTTTATTCTGTCGCCCCTCAAGCCGCTTGGCACCACTGAACATCACATATAACAGCAGGATATAGCCGAAGATGGCGATGGCCCATTGAACTACGCCTCGTAATGCACCAAAACCCGAAATCAATACACCTGTCCAGAACAATACCTCACCCAGGTAATTAGGGCAGCGAACAATCCTGTACAAGCCAGTGTCACAAAATCTATCGGGATTTACCTTTTTGGCAGCGGTTTTCTGCTGATCTGCCAGGGTTTCTATAATAAGTGCAATGGCCATGATTATGGCACTTACTACAGGCATTACATCACTGCCGGAGTTTGCCTCCAGACGGTAAAGTACAGGGGACACCTGGCATGTATACATCAAAAAACATGCTATCCAGATAGCAGCCTTAACAAAAATAGGCATGGGTTTTTCACTACCGGCCACTTTGCTTAGTGTTTTCCGGTATGTGGCACTTTTAATTTCGCGCACCAGCAAATAGCCGCTGAGCCGAACACCATACGCAACTAAAAGAAGACACAGGAGTATCATTGGCAGCCTCATCCCGGAGCCGTAAAGAACCAGCAGACCTATGCCGCTCCCGGCAATTGCAAAACCATATCCAATGGAAAGGAAGTAAACAAATTTATAAAAACCTACAGCGGACAAAGCAGCGCATACTAAAGCAATAATCAACATTGACTGTGGAAAGGCTATTGTCCAAGCCTCGGAAAAACTCATTATTTTGCACCTCCTCTATAGCAGTTCTTAACATACTCCTTGAAGCTAAGTTTACCAAATATGTTGTCGCCCACCAGATCATGGGTCAGTGTCCATTTTGAGAAACGGATGATAGCTTCCTTGCCATTCTTTTTCAGCTTATTTATATATGCCAATACTGAGAACAGCCACTCTGGAGCCCGTTTGATAACCGGTGTTTTACCTGCTGCTTCAAAAAACATATTTGCCATTTCCTCATAGCTGTAGGTCTCGGTGCCGCCTACATCAAAAGTTTTGTTTTCATCATTCATATGCAATACAATGAAGTCGGCAAGATCGGTGGTGTCTATTACATTGGCATAGACAGGCTTTTTGCCAAGCAAGGTAACCTCGCCTTTTTCAATCATCGGCATAAACACTTTTGCTATGTCATAAAAGTAGCCTGTGGGACGAAAAATTACATAAGGAATACTGCTTTTCTTAAGTTCATCTTCAAACATTGCCTTGGCATGGAGCATGGGGACAGTTTTATCGGAGTCAGCCTTGATGACCGAGATATAGGCGAACTTCTTCACCCCGGCGCGCTTAGCCTCATTTAAAAGATTCAGATTTCCCTGGTAGTCGATCTCATGGTTGGTATGGGTGGCTGAGGTGGCAGTTAGTCCAACTGTGGTAATGACAGCATCCATACCATCACACAGACCGGCCAGTGAACCGGCATCGGTCACATCCAGCTTTTTAGCAGTATATTTCCCTTCGATTTCTGGGATATCACGTGTTACCAGATCCGCGGCAACAACAGTATGACCTTCACGTATCAGTGCCTTTAAAATATCACTTCCCAGCTTTCCAAAGGCACCCGCAAG
The DNA here is from genome assembly GCA_023412665.1 of Bacillota bacterium. GTDB lineage: Bacteria > Bacillota > Clostridia > Acetivibrionales > DTU013 > DTU013. The sequence goes on from JAEZCA010000041.1 coordinate 48,228, forward strand.
AACAATTTTCATAGCCGTCTCCTCCTAGTGTTGATAAGTTATTATTTTCTTTGCTTTTCCTTGGAACGTTTATCGTTGATAATATCCATGTGTTCTGCATCAATGCGCTCCACACCGTGTTCCCTTGCCCAGGCCACACAGCCCTTTAGCGCCGTATTCAGAAATATACGGGGAACCTTCACCAGCTTGGCGCAGGCTTCGTCGGTGAAGGTGATATTGTCATCAATGCGGTCCGCTGCGTAGCGCACCGATTGAATGCTTCCTTCTCTTACCGGAAGCAGCTCAGCCAGAGGTCTTCTAAATCGGGTATACCAAAAGTTTTTTGAGTCCCGGTAGCCGTAATCCACAGGCACCCGTGGGAATCCCTTGGCGGTAACGCCGTTGATGATGGTATTACGATATTTGGGTTTCATCAGTATTTTGTCTATGCGCAGAATAAAATGAGCCCCAAACTCTGAAGTAATGCCATTAAAGTCATGGTAGGGCGGAGGATATCCGTCCAACTTGCCGGGCGCATCATCTTGAGCGCTGTCAAGCTGTCTCATCCAGGTACACTCCATTACCTGAAATGATTCGGCCACAACCTTTGGGTATTTTTCAGAGGGATTATTTTCAGCCATTAAGCCTTCTTCTAAAGTAAAAAGACAATTTTTCATCTTTTCCTCCGGTGTGTCGCCGGGAAAGCCCATTCGAACTGCTTCTCTAAAGTATTTTCTATCATCTGGAATAAAGTTGATGCTGCATTTGCCATCACGTAAAATATTTTGGGCAGTGTTGGATGAGTTGCGGCAGCACAACAGCATGGCATAATAATCCTTGCCGGCCACATAATACGGCTGCACCAGCGAATAGGAGCCAAGGGTTGTCATACCGGTTTCCGTTAGCGTACCGACCATAGCAGTAGGCATGGGAAAAAATGCAGAGGTTTGATAAAAATTATCAACGATTCGTAGGTCTTGAAAGCTGCTCATGTGCTCTCCTCCTAAATAATAATTTATGGGAATAAACGGCCGATCATCTGAGATAATGCGGAATAGGGGATATCTGTCTGCATCGCACAAGCCAGGATGGTTTCCGCCAGCAATGGGCAAAGCTCAGCATCCTTTTTGTGATCCAGGTGCTCAAGCAATTCAGCCAGCAGCTTGGATAGCTGGCTGCGAAGCAATGCCTTGTACTGCCCAAAGCCACCGGGCATTCCTTTATATTCACACCAAATAGGTTCATATTTTCTTACATAATCTCTGATCGCATCATAGATTGCTCTAATACCTTGTTCTACAGTAATGGCAGTCTCGCAGGTTTTTTTCATGTCTTTTAGGGACACATGCCAGTCTTCTGCCATGATGGAGGCAATGAGCATGTCTTTGCCGGGAAAATAATTGTATATAGTACCCACAGCTATACCGCTTTGAGCGGCAACCTGACGCAATGTAAGCCCCATATATCCTTTTTCAAATAAATGCTTTCTGGAGACGGCAAATATTGTCTCTCTGGCGTTTGGAATTTGTTTTGACATGGAAACACCTCCACTGCACAATGCAAATGAACACGTTCATATAAATAGTATAAGATATCGTTAAATAAACGTCAATGTAGAGGGCTGAAAAACAACAAAAACTATGCACATTGTAGTCTTAAGTAAGAATAGAAATTTTATATGAATATCTGTATTTGCTAGTAAGGTGGATGATTTTATAGCTTAACGAGTATTTTACACACAGATTTAGACTTGACCGGGGATTGAGCGCTTGCTTATTTTCACTTGACCGGGGGATTGGGGGCTTGTTGATTTTCACTTGACCGGGGATTGGGAGCTTGCTGCTCAAAAATGCAAGTTAAGGCAAGCAATTGCAGGTTGGATGCTCAAAAATGCAAGTAAAGGCAGCAATTGCAGGTTAGATGCTCAAAAATGCAAGTATAGGCAAGCATCTGTCGGTCGGATGCTCAAAAATGCAAGTTAAGGCGAGCAATTGCAGGTCGGATGCTCAAAAATGCAAGTTAAGGGGTAGTGATTGTAATAAAAGAAGCTCAAAATTGCTGGATTAGGGGTAGATACCTGTGTTTAACTCCATTATCTATTATCAAAACTCCATAAATATAGCTGGTTAGCACAAAAACAGCTCCAATAATTTCCCATTTATTGCATGTTTGAGCAGTGCGGTGTAAAATTTATTTATGAAGGGTTATTTAAGTCATTTTTCAGCGGTTAAAATATGGGATATACCATACATAGAAGCTATCCTCGGTAATGAAATAGCAAAAATCAATTCGGATGAAATGACTGTTTTCGAGCAGAATCAGCGATTTAACATTAATGGCAAAAAGGTCCATTCGTGTAAGATTGCTCTTCCGGCCGGTGCAGTGACAGTTCGAAACGGAATGACAGTATCATCACCGGAGCTTTTGTTCTTGGAACTTGCTGGAAAATTAAGTATTTTTCGCTTAATTCTGCTGGGCTTGCAGTTATGTTCATATCCTCCGGGTAAACCATCTGATGCAATAACAACAAAGCAGAAACTCACTGCATTTCATGCAAAGGCTGCCGGACACCGTGGATATAGAAAAGCCGAACGTGCGTTGAAGTATGTGGAAAACGGCTCAGCTTCAATCATGGAATCGATCGCTTATATGATTCTGGGTCTGCCGCATACACTGGGAGGCTACGGGCTTAATGGCGCTGTTTTCAATCGTGAGATAAGCTTAACAGTTGAAGCGCAGGAGCAGCTAGGACAAAATTGCTGTTTTGTGGATCTATACTATAAAAAGGCGAGGTTGGCAGTTGAATATGAGAGTTTTGCTCACCATAACAGCCCGGCGGAGCAGGGGAAAGATTATGTGCGGGCGGAGGTCCTTAAAAAGCAGGGTATTGAGGTGATGCATCTGAGTACAATACAGCTATACAACAAAGACGCTTGCCGAAATTTTGCCTATAATCTCGCAACCCGACTTGGGAAGCGTATGCAAATTCGTACAAAGAAGTTTGAAGAGATGCATGCTTCGTTAAGAGCTCTGCTGCCAAATCAGAAATTATCAGTTCAAAAATGAATAAGCATGAAGAGGCCCGCTGAGTGAGCAAATTCCAGCAGATAATTCAAACTAGGGAAGATGAGTCCCAGCAATAAGATCTACATGTAGTACAGTCGGAGCTTTGTGGACTAAATGCAATAAAGGAGCAGTTTTTAAATAACTGCTCCTTTCATATTTTTGCTGCTCATCTATCACTTTTGTATTTCCAGTACGGAATGTCTATTCGCGGAAAGCCTTCTTGAGCTTCTCAAGGGCGCTTTCCAGAATGGATGCGGGGCATGCAATGTTAATGCGTTGAAAGCCCTCTCCACCGGCACCGAAGATGGTTCCGGCGTCAAGCCACAGGCCTGCCTTGTGTATGATCAGCTTATCCAGCTCGCTGTCCGATAGCTCCAGAGCGCGGCAGTCAAGCCAGATCAGATACGTACCCTCCGGTTCGATTAGCCTGATAGACGGAAGCTCCTTCGCCAGGAAATCCCTTGCGAGGCTGAGGTTTGATGAGAGGTAGACCTTCAGCTCCTCCAGCCACGGAGCGCCGTACTTATAGGCGGCTCTGCATGCTGCAAGCCCCATTACATTGGGTTGGCTGTAGCCGGTTCTGTCGATTTCCAGCTTGAACTGTTTACGCATGCCGGTGTTGGATATAAAAATATTTGAAATCTGCAGGCCCGCCAGGTTAAATGTCTTGCTGGGCGCTGTGCAGGTAATGGTAATCTCCGAAAACTCGGGCTTGATTGCCTCAAAAACCTCATGGCGGTGCCCGGGGTAGACAAAATCGGCGTGAATTTCATCCGAAACCACCTTGACGCCGTGCTTTACACAGATATCACCCATTGCGGTCAGCTCATCCCTTGTCCATACACGCCCGACCGGGTTATGAGGACTGCAGAGTATAAACATCTTCACCTGATTCGCGACCACTTTGCTTTCAAAGTCAGCCAGATCTATGGAATATTTGCCGTCATGATACACAAGCTCGTTGACTACCAGCTTGCGGTCGTTTACGAGTATTGATGATCTAAAAGGATAGTAAACCGGCTCCTGGATCAAGATAGCGTCACCCTCATTGGTCAGCGAGCGGATGGCGGTGCAAATGGCGTACACAACACTGGGTGTCTTAACGAGGGATTTGGAAGAAGGATGCCAGTCGAAGCGGTCGGCATACCAGCCGGCCAGGGCGTTGAAATAATCGTCGCCGGCAGAATCACTGTATCCGAAGATCCCGTGACAGCTTTTTTCAGCCAGTACCTCCAGTACCTCCGGCGGGGCCTGAAAATCCATATCAGCCACCCACAGCGGGAGGATATCCTCAGGCATTCCTCTTCTTGCGGCAAAGTCATACTTCAATGAGTCTGTTCCGCGACGTTCGATGATTTTATCAAAAGAATATGTCATATCCTATTTACCTCCAAAGCCTGCTTCAGATCCTCAATAAGGTCTCCTGCGGATTCAAGCCCGACGGAAAGCCGCAGCAGACGTTCATTTATGCCCTTGGCTTCGCGAGCCTCCCTTGGTATGTCGGCGTGGGTCTGCAGCATTGGGTATGTAATAAGGCTTTCCACTCCTCCCAGGCTTTCTGCGTACTGAATCACCCGTACACTCTCCAGAAGTCTGAGTGCAGTACTCTCACAATCCGTTTCAAAGGAAATCATGGCTCCGAAACCGGTTGTCTGTTTCCTTGAAATCTCATAGTGAGGGTGGGAGGGAAGCCCCGCGTAGTGCACAGCTTTGATTCTTTCATGTGAACTAAGCCACTGTGCTATTTTTAGCGCGCTCTCCTGCTGCCGTTCCATACGGACGGCCAATGTTTTGATCCCGCGGATCATTAGCCAGCTGTCGAAGGGGGAAAGGCAGGCGCCTGTCGTTTTATAAATGAAGCGCAGCCGCTCTGACAGAGCACTGGCGGAAACCACCAGAAAACCAGCCAGTGTGTCGTTGTGCCCACCTAAATATTTCGTGCCGCTGTGGACCACAATGTCCGCTCCAAGCTCAAGAGGCTTTTGAAAATACGGCGTTAGAAAAGTATTGTCCACGATCATCAGCAGACTGTGTTTTTTGCAGAGCGCCGAGACAGCGGCTAGATCTGTGACCTGCATCATCGGATTTGTCGGTGTTTCAATGAAGACAGCCCTTGTCTCAGGTCTAATGCATGAGGCAACCATTGAAACATCCGAGGTATCGACAAGGTTAAAGGTGAGGCCGTTTTTCATCGAAATGCGGTGGAACAGTCGGTGAGATCCGCCGTACAGATCGTCCGAAGCAATAATATGGTCTCCGGGGCAAAAGAGCTCCATCAGCGCTGTGACAGCGGCCATGCCTGTAGAAAATGCCATGGCATCGCTACCGTTTTCAAGCTTTTTAATGGTATTCTCTAGATGCTCCCTGGTCGGATTCTGTAGTCTGGAATAGTCGTATCCCGTACTCAGCCCGACACCGGGGTGCGCAAAGGTGGCCGACTGAAAAATCGGTACACTGACAGCACCTGTCGTATCATATTTATTATCGCTTCCATGAATGCATAATGTATTAAACTCCATAAGCTTCTCCTGTCATGAGGTTATATGCGGTTATATATAGTACATAATTGAACGTTCCTGCTTGTGCTTTTCGGCCTCTGTGACCAAATCCTCAAGGGTGACCCGGGACAATGCGTCGTTGACTGATTTGTCCATGGTATCAAAAACATACGAGCGCAAGGCCGCCTCGATATCAGGCGCTTTTTCCGGCACAGTGTCTTCCGCTGCCTCAAATAAAGAGGTTTCAACAGCCGACAGCACGTCCAGAACAGTTATCTGCCCGGGCATTCGGACAAGCTGATAGCCGCCCTGTGCGCCCTTGACCGATTTGACAATTTCGCCGCGCTTTAGCATCGAAAAGACCTGCTCCAGATAAATTTTTGAGATGCCCAGCCTCTCGGAGATGCTGATGACCGTAATATATTCACCATTGTTATACTGCTGGGCCATATTTATAACGGCTGCCAGCGCGTATCGTCCCTTGGCGGAGATTCTCATAGCAAATTCCTCATTTCATATATAATTAGTATGTATTCATATAATAGGATATAACATAGTATTTGTCAATAGCATACAATTCATATATGGTATATATTTTTTTAATAAAGCTATTGACAATATTTGTGTAACGCAGTATGATAGCTATAGTATACTAAACATATATGAATTATATGAACAGAATTGACCGGGTCTTTTAAAAAACTAATTAGGTTAAGTTATCAATATCAAGGTATAATTAAAATGTGAGTTAATTAAGGAGGATGTGTTATGTCGAAAATTTTTAAGAACCTTACCGATCTGATTGGAAAAACGCCGCTGCTTGAGCTTTCCAATTATGAAAAAAAGCATAAGCTGGGAGCGACTGTCATAGGAAAGCTGGAGTACTTCAATCCGGCGGGCAGTGTGAAGGACAGGATCGCCAAGGCGATGATTGAAGACGCCGAGGCCAAAGGGCTGTTGAATTCCGAGTCTGTCATTATAGAGCCGACCAGCGGCAACACCGGTATAGGCCTTGCTTCAGTTGCCGCATCACGCAGTTACCGCATCATCCTCACAATGCCTGAGACTATGAGCGTCGAGCGCAGAAACCTTTTGAAGGCATATGGAGCTGAGTTGGTTCTGACCGAGGGCTCCAAGGGAATGTCGGGCGCCATCGCAAAGGCAAAGGAACTGGCAGCAGAAATCCCGAACTCCTTTATCCCGGGCCAATTTGTAAACCCCGCAAACCCCAAGGTACACAGAGAAACCACCGGCCCTGAGATATGGGATGATACAGACGGCAAGGTAGACATCCTGGTTTCTGGAATCGGCACCGGCGGCACTATCACCGGCGCAGGTGAATATCTGAAGTCAAAGAATCCAAATGTCAAGGTAGTCGCAGTAGAGCCGGAGGCATCACCGGTATTATCCGGCGGCAAACCTGGACCCCATAAGATCCAGGGCATCGGAGCCGGCTTTATCCCTGATGTTTTAAATACAAAGGTATTCGATGAGATTATTCAGGTGAAAAACGAAGATGCTTTTGAAGCCGGCCGCGAGCTGTCCAGGACCGAAGGCCTACTGATCGGCATATCCTCCGGCGCCGCAGTCTGGGCAGCAACCGAGCTTGCCAAACGCCCCGAAAACGCCGGAAAGACTATAGTAGTCATTCTGCCGGACACCGGCGAACGCTACCTCTCAACACCACTGTTCTCCGAATAATAAATACTTTGTGTGATATGAGGAGCCGCCTGCACGAATGGGACGGCTCCTTTTTGATGGCACGCAGTTCAGATTATGTTAACAGAGTAGGACTTTGTGACCGAAGCCATGGGCGGCAGGTTTGGCATAAATATAAAAGGCGACGGCTCCTTTTATTTTGCGTACAGTATGTACATAGCATTATTTGAAAAATCTTAACATTTTATAACTCTTATCTTTGAAACACCTCTTCATAATGGAATAAAAACCGATGAAGAGGTGCCATTTATGTCAGCAACAGACGGAAGGACCAATGGAACCACCAGTCCAGAAACCTATAGCAGAGATAGCCACAGAATCAATAGAAGAAGGAATAGGAGAATCATTAGTAACACATTAGTATTCCTTTCAGTTATATTAATTTCTTCCGTGCTTTATCTCGAATCAGGCCACAATGCATTTAGCATAATAGAAGCAAAGCCGGGCTATGGATCATTTAAGAATGGGATGGATATAATTGAGACCAGGCAAACTGGTATATCCAAGGTCGGCCAGTCACAGGTGCATTTACCCGAGCTCGATTTATCGAATGAGCTCATGCTTGTTAATTCCGAAAACACAATAGATGAGGATTTTGCTGCTGAGCTTTCTTCTGCATATCGCGTCGTTCCGCTTTCCACAAGCGACATACAAATGAACGAAGCTGTTCTGGAGGCTGTGGCAGACATGTTTGAGAAAGCAAGGGAGAAAGGCTACAAGGATTTCTTCGTCAATAGCGGGTTCAGATCCTATCAGAAGCAAAAGGAGCTGTACGACAGCTCAAAAGACAAAAGCTTTGTGCAGCTGCCGGGCGCCAGCGAGCATCAGACGGGGTATGCCCTCGATATAGCATATAACGGGCTGACCGGTGATTCCCCTCAAGGAAAATGGCTTATGGAAAACGCTCATAAATACGGCTTTATCCTAAGATACCCGGAAGACAAGACCGAAATAACAAAAATCAGCTACGAGCCCTGGCATTACCGCTATGTGGGCATTCCACATGCGTATTACTGTTACGAAAGCAATTTGTGCCTCGAGGAATATGTCAACTTTCTTGCAATGGGCGGCAGCTATTCGATATCTATTGACAAAACAGTCTATACTGTATATTATGCAACTGAAAACGATGGTTTCATCGATGTTCCGGCAGATAAAGCATGCAAGGTCTCGTCAGATAACATGGGCGGGTATGCTGTGGTGATAATGGGGTGAGTCTTTGGACTATAACGTGGGCTATAACGTATTGATATGTGATGACGACAGGGACATATTAAATGCACTGGAAATATACCTGAAGCAGGACGGATACAATGTGATAAAGGCCGAAAACGGCGTACAGGCTATGGAAGTATTAAAAGCCTCAGTTGTACACCTGATCCTGCTTGATGTAATGATGCCGCTAATGGATGGCATCATGACTGCCGTGAAAATCCGCGAGAACAACATCAACATACCGATCATATTCTTAAGCGCAAAAAGCGAGGATACGGACCGGGTGTTGGGCCTCAATATGGGCGGTGACGATTACGTTACAAAGCCCTTCAACACAGTCGAGCTGCTGGCCAGAGTAAAGGCGCATCTGCGGCGTTATGCCAGACTGGGCGGCATTGCGGAACAGGCCCCGGAGTCCCGGAACATATATACGACCGGCGGCCTTGTTGTCGATGATAATAAAAAGCAGGTCACTGTTGACGGTGACGAAGTAGCGCTGACCGCAACGGAATATAACATATTAAAGCTGCTTGCCAGCAACCTGGAGCGTGTTTTTACTGCCAATCAAATATATGAAACGGTTTGGAATGAGCCTGCTTTTAATGTCGGTAAAATCATTTCGGTCCATATTCGGCACATCAGAGAAAAAATTGAAATCAACCCAAAAGAGCCAAGATACCTGAAAATCGTCTATGGTCTTGGATACAAGGTGGTGCAAATAGTTTGAAGAAGCTTCTTAACTCTTATCTGTCATTTACGCTTCTGTTGGCTGCTTTATATTGCTGTTCCTTCATAATAGCGTGCAATGCACTTCGTTCCTTTGGATATTATGCAAAAGTGCTGTTTCAGCGGAGCTTTGATTTAGGTGAATGGACGGCAGCTACTTTTGTGTTGGGCATTGTCCTGTTCGCCTTGCTTGCTGCATCAATATGGATCCTGAACGAAAACGGCAGGCTGAAGCTTTGGAAATCGTCAAAATTAGAGTTCATTGTCGTTTCAGTACTTATATTTTCAATGACCACTATGATTTTCATTATTGTGAGATACGGAAGATTGATGAATACGCTTCTGAGAATCATAGCGTTTCCTTTGGCAGCCTACATTCTTTTTGCATTTTGGCTTATAAGGCTGATCGTATTCCTGCAGACAGGCGGCAAGTACAAGAAAATGTCCTGGTATAAATTCTATAAGCAGTTTCCAATCAAACAGCCGGTTTCTGTTTTTGTCACAATCCTTTCACTGATGTCATTTATATATTTGCTGTTTAATATAAATGTGGGCACTATTTTTCTGACATTAGCCCAGTTTGCTTTAGTAACTGCATTGGCCGAACATCTGTCAAGGTTTTCGGAGATCAGGGCCGCCCAATTTGAGAAAATCGCCGAGGACAGGCTGAAATCCGAGAGATTGAAGACCGAACTCATTACCAATGTATCTCATGATATTAAAACGCCTATCACTTCCATAATAAACTATGCGGACCTTATCAGCAGAGAAAGCACCGAAAATGAGCTGCTAAAGGAATACACCTCGGTGATCCGCAAAAAGTCGCTGAGGCTGAAGTCCTTGATGGAGGATTTGATCGAGGCCAGTAAAGCGGGAACCGGCAACATAAAAATGAAGATGGAGACCATCAACTTCTGTGAGCTTCTGGGACAGATCATGGGTGAATTTGACGAGCAGCTGGATAAAAACCAGCTTCAGCTCGTAGCAAAGATCCCCGAGACGGCGGTAAGCATTCAGACTGATGGAAGGTATTTATGGAGGGTGCTGGAGAATATATTCTCCAATGCGGTCAAATACTCCATGAGCGGGACGCGTGTGTATGCCGATCTGTCTGCCGCTAGCGACACAACCGCAGGCGGTATGCATATATTCACACTGAAGAACATTTCTAAGGACCCGTTGAATATTTCTGCGGACGAGCTCACCGAGCAATTCGTCAGGGGCGACCGCGCCCGCTTCACCGAGGGCAACGGACTCGGGCTTTACATTGCAAAAAGCCTGACCGAAGCTATGGGCGGCCGGTTTAACATCAACATAAGCGGTGATCTTTTTGAAGTACAGATATCTTTCAAAGCGCCATACTAATGTAAATGCTAGCTGGAGGAATTCCTCAAGGGGCCTATTTCCGGCTCATAATACCATTCTTTTCAAGGAAATTTTCATCTTTATCAATGAGATCCAAAAGCCTTTGTGCCGGCCCCTCAGGTATGTTTTTACCTGCCTCCCATGCTTCTACTGTTTTAATGGATACACCTAAAACAGCGGCCAGTGATTTTTGTGTCATGTTTTGCTTCAGGCGTATTTCTCTTATTTTGGTTCCGTGGAACTGTGGAAGGGCAGCAATATATATATGCCTGGATTTTGCTGTTTTCAATTCACCTTTTTCGTATTGTATAGCTTCATTTATGCCTTTTATAATGCTATCGTATACTCCCATTCCATCACTTCCTTCTCAATTCTTCCTCAAGAAGTTTAATAAGCTTTTTTACTTCATTACGTTCCTCTTTCGAAAGATTATCCTTTTCATTCTTAGCATATGCAGAAATCAGATACAATTTTTCATAATAAACAAAATCCACGTATATAACACGTATGCTGCCGCTTTTTCCCCTGTTTGGCAGCGCCCATCTTAGCTTTCTTAATCCACCTGTTCCTTCCAAAATGCTACCGCTCTCTGGATTTATACACAAATGATATTCCAGATCAGCTAAATCATCTTCAGTAAGGCCAAAATTGCTCCAGCATTTCTCGAACTCCGGTAACCTTACAAATTCTCTATACATCTAGACTCCTACAAGTATTATACCCTATTTAATAGGATATAATCAATGAATTATTATGTATAAATGTGACATGTAAAACAATACCTTATTCAGCTTTATCTTCAAAAAGTCTACCACTTATGTCAAAAACATTCAATATATCTGTCGTGCTTATAACAGATTGATCAGTGGAGCATTTGAGTATAAAGAAGGATATTAAGTATTTATATGGCGGATCTCTATCAGCCTTTTCATAATTTTTCCATGTCATATCTTATTATAGGCCTTTACACGAACATGTGTTCGGTACTATAATAAACCTACGAGGTGTATTCAATGGGCGAGCGGATCATTTTCCATATAGATGCAAACAGTGCGTTTCTATCCTGGTCTGCAGTCAATGCATTGCAGCATGGTGCGACTGTTGATTTCAGGGAAATTCCATCGATCGTGGGAGGTAATCAGGCAACCCGGCATGGCATAGTGCTTGCAAAGAGCATTCCCGCAAAGAAGTATGGAATACAGACTGGCGAGCCGGTCATCGATGCAAGACAAAAATGTCCCGGCCTCCTGGTAGTGCCCCCGGAGTATTTCGTCTATATGAAATGCAGCTCAGCCATGGTCGACATCGTTAAGGATTATTCCGACATCATCCAGGTATTTTCCATCGATGAAATGTTCGTTGACTATACCGGCATGGAAAAGCTGCTTGGAGACCCGGTCGAGTCGGCTCACCAGATAAAGGACAGGATCAAAAAGGAGCTGGGGTTCACCGTTTCAGTGGGCGTTTCTTCAAATAAACTATTGGCGAAAATGGCATCCGACCTTAAAAAGCCAGATGCTGTCACAACACTTTTCAAGGACGAGATACCATCGAAAATGTGGGGGCTCGGCGTGAGAGACCTTTACATGGTTGGGCAGGCAACAGAGGCAAAATTACAAAGGATGGGGATATTCACGATCGGAGACCTGGCCAATACTGAAATCGAATTTCTGAAATACAAATTCAAGAGCTGGGGTGAGGTCCTTTGGTGTTATGCCAATGGAATCGAAGAGTCTCCTGTGAAGCCTGACGGAGCGATACCTTATATCAAAGGCATCGGCAACAGTTGCACCATACATTTTGACGTTGAGGACAAGGACACCGCACATAAGGTCCTGCTTTCCCTTGTTGAAACAGTAGGCATGAGGCTCAGAAACGGCAAGTTTTGCTGCAGATTGGTCCAGGTTTCGATAAAAACCAGCGAACTCAAGTCTTACTCGCACCAGCATAAATTTTTTGTACCCACCGATTGTACAAACGCCATCTACAAGGAAGCCTGCAGGCTCTTTGATAACATGTGGAAGGGCGAGCCGATCAGACATCTGGGTGTGAGGGTATCGGAGCTTTGCGGGAATGATTTTGTTCAGCTTTCCTTATTGGAGAACAGTTTTGAGAAGCAGAGACTGGTCGATCTGGCAGTTGATGATATCAGGCTGAAATACGGAAACTTCAGTGTATTTCGAGCCGGATTCCTCCATACCAGGCTGGCGCCGATGCAAGGCGGCATTGTAGAGGACTTCCCAATAATGACAAGTATTCTATGAGGGTGATATCGATGAAGGTATATATGAAGCAAATCAAGATGATAGCATGGTTTACTGAGCATGGGATGCTGACTCCCTTAAAGTTTCAAATACAGGGCAGTGAAAATGACCTTGTCACTATCAGGGTCGATAATATAACGGAAAGGGGAGAGGAAAAGCTGGCCGGGAACAAGATGATGGTTTACAGGTGCCAGAGCGAGATCGATGGGGTGGAGAGGATTTATGAGCTGAAGTATGAGGTTGGGACGTGCAAATGGTATTTGTATAAGATGTGAAACATGTCTTTTATGTAGAATAATAAAGGATTTTGAGTATATATGTTGGATTAAAATAGAATATAAACCTGTGAAGAAAAGTCTGTAAAATAAGCTTTCTATGATAAAATAAAAATGAGTATATAAACGCCCTTTTCAAGGGCACTTTTGACATGCCATTTGCTTTTCTCTATATTGTAATCAAGGCTTGCAAGCCAAAATCTGGCTTACAAGCCCCAATAAAAATTATCGTAGAAAGCTAATTTACAGAGAAATATTCACACTCTCATTTTTTTCTTAAACATATTCAAACTCTTTTCACTAATATTTTATAATAGTTTAGTCAATATTATTTGATCACAAAGAAACTAAGATGAAAAATCATCTTAGTTTCTTGTTTATTTAAAATGTAAATCCACCATCTACACCAATGTTTTGTGAAGTTATATATCTTGCTTCTTCAGTACATAAGAATGCAACCATATTTGCAATATCTATTGGATCTTGAGGTTTACCATTAGGTGTTCCTTTAGTCCATTCTGCCCATACACGATCACGTTCTGCTTGATCATCACCAGCCATTTGGTCTAAAATTTCTTCCCACATACTTGTTTTGATAATACCTGGACAAATACAGTTAACAGTTACATTATCAAGTGCAGCTTCTCTTCCTAAAGATGCTGTTGCTGCTAATACTGCTGCTTTTGTTGCACTATAAACACTAAATCCGCCAAGGCAAGCTTTTGCTGCGATTGAAGACATATTAACAATTTTACCAAACTTTTTAGGTCTCATGATTGCTAAAGCTTCTCTACATGAGTATAAAACCCCTTTAACATTAACATCAATTGATAAATTAATATCATTTATACTTTGTTTTGTAAGTTCTTCTGTTAAACATACACCAGCACTATTTACAACATAATCAACAGTACCCCATTGTTCAACTATTGTTCTATACATTTTTGCTACTTGCTCGTAATCAGTCATATCTACTTCATATGCAATAGCTTGTGCACCAAGATTTCTTACTTCTTCAGCAACCTTTTCACATCTTTCTCTTTTTACATCAGCAATTAATACATCTACTCCATTTTGAGCAAATAATAGTGCGCATTCTCTTCCAAGTCCACTACCACCACCAGTTACTAATGCTTTATTTCCTATAAAATTAAATTTCATAAAAATCCTCCTCATTCCTTACTTTTTGTTTTATATTATTTTTTCTATATTATTTCTATTTTTGAAAATTATTATACAGCCAACAATGATAGCGGTTCCTTATAACATCACTAGGTCCGTGCAGGAGTTTAACTGTTGCTTTCATTTCGCTCCATAATACAAATCCTTATCTGTACCAGAGCCTTGCCACTGAGGAAATAATAACTTTAAACACTCAGTCAAAATAATTATCCCCTTTTCTTATGCAATAATGTTCACGAGTGAACATTATTAACTGCTTATGATAAACTTCACTGTATATGAAATTACTCAAATAATCCTTAGTAACCCTGCTTACAGCAGGTAAAAACAATATGGTTGGATTTTATACCATAAAATGCTATAATATCTATGCATTTATCAACATTATTATATCAACCTCAAAATAAAAAGATATCAAGGAGTGCCAACTATGTATAAACACCATATAGCAGCAATCGAAACAATAACTGACAAACTCAAAGCACGTGACGAGATCCTTGGTGTAATTATTGGAGGTTCAATAGCTCACGGATTTGCAAGTGAAGATTCCGATATTGACATAATGATTGTGCTATCTGAAGAGGATTACAAGAGAGCGTTAAAGGGAAATACCGTATTCTATTATGAAACGGAGTCCTGTAATTATGAGGGTGGTTATGTTGATGGAAAATGTACATGTACCGATTATATAAAAAAAGTTGCCGAATTCGGCAGCGAACCTGCTAAATTTGCTTTTCAGGGTGCTTTTATTTCATATTCCAAAGTAAATGGGTTGGAGGAGCTTATTAAAGACGCGTCAAAGTACCCCGTGGAAAGGAAGCAAGAGAATATAAATAAATTCTATGCTCAATTTGAAACATGGAAGTGGTATTATTACGAAGGATTAAGAAAAAATAACAAATTGTTAATGTATTATAGCCTTTCCAACTATGTCTTATTTGCAGGAAGGCTCGTATTGGCATACAATGAGACTTTATTCCCTTCATACAAATGGTTTCTTAAAGTTTTGGAGGGTGTCGATAAAAAACCAGACAATCTTATGTTGAACATAAATAACGTTATAGAACTAAAAGATAGTGCGTCCGTAGAGGCTTTGTACAATAGCATCAACAGCTTTAACGATTGGTATACTTCTGACAGGCACTGGTGTGAACAGTTTATGATTGATAGCCAGTTAAATTGGGTTGATGGGCCTGTGCCTGTTTTAGATATCTAGTATCAGCTTTTGTCCCCACCGATTGTACAAACGCCATCTACAAAGAAGCCTGCAGGCTCTTTGATATCATGTGGAAGGGTGAGCCGATAAGGCATCTGGGCGTGAGGGTATCAGAGCTTTGCGGGAATGATTTTGTTCAGCTTTCCTTATTGGAAAACAGTTTTGAGAAGCAGAGACTGGTCGATCTGGCAGTTGATGATATCAGGCTGAAATACGGAAACTTCAGTGTATTTCGGGCCGGATTCCTTTATACCAGGCTGGCACCGATGCAAGGCGGCATTGTAGAGGATTTCCCAATAATGACAAGTATTCTATGAGGGTGATATCGATGAAGGTATATATGAAGCAAATCAAGATGATACCATGGTTTACTGAGCATGGGATGCCGATTCCCTTAAGGTTTCTATCAGGGTCGATAATGTAACGGAAAGAGGAGAGGAAAAGCTGGCCGGGAATAAGATGATGGTTTACAGGTGCCAGAGCGAGATCGATGGAGTTGAAAGGATTTATGAGCTGAAGTATGAGGTTGGGACGTGCAAGTGGTACTTGTATAAGATGTGACAAGCAAGTGATAAATATTATTGAATTTTGCTTTGCCAGATACTAATCAGGTATAATGGTTTGAGAACAGGAAGCAGGTATCCAGGTTGAGAAGCTAGAGATTTTAATACCAATACTAAATTAAGGACAGCTTGCTTCCTTGTGTATATTAAATATGATATTTAGGAATTATCATTGAAAGTAAAATGGGGAAGATATGAATAGTGTTCGTAAATTATCAAATAAATGGATAGTTACTTGGGTAGTTTTAACTATATGTATATTGTTTATCGGATATTTGTCTTATGCAAAAAGATTAGAAATAGTTGTATTTCTATCATCACATAATGATTATGCACCTACATGGTCCTTGAATTATGTCGCAGTTGATGAGGGGAATTCGACGGTTGAGATATACTTTGACGACAACCATAAAAACAGGTCAGAAAGGATGGAAAGAATCAAAAAGACTTATCTATCAATTAAGGAAAAATTTCTAGACGATCCGGAAAGCCGTTATAGAAACTATACAATTAACATATATTTCAGAAATATAGGAGATGGTTTTGCAATCACCGGTATTAGCTCCGATTCTGATGATATACAGGTTCATGTAGGCATGGATGACCTGGGACTGTCAGTAAAAACTATTGCTGAATATTTTCCTAATGCCACAGGTTTAAGTTTATCGGGGGTACACTATGATGATATTAGTGAGTTCACTAATTTTGATCACCTGGAATATATATTTTTTGGACAGCGAGTATCCCAGGAAGAATGTGACAGTATTCAAAAAATGTTTCCTGGATGTGTAATAGACAAAATCAAGCAGGATTAGGAAGATAAATCCTATAAAGGCACTCCGGCTAAAGGTTTCAAGTTATATTGGAACTCTTCTTTTATGCCTTTGACACCTAATGATGCTGTCACAACACTTTTCAAGGACGAGATACCATCGAAAATGTGGAGGCTTGGCGTAAGAGACCTTTACATGTTCGGGCAGGCAACAGAGGCAAAACTGCAAAGGATGGGGATATTCACGATCGGAGACCTGGCCAATACTGAAATCGAATTTCTGAAATGTTGCTGCAGATTGGTCCAGGTTTCGATAAAAACCAACGAACTGAAGTCTTACTCGCACCAGCACAAATTTTTTGTACCCACCGATTGTACAAACGCCATCTATAAAGAGGCCTGCAGGCTCTTTGATAACATGTGGAAGGGCGAACCGATAAGGCATCTGGGTGTGAGGGTATCGGAGCTTTGCGGGAATGATTTTGTTCAGCTTTCCTTATTGGAAAATAGTTTTGAGAAGCAGAGACTGGTCGATCTGGCCGTTGATGATATCAGGCTGAAATACGGAAACTTCAGTGTATTTCGGGCCGGGTTCCTTCATACCAGGCTGGCGCCGATGCAAGGCGGCATTGTAGAGGACTTCCCAATAATGACAAGTATTCTATGAGGGTGATATCGATGAAGGTATATATGAAGCAAATCAAGATGATAACATGGTCTACAGAGTATGGGATGCTGACTCCCTTAAAGTTTCAAATACAGGGCAAACGACCTTGTCACTATCAGGGTCGATAACATAACGGAAAGGGGAGAGGAAAAGCTAGCCGGGAATAAGATGATGGTTTACAGGTGCCAGAGCGAGATCGATGGGATTGAGAAGGTATATGAGCTCAAGTATGAGGTTGGGACATGCAAGTGGTATTTGTATAAGATGTGAAACTTCCCCTAAGATTAACCAGTTTATAGTTAAAATCTTAGAATGATAATGAGCTGTTTCTGCCACTTGGGACTTTCTAAAGCAATATGAGAATTTACGTCTATATCTATACAAGGTGAACGAAAAAATAAAAATCAAGCCTGATACATGAGTGGGTGAAGTATTATCAGATATAACCCCATAAATATAGATTTTCAATCCCTCAACCGCAATTTATAGTGCATCCATGGTTTGGGTGAGGTCATCAGTATAATTTATATGTATGTGGTTTCATAGATTCGATCTATATTGTAAAATATTACAATAATTGATATAATTCAAATGATTCATATAATTACTTATGTTGTCAGGCTATTGTGGGTTTTTAGTTTAGGGGGAATAACATGATACCTAAAAATTTTGAAGATATTGCCTTGTGTGATATACAGGCTTTAGTAGATAATTCAGTTGTAGAAAGCAGCACTATAGAATACAAATGGAATTTATCACTAAATAACGATCAGGAAAAAAGAGAATTTCTTGCCGATATTTCATCGTTTTCCAATGCAAGTGGAGGCGATTTAATTTTTGGGGTTACGGAAAATAGGGAGAACGGCACACCTGAAGAGCTTAAAGGATTGGATATTGCAAACCCTGATGAAGAAATAAGAAAAATTGAGAGTATTATTAGGGATGGAATATCTCCACGAATACCTTCATTGAGAATTAAAGCTATATGTCTTTCGAATGCGAAGACGGTTATTCTTATAAGGATAGCTAAGAGCTGGTTAAGCCCTCATCGAGTTGTATTCAAGGGATGGGATAAATTTTTTTCCAGGAACGCAAAAGGCAAATATCCATTGGATGTAACAGAACTAAGAATAGCATTTAACTTGTCAGAATCAATTACTGATAGAATAAGGAAGTTTAGGGAAGAGCGGATTTCAAAGCTTGTGGCTAATGAAACTCCTGTTGTGTTTGACAATAACCCCAAAGTAATTATGCATATAGTACCAATTAGTGCATTTAGCCCGTCAAATATAATTGATGTAGGTATTTTGAGAGAAAAAGCAGGTAGGTTACAACCAATATGTTCATCAGGTTGGAATAACAGAATTAATTTTGATGGTTTCATAATTTATTCTGGAGATTCAAGTAGACAAAGTTACACTTATACCCAATTTTATAGAAATGGAATTATAGAAGCTGTTAATAGTTCAATGCTTGACTTTTCATTCAGTGGAAAGAAAAACATTCCTAGTGTTTTATTTGAGGAGGAACTTATCGTAAAATTGAATCAGTACTTAACATTTTTAAATGGGGTAGATATTCAATGCCCAGTTTTTGTTTTTCTTACTTTGATTGGTGTAAAAGATTATTTTATGGCTGTTGATACAAGTAAATATTGGCCGACCCGAACTTATACTATCGATAGAGATGTTCTAATAACACCTGAAGTAGTTGTTGAAAGTTATGAAAAAGATGCCTCAAATATACTTAAGCCATGCTTTGATGCTATATGGAATGCGTGCGGATGGCAACAATCTCTAAACTACGATGAACAAGGTCTATTTATAATTGAGTGATATAGGCAAAAAATGCAAGAGTTTAGTATACATGACCATCAGGATGGGTCATGAGTACACCAACCTTGTTAGAAAATCCTTTAAACTCAAGGAATAGGAATAATTTAGATAGGAGGTAGAAACAGTGACCTATAAGTATCTGAACATACGGCGGGCAATATATGAAAAAGACCCAGCGAGTAAGCTTAAATCAGTAAGAAGTCTGGCGGATATGATTCGGCTGTTTAGACTTCCATATTGGATTATGTTAGGCGTTTTGCTACTTGCTATTTTCATTCTTGTAATAATTTCAATAATAAATTATAGGAGTCCGTATGTTTTTATACCGGTTATTATGATAGTTTTAGTATCGATATTTAGTCAAATCCCAAGAGAAAAATATTTGTTTAATTTGTCTGCGCGCGCAGATGAATTGTCCGAACAAATGCAGTATTATGAACAATATATCTCAGATATTTGGAGTATATTGCGAGATTATGGTATTAATTCGTCTGAGAAAGTGATGAAACTGAAGACAGAATGTGAAATAGCATTAAAAATTCATGAAGATAAATTTACTAGAATAAATAGTAAAATAGCAGATATGCTTATAGGTGTCCCATTAGGTGCCTTAATTGCCAGTATTATTTATGCGGATAGTGATGTTGTTCCAATAGGAATTGGGGTACTAATTCTTATTGGACTGATTGTTATAGGTGTTGTAAAGTTAATTAGATCTATAAGTTATTATTCCGAAGGATATTTCAAAGACAAATATTTACTGGATGCAATTAATGAGCTAGAATATTCAGAAAATATCTACAAATAGGAATACTTAATAAGCAAGGTATTCAGTAACATTCTCGAAGGTGAAATCAAAGTATTTAAAAGCGCAGAAACATGTATCATATTTAGCTTATAATGAATGACTGGCTATTATATTTATAACAAGAGAAGAATCTAACTCTGAGAGTTATTTGTCACTGTGTTATTTATACAAATAAAAGCTGCTTATGAGTAAGGTATAAAGATACAGATAATTTATTTTCCATACATAGAATTAATAACAACTACCAAAAGATAACAGTTTATGATAAAATACTACAGGCACTAAGAAAATAAATCAGTAATTTCGACAAAATTTACTAATGAAGAAGGGTCAAGGTTGAGTATAACTGATTATCATGCGAAATATATTGCATATGAACTAACTAAAAAGTGTTCATCAAATAATATTGAAAAATTAGCTAGTACATTAGCGGATGCACAGGTTGAGCCTAAACCGCATCAAATTGATGCTGCCTTGTTTGCCTTCAAATCACCACTTTCCAAAGGAGCCATACTGGCAGATGAAGTTGGTCTTGGTAAAACAATTGAAGCTGGAATTGTCATATCACAAAAATGGGCCGAGAGAAAAAGGAAAATACTTATTATCGTCCCATCGACGCTTCGGAAACAATGGCATCAAGAACTATTGGAAAAATTCTTCCTTAACTCTATCATTATAGAGTCAAATAGTTCCAAAAATTTTATTAAACAAGGCAACTTTAATCCATTTGTACAAGAACAAATAATCATTACATCATATAACTTTGTACGCAGCAAAGAGCATTATGTCAAAGCTGTCAATTGGGATTTAGTAATCATTGATGAAGCACACAGACTTCGAAATGTTTACAAGAATTCTAACAGGATTGCACGAGCAATTAAAGGAGCAATAGCTAATTCTCCCAAGATACTCCTGACCGCCACCCCTCTTCAAAACACATTACTTGAGTTATATGGCCTTGTGAGTTTTATTGATGAGTATACATTCGGTGATTTTAAGAGTTTTAAGAACCAGTTTTCAAAGTTATCCGATGATAGGATAGACCAGTTTAACGATCTTAAACAGCGGCTTGCTCCAGTATGCAAACGAACACTTAGGAAACAAGTGTTAGAATATATCAACTATACGAACCGTAAAGCCTTAACACAAGAATTTTATCCGTCAGATAAGGAACAAGAACTCTATGATAATGTAACGGCATATCTGCAACGGGACAATTTAAAAGCATTACCGCCAAGCCAACGATTACTGATGACTCTTATCCTAAGAAAGTTATTATCATCTTCAAGCTTTGCTATTGCTGGAACATTAAGATCTCTAATAAGAAAACTCGATGATATTCTTGTTAAGGCAGAACAGATCGGCATCATTGAGGATGTGTTTCAGGATTTTGAAGGATATGAAGAACTTGCAGACGAATTTGATGAGGATGAACCTGATGGGAAGCTATCTTTGACTGAGGAAGACATTGCTACGATAAAATCAGAAATAAATGAGTTGACAATGTATGCTGAATTAGCAGAGTCCATTCAGCAGAATGCAAAAGGCGAAGTTCTGCTTATTGCTTTAAAAAATGGTTTTGAAGAAATGAAGAGACTTGGGGCCCCTGAAAAGGCATTAATATTCACAGAATCAAAGAGGACACAGGATTATCTTCTTTCGATATTCTCGCAGACTGAATACAAAGACAAGGTTGTTCTATTTAATGGTAATAACAGTGATGATTTATCAAAAAAGATATATGATAAATGGATTGAGAAATACAAGGGCTCTGACAGAATTACAGGATCAAAAAGTGCTGATAAAAGGGCAGCCCTTATTGATTATTTTAAAGAAAACGCATCAATAATGATTGCAACCGAAGCTGCTGCCGAAGGCATTAATCTTCAATTCTGCTCAATGGTAGTAAATTATGATCTCCCATGGAATCCCCAACGTATTGAACAGAGAATTGGTCGCTGTCATCGCTATGGTCAAAGGTTTGATGTAGTTGTAATAAACTTTCTTAATAAACGAAATGCTGCAGATGAGAGAGTCTACGAATTACTTAAGGAGAAATTCAAGTTATTCGACGGTGTATTTGGAGCTAGTGATGAAGTACTGGGAGCAATTGAATCAGGTGTGGATTTCGAAAAGAGGATTAATGAAATATATCAGAATTGCCGCCGACCAGAGGATATTGTAAGAGCATTTGATGAACTCCAAAAAGAGTTGGAGACACAAATTGATGATAAAATGAAAACTACCAGGCAAAAGCTGCTAGAAAATTTTGATGAGGAGGTTCATGAGAAACTTAAGATTAATCTAAAAGAGAGCAGAGACTACTTATCAAGGTATGAGCTATGGCTTATGTCGCTTACAAAGCATAGGCTTCAGAAAGAAGCTAGCTTTATGCCAATTGACAATACTTTTATATTACATGTAAATCCATATGATGATAAGAATATCACTCTTGGAAAATACATGATTAAGACCGATGATCCATCCATTCATAATTATAGAATTGGGCATCCACTTGCACAGAGAATTATTAAAGAGTACAAAAGCCAAAAACTCCCTAGCAAAGAAATTATCTTTAATTACTCTGGCCACCCAGGGAAAATATCTATACTTGACGAATTGCTTGGGAAAACTGGTGAAATGGCGGTATGGAACGTATCGGTCCACTCATTTGAGGATGAAGATTATATTGTATTTGCAGGTATTATGGATAATGGTACATTACTTAAGCCAGAGCAATGCAAAAGACTGTTTAATATTGATGCTAAGGTCGGAGAGTTTGTCTATATTGATAAACAAAACGAGTTGGAATCTGTTCTTGATGCAAGAATATCATACATAACTGAAGAAATTTCTAGGAAAAACTTCGTTTTTTTCGAAGACGAAATGGAGAAGTTGGAAAAATGGTCAGATGACGTGAAGGGAAGTATTGAAATACAACTTAAAGAAATGGATATTCAAATTAAAACTCTTAAAACGGAAGCCAAAAAAATCATGAAACTTGAGGACAAGGTTCAAGCCCAAAGGTATATAAAAGATTTGGAAAAACGCAGGAATGTTTTACGTCAAAATCTTTTTACTGAGCAGGATAAGGTGGATGAGCGGAAGGAAAAACTTATTGATGAAATAGAAGCAAGGCTAAAGCAGGATATACAGATTAAGCAATTGTTTACTATAAAATGGCGTGTAATATAGGTGCTATGGGAGGATCACAATATGGCTATGAAGCAAAAGCTGGAATTAACCTGGATTGGCAAGGAAAACGAGATAAAACTTGAGCCAAGAATTTTTATTGAAGATACAAGTAAGTCGTATGGCGAATTGAGCTCAGAAAATATGCTCATACATGGTGATAATTTATTAGCTTTGAAGGCATTAGAACAAAATTTCAAAGGTATGATTAAGTGCATTTATATAGATCCTCCATATAATACAGGGAATGCTTTTGATCATTATGATGATGGTATAGAGCATTCAGTTTGGCTTAGTTTGATGAAGCCAAGAATAGAGTTGCTATATAGTTTACTAAGTGAAGAAGGTTCATTATGGATATCTATTGATGATGAAGAATGTCATTATTTGAAAGTCCTTTGTGATGAAATTTTTGGGAGATCAAATTTTGTTGCTAATATTATATGGGAAAAAAAGTTCTCTCCACAAAATGATGCAAAATGGCTGTCAGATAGTCATGATCATATTCTTCTATTTGCGAAAAACAAGAATCTCTGGAGACCGAATCTTTTGCCAAGAACTACTGAGATGGATGATAGGTATAAAAACCCTGATAACGATCCACGAGGAGTTTGGACTTCTGGTGATTTGTCAGTAAAAACACCAAATCCAAGAGACATTTATCCAATTACTACTCCAACAGGTCGAGTAATAACTCCACCTGAGAGCCGAAGTTGGGTAGTATCAAAAGAAAGGTACGAGGAACTATTAGCAGATAATAGAATCTGGTTTGGTAATAATGGCAACAATGTTCCACGTTTAAAAAGATTTTTATCTGAAGTACAGGCTGGATCTGTATCTAAAACAATATGGTTTAGGACAGAAGTTGGAGATAATCAAGAAGCGAAAAAAGAAGTTAAGGCAATAGTCGAAGATAATGTTTTTGCCACGCCAAAACCCGAAAGGTTAATTGAACGAATACTAACAATTTCAACAACAAAGGGGGATTGGGTTCTCGACTCGTTTTTGGGTTCTGGAACGACAGCGGCAGTTGCACACAAAATGGGACGGAAATGGATTGGTATTGAACTGGGTAATCATTGCTATACACATTGCCTGACCCGACTTAATAAGGTTGTTAACGGTACAGATAAGGGAGGCATTACTAATGCAAATGACTGGAAAGGAGGGGGAGGCTTCAAGTTTTTTGAATTAGCCCCAAGCCTATTAAAAAAGGACAAATATAATAACTGGATCATTGATGAACGATATAATGCAGATATGTTAGCAGCTGCTATGGCTAAACAAGAGGGGTTTAGATATAATCCAGACCAAGAGGTGTACTGGAAACAGGGACAATCAACAGAAAAAGATTTCATTTTTACAACAACAACTTTTGTGACAGTTGAGTATCTTGACAACATTTATGAAGAGATGAAACCGGAAGAAAGTCTTTTAGTATGCTGCAAATCATTTCAAGAAGCATGCTCTGAACGATATACAAATATTACAATCAAGAAAATACCGGGTATGTTACTTGGAAGATGTGAGTTTGGCAAGGAGGACTACAGCTTAAATATTGCAGGTGCGGGTCAGAACCTATCCAATAGTGAAACTATAGATGTAAGTGAGGTTGATAAAGAATGAATCGTACGGCAAATATGATTAGAAACCGTTTAAGCCTTCGTGCACCACAGGAAGAGAGTTTGGATATTCTTACTAAATTAGTAGAAAAACTCTCTTTAAAGAAAGGAACTAATTTGGATGAAGAACTTACAGAAGTGAAGGCAATGTACCCCACTTGTACAGATTTCGAGAGAAGTTTTCCGTCTATCTGTTTTGCTTTAGCAACCGGTGTTGGAAAAACCAGACTAATGGGTGCGTTTATTGCGTATCTATACATAGAAAAAGGCATCAAAAACTTCTTTGTCCTTGCTCCTAACCTTACGATTTATAATAAGCTAATTGATGATTTGGGGAATCCGCAAAGTCCTAAATATGTATTTACCGGGATTGGCGAATTTGTTCATAACCAGCCCAGAATTATTACTGGTGATACATACAAGAAACAAACTGCCGGACAGGAATCATTTTTATCTGACATAACAATTAATGTTTTTAATATCTCCAAAATTAATGCTGAGACAAAAGGCGGAAAAGAACCACTAATTAAGCGATTATCAGAATATATCGGTCAATCATACTATGAATACTTATCCGGGCTTCCGGATCTTGTTTTATTAATGGATGAGTCCCATCACTATAGAGCCGACCGGGGAATGCAAGTAATTAATGAGCTAAACCCTATACTTGGACTAGAGTTAACAGCTACGCCTCAAGTAGAACGGTCTGGCGTAACCGTAAAGTTTAAAAATGTCGTATATGAGTATTCCTTGGCGAAAGCTATTCGAGATGGCTTTGTTAAAGATCCCGCTGTAGCAACAAGAAAAGACTTTGATCCCAGTCGCTATAGTGAAGAAGATATAGATATGATAAAGCTTGAGGATGGAATTCGTATACATGAGGCTACAAAAGTGGACCTTGATATATATGCAAGGGACAATAAGTTAAAACACGTTAAGCCGTTTGTCCTTGTTGTAGCAAAAGATACAGATCATGCTGGAAAACTGAAGCAAATTATTCAATCTACATCATTTTTCGATGGTTATTATGCGGATAAAGTTATAGAAATACACTCAAATCAAAAGGGTACTGAGAAGGATGAGAATATTGATTTATTACTTTCTCTTGAAAAAATTGAAAACCGTATCGAGATTGTTATCCATGTAAATATGCTTAAAGAAGGATGGGATGTTACAAATCTTTATACGATAATCCCTCTACGGACTGCTGCTTCAACTACTTTACGAGAGCAGACAATAGGTAGGGGCCTTCGGCTTCCTTATGGGAAACGTACCGGTAACGAAAAGGTAGATCGGTTGACTATCGTATCGCATGATAAGTTCCAGGAGATAGTAGACCTCGCAAACCGTGAAGATTCATTAATTCGTAAGGAAAATATTATTGAAATTGATGAGACTGATATTAACCAGCCCAAACAAGTCATTAAAGCTACAACTGTTATCGAAGAAAAAATCCACCAAGAAGAAAAGCGTATAGAAGCAATTAAAAATCCTGAAGATAAGCAAAAGGCTATTATTGGCTTGGATGCACAGAAGCGTATTGTCGATGCAATAACCTCATTAGGGAAGGAGGTTACTAGTCTTGCGGATATAAAGAAGCCAGAAATAAAGAAAATTGCAATTGAAAACATAGAAAAATCGTTTTTGGAAAGTACTCAGCAGATCATGCCGCAATATGTTGAGAGTGTCTTGAAGGAGGTAAAAGCAGTATTTGATAAAGTTGCTGAAGAATTAACCGGCAATATTATTGAAATACCTCGTATATCGCTTGTGCAAAGCAGCGAAATTAAATCAGGATTTTACAATTTTGATTTAGATGTACTAAATTTGAACTTCATGCCGAGTTCCGAAGACATTACAGTTCATAGGCTAAGGGATGGTAAGAGCTTTGAAATTGATACTGCTGCGGGCAAAGTACAATATGACAGCTTGGAAAATATGATCATTAATGAGCTTATTAATTATTCTGACGTAGATTATGATCAATGCTCTGACCTACTATTCAAGTTAGCCAGCCAAGCTACTGCAAAATTTTGCACATACTTGGAGGAGCATGATATTATTAATGTAATTCAATCAAATAAGCGTGAGATTGGCCGCTATATCCATTCTCAGATGGCGGAACATTTCTATTGTGATGCTCCTGGCTATGAAAAACCAATTGTATATCCGTTTGATAAAATTTACGAACATAATTATTCTAAATATACAAGTGATGGCCTTTTTCCATACACTATGACTATAACACCTACAAGTGATATTCCTAAAAAGATATTTACCGGGTTTAAAAAGGCATGTCATAGTATGTACAAGTTTGATTCTAAGACAGAGAAGGACTTCGCAATTATTCTTGAGCAGGAAAACAATACGGTCATTAAGTGGTTGCGACCTGCCCAGAACCAATTCAAAATTTATTGGAAACATAACTCAAGACAATATCATCCGGACTTTGTAGTAGAGTGCACTGATACAATATACATGGTTGAGACAAAGAAAGCTAATGAAATTACCAGCGAGGAAGTAAAAGAAAAGAAACGAGCAGCATTGGAATATTGCAAAAATGCATCTGAGTATACTACACTGCATTGCGGAAAACCATGGGAGTATGTTCTAATCCCCCATGGTATGGTTATGGTCAACATGACGTTTGAGACACTAGTAAAGATGTATGAGGAGAAGTAAGAGGTCTTTCTGTGAAATTGTGTTTTTTTGTTTTAGGAAAAGGTTAAGCTGATGAGAAATTGAAGAATTAGAATTATTTAGATAATAATAAAGGAATTTATCAAGTTATGTAGAATAACTATATGGGATAACACCTCTGATACTTTGATTTTGTTAGAGGAAGGAAGATGCTGTATGAAAAAAGCAATTGATTATTTAGTTGAATGGACTGAAAACTTAAACTGGAAAAATTATTTGCTAAATACAATACTACAAAATAATGAAATTGATATTGAAACAATCACATCTGAGATCACTGATATTATTTCGAATAATAGAACTATTAAGCTAATCACTTCTCTGTCTGAAGAATCTGAACAAATAAAACTTTTTATAAAGGAAATTAAAAACCCAATTAATATAAATGCTTTGTGTTCTGAGGCAGGTTGCGAACTAGGAAGGAACCTTAATGTATTCTACGGTGAAAACGGAACTGGAAAGTCATCATATGTTAAAGTTTTTAGAAAATTGGCTGACAATTTTTATACAACTGAAAAAAACCTCGACATAATGCCTAATATATATACTTCTGCTAAGTCTTCAGATAAGCAAATGATAACGGTATGTTATTCGACTGACAATAGTTGTGATGGTGAAGGTAGTACTCAATGTATAGAAATTAGTAAAAGGCATCCTGAACTTTCAAGGATTAATGTTTTTGATTCAAGCTCTATTACCCCACTTTTGAATACTGATTTGACATTCAGTGTTTTACCCCAGGGGCTAAACTATTTTACGAAACT
Source organism: Bacillota bacterium (assembly GCA_023412665.1). Lineage (GTDB taxonomy): Bacteria > Bacillota > Clostridia > Acetivibrionales > DTU013 > DTU013. The sequence goes on from JAEZCA010000041.1 coordinate 76,656, forward strand.
AACAGATTTAATTGATCAATTGAGAGTTAAGTTCCAAGAAATGATAGACGACTATAAATCAGAGCAGAATAAAATTTTTATAGACAGTTCTTTCTCAATAATCGCAAGCGATATATCAACTATAGCAAGTAATGTGTCAAGTATTTCGAAGCTAGATAGTTTTCTTAATACTCACTATTCGCTTCCCGAAGACATAGATAGTCAGATAGAAAGTTTCGATAATAAGATAAAGGAACTTCAAAGCACAAATCCAATTGATTTGATAAAAATATTAAGTACTCAAAAAACAAAACTTGAAGCTATAAAAAAGAGCTTTGACCAGCTGTCTGTAAAGGTTAGCGCTGATAATATTAATAATGTAAATGGATTTATAGAGCAATATAATAGGCTTTTAAGTAATGAGAAAAAGTACAATGAGGAGTTTAATAGTAATGTAAAGCACATAGTAAGTGTTAACAATGATTGGGTTAATTTTATAAGTTCAGCGAAAGGTTATTATAAATCAATTGGTGTATGTATTCCAGAAGAAAAGAGTGCATGCATTTTTTGCGGACAGATTTTAGAAAAGCAACAAATAGATTTGATTGAATCGTGCTTCCAGCACATAAATTCTGAGATTAGTCAGTCAAAAAAGGAAACAGAAAAGAAGATTCAGTCATATATTATACCCGATATTCCTGTTGCTTTTTCGAATGATGATGAGCAGCTGTTCTATGAGAATAAGAGAGTCTTTATTGAGAAACTAAAGACCATTATCAGCCTTATTGATAAAAATAAGAAAGTATTTAAAGATAGTATTGAAAACAGAAAGAAAATCCCTGAGGATTGTATAATAAACTTTGAGGATATTTATATTGACATCAATAAGGAAATTGGAGATATTGACGGCAGACTAGAGAATTTGGGAAAAACAAACCAAGAAATAACTGAGCTTGTAGAAAAAATTAGCACAGATAAAAATGTGTTGTTAAGGATAAAAAAGGTTAATGAATCTAAAGAATTATTTAGTAAATGGTATGAATCTAAAGCTCATATTGAATCCTTGAATAGTATTAAAAGTCGGTTTTCTACAAATTCATTAACGACAAAATCAAAGGATGCCTTCAAAGAAATAGTTGCTGGAGATTATACAAGTACTTTTAAAGAATACTGTGATTATCTCGGAGTTCCAAATGTGGGTATTTCTTGGTCTTCTAAGAAAGGTCAATCTCAAAGAGGGAAGTACATAGGTAGAGAAGATATCAAGGTTACAGAAATCCTTAGTGAGGGTGAGCAAAAGGCTATAGCTCTTGCAGAGTTTGCTACCGATCTTAATATAAGAAAAAACTATTGTACTACCTTATTTGATGATCCAGTAACCTCTTTTGATTATAAAAGGGCCGAAAAGATTGCAGATTTAATTTTTGAAATATCGAAAGCTAGACAAGTTATTGTATTTACACACAATATCATGTTTTATTACTACCTTTATAACTGCTGTGCCAAAGAAAATAATAAAGAAAATAGATTTTTTAAAATTGATGAATTTGATAGAGATAATAAAGGCTTAATATCTATATCAGCTGAAGGAAGACTTGAAAATTTAAATGAAATTACTAAAAAAATCAAAAATCATTCACAGAAGATTAATAGTAAGAGTTGCCTGGGCGATGAACTTGAGCAAACGTTGAAATCAACATATTCTGATATTCGTACATGGTGTGAACTTATAGTTGAAGAAGGATTTTTGAAAAAAATAATTAGAAGATATGAGCCTAACATAATGTTTAATCCGGTTACTAAGATTACTCCTGAATTTGTAGACTATATTCCTGCTGTATCGGAACTATTCGATAAATCTTGTAGGTATATGCTTGGGCATAGCCAACCCAGAGAGACACAGAATGTGAAGGCTTCAAGAGAAGAGTTTAACAAAGATTATACTTTCATATGCGAGCTAACAGATAAGTATAAGAGCTAGTTTTAAAAAACTTCAAACGTTTTGAATGTAAAGGGTTCTTTGCATGGAGGAGTATACTGATGAATCTTGGTAAATTGGCTTATATTGAGGCTCTACGAACAGTTTGGAAGCATGAAGAAGAGGAATTTACTCCTTTACTGGCAGAAAACATTATACATCTCGGAGAAGCTCTCGATTGGACTTGGAGTTAGCTACTTGACTTATTGAGGTAATTTGTTATGAAAATTCCATTAAAGTACCAATCCACTGATTTTGATTGTGTACCTACGACTTTTTAAATGCTTTGAACTATCTCTTTGATAGAGAAGAAATACCTCCTTAAGTTGTTCAGCGAGTACTATTATACTCTCTAGATACTATTAACAGTAACGGCGAACATGGAAAAGGCGGGACAACTGGCTTATCATGTGAGTTTTTATTACGGTGGCTTGAGAGTTACGCAATTAAAGATAATAACTTTGTGATAAAATGCGAATATCTTACCGGAGAAGATGTTCTGACACAGAATAATAGAATAGTAAAATGTTTAAATTCCGGCGAAGTAGCTTTATGTTCTGTATGTTTAAGTAAAACCGGTACATATCATTATATGCTATGTACCGGTGCAGATAGTGAATATTTGTACTTTTTTGACCCATATTATCGGAAGCAACAGTTTAAGGATTCAGATAAGCATTTCCTTGAGTGGATAAATGGGGAGTGGAAATATAATTTGAGAGTAATGAGAGAAAGGCTTGAATCTACAGAATATATAAAGTAAAGAAGCTGCTGTTTGATTGTGCGTGTCATATAAGAGATATCATAATAAGTGAGTTGATGACATGGAGATAAAGATGTAGCTGGAACGATAAAGGTTATGCTATTCTTTTAGGTCAGAAGATTATTAGTAATGTTCCCATCAACAGAGTATTAACTGAGACTGATGGTCCATACATACAGTTAAATGGTAGACCTGCTAAACCTGTATCTAAGTAGTGTTTGGAATATTCCTTTCCATGAGGCAGAGAAGCAAGTGAAGAATAAATTTATGAGTATAATTTCAATGTCTAAGGAGGAATAACAGGTATATTGATTAAGTTTACCGTAAAAAATCTATTGTTTAGGGGGATTTATGAGAATATCAAAAGAAGCACTTAGTGGATATTTGTTGGAAGAAGCATTAGCTTATCTGATTAGGAACACAGGGTATACATTGTTGGTTGATGAAAGCCAGGATACGAGAGAACTCCAAAAAAGAGGGAATGGGCTTGTGGTTATAGGTAGGGGAGGAGAGCACCAAGTTGATGTTCTAGGTCAACTATCATGGATACCTACATTTACTTTCCCAATAAGGCTTTTTATTGAAGCTAAATTTCGTACTGCAAAAACAGGTATCGGCGTAGTTAGGAATGCTGTAGGAATAATAGAGGATCTGAACCAAAATTATTCACCGATGAGAGAAACAGGAATCTTGATTAAACGCTACAATTATAATTATGCTTTGTTTTCTACATCAGGTTTCTCAAAGGATGCAATAAAGATGGCTATTGCACATAGGATATCTTTAATAGATTTAAGTGGGCCTGAGTTTGCTGATTTGAGAAATATAATAAAGCAAGTAGTAAATAATATTATACAATATTATGGTGCAAGAGAAGAAGTTGCTGTAAGTAATGATAATACAATAGGAAATGAGGAAGACTCACTGTCCAGAAATAGTTTTGTTACTCAACTGAGAATGTTTATAAGACAGCAATTAGGAACCTGGCCATCAAATGAAATAGAAAATCCACATTGGAGAGATCAAGGTGAAAGCACACCGTTTAATGATTTTCTTGGTGAGTTGTTTTCGTTCTTAAGGAATTATAGCGAATTATTTGTGGGAATGGCTAATGGACCATTTCTAGTAGTTCTAAAAGCAGATAATATGAATGATTTTAGATCATATGTCAGAGAGCATCCGACTCATAAGGTTACAATTCATTGGAGTACTCATGATCATGGCGGCAGGAGATGGTATATTAGACCAGTACATTACTATAATCGAGGATACCAACTTACATTTACTTTACCAAAGATATTAGGTGAGTGGATATTTAATAGTGATAATCCTATAGGTAATGCGCTGGATTTAAAGAGAAAATTTCTATCTAACATTACTATATACCGCTCAGGTGATGATAAAGATGAACTATACAGACTTATTTATTCTTTTGAAGATACACATAGACTGGTTAATAATTCAAGGTAATTCAAAGGGGATGCTATATACCTAGAAAAGGATGATTTGCCAAAGCATGGTTCAACTAGCGAATTATACAAATACATAGAATGCCTGCGACCGAGATATTAGAGGTATCTTAAATCGGTGAAGTTATCCTTAGTAGTTCTTGTGTCATGCCTGACAATCCACTGCACATTTGTTGGGACTTTAACTACGAATGGGGTTAATACTGCGAAATAACTTTGATGGTACTTGATTTGTCACCAAATTCTATATTAATTCAGAGGATACATAAGTGAGCATTCCTGTAATAAAACAAAATGACCTTTGAAAAAAGAGATACCTCCAAGTACAATGGAAATTGTGCAACAGCCAGAAGCACTATTCCAAAATAACAGGAGGCATCTAATATGAAGTATAGCCAGAATGAACGAATTTTGCAAATCACAGAACAAACGTTGGTGATTGGAATTGACATCGGAAGCGAATCGCATTATGCCAGAGTTTTTAATTACCGAGGTCTTGAATTGGGGAAATTGCTAGTATTCAAAAATAACGCTGAAAGCTTTGAGAAGTTTACCACATGGGCAACAGAGCTAAAGACAAGGCATGCAATGAACAGCATGATAATCGGAATGGAACCGACCGGACACTACTGGTTTACACTTGGTCAGTACGCTAAAAAACAAGGAATGCGGATTGTACTAGTCAATCCGTACCATGTAAGGCAAAGCAAGGAGCTCGATGATGGAACACCCAGCAAGACCGACAGAAAGGATCCTAAAACGATCGCAATGCTTGTGAAAGACGGTATATATATAGAGCCATATATTCCGGAAGGTGTACACAGTGAACTACGAGTGGCGATGGAGAGCCGGTGGAGTATAGTGAAGCAGCAAAATACAACGAAGAACAAGATTAAAAGATGGATCAGCATCTACTTTCCTGAGTTTGAAGAAGTGTTCGGCGATTGGGAAGGAAAAGCAGCTTTAACAGCGTTAAAGGAATATCCGAGTCCTGACCATGTAATTACAATGGGTGTGGACGGAATCGTATCAAGCTGGCGAAAGCAAAAATTAAGGGCAGTAGGAATTAAGCGGGCAGTAAAGCTTGTAGAGGCCGCAAGCAGGACAATAGGGGTCAAGGAAGGAATGACAGCGGCCTTGAATGAACTCGAAATACTGCTTGAGGATTATGTACAGAAACAAAGACAGTATGAGAAGGTAATGACATTGATAGAGACACTGGCTATGAAGATTCCAGGGTTCAAGGAACTGCTGGAATGAGGAAGGAATCAAGTTGGGAGCCAGGGATCCAGACAGCATTTGGGCTGTGTATTGCCGCTTAACGACCGGAACTTTGCCAGAGCCGGAAGTCAAGCTTCCTCTGTTCCTGAACTTAAGAAGTATACTCCGGATATCAAGGCTTATGATGAATTAATCATACCGGGAGGGCTGCCGTCATGAGTTCAGACGCCTTGATAAAACAATATTGCAAGGAACTACGGTTTGGGAAAAACATATATGAAAACTACTCAAAGATTAATGCTACTGATTTGGTGATTTTCTGGCACACCTTTTGAAGATGGAGCTGGATCACCGGGAACTAACTCGGAAGAACCGGAACTTAAAGTCTGCCGGTTTTGACGTCATCAAGACCTTTGAGGGGTATGAATTCGGGGATATCCAGATCCAAGCTTCCGTCAGTTTAGAGGTATTAAAGTCCGGCAGCTTTATTGAGAAGCTTGAGAACCTTATCCTATACGGGCCCATAGGTACCGGTAAGAGTCACATGGCCACTGCTATAGGTGTTGCAGCTTGTTCCAGAGGGATGAGGGCAAAATTCTTCCGTACAGCATCCCTAGTTAATCAATTGAGCGAAGCGAAGGCAAAGGGCGAACTCAAGCGGTTTATGAAGCAGTTGGAGAAAACAGATCTGCTGATATGCGATGAATGGGGTTATGTCCCCTTCGAAAAAGAAGGCTCTCAGCTGCTGTTTCAAGTGATTTCAGAATGCTATGAGAAAAGGAGTGTGATCATTACCACCAACCTGGAATTCAGTAAATGGAGTGGGATTTTTTATGACGAAAAGCTGACAAGTGCAATCATTGACCGACTGGTACATCACAGTCACTTGCTAGTTTTTCAAGGCCAAAGCTATCGGCTCACTCATTCCACCATGAAATCCCATTAATGGAATAGGGGTGCTCGGATAATTAAGTTCCGCATTGCATGAAATTTATGTTGCCAAAAACACTATTTTCATCTTCATACTTAAAAAATATGTAAAATTTTGAAGGGAAAGTTACTATAAATATAGAATACCTCAAAGAAAAATGATAATGGGGGTATAATATTGATTAACATGAATTCTCATTACAGAACTTTTTTCCAAATCCTTTCTAAAAATGAAGATGATGATGTAGGGAATCAAACAATTTATCTAATACTTAAATGGTTAAAGAGTAAATATAATGACATTCTATTTAGTCAAAAGAGGTTTTTCACTTATGGTGAATTTAAAACAAAAGACCTAAGAATTTTTATAAAGGTTACTTCTACAACTCCTAATAAAGACACCTATATACCTAAATACTGGGCTTTGCGCTTAGAAGAGAAGGATAGCACAAATCCCCAAGTAAGGAAGTGGATTACGGATATAGGTATTGAGCAGATATCTAGGAAATTACTTAATTTTTCATTAATAACATCATATAAGGATCGTGACGGCTATTTTGGAGAATTACCGGATGCTCCTACTCAAAATACACCAAGGATTATATCCATGCTTATTAATAACGAAATGCTCCTATGTAGTTCAGGAAGTGTAAAGCTGAAAACAGATCCTATCTTGCTAAATAATGGTGATGCACTGAAATTTAAGCAGATATTGAGTGATAAGGATCGGAATTGCCCTATTGTCTATATAAGCAGGCAGTATCAGTCAGACTTAATGTTATTGGATCCATTTCAATTAGCAAAAAGAACTGCAGGTAATGGACTTGTTTTCTATAATGAGAATTATGAGTTTGACAAGGAACATAAATATTTCATTGAAAAAGAGTTTAGATGCTGGGGAGGAATGATAAGAATTTATGAACCGCGTCTAGATTTAAAAGATCAATCAAACTCAATTAGACATAGATTTTTTACAATTAAGGATATTGAAGAAAAGAGTAAGACTGAGATTGAGAACTTAATAATACGTGGTCTTTCAAAACAGCCTAAAATATGGGCTAGACCTACAATTTCAAGAATAGAAGATGTTGATAATGAATATAGACGATATAAGCTTATACAGTATAAAAATGAACAAGGTAGCGTAGAATTAGCAAATTGGCTAGACGAATTTGATGAAGAAGTGCAAAAACTAAAAGAAGAGAACCAAAAAAAGGAGGAGGAGTGCTACTATTCGAAGTTAGAAAAAGAGGATCTTGAAAGGCAACTGAAATCACTTAGGTATCAATGCGATAGTGTTGTTGAAGAGTTATCAAGATATAAGTATCAATGTTATGCATATGAGCAAACAGCTGCTGCACTTGATAATATATCACAACTACCATCCACTCCTTTCGAAGCTATTAACATTATTGAAAAACTATATCCAAATAGAATTAGATTCACAGAAAGAGCAAAAAAAAGTGCTATTGATGCTGAAGATTGGTTGAAAGCTGACTTAATTTGGAGATGTATTTTTGATATTGTTACATACTTGTATCCATTGTATTTTGATGAAAGTAATGATGGTATTAATATTTGTGAAGTGTTTAATTGTAAATCTGTTTTCGAGCTAGCATTAACAGAGGGAAAACAAACGAATAAGGACACTAAGCTTCTAAGATGTAGGAAAGATGTATATGAAAATAAAGATATTGAATTGATAAAACATGTAAAGCTAGGTAGCAAGAATAAAAGCAAAAATTTTATTAGAGTATATTTTGATATAGACAAGGATAATAAAGTTATTATTATCGGACATTGCGGTGAGCATCTGGATAATTATTCATCACAGTTTATTAAGTAATTTTACTTCCCCGGTTAGAGTGCCTTGTGAAAGAAAGCGGGTTATTTATGAAAAAGATAAAACTTAACAATTACTGCGGAAAAGATGTAATATCACACGGTTATGAGCTTGTCCCAACAGAACAATATTGTATTTGCTTGGAAGATGAGTTAAATCAACAATTAAGCATCTTATCCGCTGTCAAAACCATGGGCCTCCCGGCGCTGAATGATTATTATAAGTGGCTTAAAGAAAATAGCTTTAATGCTGAAATGCCAAATCCGAGTAACAGTTTTGTAGCACCCTATTTTGGTAATAAACCTTTATGGACTACCAGTTTATCGCAAGGGATAGTCGTAAAAGCTGAGAATGACGATGATTATTATGTTGTTATGGAGTGTAGCAGGCAAAACACTGGCTTTAAGTATACACAAATCATTCTGACGTTAGGTGGCTGTATATAACTTCTTTGTAATGATCTAAACTATTAAGAAGGTTGCGTTTGCATTGCACTAAGATTTAGTGTGAAATCATTGAAAGCAAAGGATTTTTTGATGTGACTTATTAACTATTGTATGTAGGAGGGGAGAAGTGTTGATAGACTCAATTGTGAATTTTTACAAGAAAGAAGTAAGTTCATACGCGCTTGTATTCAAATACTGTAAATGGATATACAGAATTTTTGTTTTATCAACATACCTATTTACATTAAGCTTCGTACCGATAATTATTACTTTCTCTATAAATAAATATAAAGTACTTGGAGTGATCATAACAATACTATTTATATTGTTTGCAGGAATTATGATGTTAATTTTAAATGCAAATGCAAAAATAATAGAAACTAAATATTCTATAGTATCAGATGAGTGGTCTTGGTATTGCGAAGCGTTTAATTCTATGCAGGAAGAGATATTTAATGAATATTTGAATAAGAAAGCTCTTTTTACGGATAAAAAAATAAAGCATCTTACTCAACTACTAAAGGATGAGGCTAATCGTAACAAACTACCACCGTTAATAGCACCTGGAATATTATTAGCTTTTTCTATCCCAGTTTGGGTACAATTCATTAGTGTTATATATAAAACCCTTGGTACTATTGAGTTAGCTACAACTGTTACCATAGTAATATTTTGTGTGATTGTAGTATTAGCTGAATGTATAGGTATCTGCAAAATAATTTATAATGACACAATTTGCCCAATAATAAACAGGAGAAGTTATTTAATTGAAAAGACTCTATATATGGTCAACATTACCGTATTAAGACTCCCCGATGAGGTGAGATAAATCACGAAACAAATAATAGGTTAAAGGAGGATAAAGAATCTTGCAAGAGATGGATTTGACTTTTCGGTGTACTTCATTGCTTTTAATATAAGCTAGTAGGATAAATATTTATGACCGAAGGGAGAAAGTATGTATATAATTGAGAGTGGTTTTCCATATGATTGTAAAGTATATAGTGGTGAAGATTTAAAAAATAATCGCAATCATACAGTGATATGTCAATTTGCTTGTTCTAATATCGATGAGGAAGAAAAGAGACGAAACATATGTGAAGTAATAAAAAAAGATTGTTTAGATAAGCATGTGTGGGCATTATATGGTTCGAACAGTAAGGATGATTGGATTTGCTTACAGGTTGCAAGTAAATATGCAGAAGATGTTGTGAGTGAAATAATATATGATATCGAAAGTATGCATGAAGATAATTCGAATAAGGAGAGATCTTGGCGAAGCAAATTTCATGCAAATGTGTTTAAAGCAAATTATGAGTATATAGTTTCGGACATAGTACATCAAAAATATAGATTAATGAAAGATAAATTTGATAATTTAATGATTGTAATCATCAATAGTAATTTCTTATCTGATAGTGAAGCTGGAAATTTAGGCAATAAATATAAGTATGCAGAAGTAAAGTATGCATGTGAAACAGAACCATTATTCTGGAATGCTTTTGGGAAAGAACATATCATGGTAGAGCAATTCTCTAATAAGAAATTTTTAATCCGATAGATTTTTAGTTGTAACAGAATTTTAAGCATAATTGATACAAATATATCTTATTAGAGTAGTTAGGTGTAAGAAAGGAGAAATATTATGGGGAAAATGGGGGCGCTTTTTGGAGGGATTCTTGGAGGTCTTGTTGTAGGAGGAGTACTATATAAAGTTAATAAAGATCATCAGGAAGAAAAACGTAGAAAGAGCATACCCTGTTGCTTTTCGGATGGAATATCTAAATCAGAATTTGATGAAGTAGTAAAAAAGTCGAGAAAACATATTAAGCGATTAAATGATTTATATGTTGAAGAGGCAGTTGTATATGGAACTGTTTGTTCTCAAAGTGGCATATCTAATTGGAATTTTAATATAGACTTCAATGATTATGGTCATTTGACGGGAAAATATTGGTTATCAAGTGAAAATAATGATTCGAATATTCCGATTACTGTGGCAAAAAAAATAAGTTCTCAGATTATGGAGTTTCTAAATTCAAATAATGATAATTCAGAGTGCAATATGAATGAGGGAGATGATTCAGAAAATAAATTTGAACGTGCAAAAGGATATTGTTCATATTGCGGAAAAAAAGTAATGACTGCTTCTGGAGCTAAATTTTGTAGATACTGTGGTAATAGCCTTTCGTTATAGTTGTAGAAATGTTTGTAAAACATAAAAAAGAGGTTTTTTGCAGTATGATCAATTGATTGAAATGTATTTAATATATAGTGTTTGTGTTACAAGCTTATTTGTGATAGCAAGGAAAGGTTAATACCATGAATGAAATCATCCTCAACAAAAACAACGATTTATCCTGCTATGTCTCTGAAGAACCTTCTCCTTATGATGCATCATATCCTGTTAGATTATTATCCAATGGTATAAAAAAGAAGTTGGCTCAAGCTGAAAGAATTGCTGAGAATTTATATAGAGCTGTGGCAAAAGTATCTCCAATAGTTGCTCAAGTACGAGAAGCTACTAAAAAAGGTTACAGATACGTAGTTGACGCATCTGAAGAAACTCTGAAAGCTATTGAAAGTGGACAAATTAAACTGTCAACAGAAAACTCTGGTAAAATGTATGCCCAGATTCGCGAAGCTAATGGCCATTATGGAGCCAAACTATCGATAAAGAAAGAGGTGTTTGCGAAAGGCATTGATCCTATACAGATGTCTAATATGCTTCAAGTGATAGCACTTCAAGAACAAATACAGCAGATCGCTGACCAGATTGCAGTTATTGATCACAGTGTTAGAGAAGTGATTCAGGGCCAACAGAACGACAGAATAGGATTGTACTATAGTGGACTGGCACTCTATTTAGAAGCAAGAAATGTTTATGATACAGATATGAAAAAAGCGCTGGTGGCCCAATCTTTAAGAGCATTATCAGAAGCTACATACCAGCTTGGACTTACAATGCAGTCGGATATTAAGTATCTGGTAGATAAGGAGTATAATGCTGGCAAAGGAAAGAGAGTAGAGTTGATTGATAGCCGTATGAATAATATAAATCAGTCATTTGCCTTTATCCATCAGGCTACTATGCTAAGGACAGCCATTTATTGTAATGAAGGTCAGTTAGCGGCTATGTCTACGGTTCTAAATGAGTACGCTAAGTTCATAGATAGTACGGTAGCTGCAAATGCTGCATTTTTGGCGCAATACGATAAAACCGATACGGGGACCGAAAAAGGTGTATGGAAATCAAGAGCAAAATTAAGGCTTGATGTATCAGAGTTTAGTAAGCAATTGAATGTGACAGATAAAACGATTTATCTTGGTATTTCAAAGGAGAATGAGTGATGGGAAAAATCAAAGGTTGCAGTAATGAGTCATGTGAGGCTCATAAGAAAAAAATTGCTTATAAAGAAGTAGATTTATTCTGTCCACAATGTGGAGATGCGCTTGCTTATGTATGCAAAGATTGCTATACGCAGTTACCAAACGATGTGACAGTGTATTGCGAGAGATGTCTAGCAGAGCATAAGGATAGAAAGGATAGGACGAAGAAGGTTGTTGGTGCTGCTATTGCTGTTGTAGGAGTTATTGGTATATGTGGCAAAAAGGCTATGGAAATTGTAAAGAGTATTAGAGGTTAGTTTAATTTGTGATAGCATAAAAGACTTTTATGTAAAGTTGTCCCCCAATTCGGAATGGAATAATGATAAATAATGTGAGGTAAGTTAGAATGAAGGTGCTTTTGGGTTATGATTTTGAGTATATTCAAGATATCAAGCCGGTGTTGGATAGATACGGCAAGATTCTGGAGTATTCACCGCAAGCGCAATACGACAAAAGGGATTCTTTTAATCTTAATAGACATGGCTCAGGATCATTCTGCAGATTTTCAATACATCCAAAGTGGTCGGGAGTTTCAGGTGTATATGCGTTTTTTATCGATGACAAACTTGTTTATATCGGCCAAGCATCTGATTTCGCTAAGAGATTTAATATGGGCTATGGCAATATATCACCTAAAAACTGTTATGTCGGTGGACAGTCAACGAACTGCAAGATCAATAAACTTGTTCTTAATTCGGTAAAAGCTGGCCAAAGAGTCTCTGTATATTTTCATATTACTAATGCGTATAATCAAGTTGAAAGTGAGCTAATAAAATTCTACAAACCTCTGTACAATACTTCGCTTCCAGAATCAGTAAGTGATTATGCAAAAACTATTAGAAGTCAGGTAGTATCTTCGAAGATGACTGGTACTATTATGAATCCCAAAAATTCAAAGAACCCTTCAATAACTGAAGTAAGAAAATTCATACAAAAAGAAATTGAGACTGCAAGAGCACAAGGGAAAAAGGAGTTTGTGGTACGATCGGGAGAAATTCATAAGAGACTGAATATGTCTAGTGCAATGCCAACAGTATGTTCAGCAATGAGATCGCTGGACGGTAATTATAAGTATGAGATTATTGAAGAACCACCTAAAGGGAATGGGTCAAGATTAGTCTTTAAGTATATTCTTTAAGCGTATCCTTAAGCATGGGTTATAAGTACCTGAAAAATGAAAAAATGAAGTAATCGCAGGATGCCACTGGAGGATGCTATGCTTGGTGCTATAGTCGGTGATGTTATAGGTTCATTTTATGAGTGGCATAATGTGAAAACAGTGAATTTTGAGCTGTTTACAAGGCAGTCCCGGTTCACTGATGATACAGTTCTGACAGTTGCGATTGCCGATGCTATCTTGTACATAATGTCCCAAAATCCTGCGTTAAGCGTTGCTCAGCGCAAAAAAGTCTATGCCTGTAAACTGAAGGAATATGGCAATAAGTTTCCCCATGCTGGGTATGGCCAGTCATTTATTGAATGGTTGTCCTCTGATTCACTCGGGCCGTATGGAAGCTACGGAAATGGTTCGGCAATGCGGGTTAGTCCTATAGGATATGCATTTGATTCTTTGGACAAGGTCCTGGAAGAAGCCAAGCTGAGTGCTGCAGTTACACATAACCATAAGGAGGGCATAAAAGGAGCCCAGGCTGTTGCAAGCGCAGTGTTCATTGCAAGAACAGGTGGGAGTAAAGAGCAGATAAAGCAATTTATAGAGAAGCAGTTCATATATGATTTGAACCAAAAACTGGACGATATCAGACCCGCCTATAAGTTTGATTCATCATGCCAGGGGTCGGTCCCGCAAGCTATTATTGCCTTTCTGGAATCAGAGGATTATGAAGATGCTGTTCGAAAAGCTGTTTCGATAGGTGGCGACAGCGACACTATAGCCTGCATTGCAGGAGGAATTGCTCAGGCATATTACAAAGAGATCCCGAAGTACTTGATTGACAGGGTGTGGCTGATGCTGGATTCGGGGTTAAAAAGGGTTATCAACCAGTTCAATGAGCGTTATAAATAATCAGTATGCCAGTGACTGCCGTCACTTCACATTTATTATAACAGGCTGCTCAAGTTTTACTGAGCTGTGGCAGCTGATACAGCTTACAAAGGATAATATGAAAACGATCCAGCTAGGCGTGGCAGAATGAGCAAAATCCTGATTTCGGGTTAACAATGGCAGGAGCAGCTATTCCATATCTATTGACAATAAGGATCATACCGTATATTATGCAACTGAAAACGATAGTTTTATCGAAGTCCTGGTGGATAAAGCATACAAGGTCTCGTCGGATTAAGTTCAAGCTGAATGCATCTGTGGCGTACATTCTTCTCCAGCTTAGCTTGATGGGGCATCCTGACATGGAAGACAGGATACCCCCTATTCATGCTAAGGCTGTATTGTGACCTTTGTACCAACTTTCACATAGCCATAGAAGTCCTGGACATCCTTGTTGTTCAACCCAGTACACCCGTAAGTCCAATTGGTTCCGAGCTCAGGAGTGCTTCCGCCATGGATCCCGACTCCGCCGCCAAGTGCAGTGTTCTGCGGAGGCGTCTGCCCGTTGTTGATAGCATTTACAATTTGGTTGTATGTAGCTTGAAAAAAGTTTGTCTATAGATTATAGTAATATTAGGAATTTATAGAGTCTCAGCGCAGGAGCGTCTTAACCTGGCGGACCAGCAAATGTATACCCATAAGAGATTTTTTATGCTTCTTCTGAAATAATGAAATAATGGACGTGATCAGCCGGACCAGCTACGAGGAGACATATTATGAGTACAAAAAATATTCACCATGTCTGTATCCAGACTTCAAAATATGAGGAATCACTTCGCTTTTACACCGAAATTCTTGGATTCAGGTTGATTAAGGAGACAGCAGATTTCCATGGACGTGATTTTAATACGTGGCTAAGCCTGGGAGCATTTATGATCGAATTACAGACAGGTAAAGCAGGGGATGAATTATGCAGATGGAGTTCGTTGAATGAAGGTTTAGCTCATTTCTGCTTCATGGTAGATAATGTCCAGGATGAGCTTAAAAGAATAAAGGAGCTGGGTTACAACTCTTTTAAGAGAAAAGATGGAGAAGAAATTTATCAAGTAGAGAATGGGCATTTATTCAAAATTGTTGCGCCGGAAGGTACAGAGATCGAAATGAGAGATAGTCAAATATCATAGGTTGAGAAAACCAGGGGGTTCATTAAATGAAAAGAAAACTGATTTTATTGGTGGCGGTAATTCAACTGTTTATGCTGACAAGCAATGTTAATGCCGCAATGAAACTGAACGCTCCAATAAAAGTAAGCAGCCTGAAGGCATTGTATGGTCAAACATGTGGTCTTAAAGAAGATGGAACGGTTGTAACTACAAAAAATTCGTATTATTCACCAAGTATACAAGTCAATACATCCAAATGGACTAATATCATCCAAATAGCTGGTACAGACAGTCATTTGGTGGGCTTGAAAAAGGACGGCACTGTTGTTGCCTCAGGAGGAAGAAACGAATATGGAGAGAACGATGTAGGACAGTGGACAGATATTATTCAGGTCGCAACGGGGTATGAGCACACAGTAGGCTTAAAGAGGGATGGCACTGTTGTTGGAGTTGGGAATAACTCCTATGGACAATTGGATGTAAGTGAATGGAGAGATATTGTAAGAGTTTGTGCCGGCGGATATATTACATGTGGAATAAAGAAAGATGGCACAGTGGTTGCAGTTGGATATTCTGATTCATATGAGCAGACCGATGTTGGGAGCTGGCGGGATATTGCGGATGTTGTTATAGCTTCTTGTGCTACTGTAGGCATTAAGAAGGATGGTACGCTGGTAACAGCCGGAATTAAGCAATATTGGGATGATGAAGTCTGGGGACCAATGACTAGATTTACTGATTGGAAAGATATAGTTCAAATATCATTTGGCTCAATGCATACTGTGGGTCTGAAAAAAGATGGTACGGTTGTTGCTGTAGGACATAAGACATACCGGAATTTTGGTCAAATGAAGGTCAGTACATGGAAAGACATTGTTCAGATATCTGCAAATTATTACTATACCGTGGGTTTAAAGAAGGATGGAACTGTTCTTGTTACCGGAGATAATCAAGATAATGAGTACACAGGTGTTAACAAATGGAAAAACATCAGAGTGTCAGCTGTTGAGCTGTCAGCTCAGCCCGCACTGGTTGAACAGGAAGTCATAGTCAATATTAATAATTCTAAGGTTGACTTTACTGATATAAAACCCTACATAGATGCGAATGGAAGGGTTATCGTTCCTGTAAAGTTTGTTGCCGAACAGCTGGGTGCAGATGTTACGTGGGACAAGGTATTAAAACAGGTTACAATAAGAAAAAATGATACGGAGATAATATTGATAATTGGACAGAAGCGGCTTCAGATAAATGGCCAGGCTGAGGAAATGGATACGGAAGCGATCCTCAAGGATGGCAGAACATGTATACCAATGAGGGCTGTAGTGGAAGCTTTGGGCGGGAATGTTAGCTGGGATGCAAAGAGCAGGACTGCAAGTATCCGGACAAGTGGAAACAATGAGTAATAGGTAATTACGGGACAAAATATGCGCCAAGGAAGCAAATGTTCCAAAGTCGCTGATCTACTATCATTTCAGGAGTAAGGACGAGATACTGCAGGTGCTCACTGACGAATTAGAGGATGAGACTGATGGCATTAAGATCAGAGAAATTGAAATGCCTGGGGTTGACGTATCTTGTGTACGCTGATCTGGCAAGCACAGGCGATATGCATACATTCACATTAAAGAACATATCAAAGGATCCATTGAATATTTCTGCAGACGAGCTCACCGAACAGTTTGTCAGGGGCGACCGTGCCCGTTTTACCGAGGGCAACGGACTTGGACTTTACATTGCCAAAAGCCTCACCGAAGAAATGGATGGCCAGTTCAGCATAAACATAAGCGGTGATTTGTTTGAAGTGCAGATATGCTTTAAGGCTGTTTCACTATAATAAATCTACAAGGTGTTTATCAAAGGGGCGAGTTATGTGCCATCTTGCAATCGATTTTGAACAATTCACCATGAGAATGTACTTATTACAATCATTTAATAGTCAGTTTCTTTTCTAAAATGCTAGAATCCAGACAGTGAACTTAAAAACTAAACAGCACGGGGGATAATAGGATTATATGAAAAGAATAAAACGGTACATTTTCGGAGTACTGCTGGTGATGCTGGCCATACTCGGCATTGTCATTTTCTCGATGAATCTGAATGCAAACCGGTATATAAGCACATTTGAACCTAGACTTAAAAATATGCATTGACTATTTTATAAAACGGAGGTATCATATTCATGTGATGTACGAACATCATATGTGGTGCATAAGGAGGACATAGTGTGGAGCCTCGAAAAAGAATCACTAAAAAAGATATAGCAAGCAGGTTGAACATATCCATAGCCACAGTTGACAGGGTGTTCAACAACAGAGGATATGTCTCCCCAAAGACAAGGGAGCTGGTCCTGGAGACTGCCAGGGAGATCAACTACATACCAAACAGGAATGCCATGTACCTGTCGAAGAAGAAAACATGCTGTATCGGGGTTTCCTACATATTTTCCGACTGGTTCGCAGAGCAGATAGAATACGGCATACATCATGCCGAGCAGGAACTGATGGACTACGGTCTGCTTCAGGTCATTGCTTCAAAAGACGCACATACAGTAAAGGAGCAGATCGAAAAGATACGTGATATGCTTCCAATGATCGATGCCCTTGCGGTTTCTCCGAGGGAGCCATCCGAGGAATTCACCAGCTTGATAAACGAAGTTATAGAATCAGGAAAGCCGGTTATATGCTTCAATACTGATGCTCCCACGTCAAAGCGCATAGCTTATGTAGGCTCCGATTATTTGCGCGCCGGCCGTGCAGCCGCCGAAATGATGCGGTATTGCGTCAATTCCCAGGGGGATGTCGGCATTATTATCAGAAATCGATCGCTTACAAACATCAGCCAACGTATAACAGGGTTCAGGCAATATATGTCCAAGCATACCGGCGTTCATATCATTGGTCCGTTCAATGTGTCCAGCGGTGAAGCTGATGCGGTGCCCATGGAGCAGATATTGAAAGAGAACAGCTCCCTCAGGGGACTGATAGTTATGAGTGACAACCTTGGACATGTTGCCGAAGAAGTGACAAGGCTCGGATACAAGGGCAAAGTCGCGATTATAGGCTTCGACCTTAATTCCCGACATGTCACCTTGCTGGAACGCGGCGACATCAGCGCAGTGATATGCCAGCAGCCGGTATATCAGGGCTATGAAGCTGTCAGGATGCTTTTTGACTATATAATGGAGAAAAAAGCACCCCAGAAAACAGAGAATATAACTAAATTTGAAATAGTAATGCAGGAAAATCTGGATACGTATTACGACAGAGACGTACTGCATCAAAAGAACACATGGCAGGCTTTTCCCAGAGTATTGCCGTAAAGTGGCTTTACAGGTGTCTGCTTTTTTTTGGGTAAAAATGATGTACGAACATCACAAAATATACCAGAGAATGATGGAGGAATTCTTTTATGAACAGCTTTACGACCCGCAGCATAGAGATCCACGATTCTTCTACGATGTGGAGTCCTCAGAAAATGGAGAAGATTGTGAGGTTTATGACACTCCACAATATGAACACTCTGATATTCCATGAAAACGATATAGTGGACAAGGTCGTTTTCCCTGCACTGCTTTACACGGACAAACCGCACGACGGCAACATCTACGGCATTTATCAGAAAATATATGAGGAGATATACGACAAGACTCCCAGCCCATTTGTTTTCTGTGATGAGAAGCCGATTTTTATGGAGCTGCTCAGAAGAGTGATCAGGATGGCGACCGGCGCCGGTATCCGCGTATTCCTTCAGACGAAAGAGATATGGCATGCAGATCTGATATACCAGAGCAGCGTTGTAAGGGACGGAGTAGTTTGCCCCAGCGACCCGTTCTGGTGGGAAACATACCTCCCGGCTAAATACAACGAGCTGTTTGCAAGCCTGCCGGAAATCAGCGGCATTGTGATATCCACCGGTACCAGAGAGAGCCGTGCTTCGCTGGCTCATGGCAAGTGTAAATGTGAACGCTGCCTCGCCATGGATCTGAGGGAATGGCAGAAAAAAATCATAATGTCCATATACGGACCTGTAAAAAATACAGGAAAACAGCTTGTCGTGCGTGATTTCACCTACTACGCCGATGAACAGAACGGCCTCAGAGCCGGCATGCTGGAGCTGCCTGAGGATATCATTGTTTCCATCAAAAATACGCCTCAGGACTTTTACCCCACATTCCCCGACAACAAGCTTATCGGTCAGGTCGGCAGCAGGGAGCAGTGGATCGAGTATGAGGTCATGGGAGAGTACTTTGGGTTTGGAGTGCTGCCCTGCTCATTGATAGAGGATATCAGATACAGGATCAGATATGCGCTGAGCCACGGGGCAAGCGGGTTTACGGCAAGAGTGGATTGGGAGGCGCTGCCGCAGCATTCTGCTTTTGATACCATCAATGCTCTGAATGTTTATGCAAGCGCCATGCTGTCTCTGAATCCCGATACCCCGGCAGAGGATATATACAATGCTTACCTTTCGGAATACGGTTTATATAAGGAAGGACTGAGCAGCAGGGAGAAGCAGGCATGCATCAGCAAACTCATGGCGATCGTGGAAAGGACATGGGATGTCATGCGCAGGACCGCATACATAAATAACTACCTGTTCAGCTCCAACAGCAAGATACCGGCAGATATCAAGCACGGCGTGTTCCTGTCAAAGGAGCACCACGGGCTCCAGAAATGGTTCCCTGAGAAAGCCGGCGATATTGATATGACTGCGGATAATATCGAGAAATTCATCAATGAAAAGAATGAGGCAGTTGACCTGGCAAATGAGCTTTACAGCAGCATTGCGGCTGAAAATCCCGGATTGTCTGATTACTGGTATGATACTCTTGTCAGCCAGTTTGAAATGTACCGCATGTATACCGAAATGTTCAGGGCAGTTTCCAAGGTGTTCTTCATGATACAGGGCTTTGATGTCCTAAAGGATAAAGTGAGAGCGATGGATGCACTGGCGGAGCTGATCATCTTTGAGGGCAGACTGAAAAATTACAGGATACCTGTGTTTGAATATCCGACAAGCGTATTGCTCTGCTATGAGAAAGTACATTATTACCGCCTGGATGCAGAGAGGATACTGTCTGAGCTTTATAAACAAATCTAGTGATATTGGAGGACAGGTGATGGGAGATTCCTGTTTGTTGAAAGTGGAGGGACTCAAGACATTTTTTCATCAAAATGACAGGACATATCATGCTGTAGACGGAGTCAGCTTTGATATAAAGCCGGGTGAGGTCGTCGGCGTTGTCGGCGAATCAGGCTGCGGCAAAAGTGTGACCGCTCTGTCCATATTGGGGCTGATATCGGGAAAGGGCAGGATCGAAGCAGGAAGCATATTTTTCGAAGGCAGAGATCTGCGCAAGCTCAAGGAGAAAGAGCTGCGTGATGTTCGTGGAAATGACATAGCGATGATCTTTCAGGATCCCATGATCTCGCTCAATCCGGTTTATACAGTAGGATATCAGATATCCGAAGCAATATCGGCCCATTTGAAAATATCCAAAAAGGAAGCCTGGGACAGGGCGGTTGAATTGCTCAGGAAGGTAGATATCCCTTCTCCTGAAAAGAGAGCATCTGAATACCCGCATCAATTAAGCGGAGGTATGCGGCAGCGAGTCATGATAGCCATGGCTTTGAGCATGAGCCCAAAGCTGCTGATAGCTGATGAGCCGACGACGGCTCTGGATGTCACTATCCAGGCACAGATACTGAGCCTGATGATGGAGCTGAGAGAGCGCGAGAAGACAGCGATCATGATGATAACGCATGATCTTGGAATCATTGCGGAAATGGCTGAGCGGGTGGTTGTCATGTATGCGGGAAAGATAGTGGAATCGGCAGATGTGCGGACTCTGTTCAGCAATCCATCCCATCCATATACCTGGGGATTGCTGAAGGCTTTGCCGAGACTGGATACTGAAAAGGACCACCTGTACGTTATACGCGGCGTAGTGCCGGATTCATCCGTATATCCGGAGGGCTGCCGGTTTGCCGACCGCTGCCCCTTATGTGATGAAAATTGCCGGAAAAGGCAGCCTGAGCTGGTTGATATCGGAGCAGGGCACAAGACGGCCTGTTTCCATTGCAATGATGTGGCTGGATTGGATAACTAATCAAGGAGGCCTGACTGATGTCAGATGGATCTGTATTATTGTCTGTAAAAAATCTTAAAAAGTATTATCCGGTGCAAGCCAAGATTTCCAAAAAGAAAATCGGTGAGATCAAAGCAGTGGATGATATCAGCTTTACAATCAACAAGGGTGAGGTATTCGGGCTAGTGGGCGAATCCGGATGCGGCAAATCGACCGCGGGCAGGACGATCATCCGCCTGGAGGAGGCAACCGGCGGCCAGGTGCTTTATAACGGCACCGATATATTGTCGTTGAACAAGAGGGATATGAAGGATATGAGAAAAAATATCCAGATGATCTTTCAGGACTCCTATTCCTGTATGAACCCCAAAATGACAATATATGATATTATCAGTGAGCCTATGGAGATATACAGGTATGATCTCAAGAAGCGTAGGGCTCAGACGGAAAAACTGCTTGAGCTTGTCAGCCTTACAAAAGAACAGGCCGGAAGGTATCCACATGAATTATCGGGAGGGCAGCGGCAAAGAGTAGGCATAGCACGAGCGCTTGCCCTTGATCCGGGCCTTATCATAGCTGATGAGCCTGTATCGGCTCTGGATGTATCGATCCAGGCTCAGATAATAAACCTGATGCGTGATCTGCAGAAGGAATTAGGCCTGAGCTATCTGTTCATTGCCCATGACCTGAGTGTGGTAAAGCATCTTAGCAACAGGATTGGCGTAATGTATCTGGGTAAGCTTGTGGAGACATGTGATAAAAAAGAACTGTATGAGAATCCGCTGCACCCCTATACTCAGGCCTTGCTCAGCGCAGTTCCTATTCCCGACCCTGAAAAGAAAAAAGAGCAGATAATTTTAAAAGGTGATATCCCAAGTCCTTTGGACCCTCCAAAAGGCTGCAGGTTCTGCCTGAGGTGCAGCAATGCAATGAAATGCTGCCAGGAGGAAGAGCCTGAGCTGATAGAGGTGAAAAAAGGTCATTGGGCAGCTTGCCATCTATGTAAAAAGGAAGGCAGCATATAAATGTCATTATCACAGGAGGTGAAATCAGCGTTTCCGGCATCCCCAAATCTATAGTGCAACTAAATTAACAGTGCAATAGGGAGGAGAAATGAAATGAAAGCAAAAACAGTTATAGTTTATTTAGCGCTAGCTCTTTGTTTGGCATTGACAGCCTGCTCAAACACAGGGACCAATTCACCGGCAAACACACCATCAGAAACACCAGCGAACACACCCCCGCAAACAGTAACTGAAACACCGACAAATAATTCAAATGCAGGTCAAGAGGTCCCGATGCTGGCTGATAAGGTTGCTTCAGGCGAGCTTCCTTCGATGAAAGATCGTTTGCCTCAAGAGCCCCTTGTAGAAACAGTCGAAAAGATCGGCACATATGGCGGAACTATACGCAGGGCATATACCGGCGTATCCGACTACAACAATGTCACCAATATAGGATGCCGCCAGGAGGGTCTGATCTATGTCAACAATGACGGCACTATAAAAGGGAACCTGCTGGAATCCTGGAAATACGAAGGCGAGAAGCAGGACGTGCTTGTGATAACTATAAGAAAAGGCATCAAATGGTCTGATGGTGAAAATTTCACGGTAGACGATATAATTTACGATCTGGGTGTTCGTGCAACCGGCAAAGTGCCTCTGGAAAATAATGGCCTTGGTTCGGTAGTGGTATATGACAAGGTCGAAAAGATCGATGATTATACGCTGCGCCTTCCTCTGACAAGCTATTATCCGATAGAGTATTGTGCAACCTATGAACAGCCCTATGCTCCCGAGCACTATATGCAGCAGTTTGATCCAAGGATCAACAGCAGTGCAAAATGGGAAGACCTTACTGCAGCTTACAGCTCATACGCAAACAGTGAAAAGCTTGTTGGTCTCCCTCAGCTCTCTCCGTGGGTCGTTACTTCATATACTGATAACGGTCTGATCGTTGCTGAGAGAAACCCATATTACTGGAAGGTCGATCAGGAGGGCAACCAGCTCCCTTATATAGACAGGATAGAGTTTACATATGTTGCCAGTACGGCAAGCATTCCTGCAATGGTCACAGCAGGAGAAATAGACTTCCAGGTGCGTTCGCTTCAGTTTTCTGATTACTCGTATTACAAGCAGAACGAACAGTCGGGAAACTACATAGCAAAGGCACTGACATCCACTTCGCTGAGCACCTGCATCAGATTGAATTACGCATGCGAGGATCTTAACCTGAGAGAGCTTTTCAGGAACAAGGATTTCAGAATAGCTTTGTCAATAGGCATTGACAGAGACGCTTTAGACAATTCTATTTATTTCGGACTGGTAGAACCCTGGGGCGACAGCGCATTATCGACCTGCTCCTATTATCCGGGAGAGGAGTACTCATCGCTTCATACTGAATACGATCCGGACAGGGCCAATGCACTGCTTGATCAGCTCGGACTCAAGGATACCAATAATGATGGTATCAGGGAGATCAAAGGAAAGCCTCTGACAATCGTGATTGATGCGGAAGACGGCTACGGCTCAGGCCCGATAGATGGTATCGAGCTTATAGCAGAACAATGGAGAAAGATTGGCGTCGATACTGTAGTAAATGTTATTGAACGCGCATTGATGCTGGCAAACTGGGAAAACAATTCTTACACTGCATATGCATGGAAGCTTGACGGCGCCATTGACCCTGTTAGATTCAGCTACGCATGGGCCAGTCTCTCAAAACCGGATTACTACTGGCACAACGTAGGTGTTCCCCTTCAGGCATACTGGCATTCCGGCGGCAAGGAAGGCGTTGAATTGCCTCAGTTTGTTGCAGACATAAATAAGGCTACCGAAGCTGCGCTGGCGTCAGTCGATCCGCAGGAGAGGAATAGATTGAGCATGGAAGCGAATAAACTTACTGCTGAAAACCTGCTCGTGATCCCTACTACAACATATCTTGAATGTGGTATTGCAAATGCAAAGCTGGCAAATGTTCCCGAAACATGGAACGCAGGTAATGAGCTTAACGCAGAAAAAGTTACAAGACCTTGGACCTTCTTCTACGCTCAGTAAAAAATTTTCCGGTGACATACTGCAGAAATGATGCACAGACACAGCAGGATACAGGATATGCACACGACCGACAATGTGGTATTTTCGCAGAAAAATCGAAGCACATCCGGAAATACGGCCAACCGGCGGGGACAACCCCGCCGGCAGGCTGCATAAAGAAGGCTATTTTAAACAACTGGGGGTTTTACCTTGTTTAGTTATTTGTTAAAACGTTTCGGAGCGGCAGTTGTTACGTTCTTTTTGGCTTCCTTGCTGATATTTTTCATAATTCAGCTTCCTCCCGGTGATTTCGTCACCTATGCCATCGGACAAAGCGGCGACGCAGCCGGAGGCTCTGAAGTAATGGCAAAGATGAGGGAACAATATGGCCTTGACAAACCGCTTATCGAGCAATACACGGCCTGGATGAAGGGTGTTCTGACCGGGGACTTCGGCTACTCCTTTCTTTATAGAAAACCGGTCACCGAACTGATTAGCAAGGAGATGTTCTGGACGATCGTTATAACGGCAGTTTCGTTTATAACTGCATGGCTGATCGGTCTGCTGATCGGTATATATTCCGCTCTTTACAAATACTCTGTGGGGGATTATATTTTTACCTTCTTCGGGTTCATAGGTATATCCATACCACCGTTCTTTCTGTCATTGATCATAATTTATTTTCTTGTTTCATCAGGGTATGGAATAACAGGCGGACTGTTTTCAAATGAGTTCATCAATGCACCATGGAGTGTGGCAAAAATATTTGATTTGTTGAGACATATATGGATACCGATCGTTGCTGTCACGTTGTCAAATGTCACTGAGGTGATGAGAATAATGCGCGGCAGTATGATAGATGTTATGTCACAGCCCTATATACTCACTGCCAGGGCAAAAGGTTTGAAGAACTGTGTGGTTGTAGTCAGGCATGCTGTCAGGATAGCGATAAATCCTTTGATAAGCCTCGCTGGTCTGTTGGCTCCCAAGCTGATCTCAGGCATCATGATATCGGCCATTGTATTGAATATACCGGTCATAGGCCCGACTTTCCTGCAGGCGCTCAAGTCCCAGGACATGTACCTGGCCGCGGCATATCTAATGATAACTGTCATTTTTCTTATAATCGGAAATCTATTGTCTGATCTGGCGCTTGCCTGGTCTGATCCGCGTATTCGTATAGACAAATAACAGGGGGAAAACAAAAATGTGGAAAAGATACAGAAGACATAAGATCGGTGTCGCAGGGCTGGCAGTCATATTGATCGTTTTGCTGCTCACTGTCTTTGCGGAGTTCTTTGCGCCATACGGGCAAAGTTCGACCCTGAATCTGAGCAATTGTCCACCTATGAGGATACATTTCATCGACAGTGAAGGAAATCTCAGCAGACCCTTTGTGTATTCCTTGAATTCGGCTTTTGATCTGAACACCGGGGTCATGGAATGGCAGGAAGACACGTCGGAACAGCACTATATCCGTTTTTTTGTGAAGGGTGAGCCGTATACTCTGCTTGGGATCCGGATGTCACGCCACTTTTTCGGCTCTGAGGACGGAGCTGTATGCATATTCGGTACTAATTCGATAGGTCAGGATGTTTTCAGCAGGATATTGTATGGCGGCAGGGTCTCTCTGACGATTGCCGCGGTGACCGCCTTGATCACACTGATCCTGGGAACTCTGACAGGTATGGTTTCCGGCTATTTTCAGGGTTTTACCGACGTGGTCGTACAAAGAGTTGTAGAGCTGTTTCTGATCATTCCGAATGTACCGCTGGCTTTGGCTCTGGCTGCATTTATTCCGGCAGATACCGATCCGGTATACCTAATGATGGGGATCTCCCTGGTGCTGTCTGTATGCGGCTGGGGCAATGTCGCAAGACAGATAAGGGGAAAAACGCTTGCTATAAGAAGCGGCGGTTATGTGCAGGCTGCGGTTTCAATGGGAGCCTCTACACCGAGGATCCTGTTCAAGCATATATTGCCATCACTGTATGATCATTTGATCGTTCTGGCTACGCTTACCATACCGCAGACGATACTGGCGGAATCCGGCCTGAGCTTTTTAGGCTTCGGACTGCGCGCACCGAAGATCAGCTGGGGTTCGTTGCTTCAGGAAGCACAGAACATAAGAACTATCGGACTTTATCCCTGGGTGATGATACCCGGTATTGTAATAATGATCACTGTTTTAGCCCTTAATTTTGTAGGAGACGCATTGAGGGATGCTGTGGATCCATATATCAAATAACAAATGACAGACGGAGGACAATCGTGGGATATAAAAATAAATCTTTGCTGAATGAAGTTATAGATGTAAGCAGTGTATTTTCAGATCCTTATAATATCCTGTTTCATATGGCAAGGATAGATGAAATGGATGAAAATAAAGGCAGCGGGACGATCAAATGGGAACGATACTCCTACAAGGTCCGTACATCGTTCAACCAGATATCCATGCCCTTTGAACGCGCCACAGGATGGGAGTTCCCCGACGAATACGGGCAGGACAAGATACTGCCTTTTGATATTTCATTTATTTCTGAAAGAGTACTTAGATTGAGATTTTCAGCTGATAAAAAACTGGAAGACCGCAATTTAAAATCGTTAATGCTCGATAGCCTAAGCGACTGCAAATGGGAGGCTGAATCAAGGAAAGATGAAATTGAATATAACAGCTCAAAAGGAAGCTGCTGCATAAAGTATGACCCGCTGTCTTTTGAAATAAAAGACAGCAAAGGCAAGACACTCATTAGGACGATTAATATTGAAGATAAGGTTTCGCTGGTGAATTGCGATCCAATGCCTACGACTTTTGTCCGCTGTACCGATGACTTGATGCGGTATATGGCTATTTCCTTCGGTATGAAGCATGACGAAGCGTTCATAGGCTGCGGTGAATCCTTCACGAGACTGAACAAGAGAGGGCAGAAGCTGAACCTGTGGATGTGCGACCCTAAAGGGACTATGAACCGTTCCATGTATAAACCGGTACCATTCTATATCAGCAGTGAGGGCTATGGTATCTTCGTCCACACATCCGCACCCGTTACCCTTGATCTGGGACATAGTTACAGCTCAGCACAGTCGATATATGTCGGTGAAGCCAAGATGGATCTGTTTATATTCCTGGGCTCGCCCAAGGAAATACTGGATGAGTATACACGACTGACCGGTAGAAGCCCTGTGCCTCCTATCTGGTCATTCGGCCTTTGGATGAGCAGGATCTCATATTTTTCGCAGGAGGAGGTCCTAGAAACTGCAAGGAAGCTGAGAGAGTTCAGGATACCGTGTGATGTGATACATATAGACACGGGATGGTTTGAGGTTAACTGGCGGTGCAATTATGAATTCTCAAGCACCAGATTTCCCGAACCTGAAGAGATGATCAGAGAGCTGCGTGAGGACCACTTTAAGGTAAGTATATGGCAGATGCCGTATATCAATCCGAACAACAAGCTGTTTGCTCCTATGGTCGAAAAAGGGTATGCTGTGACAGACAGCGACGGTAATCTGCCTTCGGAGGATGCGATCATCGATTTTTCAAATCCGGATGCCTGTAATTGGTATCAAGATATATTATCAAAATTGTTTGATACGGGCGTTGCTGCAATAAAGGCGGACTTTGGCGAGGCCGCTCCGTTGAACGGAGCCTACCGTTCAGGAAGAAGCGGCGCCGTCGAGCATAACCTGTATCCTTTGAGGTATCATAAGGCGATTTATGATGCCGGCAGACGATCCGGCAGGGATATGATGATATGGGCAAGAAGCGGCTGGGCAGGCAGTCAGCGCTATCCGATCCATTGGGGCGGAGACAGCGAGACATCAAACGGCGGGATGGCTTCGTCGCTTAAAGGCGGCCTGTCTCTGGGAGCGTCTGGATTTTCATTCTGGAGCCACGACATCGGAGGATTTATACGAAAGAGCCCACCGGAATTGTATTTGAGATGGCTCGCATTCGGAATGTTCACATCCCATGCAAGATGCCATGGACAAGCTCCAAAGGAGCCGTGGGAATTCGGTACGGAATTTATGAATGGGTTCCGAAAGATTGTTGAGGCCAGATATTCGCTGATGCCCTATATATATAGTGAGGCAGTGGCGGCTGCGGCCTGCGGCATTCCAATGCTGCGCGCGTTATGCATCGATTACCCGGATGATCCGCTGACGTGGGATATCGACAGTGAGTACATGTTTGGCTCATCTATGCTGGTGGCACCTATTTTTGAGGATAACGGCGAGAGCAGGTATGTTTATTTGCCGGAGGGGAACTGGATCGATTATCAGACCGGTATCGGGTATCCCGGGGGAAGAGGATACACTATCAAGCATGGAGAGCTCCCGATAATCATTCTTGTCAGGGACGGTTCTGTTATACCGCATGTGCCGGCAGCCTTGTCAACAGAGGAAATCGACTGGTCCGCCGTTTATTGGAAGGGCTATGTAATGGATAGGAAAGCGGCCGGATATCAGTTGTGTATTCCGGGCGCAGCATGCAAGCGACTTGTTTTCGACTTGACGGCTTGCGCCGAAGGAGTTGAGATTATATACGGGAAGCGGAAGGTATGAGGTTGTCAGTACATTACGGCACTTATGATAAAAGGACGAGATTATATACAGGAGGCAGAAGGTATGAGTATAAGCAGTTATGAAGATTTTTGGAAGGTAAATGCCAAATGCATGGGACTGGGTAAGGATATTCCCCGTGTACCTGTCAGCCTTTTTCTCAACGGCGACTGGATATGTGAATTCCTGAAGCTCGATTGTCAGCTTTGGTATGGAAATTATGAATTTCAGCAAAGTATGAGGGAGAAGTGCAGCGAAATAACCGAAAGAGAGCTGGGACATAAAATTCCTCACGATGTAGATTTCGGAGTGGTCATGGACGCCTCCATATATGGAGGTGAGGTGCATTGCAGCAAAAACGCGACACCTGTGCTGAAGCCAGTGATCAATGATGCCGAAGAGATTGATGCTTTTATTGAAAAAGCTGAAAAAATCGACTTTTTAAGCGCGGGACTCATACCCACATATCTCGAATGGAGAGAAAGGATTTGCAAGGATTACGGGGTGCAGCTGCAGTATGGAGATGCTATTAAAGGCTGTGCAACGACGCTGGGACAGCTGTGCGGTATCACCAATTTCTGCGAGTGGACGCTGACGGAGCCGGAGGCGATTGATAAGCTGGCTCAATGCTGGTGCGATACGACGATAAAATATGTCGAGGCGATCAGGGAAGCGACAGGCTATGAACCTACTGGAAAGTTTTCCATAATGAGCGACGTGACGTCCTTTCTGCCGCCTTATGTGTATAAAGACCTGATAATGGAGCGGGAGCGGGCTGTCTACGAAAGGTTTGCAGGCGGGCCGAAGGATGTGCGGTATTATCATGCGGACAACCATTTGATGCATATCCTGCCGTACCTCAGGGAGATCGGAGTCAGGGAGTTCAATATTGACCCGTATGTACAGGCAAAGGATATCCTCGATGTCGTCCCCGATGCCGTGATATACGGGCAGATCCCTCCGACGCAGGTGCTGCTGTATGGCACCCCGCAGGATGTGAGGGAATGTGTCAGGAGAGATATCGAACAGGCAGGTGCGAGCAGGCAGATCATTATCTGCCCGGCGGGCAGCGTAAACCCGGGCACATCCTTCGACAACCTCAGAGCGATGTGCGAGGCGGTGGAGGAGTTTGGATACATATATTGAAGCAGGATAAATGGAGGGAGTATCGGCCTTTTGTAAACCTGCCTTAACCTGTAAAATGAGCATCAGCCCTTGACAGTTGATAACACAGCTGCCGGGGGCTTTTTTTATGAACCATGCTTTCGGTAAAGCCACGTAATAAAGGCATAAAACCAAATAGAAAATTGCGATGTATTCCAAATTATAAATACAAATGTTATTATTAAATATAGCAAAAAACAGGATGGTGTTCGTGCATGAAAAAACATATCATTATTGCTACTGCAATTATCCTTGCTGTTGCTGCGATTGCTGTTACGGCAGTGCTGCTGTCCCGTGATCCTGCAACAGGTACACTTTCGCAGTCAGACGACGGGCAGGGGGGAACCGCAGCGGGTGGGACTTCCGGTTCAAGTGTGGGCCAGGATTCTGGCGCAGACGGGGGACAGGGTACAGGTGGAACTGGCACAGGCCAGGATGCAGGTGCAGCCGAAGGCCAGGGGGCAGGCGCAGCTGGCGGGGATCCGGTAAGCGCTGCGAATGTGGTCGACGTCAGAGACTTAAATATATATTCGTATGACAGTGATCTTGCCAAAATGGTCAAAGCCTATGCCGAAAGACATCCGGAATTTAATTATAATGTGAAAGGGTACCTTTATTCTCAGATAGATGATCATCATACCTTGTCTAAAATGAATGAGAATATGCAAAGCGAAGGCCCGGATGTGGTGGACATTTACTGTGTTCGCTATGTATTATCTCACGAGGTCATAAAGGGTGAGTATTCAAAACATGCATGCACTTACAAGGAGCTTGGCATCGATGTTGACGCCGCCCTGAAAAAAGCAGATATCCCGCAGCATATAATAGATGCCGGGACTAATCCGGACGGAGAAATAATCGCGCTACCTTATATTACAGGCGCCAATGTGTTTTTGTACCGTCGCTCTGTTGCCAAAGCTGTATGGGGAACGGATGATCCAGATAAAATTGCCGGGATAATAGGTGCAGGCACTGAGAATTGGGATAGGTTCCTTGAGGCGGCCCAAACATTAAAGGAGCATGGCTGTTATATTGTACCCAGCTTCAGTGATGTTTCGAATATGATCGATACAAGCCTTGCTGCTTCTTTTACGAAATCGGATGAAAATGGTGAAATAAATCCAAAGTGGCTGGAATTTATGGATGTCGCAAAAAAAATGCTGGACAATGGTTATTTTCAGCCGATGATGGAGTATTACTGGTGGTCGGGGGAATGGATCAATGCTATGAAGGGCAAAGGTGAGAAGCCTGTTTTGGGTTATATCATATCATACGATTATATCGGATATCTGTTAAGGTCCGATATCCTACTGAACAGCACCGACGGTGATTGGGCAATATGCCTGCCGCCGTTTAATTCGAGTGTGAGCTTTTACACAGGGATTATGGTCAATAAGGATTCACCGAATAAGGACGCACTGGGGCCGCTTATAGAATGGCTGACATTGGACTGTTCCGAAACAGGGCTTCAATATATTCTGGCCAATGACAAGCTTGTTGATAAAAACAGCCAGCAGTATGTATTAAACGGTGGAAAACGCGCTGTCATTTCCCGCAGCCTGCTAAAGAACACAGAGTGCAGCGTTGACCTTCTGGGCGGGCAAAATATTAACCCAGTAATATACGATGCTCTAAATACTCCAACGGGAAGGCATGATAGAGAGGGCATCGAATGGAGATTTTTCAACATGTGGCTTGAGGAGACGAAAGCATATATACATGGGGAAAAGGACAGGGAAACTGCAGTGGCAGACTACAAAAAAGCAGAGAAGGAGACGATCAGCTGGTATAAAAAGATATTTGAAGAGTACGGTATATCGTTTCTTCTTCCTGAATAGAGCAGCTTCTATTGAGATGCCTGGCATGACAGCTAGAAATGATGTTAAAGAATTATCGGTAACCTATATTTGTCTACGGGACAAAAGAGGGCCAACAGATTTCGCAAAATGCAGCCCATATTATAGACTGAACATCTGATTTCAAATCTTGACACTTTCCGACAAGTAATTTAAATTATTTGTGTATAATAATGGATTGGGATTCCATAATAGTGATAGCGTAAAATATTATACCATCTAGGACAATAAAAATACTTATTCAAGAGAAACTGGGAGGTTACCATTGTGAAAAAATTTGTGTATATTCTTGTAACTATCATAGTCGTAGCTTCATTGATTATGCCTACATATGGCGCAAATAATGCGGCATCATCGTTCAGTGATGTAAAATCAGGGCAGTGGTTCTATAATGATGTAATGACGCTGACAGGCAAAGGGATCATAACAGGAGTGACAGCTCCGGTCAATGGTGTAGGAAAATATGATCCCCAGGGAACGGTGACGCTGGGGCAGTTTCTTGCCATATCCACAAGACTTGTGGCAGAAGATCGTATTAAGGCAGTGCCGAATGCAAAGCACTGGGCAGAGGCGAACTACAATGCGG
>JAEZCA010000003.1 GCA_023412665.1 Bacillota bacterium
GAGGCCTCGTCAGTCCTTTGGATTATTATTTTGAAAAACATGCTTTGAAATTAAATTGAACCGCCGTATGCCGAACGGCAAGTACGGTGGTGTGAGAGGGGCAGCCAAACTGTCCCTACTCGATTGCATCACAACGATCCGGCAGCCCAGAGTGCGCTCCTGTGTATAAGCTTCCTGTACATGGGATCCATAAAGGAGCCTGTATGGTGCCCCGGTGAAAGGTAAACGACTCTGCCCAGACCGTAGCTGTGGGCCCAGGCTGCCGGCCATTTCGTGCCTTCCGATTCGTATTCAAGCAACACAGTTGTCTCTATCAGGTTGTCGATGTCAAACTGATAGGGCTCTTCCTGCATTGAGAAGCTGTCTATGCCTTCGAGTATGATATGCCCTGCAGCTGTCGGCTTGTAGGTGAGCACCTTCTGATCTGGGTGTGACCTGAACCTGCCTCCGATAAGGTGAGCAGCCTCATAGCGTGCATTTACTGATATGCCGTTATGTATGGCAAGCAAGCCGCCTCCGTTCAGGACATAGGAACAGAGTCCTGCAACCTGCACATCACTGAGCCTGTCCTCGGTGTACGATACACATAGCTCAAATGACCGCAGACTGGTTTCCATAAGCCGGTCGTAATCCTCTGAAAATTCCGCTTCAAAACCCTGCAGTATCTCCCTAAGCTCTTTATCAGGCCCTTTTAGGGGATGATAGGATACATTCGTGTAATTTCCTATAACAATAGCTTTTTTCATTATATAGTCCTCCTGGAAATGATGACGGTAAAGCAGCAATGAAATCATACCATATGGATAGTATATATGGTGCCCCTGCTTGTATTCATTATTATAACGATGTTGGCATGCTTCCCGCAACGTTTAAACACTTCAATTTAAAGAAAAATTGGCTGCAGGAGAAAATCCATATTAAAGAGATGGGTTGTATTATGGAAAAAACATAAATATTTGTATTGACATGTATTGACTATTGATATAATATATTAAACATATAGGATTAGTTGGTATTAAAGAGGGGGTATATTATGAGCGACAAAAAACTTGGCTTTGATACATTACAGGTTCATGCAGGCCAAAAGCCTGATCCAGCCACAGGTTCCAGAGCAGTTCCGATTTATCAGACAACGTCTTACGTGTTCAGGGACACCGAGCATGGCGCAAATCTGTTTGCGCTCAAGGAACTGGGAAACATTTATACAAGGATCATGAATCCGACAAATGACGTATTCGAGCAGAGAATGGCTGCGCTGGAGGGTGGTGTGGCCGCGCTGGCTGTAGCGTCAGGCTCGGCTGCCATTACCTATTCCATATTGAATATAGCCGGAGCCGGTGACGAGATCGTCTCGGCAAGTACGCTGTATGGAGGTACATACAACCTCCTGTCGGTAACGCTGCCTAGGTTGGGCATCAAAACAGTGTTTGTGGATCCCGACGATCCGGAGAACTTCAGAAAGGCAATAAACGAAAATACGAAGGCTTTGTACATCGAGACAGTGGGCAACCCCGGAATCAATATTATTGATATCGAGGCTGTGGCAAAGATCGCACACGAAAACAACATACCGCTTATAGTCGACAACACCTTCGGTACACCATATCTTATCCGCCCAATCGAATTCGGAGCAGATGTAGTAGTGCATTCGGCAACGAAATTTATCGGTGGGCACGGTACTTCCATTGGCGGTGTAATCGTTGACTCCGGTAAATTTGACTGGACCGCCGGCGGAAAATTTCCCGGCCTGACTGAGCCGGATCTCAGCTATCATGGCGTCGTATATGCAAGGGATGTAGGTGCGGCTGCATATGTCACAAAGATAAGGGTCCAGCTGCTCAGGGATACAGGCGCTGCGATCAGTCCTTTTAACTCATTCCTTCTGCTTCAGGGACTTGAGACACTTTCACTTAGGGTGGCAAAGCATGTGGAAAATGCAAAGACTATAGCCAAATATCTGAGCAGTCATCCACAGGTAGCCTGGGTGAATTATCCCGGCCTTGAGAACAACAAGTACTACAAGCTCGCTGAAAAATACATGCCTAAAGGCCCCGGCTCCATTTTCACCTTCGGTATAAAGGGCGGATTGAATGCGGCGGTTAAATTTATTGACAGCCTTGAGATATTCTCACTGCTTGCCAACGTAGCAGATGCCAAATCTCTGGTGATCCATCCCGCATCAACTACACACGCGCAGCTCTCGCCTGAGGATCAGAAGGCGGCTGGAGTAACGCCTGATCAGATAAGGCTTTCGATAGGCATCGAG
Source organism: Bacillota bacterium (assembly GCA_023412665.1). GTDB lineage: Bacteria > Bacillota > Clostridia > Acetivibrionales > DTU013 > DTU013. The sequence goes on from JAEZCA010000003.1 coordinate 2,267, forward strand.
GATGCGGACGATCTAATCTATGATCTGGAGCAGGCACTGGCGAAAGCTTCCCAGGCCTGACACCAAACCTACTGTACGGCTGATGCGTTTCAGCCGTTTTTTTATGTCCGCCTGTCCATGCGTTTCATTTGATAAATTGTGGGATTGTTGTTACAATATAACGAGGCGAATATTGTTCACTCTAGAGGTGGGGTACAGATTTGCCCTGTAGGCGGCGAGCATGATCGATGCGCCGTATGTATTATTGATCAAGAGGATAGTGTGATGGATAGCGAAAATGAGTTCAGGGAGATATTGAGGCATGGAGGCCTGAAGTATACGAAGCAGCGGGCTTCGATACTGAAAATACTGACTGAAAGCGAGCAGCCTGTCAGCGCCGAGCAGGTTTTTCTGGAGCTTCAGAATAATTGTGTTAATGCCAATTTGTCCACAGTCTACAGGATACTGGAATCTTTTGCTTCAAAGGGCATTGTTCTCAAGACCAGCATAGGTTCGGATATAAAAGCTTTATTCGAAATGAACAGCTCTGTGCACAAGCACCGGATGATATGTATCAACTGCAGGAAAATGACGTCGGTTGAGGGCTGTCCTCTCGAGGAGTATGAAAAAATGCTCAAGGATAAGACGGGCTTTGATGTGACAGGACATAAGCTTGAGATATACGGTTATTGTGAAAAATGCACGAAGCAAAAGAAATATGAGGGCCATTGACCTCTGAAAAAATATCTTCAGATGGATTGATGATGTGGGCATTTTTGGATATAATGAGGCGGGAGATGTTTTCTGCCTTTATACATTTTCAGCCATTCAGACTGAAAAATGTTTGGCGGCGGGTATTGATTCGCCGTTCAGAACCGCCTCATTGAAACGGCGGAGGTAAGAAAAATTTACTACTAAGCGTAATTTGCGGAGTAAATTATCGCCTGATCGTAAATTTTTCTTTGAATGATGCGTTATAATAACGAGGGGACGGAGGAGGACTTGAGAGTGGATTCGACTGCGCTGCATAAGAAGACATACACTATCGGATACAGTGATGTAGATTTTACTAGGAACCTAAAATGCAGTACACTGTTTGGATACCTCCAGGACACTGCCGGTGAAGCCGCAGACAGGCTGGGAGCCGGGATCGATATCCTTGTAGAAAGGTATAGCGTGTCATGGATCCTTGCCCGTATACGTGTCGAGTTTGACAGAATCCCGATGTGGAATGAGAGCATAACTGTGGAGACCTGGCCCCATCCGCCGGGGAGGCTGGAGTTTGAAAGAGATTACAAGGTCCGGGATGCTCAGGGAAATGTTATAATAAAGGCTGTCTCCAACTGGGTCCTGTTTGATATAAATACGAGAGAGCTGAGAAAAAGCGATTTCATTGAAATGAATTACCCTCCTTTTATCCAGGAGCATGCATTGGATAGCAAGCCCGGCAGGCTGAAACCGTTCGGGCAGCCGGAGGAGGTCTATAAAAAGCTGATAGGTTACAGCGATGTGGACTTAAACGGGCATATAAACAACTCCAGATATATTGATTACATAATGGACTGCTTTCCGGTAGAAAGCCACAAGAAATACTGCCTTAAAGCGATAGAGGTCAATTATATAAAAGAGGCATTCCCGGGTGATACGCTGGTGATGTACCGTGATATTTCAGCGGCCGGATCGGACATGATATACATAGAGGGCCTGAATGAGGCCGACGGCAGGCCGTCATTCAAGGCAAGGATCGAGACAGCACCCCGGCGGGATAAGTAATGTCAATGAACTTGTTGTAATACGTGTGAGGTATTATTTAAGTGGCATGTGTTCGCAAGTCTGAATAAATGAAATATATATTACCAGGAGGTTCTTATGAACAAAAACGAAATACTGACGATCAATGCAATCCGTCTATTGTCCGCTGAAGCGGTCCAAAAGGCAAACTCCGGCCATCCTGGGCTTCCGATGGGAGCCGCTCCGATGGCATATACGCTTTGGGCAAAAAATATGAAGCACAATCCGTCCGACCCGGGCTGGGATGACCGCGACAGGTTCATTTTATCGGCCGGCCATGGCTCGATGCTGATATATTCACTGCTGCATGTATTCGGATACGGCCTTAGTATTGACGATCTGAAAAACTTCAGGCAGCTTGACAGCCTGACTCCCGGACATCCGGAGTACGGCCACACCAAGGGCGTTGAAATAACCACCGGCCCTTTAGGACAGGGTCTTGCCAACGGTGTGGGAATGGCCATGGCTGAGGCATATCTTGCTAAGAAATTCAATCGTCCGGGTTTTCCGGTGGTCGATCATTACACATATGTGCTCTCCGGCGACGGCTGCATGATGGAGGGCGTGAGCTCCGAGGCTGCTTCACTGGCCGGTACACTTGGCCTTGGAAAGCTGATAGTACTGTACGATTCCAATAGCATTACCATAGAGGGTTCCACTGACATAGCCTTCCGCGAGGATACCGCAAAGCGCTTCGAGGCATATGGCTGGCAGACACTCAAGGTAGAGGACGGAACCAATATCGCTGATATAGATGCTGCTATCAAAGCTGCCAAAGCTGAGACTACAAGACCTACACTGATAGTTGTAAAGACGTTGATCGGCCACGGAAGCCCCAGGCAGGGCCAGGCTTCAGCTCATGGCGAGCCCCTTGGAGCTGACAATATCAAGGCTGCCAAGGTAAACCTGGGATGGGAGTATGAAGAAGAGTTCCATGTACCTGCTGAAGTCAGGGAGCATGTGGCACAGCTCATGGAGAATGGCAAAAAGCTCGAAGATGAATGGAGCGAGATGCTCAAGGCGTATAAAAAGGAATTTCCCGAGCTGGCGGCAGAGTGGGATGATTGGAAAGATAGGAATTACTCTGCTGAACTCCTTGATAACAGCAGCTTCTGGACTTATGACAGCAAAGCGGATGCAACAAGGAATTCCTCCGGTATTGTCCTGAACAAGCTGGCTGGGCTCATACCAAACCTAATCGGCGGCTCGGCTGACCTTGCGCCGTCCAACAAATCAAATATGAAGGGCAGAGGAGATTTCTCCAAAGAGGATTACAGCGGCTCAAACCTGCACTTTGGCGTGCGTGAGCATGCGATGGCAGCCATCGGAAACGGCATGGCCGCACATGGCAGGCTGGCGCCGTATGTATCTACCTTCTTTGTATTCTGTGATTACATGAAGCCATCAATGAGACTTTCCGCACTGATGAAGCTGCCCGTGACATATGTACTGACACATGACAGCATCGGTGTTGGTGAAGATGGTCCTACCCATCAGCCAATAGAGCATCTGGCATCACTGAGGAGCATTCCCGGCTTTGTAGTTTTCCGTCCCTGCGATGCGAAGGAAACAGCAGCAGGCTGGTATGCGGCAATGTCCAGAAAGAACTCACCGATAGCCCTGGTACTCACCAGGCAGAATCTGCCCCAGCTCGAAATGACAAGCACTGATGCTCTTAAGGGAGCATATGTGATACTGGATTCCGGAAAGAAGCCGGAAATAATACTGATGGCTTCGGGCTCTGAAGTCCAGCTGGTTTATGAAGCAGGCAAACAGCTGATTGAGCAGGGCGTTGCAGCTCGCGTCGTCAGCATGCCTTCATGGGAGCTGTTCGAAGAACAGGATGCATCGTACAAGGATTCCGTATTCCCGTCCGATGTAGCAAAGAGGCTTGCAGTAGAAGCGGCATCCTCCTTTGGCTGGCACAAGTACACAGGACTGCAGGGAGATGTCATCTCTATAGATCATTTCGGAGAATCAGGCCCGGCAGGAGCCCTCTTTAAGAAGTACGGCTTCACAGTTGAGAATGTACTTGAAAAAGCAAAAGGGCTGCTGAAAAAGTAATGAGATAAAACGCTGGATGCGATGCCCGAAAACAAGGCGGGCAAGGCTTGATAAAAAGGGCAGGTTTCTAATGGAAGCCTGCCTTTTTGGTGTGCTGTATAGCGTGAAAGGCTCAAGGTTCGAGGATGAAGCCGCACCCCCGGGTGTACAAAAAATCAACTGTTATAAGAGAAACTGAGGAAAATATCATAATTAGCAGCTTATGTGTTACATAATATAGGATTCAATTGCATTATCTATTCAAATACCGGTAAATTAATATAATTCGGCCAGCATGAGTTGAAGTTTTGTACACCCCAGTCCTTATTTCCTTGGGAAATTATAACGAGGCAAAAGATGGGCCCCCGCCCCACCTCTTGGCTCTTTTGCTTTCGCAAAAAGCCTTGGTGCCGGGTACCGATTTGCCTTTCAGATATTTTCTTTCGATCAATCGAAAGAAAACGATGCGAGAATATCTCTCGCCTTAGGATTCATAGGCGAGCAAAAAGCCCTGCTTGCGACCAGCCTCGTTGAAACGCGTATAGGTAAGAAAAATTTTCTACTAAGCGTAATTTGCGCAGGAAATTATCGCCTGATCGAAAATTTTTCTTTGAACGATGCGCTATATTCTAAATAATTATATAATTGTTTTGCTGGGTTACCAATGTTATACTAATACAGGGCTGAAATGTGTCCCGCCTTTTTGGGTATTTCCGACCCTCCGACCCTCCGGGCTGCAAAACAAAGTGACAGGCGGGTGTGTGCAGAGGTAAGAAAATTTTATGTTAAATGTAATTTGCGCAGGCAAATTATCACCTAATCGAAAATTTCTCTTTGAACTGAAGTGTTATAGTATCGCAGGAGTTTTCTGCGGCGGTAAGGAGAAAGAATTTTTACAGTAGCTATTGATCGGAAGGAAATTATTATGGCAGAGAATAGTTTGGACATGCCACGCAGAAATGCAGCTGAAATGCAAGTATGTAACGGTTGTGTGATAAAGACAGAGTATGATGAGGGCAGCAGTGTGCAAAGATCAGAGAAGGAAAGCAGCACTGGTGCAAAAACGGCTGAAAATGGTGGCAAAGAATACACAAAAAGCGCTGAGAATGGCAGGAACAGCGGTATATTGAGAGGATTTGACGGAATACGTGCTGTTGCATGTCTGGGAGTTATTTTCCACCACATTGCACAGAAGCTTTCTCCGCAGATTCAACCTGCATTCGCCAGGGAGGTCAGCGCGTTTTTATTGATGGGAAACACCGGTGTTAGTGTGTTTTTTGTATTAAGCGGTTTTCTGCTGTCCTATCCTTTCTGGAAACGATTCTTAAACGATGGGGAATTCCCAGACATGAAGCAATATGCATTACGGCGTGCAGCAAGGATAATGCCTGGTTATTATGCTTCCTTTTTTGTGTGCAGCCTGTTGGTCCTGTTATTCAACATCCCGTCCCGTTTCTTTTGGACCCGGGCTTTGGCCGGACTGACCTTTACCGCTGGCTTCAGCTATACGACCTTTTTCCCGAATGAGATCAACGGACCCTTCTGGTCCGTAGGCTTTGAGGTCTTTTGCTACATATTGATGCCGGTTTTCATGTACGCCATGTTCAGACTGATCGTGAAGAAAAGAACTTTCGCAAAGGCGTTTATTTTCTGGCTGGCAGCTACAGCCTTTGTCGTTTTTCTCAATCATGTCGTACATGTTTGCTTTACGCCGGACAACGCAGAACGGGGATGGCAATTTGGGATGGTAGGAGGGGCGAAATACTGGATGCCCAACTACAATCCAATTGGCTTTTACATGCATTTTATTATAGGTATAATAGCTTCAGGAGTTACTGCCAGGCTGTTCAAGGCCTCAGCTGCAGTGGAAGGCTTCAGGAAAAAGGGCGGATTCGATATTATCTGCATACTGGGTCTGGCAGGCTCATTTGCACTGCTCTGGATATTGAAGCGTGTACCTGAGTTCTCGTTCAGTTTTCAGAGCCAGCCATATTTTTTCCCTTTCTATGCATTGCTTATAGGCATCACGCTAGTGGCAGCACCCCACTCAAGCTTCATGGGGAAGCTTCTTGACAATGCCTTCTTCAGATATACCGCAAAGGTATCCTTTGGTTTATATATCTGGCATTATGTAATCATGTTTATAGCGGCAAATACAGTATTTAGAAGCTATCAGAACTTTAGCATGAAGAGTCTGACGGAATGGGCGCTGATTTCTCTTCTTATCCTGGCTGTATCATACGCTGTCGCAGCTCTCTCCTACAGATTCATCGAGAAGCCTGTGCTGGATTGGGCGCATAAGAGCACTGCAGGAGGAAAGCGATCGGAATACCCACCCCGGGAGACAATAAAGCAGCAGCCTTAAATAAAAATATCTAAAACGACAGGAGTGTGCAAATGGCAATGAAAAAGCAAGGTTTTAATCCTTATCTTCCATCATGGGAGTATATTCCCGACGGAGAACCCTATGTATTCAACGGCAGAGTGTACGTTTACGGCTCCCATGACCGTTTCAACGGCTATGTCTATTGTATGAACGATTATGTATGCTGGTCAGCGCCTGTGGGTGACCTGGGCGACTGGCGTTATGAAGGAGTAATTTTCAAGAAAACCGACGACCCGCTGAATCCGGATGGCAGCATGTGCCTGTATGCACCGGATGTCACGGTTGGACCGGACGGCAGATATTACCTGTACTATGTACTTGACAAGGTTTCTGTCGTATCGGTAGCCGTATGTGATACCCCTGCCGGCAAATATGAATTTTACGGATATGTCCATTATAAGGACGGGACACGCTTGGGAGACAGGGCGGGCGACCAGCACCAGTTTGACCCGGGTGTGCTTACGGAAGGTGACAAAACTTATCTGTACACCGGTTTCTGCCCCAGAGGAGACAAGTCGAGAACAGGTCCCATGGCAACAGTGCTTGGCCCGGATATGCTGACGATCGAAGAAGAGCCTGTATTCATAGCGCCCAGTGAGCCTTTCAGCAAGGGCAGCGGCTATGAGGGACATGAATACTTTGAGGCTGCATCCATCAGGAAAAGAGGAGATACATATTATTTTGTCTATTCCTCTGTCGTATTCCATGAGCTGTGCTATGCGACCAGCAAGTACCCGACTAAGGGATTTGTTTTCGGCGGCGTGATCGTCAGCAACAGCGACCTGCATATCGATTCATACAAACCGGCTGAAAAGCCCATGTTCTACGGCGGAAACAACCATGGCAGCATTGTAGATATAGAAGGAAAGTGGTACATTTTCTACCACAGACATACCAATGGAACGAATTTCAGCCGTCAGGGCTGTATAGAGCCAATAGCATTCCTGGAGGACGGCTCCATCCCACAGGTCGAGATGACCTCCTGCGGACCTAATGGAGGCCCCCTGGCCGGCCGCGGAGAATACCCGACATATATTGCCTGCAATCTGTTCTGCAGCGAAGAGTCATTGTACACGGATTGGACCGCATCGTGGATGAACAACCAGTTCCCGAAGATAACACAGGATGGCAGGGACGGGGATGAAGAGACCGGTTATATCGCCAATATGAAGGACTCGGCTACCGCAGGCTTCAAGTACTTTGACTGCAAGGGAATAACAAAAGTGAAAATAAGAGCCCGCGGATATGCCGGCGGCGTTTTTGAAGTAAAAACCTCATGGGACGGGCTGGCTTTGGGACGTATCCCGATAGGCTTCACAAATGTCTGGAAGGAGTATTCCGCCGATATCTCGATACCGGACGGCGTCCAGGCGTTGTATTTCACATATACGGGCAGCGGAAGCGCACACTTTGGGTCATTTACGCTTGAATAAGCAGTGCGGACTGATCTTGAAATGATATAGCACACTTGGATGGGGCTGCCGTAGAGCAGCCCTGTCTTACATTACAGGACACGGGAGATGATACATATGGAACATCCTTATCACCTGAGATACAATAAACCAGCCGATGCCTGGCATGATGCCATGCCGCTGGGTAACGGCAGACTGGGTGCAATGGTTTATGGACATACAGCCATAGACCGTATCCAGTTGAATGACGATTCGCTGTGGTATGGCAGATTTATGGACCGCAATAACCCATCCCTGAAGGATAAGCTTCCGGAGATACGCAGGCTCGTGCTGTCCGGTGACATATACCATGCTGAAGAGCTGATCATGCAGTATATGGCGGGAACACCCGGGTGTATGAGGCACTATACGCTCCTTGGAGAACTTGACATCGCGCTGAATCAGCACCTGCCCTTCACGATGGGATGGATGCCAAACAGCGCCGGAGCAGATGAATATTTCTCGGATCTTGATCTGATGACCGGTATTCTCACCACCGGCCACTCCCAGGCAGGTGTCCGGTACAACCGGGAAATGTTTGTAAGCCATCCGGGTCAGGTCATGTGCCTGCGCATGGTGAGTGAATCACCGGGGTCCATCAATCTGGATGTAATAATGAACCGCATAGGAATATCGGACAGGGTCGTTGAAGACGACAGAAGACCGGGACATCTGGTGAACGCAGGAGGCTGGCCGGCACCCGGAGCGGACTCGATTCGTACTGTGAATGATAATACGATCCTTATGCGGGGACATGATGCCGAGGTGGAATTTGCCGCCGCTGTAAGGATCATATGCGACGGGGAGCTCAAAAATCCTGTATCGCAGCTTCTTGTACGAAACAGCGGTACTGTGGTGATATACATTGCTTCATCAACCTCCAACCGCTCGGAGGATCCTGCAGCGGAGGTGCTCAGACGCCTGGATGCTGCTGAGAAGAAGGGCTACGAGACCTTGCGTGAGGAACATATAGCTGATTTTTCGGCGCTGATGAACAGGTGTGTGCTTGACCTGGGCCCATCACCGGCGAAGGCTGTAGATGAAAGGCTGAAAGCATTCCGGGCCGATGAAGAGGACCCTGCACTGGCTGCGCTGTATTTCCAGTTCAGCCGGTACCTTGCCGTCTCGGGAAGTCGGGAGGGAAGCTCCGCGCTCAACCTGCAGGGCATATGGAATGCAGAATTCATGCCGATGTGGGACAGCAAGTACACGATAAACATAAATCTGCAAATGAACTACTGGCCGGTGCTGACCGGTAACCTGGCCGAGCTTCACATGCCCCTGATGGAGCTTTTGGAGAAGATGCATGAAAGGGGCAGGGAAACAGCACGTGTCATGTACGGTATGCGGGGCATGGTTTGCCATCATAATACGGATTATTACGGTGATTGTGCACCACAGGACTGGTACATGGCTGCAATGCCGTGGGTGACCGGTTGTGCATGGCTTGGTCTGCACGTATGGGAGCATTACCTGTATACAGGAGATTTGAACATATTGAAGAGGATGTATCCTGTTTTGCGGGACATGGCCTTGTTTTATGAAGATTTTCTGATGGAAGCAGACGGAAAGCTTGTCACATGTCCGTCCGTATCGCCGGAGAACCGGTATCTGCTGCCGGATGGCTATGATACACCAATTTGTGCAGGTCCTGCGATGGATAATCAGATACTGAGGGAGTTTTTCGCAGCGATGATACAGATTCAGCAGCTGCTGGGAGTGGACGGTGAAATGTCGGAAACGCTGGCAGGTATGACAGCAAGGCTGCCCGAGGACAAAATCGGCTCCAAGGGCCAGCTGCTCGAATGGGATCAGGAATATACCGAGCTGACACCGGATATGGACCACATATCGCATCTGTTTGCATGCTACCCCGGGAGCTCGATCAATTGGCGTGATACGCCCGATTTATTGAAGGCTGCCGGCAAATCGCTGGAGCTGCGCATCGAGAATGGCGCAGGCAAGGGAGGCTGGCCCCTGGCATGGTACATCAATGTGAATGCCAGACTGCTCGATGGCGAGAAGACGGACAGAGCAATACGGAAAATGCTCACTGACTCTACAGTCCGCAACTTTTTCAACGCAGCACGGCATGTTTTCCAGATCGACGGTAATATGGGAGCAGCGGCCGGCATGATGGAATGCCTGCTTCAAAGCCATATTGCGCTGCATTTTCTGCCTGCGCTGCCTGTATCCTGGAAGGAAGGAAGCGTTAAAGGCCTTCGCGCACGGGACGGCTATGAGGTCGATATAAGGTGGGGTAACGGCAAGCTTTCAGAGGCAGTTGTCCGGCCGCAGTTCAGTGGATCTGTGGAGGTAGTTGGAGAAATACTGAAGGTGACATATGGCAATACTCAGATTCCGACTGTAAAGACAGAAGTGGGATTCGCATTTACCGCAGAGGCAGGGGAGTCATATATACTTGCCCCGGCTGATCAGGTTGGGCACGATAATTAGTTGAGCAATGGATATATCTATATGTCAAGGTAGTGCAAGGTTGCCTGGTATCAGACTCTTACGTCTATGCTGCCGCCTTTATGCGGTGTGACGGAGCTTTCCATGGCTTTTGCATTGGTAGCCTGAAATCCCTGAAGTAGTGCGCTCATTGACTGGGCATCCTGACTAAGGGATTTTTTAAGCGTCTCTATACCGATGGATCGCTGTATGCTGCTGATGCTTTGTTGCATGGATCTGTTTATTTCCATATGTACACCTCCTGACGTCTATTTATCCGGTTGGACATCTTTGTGCTAGATGAGGGAGTAGATGTCCTATGCCTCTATACTTATTTTCAATCTCTCAGGCTGAAAAACGCCTGGCGGCAGGCATCGATTTGCATCTCTAGCAGCGTGCTTATATCTGCCTCGTTGAAATGTACAAAATTAAGGCACACTATTATTATATCATCATGTTCGGTGCAATTATATGGTGCATTAGCACTATTCTACGTCACTTTATATATATTCATTGATAAGTTGTAAATAGTCTATGTGTGAGACATTGACTTAAAATGGATGCAACGGTAGTATTAGTTTATAACGAGGCCACCGCCTAGGATGCATAGGCGAGCAGCAAGCCCTGCTTGCGACCAGCCTCGTTGAAACACTGCTGAGGAAAGAAAATTTTTCTTACATAGAGAAAAAGATCAATGATATTGAAAGTGGGGTGCAGCTATCATGAAAAGGAAACGTTTGATAATAATGGTTTTACTGGTGGTCATCGCCGGCGGCATAACAGCATATCTCTTATCTGACTGGGATACAAAAGAGCCGGATGAGGAGGATTTCCTGCCAGCCGGATGGGAGGTGGATATCGACAAGCTGGAGGACACGACGCTTACCTTTTACATAAATGCTCAGAGACAGAAGGTATCCGATGAAATTCTGGAAGCAGTGAACCTGAAGCTGGAGAATGATCTGAAAACCAAGATATCCTTCAAATATTACTGGGAGTATTATGATTCATTTTTGAACAGGCTGAGAAGAGATAATGCGTCGGGTATCACCTGCGATGCGTTCTTCTATAGTCCGGAATTCCATACATCGGTAAAAGAACTTGCCGATGAAGGACTGATAATGGATGTTTCAAAGCTTTTCCCCGAGTATGCTCCCAGCTATTACAATCAGTTCTCAAATGAAGACATAAAGGCAATGAATGTGAATGGAGGCATCTATATCATACCCTCCAGAACGCCGTCAGCCGACATTAAGTTTGCTCTGGTACGCCAGGATCTGATGGAGAAATATAGTATACCGCCGATACGCAGCTATGACGATTATGAGGTTTATCTTGAGGCAGTCAAAAACAACGAACCCGGTATACTGCCAATGTGCTACCGGAGTACAAGCATGGGACTGTTTGCAGATATGTACGGATATGTCCCACTGGATTATATCACCGGGCTCGTGTACAGGTGGGACGATCCGTCTATGAAGATAATACCATGGGAGCAAACGCCTGGATTCAGGGAATGCATTGAAAGGATGCAGAGATGGTATGAAAGCGGCTTTCTGAGCGATGGAGGTAAAGAAAGTGGTGTGTTGAGTATAGTAAACGGCGATATGAGGGGCAGCTATGATCTTTATGTCACAGGTGAAAAGGCGGCTTCATTTATAGCTAATCCATCTGACGAGGGATATTACAATTCACTGCTTCGCAGCAATGGGATCACAGACTACAGCTATAAGGCGTATCCGCTGTATGATGGATATTCTGTAAGGAATTCGGTCATGGAGAACGGGATAGTGATCAATCCCTTATCACGTCAGCCTGAAAGAATCCTTATGTTTATAGACTGGCTGCAGTCAGATCAGGAAAATTATGATTTGCTGATGTACGGTAAAAAAGACATCCACTACATAGACAGAGGAGATTATATCGTACCCCCTGCAGATGCTGTCACGACATTTTTGGAATGGAGCTGGAAGGCTCCATTTGAAAATATTGATTACCAGCGCGCCTATTATCCCGGTCTGAAGGAAGAGATGAAGGAGTATCAGGCTTTGATCAAAGAGAGTGCAAAGTATCCTCCGCATAACGGCTTTACTCCGGATTACAAGCCTGTCGAGCGTATTTACGAGCAAAGATGGATGCTCTATATGATACCGGAAAATTTAATCTATAACGGTCGGAATTTCGATGAAGAGAAGATGGTAAAATTTCTCGATGAGCAAACGAAGTTGGGAATCGATACTCTGGTAGCGGAGATCCAGAACCAGCTTGACGAATATATTGCGAAACCATAATTACCATGAGTCAGCTATGCAAGGATAACATGTGTCGGATTGCTTAAATTTTGAGTGTGAGGTTCAGCTATCATGAAAAGGAAACATTTGATATTAATGGCGTCAGTTTTACTGGTGATCATAGCCGTAGGTATAACTGCGTATTTTTTACTGGACCGCAGCACGTTTGAGACTGAAGAGGAGGATTTCCTCCCGGAAGGATGGGAAATAGATATTGAGAAACTCGGGGAAACGACATTGACGTTCTACATAAATGCACTGAGTCAGAGCGAGTATAAGGATATTCTTAAAGAAGTGAATCTGAAGCTTGATAATGACATTAAATGTAAAATATCCTTCGAGTTTTACTATGAGAACTATCAAGCTTTCCTTAACAGGATAAAGAGGGATAATGCCTCAGGCCAAACCTGTGATGCATTTTTCTATAGTCCTAATTTTAATGTTTCTGTTAAGAATATAGCTGATGAGGGACTTGTTATGGATGTCTCCGGACTCTTTCCGGAGTATGCTCCCGGTTATTATAACCAATTCACCAATGATGATATAAAGGCGATGAGTATCAGCGGAGGTATATATCTCATACCTCCGAGAATACCTTCAACCGGCATCAGGTATGCTCTTGTACGGCAGGATCTGATGGAGAAGTACAGCATACCAGAGATACACAGCTATGATGATCTTGAGGTATATCTTGACTGTATCCGTCTGAATGAGACTGACATGGTGCCATTGCGTTTAGAGGATACTACGATGGGATTGTTTGCAAATATGTACGGGTATGTTGTACTGGATTATGCGTCAGGGCTTGTGTATAAATGGGACGATCCATCGATGAAGGTCATGGCGTGGGAGCAGGTGCCAGAGTACAACGATGTCCTGGAGAGGATACGCAGATGGAATGATAACGATTATCTTAGGACTGCCAGCCAGCATGCCTTTATAGTGATCGATGAAAATGCGGAAGCAACTTTCAGCACTCCCTTCATAACAGATGGAAAAACAGCTTCTTTTATCTGTGATCCGTCCGACCAGATGTATTTCAATATACTGCTTAGCCGCAAGGGTATCAAGGACTTCAAATATAAAGCATACCCGCTTTATGACGGATATTCGGCAAGGTATTCCATACCCAATAAAGGGATCATGATAAACTCACGGTCGAAGCAGCCTGAACGAGTCCTCATGTTTATCGATTGGCTGCAGTCGAACCAGGAAAATTACGATCTGCTGATGTATGGGGTGAAGGACATACATTATGTAGACAAGGGCGATTACATAGAGCCTAAAGCCGGCGCTGTCGAAACATTTTTGGAATGGAGATGGAAGATGCCGTTTGAGAATATCGACAATCAGCGCGCCAATTATCCGGGGCATGACAGTGAGATGTCAGAATATCGTGAAATACTGGATAAACAAACGAAATACCCTCCGCATTATGGCTTCATGCCTGACTTTTCGACCGTGCAAGGGCTATACGAGGATAGATGCATGCGAGCCGCAACTCCGGAGCATGAAATTTTCAGCGGTTATGATTTCGATGAGCAAAAGAAGCTGGGCATCGACACCCTGATAGCGGAGATCCAGAACCAGCTTGATGAATATATGGCCAAGTATGCCCGATAGAAGGGGGTTGTGTGATTATTGTTGACAAGATATGGTGTGCGCGGTAGTATTTAATGATGTTGGTTATCGTTCCGCGTTTGAGCGTTCAAACATCAAATAGCGAAAGTGAGGGCAAGTCAAACTATATGAACAAAAAGCTGATAATTATTGTGGCAATATTGATTGTTATAGCCGTGGGCATAACAGCATTTATGCTATTAAAACCCGGTGTACAGAACGAGGAAGAGGAGTTGTTCCTGCCCGGAGACTGGCAGGCTGATGTAGATGAGCTTGAGGATGCGACCCTCACCTTTTATTTTGACGCACAGAATCAAAATGATATGAAGGATGTTCTGGAGGCTGTCAACAGAAAGCTCAGGGAAGATCTGAAAACAGAGCTGAACTTCGAGGTTTACTGGGAATACCCGGCATTGTTCATGGACAGGATAAAGAGAGATAACGCCTCCGGTCAGCCCTGCGATGCGTATTTCTATGCAACCGATTTTGATATGTCTGTAAAGGACCTCGTGGATCAAGGGCTGATGATGGATATTTCAGAGCTCTTTCCACAATATGCACCGAATTATTACAATCAGTTCTCCATGGATGAAATCAAAGCATTGACGGTGGACGGCGGGATTTATATTATTCCCCCAAAAATGCCCGGTGCCGATATCAAGTATGCCGTAGTGCGTCAGGATCTGATGGAGAAATACAATATACCCGAGATCCGCAGCTACGATGATTTTGAGGTCTTTCTTGAAACAATAAAGAAAAACGAGCCGGATATGATCACGACAAATTACTGGGACACCTCTCTTGGCATGTTTGCGAGTGCGTATGGCTATGCGATTCTGGACCGGGATATACAGCTCGTATATAAATGGGACGATCCCGAGATGAAGATAATGGCATGGGAACAGACTCCGGAGTGCCTTGAAAGCCTGCAGAGGCTCAATAGCTGGCTTGAAAAGGGATATCTGGCGAAAGATTATATAATTGCGGAAGTGCAGGATCAAATGGTGACCGGCGGCAAGTGGGCTTCATTTATCAGTAACCCTGCAGATCAGATGTACTTCAATACACTCCTCAATGCCAAAGGCGTTAAGGATTTCAGCTACAGGGCATACCCGCTGTATGACGGTTATTCTTCAAGGAATCCGATCATGGACTACGGATTTGCGGTCAACGGCAAATCCAAGCAAGCGGAAAGGGTGCTCATGTTTATCGATTGGCTGCAGTCGGACCAGGAGAATTTCGATCTGCTGATGTATGGGGTGAAGGGCACCCATTATATAGACAGGGGCGGCTATATAGAGCCTCCGGCCGACGCGGCCACGACCTTTTTTGAATGGGTCTGGAAGGCACCCTTTGAAAATATCGATTACCAGCGGACCAATTATCCCGGCCTGGAGGAGGAGATCAAAAGCTATCGGGAAATTTTAGACAAGCGGTCCAAATACCCTCCTCACTTTGGCTTCAATCCCGATTATTCATCCGTATATCAGATTTCATCACCCCGGGAACAGCGTTTTTATGAACTGGAGGGTCTGGTTTATGACAGAGTGTTCAGTGAGATCAGGCTGCAGGAGTTCAGAGATGACCAGAAAAAGCTGGGATTGGATAGTCTGATATCGGAGATACAGCAGCAGCTGGATGAATATAGAGCCCAAAATCCGGGCTAGGCGTTGCCTGGGCGGAAGCCCCCGGCATTGGGCCGTCTATGGTATTAAAAGGAAAATAGTGGACATAGTATACCAGTAGGTAAGATCTATGTCCATTTATTTTATATATGGTAAATGCAAATAATTATTATTTGCGTTTATACGCTTTTATTGCTAAAATATTTTTATGAATAAAGGTTGCGGAGGAAAATAATGCAAAGAACTATCACACGACTGACAGCTTTGATTTTATCAGCAGCGGCTCTGGCAAGCCTGCTGCTTTTGACAGGCTGCGGCCGGGCAGGTTTGAATGAAGCCGGAAAAGGCTCCGGCACAGATACAAAGGATGGTCTTAACATTGTTACGTCCTTTTTTCCTGTTTATGTGGCTGTAATAAATGTGGCACATGACATACCGGGTGTATCAGTTACCAACATGACAGAGCCTCAGACCGGCTGTCTGCATGATTATACACTCAGGCCGCAGGATCTCAAGCTGCTTGAGGATGCGGATATTTTCATTATAAACGGAGCAGGAATGGAAGCATTCCTTGAGGATATAGCAGCTCAGCAGAAGGATCTGAAAATAATCGAGGCGGCTGAGGGCATACCACTGCTTAGGGAAGAGAGCGGCGAGGAAAATCCTCATGTTTGGGTAAGTCTGTCCAACGCCGTTTTGTATGTCAGGAGCATAGCAGCGCAGCTTTCGCAAGTAGATAAAAAGAATGCAGCTTTATACGAACAAAATGCTGCCGCTTATATCAAGAAAATAGAAGAACTCAGTAAAGAAATGCATACTGAGATAGGCAGCTTGAAAAACAAAGATATAATAACCTTTCACGAAGCATTCCCATACTTTGCCAATGAGTTTGATCTGAACATCGCAGCCGTGGTGGAAAGGGAACCCGGCACTGAGCCGACCCAGAAGGAACTGGGAGAGATAATAGAGACTGTTAAGCAGACCGGAATAAAGGCACTTTTTGCAGAGCCCCAGTACTCATCGAGAGCAGCTGAAACAATAGCAGGTGAAACCGGCGCCGTGCTGTACACATTGGATCCCGTTGTTACCGGGGAGGCTGTACCGGACGCTGCAGACGCTTATCTGGATGCGATGAGGCAGAATATGGAGACATTGAAGAAAGCGCTGCAGTAGGTGCGCACGGTCCGGAGCTGCCGGGCAATCGTGCCAGAGAGAAGAATGACCGGCTGAATGCCGGCGGAGAGGTGAAAAATGACCGAAAGCCGTTACCATACAAAATGTGAGGGGAAATGCTGCGGCCTTTGCTGTACCAGGATAGAAAACCTTGGTGTTTCGAAAGGGCCGGTAGACATCCTGGAAAATGTCAATATACACATACATTGCGGGGAGCTGACCGCCATAATCGGGCCGAACGGGGGAGGCAAAAGCACTCTTCTGAAGGCTCTGCTCGGTGAGCTTCCCTATTCGGGACAGCTCAAATATCTGGACTCCAAGGGCAGCCGCAGCGGCCAGCCTGTGATCGGGTATGTGCCCCAGCATCTGAGCTTTGACACGGGTACCCCGGCAAGCGTCTCGGATCTGTTCGTCGCCAGCCTGTCAAAGAAGCCTGCCTGGCTGCTGAGACCCCATAGCATCAGAAAAAGGGCTATGGAAGGCCTTGAGAAGGTGAAGGCGGAGCATTTGATCGACAGAAGGCTGGGAGCACTTTCGGGAGGCGAACTGCAAAGAGTGCTGCTGGCACTGGCCCTGGATCCTGTGCCCAACCTCCTGCTGCTGGATGAGCCTGTTTCAGGAATTGACCAGGGAGGGCTGGAGCTGTTTTATAACACTGTTGCCGAGCTAAGGCGCAACTATGACCTTTCTATAATCCTTGTGTCCCATGACTTTGATCTTGTATCTCGATATGCGGACCGCGTTGTCCTTCTTAACAGGACAGTGATAGCCAGCGGCACACCGAAAGAGGTTTTCAGCAACGAGAATACGCTTAAGACTTTTGGGATCACGGGCTTTTTTAACGGGTTATGCAAAAATGAAAAAAACAACAGCAATATAAATGCCCAATACAGTAACAGTGATGAGGGGGACAGGAATAATGCTTGAATTCTGGTATAGTGCAGTAGATTTTTTGCTGCCCTATGAGTGGACGAAGTATGATTTTATGAAAAACGCTTTGCTGGCTGTGCTTTTGCTCACTCCACTGTTCGGACTTCTGGGGACGATGGTTGTAAGTAACAGGATGGCCTTTTTTTCGGACTCCATAGGTCACGGCGCATTTACAGGCATAGCTATAGGCGCTCTGTTCGGAGGACTGCAGCCATTGGTTGGCGCAGTGCTGTTCTCAGCTGTGTTTGCTGTAGTTATTACGGTAATAAAGAATAAAAGCAAAGCCTCCACTGATACCATTATCGGTGTGTTTTCATCGACCGCTGTTGCACTGGGGCTGATTCTGCTCTCCTCAGGCGGTTTTAACAAATACTCAACTTATCTGGTGGGTGATTTGTTGAGCATCTCGCCTGTTGAGCTGCTCTTGCTTTTAGTATCATTCATATTGGTAATAGTGCTGTGGCTGCTTATATTCAACAGGGTGCTGCTGATCAGCATCAACCAGTCACTAGCTGCAAGCCGCGGTATTAATACACTGCTTGTCGATATCTTTTTTACTATAGCCATCGCAGTTATAGTCACCATAACTATCCAATGGGTCGGATTGCTTATAATCAATTCGCTGATTGTTTTGCCTGCTGCCGCTTCACGCAACGTTACCAGGAACATGCGGCAGTATCATGCGGTGTCTGTTGGCATTTCTATGTTCTCAGGCATTTCCGGACTAATTGCTTCATACTATATGGATACAGCCACAGGTGCAACAATAGTGCTGATAGCAGCAGTGATTTTCTTTGCTCTGTTCTTTATCAGAAAAAGGTTCGCATAACCACTGTGAGAGCAGCCTTCCATAACAGACGCTGCAGTCTGCCATCGTAAATTATTGGTAAATATCGAATGGAAAAAACATTAGTGCATATGATACAATAATCAGTGTAACGAGGCAGACGCCTCGTTGAAATGTAAAGCCAAGATACAGATCTGTTATGAGGGGGATGATTGAATGAGCGATTTTGTTCCTGAAATCCACGGCGTGCTCAGAAGGCACATGGTGCGTGTGCCTGAAGTTATATCACAGGTCAGCGGCATAAAGATATTCGGAAAGCTGATAAAATCCATACTGTTTACAACAGATGTTGCCATAATAAAAAACTGCAATGCCAATGCAATTATTGCTGTGTATCCTTTTACGCCTCAGCCGATCATTACCCACACTATCATTGCGGCCTCGGATGTTCCTGTCTTCTGCGGGATCGGAGGAGGGACGACCACGGGAAAAAGAGTTGTCAATCTGGCGATGGACGCCGAATTCCAGGGAGCTATCGGGGTCGTGGTCAACGCTCCTACACCTAATGATATTGTGAAGCAGGTCACACAAAGGATAGACATACCTCTCGTGGTGACAATTGTTTCAGACAGGTCGGATATTTCCAAAAGGATCGCTTCCGGAGCATCGATACTGAATGTGTCCGGAGCCGGCAAAACCATTGATATTGTGAAAAGGATACGGGACCGTTTTCCTGAGGTGCCTATTATTGCAACAGGTGGTCCAAATGACGATACGATACTCAAAACAATCGAGGCGGGAGCCAATGCTATCACATATACTCCTCCCACATCCGCAGAAATTTTTAAAGGGCTCATGAATAAATATAGAAATACTGATGACATTATTTAACGGCGCAGGCAGTGCTTGTTCACGATGACTGGCGTTATTGCCCACTGCGACAATATACTTGCTGGAGGAAAACAGGGATGAGTGAAAGACAAAATGTGTCCAAGGAGGACATCATTAAACGCTTCAAACGGATAGAAGGCCAGGTCAAGGGTATTTCGCGCATGATCGAGGAGGATAAATGCTGCATGGATATACTTACACAGATCGCAGCAGTCCGGGCGGCGATCAACAAGGCCGGAAGCATCATGCTTGAACAGCATTCGATGACCTGTATTGAAGATGCTGTCGCATCAGATGACAGGGAAAAGGCCGTGGAGGATCTGACAAAGGCTATCCAAAGCTTTATCAGATTCAGCGACCGCTGATATTTCAATAGAGCGGCGCATTTTCCCGTGCCATATCCATTATTTTTCGCATGGTTTCATGGTCGGTTTTTCCCGGGATATATGTGTACAAAGAGCCATCCTTGTTTACAACGAATGTCGTCGGATACCCGCTGACTCCGAAGATACCTCCTGCGACTTGCCCATCTTCATCCAGAAGGACCTTTAGTCCTATTTCATTTTTCGTTATATAATCCTTGACGGTATCATAGGACTCCTGGACATTCACTGCCAGTACGACGGCATCGCCGGCCTCTTCCAGTTCCTTGTCAAGCTTGTTGAAATCAGGCATCTCCTCGATGCAGTATTTGCACCAAACAGCCCAGAAATTGAGTACTACTATTTTACCCTTATAATCCGAAAGACTGACTTCATTGCCGTCAAGATCCTTGAGAGTGAAGTCGGGCACCATTATCCTGTCATCTTCATCACCGGTGCCGGAGTCACTGCCAGCATCGTTACCGGAGCCATCAGTGGTGCCGTCATCGGTATTATTGGTGCCGGTGTCCTGTGTGTCATCCTGTGATTGCCCGTCGTTATTGGCGGAGTCGGCTAATGCATCGGGGACCGGCGGCTGTATTATCATTTGTGACTGGTACTTGTCATAAAAGACATATGCCGCAATAAATATGAGGACCAGGGCAGTTATCCATATTATCAAGCTAGTGTATTTTTTCATATATCCTCCTTCAGGACAAGGTCAGGTACTTAAGGTTGTCAGTGAATACCAGTATGCCGGCTGCTATCAGCAATATACCGGATATTATGCTTATGATCCTGCTGTTCTTTTTCAGCCAACTGAATAAACCTTTTACGTTCTCAAAAATTGCCGCCGATACAACAAAGGGTATTGCCAGTCCGAGTGAATAGACCAGCAGCAGTAATATACCTTCTGCAACTGTCCCGGAGTTCCCGGCCAGCACAAGAGCAGATCCGAGGAAGGCACCGAGACAGGGTGACCAGCCTAAACCGAATACGGCCCCGAATAGAACTGAACCCATGAACCTTAAATTATCTATATTTATATGGAATCTCCGCTCACTGTTGAGAAAGCCGACTTTTATAATGCCTGTGAAGTTAAGGCCAAACAGCACCATGACAGCTCCGCTTATTTTTTGAAGCAAATCCCTGTTGCTTTCAAAAAAGCCGCCTATTGTCGCCGCCACAGCGCCAAGGATGATAAACACAAGGGTGAAGCCGGAAACAAACCCCAGAGAATTGATGATGAGAGAAGATGGCCTGCGGGCGCTGGATTTGACGGAAGCTGCGGCTGCTGCCGGACTGCCCTGGGCATTTTGGCTGTCCGTCGTATCGGGAGTCCCGGCAAGGTACATGAAGTAAAGCGGGAGCATGGGAAGTATACATGGTGAGATAAATGTCAATATGCCTTCTGCAAATGTTAGTATAAATGGCAGCATGCTTCCCGTGTCCTCCCGGCATTATTCAGTGACTGCTTATTTGCGCTGATGCTGGTTCAAAAGTTTCAACAAATCCTGCCTCAACTATTTTATCGGATCCTATAACTTATTGTAGCAAATTTTGCACTGTAATTTTAGTAGGTAGTTTTTCTTATTTTTGCTTGTTCAGTATTTCTCATGCAGCAGTCAAATAGTATATACCCTAACGGGGTATGTGTAAACAAAATAAATTCTTGCACTCAAAATAAGTTTTTGTTATTATATACCCATAGGGGGTATATATAAATAGTACCCTGAAGTAAAGAATATATATAGAAATTTATTGCTAAAATTAATAGGAGGTAAGGATTATGTCAGTTAAAGTATATTCAACTCCATCATGCCCATGGTGCACTGTTGCTAAAAATTATCTCAAATCACGCAATATCCAGTTTGATGAGGTGGATGTATCAAAAAACAGGGAAGCGGCTGTTGAAATGGTGCAGAAGTCCGGCCAAAGAGGCGTGCCTGTGATCGATATAAACGGCAGTATCATAGTTGGATTTGATCAGGGAGCAATAGACAGCTTGATTAGATAGATCATTGTGCAATTGAGGGTTCTCTCATGGATTGATGAGCTTATTCGGCACGGTCAGGCTGCGATCCGCCCGGCTATATGACAGTACTGACCGAGGTGTGCAAATTCAAATATTTGGCCACATAATAACTATTGGGAGTCTCCATAACTCTACAATATGTGTATTATGTGGCCTTATACTTTCAATTAATTCAATGAAATTGTGACCAAGACCTGGTAGATTGCTCACCCATATATTGCAGGTTGGAAAATAGTTTTCATGCGTATACCGAGAACAGTATCTCAGACTGCATTGATAAATAATGAAAATTATTATATAATATCCTCAAATTACTAAAAACACTCGAGCGGGGCTCGATGTCTCTTATTTTTTTTCGAGAGGGGAGAATATAAATGTTTTGCGAGAATTGTGGAAATCCGTTGCCTGAGGACTCAAAGTTTTGTTTGAGCTGCGGCGAAAAAGTAGTCAGTGCCGCGCCTGAGGGTCAGGCGATACAGGAAACTGCTGTAGCTGCTGATACAGTTCAGGTCGATGAAGCACCGGCTGCCGATACTGTAGTCCAGACAGAACAACAGGCAGCACCTGCGGAACCCATCCAATATGAACCTCAGCCCAAACCTGCTGCTCCCGTTGCCCAGCCCAGACCGGCCCAGCCCGCTCCTCAGCCTGAACCTAACCGTTATTCGGCGCCGTCACCGGCTCCTCAACCTGCAGCATACCAGCAGCCTGCTGCGCAAGTGAATCAGCCAATAGCAAAAAGTGACAAGCCGCTGCCTACATGGAAGTTTATGGGCATAATGCTGCTGTCCGGTATACCGATAGTAGGCTTTATAATGATCCTGGTCTGGAGCTTCGGACATTCATGCAACAGGAACACCAAAAGCTACGCCAGAGCAGTGCTGATTTTCGGAATAATAGGATTTATATTGACTATTGTCGGAATTATTATCAATATTGAGTCTATAAGAGCTTTAACGGATTACATAAATTCCAATTTCGAGATCGGTATGGTTGGCTGAACATTTCCAACTAATTCAACAGTTTGAAGTAAAGAGACAATATCGTGAAAACGACATTGTCTCTTTTGTTTCATGATGCTGCGTTTGCGTGTTCTAGCTGTGATGCCGCTGGCTCTGGCGGACAATATTTCCTGAAGTCTGTTTATGACAGACTGCGCGATAACCGCATTATGCGAACAAATGTTTGATTTAGGTTGCGTTCAGATGCATCGTTGGTTATAATATGAGAGGTGAGAAAAATAATTAAACAGGTGCGGATCAAATGATTACAGATAAGGACAGACAGCAGTTCATACAGTTGAGAAAAAAATTCCTTGAGATAGAATACGGCAGGCTGAACCCGCAGCAGAGGCAGGCGGTCTTCCAGATAAACGGGCCGCTTCTTGTGCTTGCAGGCGCCGGCTCCGGCAAGACCTCGGTCCTTGTGAACAGGATCGCATATATGATCAAGTATGGGGATGCATACCATTCGGAGCGTGTTCCCGAAGGGCTGACAACCGCAGATCTGAAGCTTCTTCAGGATGCAGCCGGTTTGGAGAGCAATGCTTTTCGGGACATCAAGGTGTCAGCCGGAAGTGATCCACTGCCTGATGAGGACAGGGACAGGCTGGTGAGCATTTTACGGGACAAGCCTGTTCATCCGGCATCGATACTTGCGATAACCTTTACGAACAAAGCCGCGAGAGAAATGAAGGAAAGGCTTGAGGGCATGTTGGGCGGCGCTGTCAATGACATCTGGGTAAGTACGTTCCATGCCTCATGTGTAAGGATACTCAGGAGGGATATCGAGAAGCTGGGCTACAGCAGGAGCTTTGTCATATTTGACACATCCGACCAGCAAACTCTTATAAAGGACAGCATAAAGGAATTGAATCTCAATGAGAAAAACTTCCCTGTGAGGGAAGTGCTTTCAAAGATAGGCAGGGCAAAGGATGAACTGAAGGAACCTCAGGAATATGCCAGGGAGGCCGGCGCCGATTTCAGGCTGAGCAAGATCGCACGCATTTATGAGCTGTACCAGAGAAAGCTCAGAAACAACAATGCGCTGGATTTTGATGATATTATCATGCTTACCATAAAGCTATTTTTGGACCATCCTCCTGTAATGGAATATTATCAGAGGAAATTCAAATACATACTTGTGGATGAGTATCAGGATACAAACACTGCTCAGTATACACTGGTAAGCCTGCTGTCAAAGCATTTCAGAAACCTGTGCGTGGTGGGCGATGATGACCAGTGTATAGTAGAGGGTTCTGAAATTTTAGTACCCAAGGGAAGTCAAAAAGTTGAGAATATTTACGCAGGGCAAAGCGTAATATGTGCAGCGGGTCGAGGTACTACCATCGAAGGTATAGTCAGTACCGTTTCATCAAAGGATTATACGGGGAAAATTGTTAAGATAACCACAAGTACAGGGAAGATTATTAAAGGTACTCCAAACCATATAGGTTTTGCCAAGTTAAATAGTCAGCCGGGTACTTACTATGTATACCTTATGTATAAAAAAGGTTATGGGTATCGTATTGGTCAGACGCAAGGTGTGCGCAGCAGAAAGGGAGAGCATGTGAACGGCTTGTTTGTCAGGTTGAATCAAGAGCACGGGGATAGAATGTGGATTTTATATTGTACTAATGATAAGGAACAAGCTGCATTCCATGAACAATTATTTTCTTTTAAGTATGGTATCCCTACAGCAGTAAATAAAGATATAGATACAGAAAACGCAGTTCAAAGGCTTTTTAATGATTTGTGCATGTTTTTTGAGTATCCTCACCATGTTTGTAATGCAGTAATTCGAGGAGCAACTGGCAGAAAGATCGTAAACATTGCAGTTTTCAACGGTAGAAAGGCCAGTTCTAAATTAGGCTGGCACAGTCATAGGATATGTCTCAATACTTCTGGACGTGAGTTAAAGTCCTGTGCACAAACGGCCGATTTCCCCGTTCGTATTGGAAATAGAAGTACATGGAGGATAGAAACAGAGAGAATAGAATATGATGAGGCAGATGTTTTCGCAAATAGGATCAGTCAACTGGATGAGAATATTGAGATAGTAAAAAAGGCAAGGCTTAGTGAAAATGATAGCTTTTCGTATATGCCCTTATCACATATGAAGCCTTCTATGAGTATTCCGATATACGAAGATAGCAGAATCACTGAAGATATTATTGAGAGTGTGGAATTTGAGGACTATAGCGGAAAGATTTATGATATTTCCGTACCACATTTAAGGCAATTTGTTTGTAATGGTATCGTAGTGCATAACTCTATATATGGATGGAGGGGCGCTGATATCAGCAATATCCTGGACTTTGAAAAAGAATTCAAGGATGCGAGGGTAATAAAGCTGGAGCAGAATTACCGCTCGACCAAGACCATACTCGATGCCGCCAACCATGTCATAAAAAATAATCTGGGCAGGAAGAGCAAGAGCCTTTGGACGGAAAATGACAAGGGCGAGGGGGTCCAGTATTTTGAAGCCGGAAACGAGCGGGAGGAGGCAGACTTCATTGCCTGCCAGATCGAAAGTCTGATAAAGGAAGAGGGCAGAAAATACAAGGATTTTGCGCTGCTTTACAGGATAAATGCCCAGTCCCGTGCCCTTGAGGAAGCATTTATGAAGGCGGGCATACCCTACCGCATATTTGGAGGTCTGAAGTTCTATGACAGAAAGGAAATAAAGGATATCATTGCATATCTGCGCTTGGTACAGAATCCTTCCGATGATGTGGCACTAAAAAGGATCATAAACGTACCAAGAAGAGGTATAGGAAACACTACTCTCGATGCTGCCGAAAGTGCTGCAGCAGAAAGAAGCTGCAGTATATTCTCTATCATATCCTCGGCCCAGGAGGTACCGGAGCTCAAAAGAGCGGCCTCAAAGCTCACGGAGTTCGCCGACATGATCGGCAGCTTCAGAGCTCTTTCTGACGGCATGGCCGTGTCAGAGCTGATAGAGGCAGTGATCAACAAATCCGGAATACTTGACGAGCTGCAGGCTGAGGAGACGGATGAAGCCAGGACTCGTATCGAGAACATAAAGGAGCTCATCTCAGGCGCAATCGAGTTTGAATCCCAAAGCGAAGAGAAGGGACTGGAGGCATACCTTGCAAATGTATCATTGGTGACAGATATAGACAATCTGGACGGTGACAATGACCGTGTAGTACTAATGACACTCCACAGTGCGAAAGGCCTGGAGTTCCCGGTTGTATTCATCCCCGGCTTTGAGGAGGGAGTATTTCCCGGCATGCGCTCCATGGACAGTGAAGCCGAGCTTGAAGAAGAGCGCAGACTCTGTTATGTGGGCATCACCAGGGCCAGGGAGAGGCTGTATCTTACAAGCACCTATACCAGGACGCTTTTCGGGAATACAACGTATAACAGGTGCTCAAGGTTCATGAAGGAGATCCCGGGAGAGCTTGTACAGGTAATCGGTAAAAAGGTGAAGGTTTCCGATGCTTTTGGCGGACGGCAGGGGAAAATCGGAGCCGATGCCGAGGGCGGCGGGTTTGGAATGCAGAGTGGATTTGGTGTTGCCAGAGTGCCTGGTAAAGGCCCGGCAGGCGGTTTTGGCGCTGTCAGCGGCACGGGAGGTCTGGGAGGAACCGGTTTCGGCTCAGGCATAGGCGGCGGCTCAGGTACAGCAGTGTTCGGCAGGACAGTGGAATTATCTGCTTCAGGCGGCGGTAAAGCTGCCGGACCGGATTTTAAGGCAGGCGACCAGGTGGTGCACAAGAAATTTGGTGTGGGTAGGATATCTGCCGTGATACTGGACAAAGGGGATCAGGTTCTGGAGATAGATTTTAGAAACAGCGGAATGAAGCGCCTGGTGGCGGCCTTCGCAAATCTGGTCAAGCTTTGACATGGGCAGTGTGCCAGTACCCGGCAGCAGCCTTCACAGAGCCGGTCATACTTTTTTAATTATGACAGTGGGCTAGCGAGAAAGTTGCGGTCATAAGCAGACTGAAAATAAATAGAAAATCCCCGAATAAATGAATACGGGTATATCGTGCAGAGGATATGCAAATAATATTGTCTGCAATATGGATGTAAAGGGACGATTTCTGTATAATTCCGCTAATAGGGATGTCCCTTGGCCGATTATTGTTTTCGGAGGGATGAAATGGATATTTATGATTATAATGAGGACAACCTTTCAACCATAGCACGCTCATGCAGCCACCTGAGCTCCAGAAATTCGCCGGGCCGCAGCAACTCGGGAGATCTGTCCTGCAGTGACTGTATCCATTGGAATGGAAGCGGCTGTTCAAGGAAACATCTGGAAGGCATTGTATCAGAATTGCACCTTGACTGAGAAGCTTTAATGACGGCGTGGATGATACGACGCTGTATACTATTTGCCTCAGATCAGCCGCAATACCTCAAGAGGCTCACTTACCAGCACATTTGCTCCATTTGCCAGGAGCTCGTCTGCCTTTCGGAACCCCCATAGGCAACCGACAGCAAACATCCCGGCGGATGAAGCCGTGATCATATCAATGCCGGTATCACCCAGATACAAGCACTCATCCGGCTTGACACCAAGCATCCCGGCGATCTCAATGGCGGCCGCAGGGTCCGGCTTTTTTGGTATGCCGGAGCGTTCACCATAAACAGGATGGAACTTCCATCGAGGAAGAAGCTGATTGATCATCAGCTTGGCAAAATCATCGGATTTATTTGACAGTACCGAAAGCATAAGACCTTTGGATGAAAGTCCGTACAGCATCTCACTTATACCGGGGTATGGTTTTGTTTTATTGTTCCACCTTTTTGCATACTCTTCTCTGACCTCCAGATAGCAAGCATCGACATAAGAATCGCTGCGTATGTTTTCCGGCAGTGTACGGATGACAAGGTTCCTAAAGCCGTTGCCGACGAAGTATTTATATGGTTCGATATCATGTATAGGATGGTCATGCTTTAAGAGTACACTGTTCATTGAGTCAGCGATATCTTCCAGCGTGTCAAGCAGTGTTCCATCCAAATCAAATACTGCAGCTTTGAATTTCATTACTTTCTCCCTCTACACCCATGTAAAAAAGTTGCCAAGTCTGTCCACCTCGGATATCAGTGCATCGGTGACATCCTGTTTGTTAATATCCGTTAAGCCAAAATAGTCCATGATCTTGCTGGTGATCGCATGATTTATGTTCAAACCAAGCAGTTTCTCGTAGTACTCAGTGCTGATTACATCTGCTACATAAATGAGCTTTACTTCATCTGAATCTGATTTTGCCAGGAATGGGGTGTGATGAAACTCTACGATATCTGTTATATCATCGCGTATATTCCATTTTCTGCATAACCAGGCGCCTATCTCTGCATGTGTGATACCACCCAGGACAGAGCGCTCTGCAACTAACTGATGCATACCTGTCATTAGATTCTCAAAAATCTCGTCAACCAAATCCGGCGCACATGTGTCAAGCAAAGGTATGCCTATATCGTGGATCAATCCATATGTGAAAAGCTTGTGCTTATCCAGCCTTTTTATACGTAAGGATAAAATGTAACTCGCTGCAGAGGTTCCAAGAACATGTCTCCAATAATGGGTCATCTTAAATTTCCTGTGTTTATTCGTGGTTGTGATTTCGGAGAATAACTGCTTTGAAAGAAAGAACACAAGGAGGTTTTGTACTGCATCGATTCCAAGGTAAATGACAGCATCCTTTATTTTCGCTGTCCTTTTATAAAACTGCTTGGTATTAAACACATTCAGAATTAGGTCACTCAACTGGTCATATCGGGCGACCTCTTGAACCAGTTGGTCGATATGCAGCCCTTGCGTATTTTTCAACATGTCGAAAATTCGGCTTACATCTTGCGTAAGCTTTGGAAAATTCTTAGAATTCTCTAAAAGCTCGAATATTTCCACGTTTTTCATCCGGCAATCCTCATAATCTGTTACTTAATTACATTATATACTGTAATAAAGGGGATATCAAATACTAAGATCAGCCGGAATTCAGAAATAAGTATGATTGGCCTGAAAGCAGCAATACTGGTTGTTAACGGCTGTCGAAAATGAATATTATGCTGGGATGTGATTTGGCATTCTGCTATAATGTACATGTAGAATTTACAGGAGATATGGGCGTTCAATCTACGTCCGGTATATACAAAATGACAAAAAGAATCTTAGCTTTTATGTTGACGATAGTAATGATATTAATTGTATCAGCCTGCTCCCGGAATGCTGATCGAAGCTCTGATCCTGCCGAAAACAGCAGAGGGACGGATGCATTTGTGTATGAAGAAGCCGATACCGATAAGGGCGATGATGATAGGATAGATGAAAACGAAGTAATCGCCGGCGGTGATGCAGCCGCTCAAGAAATCGCAATGATCGGCGATGAACTGGCTGGTCTGGGTTCGGGTACAACCGGTGGGGGGCCTTCTGTTCAAGATACGGGAACAAACAGTGAGGAACCAGTCGGACAAAATGACGCGGCCAGCGGCGAGAAAACTGGTCAAGATATGGGAACAACTGAAGGGGAACCGGTTGAGCAAAACGGGACAAGCAGTGAGCGAGTAGATCAAGACAGCGGAGTGACAGATGGGCATACTGATGAGGTATCTGAAGCAGATGGAGAGACGGAAGCCCTAAAGGATGAAACGGAGGCTCCTTTGATGCCGGAAAACGGCGTTGAGAGCGAAGATAGGAGTAAAGCTCTTGAAGGCCGGATAATCTGTATAGACCCCGGTCATCAGACACGCGGAAATTATGATACCGAGCCGGTTGCACCAGGCTCCGATGAAATGAAGGCAAAGGTTTCAAGCGGTACAGCAGGAGTAAAAACGAGGATCCCCGAGTATAAGCTTGTTCTGGAGGTAGCGCTGAAGCTGAGGGATGCTCTTGAAGGATATGGGGCAACCGTCATCATGACCAGAACAGAAAATAATGTTGACATAAGCAATGCCGAAAGAGCAGCAATAGCGAACGATGCAAACGCCGACCTGTATTTTCGCATACATGCCGATGGTTCAACAGACAAATCGGTCCACGGGGTATCAGTTCTGATACCGGGAAAAGGACATATCACCGATGAATATGTACTCAATGAAAGTGAGAAAGCCGGAAGCTGTATTTTAGAGGGCTTTGTGAAGGCCACGGGAGCAAAGCGGAGAGGACTGCCGAAAAGAAATGATCTGAGCGGCTTCAACTGGTGCAGGGTGCCTATGGCCTTGATAGAAATTGGTTTCATGTCAAATGCGGAAGAAGATGTAAAAATGAATTCAAAGGAATACCAGGATAAAATGGTAGAGGGTATGGCCAATGGTATTGTTGAACATTTCATGAATAATTGAAGCTGCAAATTGATTCTATTTCATGAGGCGAGTGTGTAATTTGCATTTCCATAAATCAAATTGTATTTTTGAATTGACAATAAAAGGTCTATACAATATAATGGTTTCAATTCATTTATTTATCTGTTTAGCGTAGTGAAGCGATAAAGCGAAATAAATCCGTAAAACAAAAGATGGAATCAAATAAGCAGAACCATCACATTGCAAAAGAGGTGCGGAAAGTGTCTAAATGGAATATCTACACGCCTGATGGAGTTCAGGATATCCTGTGCGGGGAATGCTTCCAGAAGAGGGAGCTGGAGCAGAAGCTGAGAATGCTTTTCCGGAGCTATGGCTTTAGTGAGCTTGAGACGCCCGCTATAGAATTCTATGATGTGTTTGCATCAGAAGGCAGCGCGATGCTGCAGGAGAATATGTTCAAGTTCTTTGACCAGCAGGGCAGGATACTTGTTTTAAGGCCTGATATAACCGTCCCTGTGGCAAGGATAACCGCAACAAAATACAGAGATTCGGCATACCCGCTGAGATTTTCATATATAGGCAATGTCTATCGCTATAATGATTTCGGGGGCGGAAAGCAAAATGAATTCACTCAGGCAGGCATTGAAGTGCTGGGCATCAACACCCCCGAGTCCGATGCCGAGGTCATTGCCATAGCGATTCAAGCCCTCAGAGCCAGCGGACTGGAAAGCTTCCAAATCGATATAGGGCAGGTTGAGTTCTTTAATGGTATTATGGAGGATACCGGACTTTCGGAAGAGGATATATCAAATGTCAGTATGCTTATAGACCGGAAGGATTATGTCGGGCTTGAGGAGTTCCTGAAGAGGAGCGAGATCAGGAAGGAGCTCAAAGAGCTGATTTCAGGCCTGCCGGGATTGTTTGGTTCCGCAGATGTGCTTGAGAAGGCGCGCACCTTTGACCTGAACAAGAGGTCAAGGGATGCCCTTGAGAACATCCGTCAGGTGCTTAACATCATTGACGATTACGGCCTCGGGCAGTATGTCTCGGTTGATCTGGGCATGCTCAGGGGCCTTGCATATGATACAGGCATCATATTCAGAGGCTTCACATATGGCGTAGGCTTTCCTGTGCTCACCGGAGGCCGGTATGACAAGCTGGTGGGTGAGTTTGGGAGAGAATGCCCCGCTACAGGCTTCTCCCTCGGTGTCAATATGGTGTTGATGGCTCTGCAGAGGCAGAAGGCAGAGCTTGAGAAACCTGACACCGACACTCTGGTCTGCTATGCCGAAAAGGGTAGGAAAGCGGCATTTGAACTATGTGCCGTACTGCGAAAGCAAGGGCTTGCAGTCGAGCTTGATATCGCCAACAGAACCGCCGGGGAGGCTGCTGCTTATGCGGCAGAAAGGAAAATAGGCGGGGTCATTAACATTTTAGATGAAGAAAATGTAGAAATACATTATATCGAGTCAGGTGATACTGTCAGCGTCAAAATCAGTGAGTTATTAAAGAGGTGATATCAATGAGGTATCTTACTATAGCGTTATCAAAGGGAAGACTGGCGGATATGTCCATAGAGCTGTTGGAGAAGCTGGGAATAGACTGCTCCGAATACAGGGATGCATCCAGGAAGCTCATATTTACCGATGAAAAGAACAAAATCAAGTTCTTCCTTGTAAAGCCGGCTGATGTTCCGACCTATGTGGAGTATGGCGCCGCTGATATGGGAGTCGTGGGTAAGGATACGCTGCTTGAGGAGGGCAGGCACCTTTACGAGGTGCTGAATCTGGGCTTTGCAGCGTGCCGTATGGTGGTGGCAGGCCCGGCCGGGCTGGAGGGAAAGCTGGACAGCCTCAATAACAAAAGAGTTGCCACAAAGTATCCGCGTATAGCAAGGGAGTACTTCGAGCATAAAAGGAGAGAATCCATCGAGGTCATTAAGCTCAACGGCTCTGTGGAGCTGGCGCCCCTTGTGGGACTTTCCGAGGTAATAGTGGATCTGGTGGAAAGCGGAAGGACACTCAAGGATAACGGACTCGTGGTGCTTGACACGATAGCTGAAATCAGCGCCAGAGTGGTAGTAAACAGAGTGAGCATGAAAATGGAGAGCGAACGGATAAACAATATGATAGATGGTCTCAGAAAGCTGCTTTAAAGCTTTTACAGGCGAAGTGCCACAGTCGTGTCCAAGGGTTAATCAGATTAGGGGTATTTGATAGTCAGAAACAGGAAGGTGTTTAAAATGATAAAGCTGATCGATATGAGGCAGGAAAAGGATACAGAGCTGTTTGACAAGCTCATTGAAAGAGACAGGGTCGGAAAGCAGGATGTTATCGATGTAGTTGGTTCGATACTGGAAAATGTCAGAATAAACGGCAATAAAGCTGTTCTTGAGTACACAAAGAAATTTGACAAGGCAGAGCTTGCCACGGAGTCGATGAAGGTTTCCGGAAAAGAAATTGAAGAGGCCTATGAGAAGGTTGACAAAAAGCTCCTTGATATTATAAGAAAATCAAAGGAAAACATAATAGCATTCCATGAGAAGCAAAAGGAGAACTCCTGGTTCACCACCGGCGAAGATGGTATTATGCTTGGGCAGCTGTACCGGCCTCTGGAGATCGTCGGCATTTATGTTCCTGGGGGTACCGCCGTTTTGACGTCATCAGTGCTGATGAATGCTCTGCCTGCAAAGGTCGCAGGGGTTGAGAGGATCATAATGGCAACGCCTCCTGCAAGGGACGGCAGCATTGACCCGGCCGTTCTTGTTGCAGCCAATGAATCAGGGGTAACCGAGATCTACAAAATGGGCGGTGCTCAGGCTATAGCCGCCATGGTATTTGGTACTGAAAGCGTACCAAGGGTCGACAAGGTATTCGGACCCGGTAATATTTATGTATCCACCGCCAAAAGACTCTCATATGGGTACTGTGATATAGATATGTTTGCAGGGCCCAGTGAGATAACCGTAGTGGCCGATGATACCGCAAACCCGTTATTCGTAGCGGCAGATCTGCTGTCACAGGCAGAGCATGACATACTTTCAGCTTCCATTCTTGTCACACCCTCCGTCAAGCTGGCCGAGGAGGTCATAAAGGAACTGTCTGCCCAGTATGAAAGGCTGTCAAGGAAGGATATCCTGGACAAATCTCTTTCCGAATACTGTGCGGCAATAATCGTGAACGATCTTGATGAGGCCATGGATGTGGTGAACCGCATAGCGCCCGAACACCTGGAGCTGTGTATAGAAGATCCTATCGGAAGGCTGGGGTATGTTAAAAACGCCGGGGCCATATTCCTTGGAAATTGGTCGCCCGAGCCTCTGGGGGATTATTATGCAGGCCCGAACCACGTGCTTCCTACGGGAGGAACCGCCAGGTTTTTCTCACCGCTGAATGTAGCCGACTTTGTAAAGAAGTCCAGTGTTATTTCATATACGAGGAAGGCTCTTGAAAAAGCCAGCGATGCTGTTATAGGCTTTGCTGAATATGAAAAGCTGGACGGTCATGCAAACGCAATTAAGGTACGGTTTGATAAATAGAGCGCAATGAGTTACCTGATATCTCAGGCCTGTGCCTCTGCCGGACAGCAGCAATAAACCGACAGCATAGCGGCTCAGGATGCCTGCAGAAGGATATCACCGGCAATTGATGATTTGTCAAAGGAGTCAAATAATATGAAGAAATACTGGAGCAGGCTTGCTCAGGGGCTGGTGCCCTATGTACCCGGCGAGCAGCCGCAGGATAGAAAATATATAAAGCTCAATACCAACGAGAACCCGTATGGACCGTCACCTAAGGTAATCGAGGCTGTGAAGCAGGCCACGGACGATACGCTGCGGCTTTATCCCGATCCATCCTGCAGTATGCTGATCAATGCAGCCTCAGAAAGCTATGGAGTAAGAACAGACCAGATATTTG
The DNA here is from genome assembly GCA_023412665.1 of Bacillota bacterium. GTDB lineage: Bacteria > Bacillota > Clostridia > Acetivibrionales > DTU013 > DTU013. Next base: position 36,281 of record JAEZCA010000003.1, read on the forward strand.
CCGGAAACGGGTCAGATGAAGTACTGGCATTCGCCTTCATGGCCTTCTTCGATCCGGGCAGGACTATAGTATTCCCTAACATCACATACTCTTTTTATCCGGTCTATGCTTCACTGTTCAATCTGGACTATGTCACAACGCCTCTTGACAGTGAATTCAATATCCCTTCCGAGCAATTGATGAAAAGCAGCGGAGGCATAATACTGGCAAACCCAAATGCGCCAACGGGCAAGGCTTTGCCGCTGTCCGCCATCCGAAACGTGCTGGATGGCAACCCTGACACGGTCGTTATTGTAGATGAGGCCTATATCGATTACGGAGGAGAGTCGGCCATTGGTCTCATCAATAAATATCCTAACCTGTTGGTGATACATACATTTTCGAAATCCAGGGCGCTGGCAGGTATGAGGATAGGCTTTGCCTTCGGAGACAGCGGACTCATACAGGCCCTTGAAAGTGTTAAGAATTCCTTTAATTCATATACTCTTGACAGGCTTGCTATTGTTGCTGGAACTGCTGCTCTGCAGGATCCTGAATATTACAGGGGCACTTTGCAGAAGGTGCTGGCGACTCGTGAGAAATTTATAAATGACTTAAGAGAAAGAGATTTTATTGTCACTGACTCATCAGCGAATTTCGTCTTTGTCAGCCATAAAACTATAAAAGCTGACGAGATTTTTAGGAGGCTAAGAGAGGCAGGCATACTTGTCCGATATTTTAAGAATTCTCTGATTGATAACCATCTTAGGATCAGTATCGGGACGGAGGGTGAGATGAAGGCAGTTGTTGAAGCACTGGACAGTATACTAAGGAATGTATTATAAACAAATACGCTATGATCAGCAAAGCAGCAGAGGTTTGAATATGAAATTTTGCAAAAACTGGTGGAATTATACCGCAGTGTTTTGCTATAATTACGTAGGATACGAGTTATTTGGAGGTGTGATATGTCCAGAAGCACGGAATTGAGCAGAAAAACAGCGGAGACCGATATCCGGCTGAGGCTTGACATCGATGGAAGCGGCAGCTCTTCTGTAGACACAGGCGTCGGATTCCTGGACCATATGCTGACGCTGTTTTCAAAGCACGGACTGCTGGACCTGGAGGTCAAAGCAAGCGGAGACCTGCAGGTAGATGCCCACCATACGGTGGAGGATATCGGAATAGTGCTCGGGCAGGCTCTGAAACAGGCGCTGGGTGACAAAAGATCCATAAAGCGCTATGGAACGGCTTATGTCCCGATGGATGAGGCTCTTGCCATGGTTTCGGTAGATATCGGCGGCAGGCCGTATCTTGTATGCAATGTCAGGTTTGCCGGAGATCGGGCAGGAGATATGGATACCGAGCTGGTCGAAGAATTCTTCAGAGCTGTTTCGGTGAATGCGGGCATGAATATTCACATAAATGTCATGTACGGAAGCAACAACCACCATATCATAGAAGCTGTCTTCAAGGCCTTCGGAAGGGCGTTGGACGAGGCGGCGGGCATTGACGGACGCATAGACGGGGTCATGTCCACAAAAGGAATGCTTTAGGTGGAACAAGTAAATTAAATAATTTGATACAAAACTAATCAATGACATAGAAAGGATAATAAACATGTTGATAAATGATACGAGCTTTATTGACAAGCCGCTCTTTATTAAGGGCAAGGTAAGGAATGTATATGATCTGGGAGATAAGCTGCTTATTGTCGTGACAGACAGAATATCGGCATTTGATGTTGTGTTTCCCAACCTTATCCCGAACAAGGGAAAGGTGCTTAACAGCATTTCGGAATTCTGGTTCGGTTTCACCTCGGACATAATAGGAAGCCACCTTATCACGACTGATGTATCCCAGTACCCTGACGGTCTGTCAAAGTTCGCGGAGGAACTGCAGGGCAGATCGATGCTGGTACACAAGGTTGAGATGGCCCCGGCTGAATGCATAGTGAGAGGTTATCTGGAGGGCTCCGGTCTGAAGGAATATAATGCGACCGGATCCATATGCGGCATAAGGCTGCCGGCTGGACTGAAGCAGGGAGATAAGCTGCCTGAACCGATATTCACACCGTCCAGCAAAGCTTCTGAAGGCCACGATATCAATATTACGTATGATGAACTGACAGATGATATCGGGCTGGAGCTTGCACAGCAGCTTAGAGATAAAAGCATTGCCCTTTACACGGCAGCTGCCCGTCACGCTGAAAGCAAGGGGATAATTCTTGCCGATACCAAGTTTGAATTCGGGATACTGAACGGAAAGCTGGTGCTTGCCGATGAGGCATTCACACCGGACTCCTCCAGGTTCTGGGATATGGCCGACTACGAACCCGGCAGACCTCAGAAGAGCTTTGACAAGCAGTTTTTAAGGGATTACCTTGAAAGTATAAAATGGAACAAGCAGCCCCCGGCACCTGAGCTGCCTGAGGATGTTATCAGCAAAACCGAGGCAAAATATATTGAAGCTTATGAAAGAATAACGGGCAAAAGGCTGGTATAAATTTGATTGCAATAATTGATTACGGAGTCGGAAATCTTGGCAGTGTAGAGAAGGCACTACAGTACATAGGACTTAAGACTGTGGTCACCTCAGACATCCACATCATTAACAGAGCCGATGGAGTGGTTCTTCCGGGTGTAGGAGCATTTTCAGCTGCCATGGCCAGCCTTGAACGACATGGGCTGGTGCAGGTGGTTAAGGATATAGTCAGTGAAAACAGGCTGTTTCTCGGAATATGTCTTGGCATGCAGATGCTGTTCGACTATAGCGAGGAAGGCGGCAGTAAAGTCGAAGGCCTGGGGCTTTTCAAAGGAGCAGTCAAAGCCTTGCCCGCAGATGCAGGGCTGAAGGTGCCCCATATAGGCTGGAACTCGCTGCATACCGACGGCTGTCGGCTGTATGAAGGGCTGCCGGATAACCCATATGTATATTTTGTACACTCCTTTTATCTGGAGGCTGGGGACAGGTCGATCGTTACGGCGTCCTGTGACTACGGAGTGAACTTCGATGCGGCGATTGGAAGAGGCAGGGTATTTGCAACCCAGTTTCATCCCGAAAAGAGCGGTGAGATCGGGCTCAACATACTGAAAAACTGGGCTGGCCTGTGAACAACACAATATGACAGGAGTGAAATAATGATTATATATCCGGCAATCGATATAAAGGACGGCAAATGTGTCAGACTTGTACAGGGGCAATTCAATGATGTGACCGTATACTCGGAGCATCCCGTTGAAATGGCATACAGGTTCGAGCAGCTTGGCGCCGAGTACATCCATGTGGTGGATCTGGACGGAGCAAGGCTGGGATGTCCCCAGAACACCGCGGTTATAAGCGAGATGGCAGTAAAGCTTGGGATACCGGTCCAATTGGGCGGCGGTATCAGAACTATTGAAACAATAGAGATAATCCTTTGTAAAGGAATTGAAAGAGTGATCCTGGGAACCTCGGCTGTAAATGATCAGGAGCTTGTAAAGCAAGCTGTCCGGAGCTTCGGCAAAAACCTCGCTGTAGCCATAGATGCAAAGGACGGGCTTGTGGCCATCGAAGGGTGGGCAAAGACAAGCGAGTTTACAGCGATAGGGTTTGCTAAAAAGATGGAGGAGCTTGGCGCCAAGGTCATCATATACACCGACATATCCAGGGATGGGATGCTGAAGGGACCCAACCTGAAAGCAATGGAGGAAATGGTCAGGGCGGTGAAGATCGATGTCATTGCCTCCGGCGGGGTCACAAGCCTGCAGGATATAAAAGACCTGAAGAATATAGGCGTATCCGGTGCAATCGTAGGGAAAGCCCTGTATACGGGAGATATCGATCTGAAGGAAGCCATTGCCGCAGCGAAGTAATACAGGTTAAGCAAAGGGGTGGGAGATATGCATACCAAACGTATAATACCGTGTCTTGATGTTTTGGGGGGAAGAGTCGTAAAGGGAGTTAACTTCGTAAACTTCAAGGATGCCGGGGACCCTGTGGAGAACGCAGCATTTTATGACAAGGCCGGAGCGGATGAACTGACCTTCCTTGACATTACTGCATCGGCAGATGCAAGAAGTATTATGATCGACGTAGTACGCCGGGTGGCAGAGCATGTATTCATACCCTTCACGGTAGGCGGAGGCATAAGGACCTGCGATGATTTCAGGGAGATACTCAAGGCCGGTGCAGACAAGGTTTCTGTCAATTCAGCCGCTCTCAAGAGACCTGAGCTCATATCTGAGGCGGCGGAACGATTCGGCAGCCAGTGCGTGGTAGTGGCCATAGATGCAAAAAGGCGCGCCGGCGGAGGCGGATGGGATGTCTATCTGAACGGCGGTCGTGTCAATACGGGTCTGGATGCAGTGGAATGGGCGGTCCGGGCCGAGAGGCTGGGAGCGGGTGAGATACTTCTGACAAGCATGGATTGTGACGGTACAAAAAACGGTTATGATATTGAACTGACAAGAGCGGTGTCGGAGAGTACGGGCATACCAGTCATAGCTTCGGGAGGAGCAGGAAGTATGGAACATTTTTATGAGGCTTTGACCGAAGGCAAGGCGGATGCGGTGCTGGCGGCATCGCTGTTCCACTTCAGGGAACTGGAGATACGCAATGTCAAGGCATATCTCAAGGAAAAAGGGATAGAAGTGAGGGCATGAAATGGCGAACATTCTGGAAATGGTAAAATACAATGCCGATGGGCTTGTACCGGCAGTAGCACAGGACATCAGGACCGATGAGGTGCTGATGCTCGCATATATGAATGAGGAGTCTCTGAAGAAGACCATCCAAACAGGATTGGTCCACTACTACAGCAGGAGCAGACAAAAGCTGTGGTGCAAGGGAGAGACCTCCGGTCACTATCAGAAGGTCAGAAGCATCAGTATCGACTGCGATGGCGACACTCTGCTGCTCAAGGTGGAGCAGACCGGTGTCGCATGTCATACAGGCCACCGTTCCTGCTTCTTTACCAGGCTGGAGGCGGACGAATTGGCAGCCGGCGCAGATATGAAAGCAGATGCCGGACCAGAGGGTAATACCGCTGCGAACACAGAAGATCCAGTTACCTTTTATAGCGGCGCTTCGGTGACAAAAGGTGCCGTAAGTGACAGCGCTCCTGGTTCTTCTTCAGATGACACCTCTGGTATCCATACAGCGGGACCTGAGGTTCTTGGAAAGGTATTTGATGTTATATGTGACAGGCTTGCGCACCCAAAGGAGGGCTCATATACCAATTACCTTTTTACAAAAGGGCTTGACAAGATACTTAAGAAGGTGGGAGAGGAAGCCTGTGAAGTAGTCATAGCCTCAAAAAACGGCTCGGCCGGGGACATCACCGCAGAAATTGCAGATTTGTTCTATCATATAATGGTACTTCTGGCACAGCATGGTCTGACATTGAATAATGTATATGAGGAATTGAAAAAACGAGAGTAATACTGAAAAACGATGAAATATTGCACAATAGCAGGATAATCTGGCCAATTGCTTCTAAAACGGCACATTTTAGAAAAAACGCATATTTGATTATAAATTGGATAATATATTATATTATTAATGTGATTAGCACTCAATATAAGTGAGTGCTAACAAAATGTAAAAAACACTACAGGAGGTAAACTTTATGAAAATAAAGCCATTAGGTGAAAGAGTCGTTATCAAAATGCTCGAAAGCGAAGAAACCACAAAAGGGGGCATAGTCCTTCCGGGAAGTGCAAAGGAAAAACCGCAGGTAGCAGAAATCGTGGCTGTTGGCCCCGGCGGATATGATGATAAGGGCAGAGAGATCAAAATGGAAGTCAAGGTTGGAGACAAAGTACTTATAAGCAAATATGCCGGCACAGAAGTCAAGATCGACAATGTTGAGTACACCATACTCAAGCAGAGCGATATTCTGGCTGTAGTAGACTAATAGGCAGGCAATCGTTTTATAAAATTAAATGCTGACAAGGAGGCATAAAACATATGTCAAAAGAAATCAAATTCGGAGAAGAAGCAAGGCGCGCGCTGGAAAGCGGCGTTAATCAGCTGGCTGATACAGTAAAAATCACACTTGGACCCAAGGGAAGGAACGTAGTTCTTGATAAGAAATTCGGTTCTCCCCTGATCACCAATGATGGTGTAACTATTGCAAAAGAGATCGAACTCGAAGACAAGTTTGAAAACATGGGCGCACAGCTCGTTAAGGAAGTTGCTACAAAGACAAATGACGTTGCCGGCGACGGTACTACTACAGCAACACTGCTTGCACAGGCTATTATCAGAGAAGGCCTTAAGAACGTTGCAGCAGGCGCAAACCCGATGATCCTCAAGAAGGGTCTGGCTGCTGCTGTTGACGCTGCTGTCAATGCTATAAAGGAAAACAGCAGAAAGATCAAGGGCAAGGAAGACATCGCAAGAGTTGCGGCTATATCTGCAAATGACGATATTATTGGCCAGCTCATTTCCGATGCTATGGAAAAAGTAACAAACGACGGTGTTATCACTGTTGAAGAATCCAAGACCATGGGCACAAACCTCGAGGTCGTAGAAGGTATGCAGTTCGACAGAGGCTACATCTCTGCTTACATGGTAACTGACACTGACAAGATGGAAGCTGTACTTGATGATCCATACATCCTCATCACAGACAAAAAACTCAGCAGCATCCAGGATCTCCTGCCGCTTCTCGAGCAGATCGTTCAGTCCGGCAAGAAGCTCCTCATAATCGCTGAGGATGTTGAAGGCGAAGCTCTTACCACTCTTATACTCAACAAACTCCGCGGCACCTTCAATTGTGTTGCTGTCAAGGCTCCGGGCTTCGGCGACAGAAGGAAGGAAATGCTCAGAGATATTGCTATACTGACAGGCGGTCAGGTTATTTCCGATGAACTCGGACTGGATCTGAAGGAAACAAAGATTTCCCAGCTTGGTAAAGCAAGACAGGTCAAGGTACAGAAGGAAAATACAATCATTGTTGACGGCGCAGGCAGCCAGGATGAAATCAAGAAGAGAATCGGCTCCATCAAATCACAGATCGAAGAGACCACTTCAGATTTCGACAGGGAGAAGCTTCAGGAAAGGCTTGCCAAGCTGGCTGGCGGCGTAGCTGTCATTCAGGTCGGCGCAGCTACCGAAACTGAAATGAAGGAAAAGAAGCTCCGCATCGAGGATGCCCTTGCTGCAACAAAGGCTGCAGTTGAGGAAGGTATCGTTGCAGGCGGCGGAACAGCATATGTTAACGCTATACCAAAGGTTGCAGAGCTTTTGAAGACTACCCACGGCGATGAGAAGACAGGTGTTCAGATAATAGTTAAGGCTCTTGAGGAACCCATCAGGCAGATCGCTGCAAACGCCGGTCTCGAAGGTTCAGTCATAGTTGACAAGGTAAAGAGCAGCCCTGCTGGAATTGGCTTCGATGTACTTAAGGAAGAATATATCGACATGATCAACAATGGTATCGTTGATCCTACCAAGGTTACAAGATCAGCTCTGCAAAACGCTGCATCAGTAGCAGCTATGGTTCTCACCACTGAGAGCGTAGTTGCCGACAAGCCGGAGAAAGAACCGCCGATGCCTGCAGGTGGCCCCGGTGGAATGGGCGGCATGTACTAAGCCGTATGTAATAACACGTAACAAGGCTTTATTGAAAAAACATAAGGTTGATACCTTTGAAAAAGGCTCGCATTCGCGGGCCTTTTTTATTGTATTTAGAAAACCCCGCGTTTCAGGATAGCTTTTAGCGGTGAGTAATAAAACTCCTTTTGATTAATGATGCTGCGGTCTGCCAACTGCAACTAAAATTCAAGTATATGTGGCACCCCCCTTCATGAATTAGTATCATACCGCACTACTCGTTATTTCAACTTTAGAACAGAATTCCGTTAAAAAACGGCTCATTTTATATATAAACCTGATAAAAATGAGGCATATTCTACGTAATGCCACACAGTTTCGTCCTATAATTGCAAAAACGAGTAGTGCGATCCGGTTTTGCTACTCTATCCCCGTCTGCAAATCTCAACCTACCATCGCTTCCTTGCCAAATCCTTATTGCTAACGAACCTGCTTTGCAGGACGCACAGCGGCTTTCCGAAATGGGCAAGGATGGGTTGTGTTGAAACATAATCAAAGTACAATACGTCTATTCGTGAACCTCCCGGCTCAATTACATTTAATCAAGCCGGGGGTGGAAACAGCACCGATATCTGGCCTGGAACTCAGGATGTGGCATGAGTATATCACATAAGCTGATAATACAGACTTTCCAGTTCTTTTGTCAGATTATCATACTCAATATATGTTTCAAGGGGAGTTTCGGGCCCGAAGGATGCTTCGAACTCCTTCTGTTTCATTTCAAGCTCGGCAAAGCTCTTCTCGAGCTGAGCAGGGTCGGGTGCCTGAATTATCTTTTCTTCCTTGGGATGTGCTTTGTTACTCTTTGTATCGCTATCGTATTTTTGTTTCCGCATTTTTTCCCTTAGTTTTTCTTCCTTGAAGGCTTGCATCAGCTGTTTGTATTTTTCATAATTGCCTTCATATGAATACATCCTGCCGCTGTTGAATTCCAGTATCCTGTTGACACAACGAGTGAGGAAGTACCTGTCATGTGATATGGCTATGATCGTGCCGTTGAATTTCAGCAAGGCAGCTTCCAGTGCGTCTCTCGACTGTATGTCCAGATGGTTTGTCGGCTCGTCCATAATAAGGCAGTCCGGTTTTTCAAGCATCATACAGCACAGATACAGCCTTGATCTCTCACCGCCGCTCAGTACCGAAATTTTTTTGTCAACATCATCTCCGTAGAATTGAAACTTCGAAAGCTGCTGCCTTGCATCGTATTCCTTCATTTCACCAAAGGTGAGAAGCTCCTCCAGCAGTGTTCTGTCTTCATCCTCAAACGCAACCTCCTGGCCAAGGCAGCCGTATTTCACCCAGCTTCCAAGCCTGGCAGTCCCTTTGAAAGCCTCATCTAATCCAAGCAGGATATTTAAAAGGGTAGTCTTCCCGCAGCCATTTGGACCAATTATACCTACCCTTTCACCGCCTCTTACAAGGAAACTGACGTCAGAAAAAAGCTTAACATCGCCATAGTGTTTTGTGAGTTTATCGGCCATAGCGATTTCTGCGCTGATATGACTTGCCTTATCGAAGCCGATCCTTGGAGCGGCATTTTTGTATAGATGCTGCTGATCTCGCGTATCCTTGAGCTTTACATCCAACTCATTCTGAAGCCTCTCGACGGATTTGAGCCTGCTTTTCCAGGCACTTATCTTATGTGTGCGTTTAAGCTGCTCGGCAATTGAAGCCTCCCGCCGGATCTCCTGATTCAGCCTGAATCTCTCACTTCTGGTAAACTCCAGCAGCTTCTCCTTCTGCTCCATAAAGGTCGTGTAATTGCCGCTTCTCTCTGTAATAGTGCCATTATCCAGTTCAGCCACTCTGGTAGCCACCTGGTCAAGGAAATACCTGTCATGGGATACGACGAGCACACCTCCGCCAAATCTCTTTAAAAACCCTTCAAGCCACTCAACTCCATCAATATCCAGATGGTTTGTCGGCTCGTCAAGCACCAGCAGGTCAGGTTCCTCAAGCAGTATTCTGGCCAGCGCCACCCTCATTTTTTCACCGCCGCTCAGAAGCTCTACCGGAAGAGTCAGCGCTTCCTCCTTCAGGCCGAGACCCATAAGCATTGATTTTATTTTAGATTCTATCGTGTAGCCATCAAGGCTCTCATACCTGTTAACTAATTTTGAATACTCGGCAAGGACTGTGTTATATTGCTCCTGGCTCTCCAATAGACTTGTATCGGTCATTTTCCTTTCCAGGCTCCTCATTTTTTGTTCCAACCTGCTGATATCCTCGTGAAACAGTGCGGTCTCCTTAAACACTCTACCGCCGGTACCCATTTCATTCAAATCCTGTGTCAGGTATCCCATCCTTGAGCCTCTGGCGACCGAAGCGCTGCCGGAGTCACATGTCTCCAGTCCTGCAGCGATCCTCAGCAAAGTGGTCTTGCCGGCTCCGTTGGGCCCGACAAGGGCAACTCTTTCACCTCTTTCTATCCTCAGGCTTGCGCCGTTGAGCACCACCTTGTTTCTGTACTCCTTTACTACATTTGTGATTGTTAGCATACTCATAATTTTTCCCTCCCAATTGTCCGGATTTACTATGCCTTGAGCGTTATATCGAGGCAATATATGTTCCAGGTTCCCGTCGCTCTTAATGAAGTCTCAAATGCATCTGCCAGATCCGGGCAATCTGATTCCAATCGCTCTATTGCACAAAAAAAGCCGCAGATCTGCCGCGGCCTTGCTTTTTTACCCAAACTATCTCATTATGATGATTAGTCAGAAAGCATAGTAATGAAAGGAAATAGAAAAGCCGCGGATTCAGTGAGGTGTCCGCAGCTTATTGACGAATAACATAACAGCCTGTATAACATAGCAGATGGTAATCTGACGCTGATTGTATCATGGATACAGTAAAACGTTGAATTCATCATGGCTTCTGCAAAACGCCGGATATATTATGGATCATAATATTTCCTGCGTGTTATTGCATCAGCGAATCTGCTTAACTGCCGTTGTGATAGTATAAAGCCGTTCTGAATATATAATCAGTTTTTCACCGATAAAGCCAGATGGAACATTACAGCATACATGCATGAACAAACAGAAGCATCTCTCTGCTGGAGCATGAGCACTTGACTATTCTGCTGTTTTAATATTTCTTCCCGGCTTCGGCTACTTAAGGCTTTTAGGCTCTGGACAATGCATCACCGAATATAAATATGCACTTTGATCATCTGACCCTATGGTCATTGTTCAGAGCTGAGGCCATGGCCTTTTGCCGGTACATTTGGATAACACCATTCCATGGTATGGACCTCCTGTACGGGCTGTTTTATTTATACCGTCAATACACACTTATACAGCATATATTGACAATACCAGTCAATTATATTATATGCAATTACCAAAATCAATACCCGGTGAAATATTGGATCGGGTTCACACCGCGATCAGACAGTTGTTCAGCCTCCTGTACTCGCTAGGCGATAAACCATAATGCTTTCTGAATTGCCTGCCAAAATGTGCAGGATCATTGAAGCCTACCCGTTCAAATATTTCCGATACCGGCAATGTGGTTTCCTTCAGCAGTTGTGAAGCAACGTAAAGACGCAGCTTCATCAGATATGTCATGATAGTCGTGCTGGTCGCTTCAAGGAAGTCTCTGCCAAGCGATGTCCGATTTATATGAAACTTTCTCGTGAGCTGTTCCAGTGTTATCCTTTCGCTGTAATTGGCATGCAGATATTGTATTACATCAACTATGTCATCATTTTCCTTATGCAGGGCTATATACTCCATGGACTGAGGCTGGGCCTCAAGCCCTGATAGCAGGAATAAAAGCTCTATGACAAAGGAACGGCTTCTGCACGGCCAGTAACCGTCAGGCTGTAGAACGATCTGGTTTTCTATGGAACTGAAAAGCCCGCTTATACGTTTCGCAGTACCCGGACCGATGTTCAGCTGGCCTGTAAAGCCTTCCTGCCGGCGGCAGAAGGGACGCATCCAGTAAATATCCTGCAGTTCCGTATATGTAAGCTCATTGTCTCCTGAGCGTATTCGTTCAAAATCAAAAGTAATATTGATGATATCGGGATGGAACCAAACAGCTTTAGCGCGGCAGCTGCCGCGATTTTCGAACTTGAATATATCAAGCTCGTTAAAGCAGAATACAACGGGTGCCGTAAAGACATACCTTCTGCTGCCGATTCTGATAACACCGCTGCCCTCTTCTACGAGTATTATCCGCAGGGCCTCCTTATATCCCTTATTAGGATCAAGAGCACTCTCCTGGCCACAGCAAAGGTTGATTTTATAGCCCTTTAAATTCTCCCTTCCAATCGTTGCAAGATTCATACACATATCACCCTGTATTGCATTATTACTATTTATAGGATGATAAAAGTATATCAAAATTTCCACTATGGTAAGAGTAGAAAAATTTGGGCTATTAGTAAGATTAATTTCGGTAATGGCAAGTCTCAAGGCGGGTGGTTCCTCAAGACTTGCCATATATCCTGTCAGATACATTTTGGGGTCAGGAACAATTATGAAAAAATGTCGGCATTGATGTAACCGGCATATACCTATATACTTATCTTGTAAGCGGACGGCCGTTACTTAATGCAAAGAACAAGAGGTGACTTTGAAATGAAGCCGACACAAAAAGAATTGACACAATGGGCTATAGAGCAAATACAGAAAAAGTACAAGGATGATGTCGCTCTGCTGATAGCGATTTCAGGGCATTCGTTGGAAGACGACTGCCACGGTGAGTGCTTCGACTATTTCATACCGGCAAACGAAAACGGAAACAAGCTGGGTCAGACATTCATCATAGACGGTGTAGGACATGACCTGTATCCCCGCTCCTGGCAGCGTATCGAGAATATGGCGAATTTTGATGACGATTTTACATACGGCCTCGGTGATGCAATTATTTTGTATTACCGGAGCGAAGAAGACCTGATGCGCTTCAAGGAGATGCAGGAAAAGTTGAGAGCGAACCTTAAGGATAAGGGATTCATGATGAAAAAGGCTCTTGAGAAGCTGGATGCGGCCATGGATATCTACCGTACCATGATGTTTGAGGATCAGCTTTACAAGGTGAGGATGGCCGCGGGATTCATTGCACGCTATCTTTCTATCGCTGTGGCCGGGATGAATGGGACATATTTCAGACAAAGACTTGATCTGGAAACCGTAGAGCTGGCTCAGATGAAGGAAATACCTGAAAACTTCATCCCATGCTTCGAAGCAATAGTCAAAGCAAGGTCGGTTGATGAATTGAGAAGCTTCAGCCATGAGATCATCAGCACAACGCGAAGGTTTATTGCATCACACAAGCAGTCAAATGCACCAAAGGCTAGAATGCCTGATTATGAGGATCTGGCTGACTGGTATGAGGAAGGCTCGCTGACCTGGCGAAGGATCTACCATCATTGCGATACTCAGAATTACGAGAGGGTTTTTCCGGATGCGATCAACCTGCAGCATGAGCTGAACATAATTGAGGAGGAGTTCGGACTGAAGGAAATGGACCTGCTGGGATGGTTTGATACAGCGGACCTCAGTGCATTCAGACAAAGGGCTGAGGAACTGGAGCGCTATATAATTTCCGAAATTGAAGCTCAAGGTTTTGCATTGAACAAGTATGATACGCTGGAGCAGTTTTTAGCGGAAAACAGATAAAAGGGGTGCATTAAATGAAATATAAAAATGCATCGGAGATCCTCCCTGATGAGCTGCTGAGAGAGGTCCAGAAATATGCTTCCGGTGAAACGCTGTATATCCCCAACAGCACTGAACGCAAATCATGGGGGCATGATTCGGGGGCAAGATTGTTTTATAAGCAGCGCAACGAGGAAATAAAGAACAAGTATTTCCGTAAGGCAAGCATCGATGAGCTGGCCGAAGAATACTGCCTTTCTGTGGAGACTATCAGGAAAATAGTATATAAGTAGTCTGGGACAAACCTTTGAAAAGCTCGCAAACGCAGGCGTGCCATGCCATAAAAATATTTTACTTACATAATAGACGGTGCAGCCGAAAGGCTGCACCGTTTGTCTATTCTTCAAAAAAAAGCCATCCGGCTTTGTGTTTGCATCTGTCACGCTACAGTTATATTATAACACACATAAAATTTCAATAACAGCCTTTTATTAGCCGGGTATCCGATGTATCATATATTTTGCACATCTGCTGTTGACAGCTTTACGTTCACACCTGCAGGGCATGGTCTATTTGTTTGCTTATTGTCCGGACTACTTATTTAATTCCGGGAGGTATTATGATCACTGATAAGAATATACTGGATGCTGAATCTGCATATCTGGAGAAGGTAACGGCTGAGATTCGCAATCAGCTGGAAGCCGGGGTCAATGCAGCCGGCAAGTTTAAAAAGGATGCAATCGAGCTTCAGAAGGATATGTGGGAGGAGGTCAAATGCAGGCCCACCGGTTTATCCGACCTGGATGCCCCAGCCATGGCATGGCAATATCAGGCCGATATTGCAAATCAAGCCCGGAAATACAGGTTTTCATATGATACTGTGCTGCGCCTGGAAAGAATGCTTAAAAATCCTTACTTCGGGCGGATAGACTTCATCGAGGACGGGGAGGGTGAAGCAGAGAAAATATATATAGGATTAAGTAATCTATACTCGGACGGCAACACCGGCATACTCGTTTATGACTGGAGAGCACCGGTTTCCAGCATGTTCTACGATCATGAAACCGGTCCATGCAGCTATATGTCTCCGATGGGAGCCATACATGGCCGGATGCTGCTAAAAAGGCAGTACAAGATCGAAGACCAGCGGATCATGTATATGTTTGACAGCGATCTTAGAATAAATGACGAAATGCTGCAGGAAATACTCGGCAAAAGCACTGACAGCAGGATGCGTACTATAGTAACAAGCATTCAGAAGGAACAGAACAGGGTAATCAGGGATGACCGAACCGGAATACTGATCGTCCAGGGCCCAGCCGGAAGCGGCAAGACCTCAATAGCGCTGCACAGGGCAGCTTATCTGCTTTACAGACACCGTGAAAGCATAAAATCAGAGAATATACTCATATTTTCTCCCAATCATGTATTTGAGGACTATATTTCCAACGTCCTGCCCCAGCTTGGTGAAGAAAATATAAGCAGAAGCACCTTTGCGGACTTTTTCAAAGGTCTTGCGGGCCCAGGCTGTCACCTGGAAACCATGAACCGTCATATGGAATATATCCTCTCAGGCGACCCTGCTCCTGCAAGGCTGATGAGCATCAGGCTAAAGGCGTCGAGAGGATTCCCCGAGGTCATATGCAAGTATGCGGAATACCTTGAAAGCGGTAAAAGCATAGAGTTCACGGATTTGATCCGGGAAGGAAAGCTTATTGTTTCGGCTGAGGAAATCAGGAGGCTTTTTGTCGTGGACTATGCCTACCTGCCTTACATCAAGCGCCTCAACAAGCTGAGGCAAAGACTTTTATATTTGGTTGAGCCTTATGCTGAGGCTCTGACAGAGGATTTGTTAAAAGGCGAATTGGCAGAGGATATATCGCTGGATGAAAAAGAGAAAAAAATCGTGGCAGCCATGAGATCCAAAGCCGAATTCGATCAGGTCATGAATGAGATCGAGAGGATGACGGCATTTGATATAGTCGGTTTGTATATGGACCTGTTCAAGAACATCGGATTATTCGCGGGCTCCGATATGTTGACCGGGCTTGGAGGCGGCCTGTATACTCTATCCGGGTTTGAAAGTGGCTTCGATATACAGTCCGGGTATAGAGGTGATCCTAATATGCAGTGCGGTCCCGGAATCGCTCCCGATAATTTGGATGTTGCTTCGTCATATACGGTACGTAGGCTCGAAAACAGGATTATTAATTATGAAGACCTTGCACCCGTAATATTGCTTATGATTTCGTTAGGTGCCGATAATGATGCAAAAGCAATAAAGCATGTAATAATAGATGAAGCTCAGGATTATACACCGGTGCAATATGAGATAATCAAAAGGGTTTTCGGACATAGCAATATGACAATACTTGGAGATCTAAATCAATCGATAAACGCTTATATGAATATCGGCAGCTTTGAGGCTGCAGCGGATATATTTGGAACGAAGAGAACTACAGTCATATCATTGACAAAAAGCTACCGTTCAACGAAGGCAATCGCCGATTTCTGCAATGAACTGCTTTTGTCGGACAATGCTGCGGAGCAGCTTGACAGAAGCGGCAATAAGCCTTTGGTTATAAAGTCGGGTAAGGATGAGCTGTTCAACAGGATCGCAGATGATATCAAAGGCCTGAAAAGCGAAGGCCATAAGCTGATAGCGGTGATATGTAAAAATGTCAAGCAATGCGAAGCGTATTATGAAGGTATCAAAAAGCTTACCGATATCAGGCTGATAACTGACCACAATGAAGGGTATCAGGGCGGCATCATTATAATCCCATCCTATCTTGCCAAGGGCCTGGAGTTTGATGCTGTAATCGTTTGCACGGCAGATACACGCAATTATTCGAGGGAAGAGGACAGAAGGCTGCTTTATACAGTTTGCTCAAGAGCGCTGCATGAACTGCATCTCTACTATTGTGATGAGTTAACAGGCTTCATAAAGGAAATGAAAATGGATATATACAGATCGAGCCAATAACGACGTGATATATACTCCATATTCCATATTGCTGGAAATGAGCATCATCTTTGCTGCGATTCGTTAACAATATGCTTGAATTTTCCGCTGCCGGGCTGTTGACGTGGGGTCTCATCCGAAAGGGCAATTGAAACGTCAGAAATACCATGTACCATAAGAAATGACCGGAGCGCATCACTTGCCTTTCTAAACGCCTCATTGCGAGAAATACCTTCTTCAGGCTCCAGTCTCAGTTCTGCCTGGTTTCCGGATCCCACCACCAATTGAAAGCGGCGCACCTCGTGTACTTCCTTGAGGGTAGCATAGATAGCCAACGGCGCGACCTTGATCTCGCGTCCTTTTTCAATGAAGCTCACCACGTCGTCCATACGACCTTCCAGCTCCAGCCACGGTGACGGATTTTGACAGGGGCAGAGTTCGCGGTGCATGACTACCCTGTCGGTGACTTCATATCGGATATAGGGCTGAGTAAAGTTATAGAGATTCGTTATCAATATTTTGTCGGAGCGAACACCGTCCGGCACAGGGTTATTGCAGGCATCCACAGGCTCCGCCAAAATCCAGTCGTCGTTTATGTGAAAGCGTTTCTCTCTGCACTCACAGGCAATCGTTCCGCCTTCAGTGCAGGCGTAGGAGGTTTGGACATAGCACCCGAAGGTCTTGACCAGCCGTTGTCTCAGATCGTCCGACAGGTATTCTCCACCGGTCATAATAAGCACGGGTGAGATGTGCAGCCGTCCCTCCTTTGCCTCATTGATGAGTAATTCAAGGCTGGATGGATATCCACCCAGCAAGGCAGGCTGAAATGCATTGAGCTGCTTTACGATATCGCCCACCGGCAGCATAGCGCTGGTGACTGCCATCTGTTTTTTCTTCCAAGGCGTCTTAAGTAGTCGGGAGCGTACGGAGCTGTTGCCGAGATAAAACCCTCCGGTGGCGAAAACACCAATGGTCTTGCCACCGTGCTTCATAAACGCTGAAAGGTCTTCCTTGCGGGCAAAGGCTCGCATCGTATTGACCGCGCCCATGACGTTGTTCGTTGTGTTATCGCAGAGAGCTACCAGCGGATTTCCGGTTGAGCCGGATGTTGTAAATACCAGATACTTGCCCCTGAACCTTCGGCCAATGTTATCGAGGTTTTCCATAAATGTGTTGATGTCAGATAGCTTTACTTCTCTGTCAGTGAGCCACTCATCCCAGTGTGCCATCAGGTCACGCTTGTTCACTGGAGGCAGGTCAGCAAGTGTATGATTTTCCGGCAAATCCTTGTATAGACGGGCATAATACGGGCTGTTTTCCCTAGCCCAACTTACCATCTCCCGCAGCCGTGCCTCCCGTAGGGCGTTACGCTGCGTCGCATCCATCTTTTTGTATTTAGCGCAAAGCTTCATCGCTTTAAGCATGCCGATCTTTCTCATTCCAGCACCTCCTTGCAGATACCATGCAGCATGAAATCGATATCCCGTTTGAGTTCGGCTTTGACGACATCAGCATTCCGGAAAAACACATCCGGTGTCTCGCGATACAGTATCAGATACCGGTTGATAAGCGTGTTAACATAAAGTCTCAGCGCTTTGCCGGCACTTGGGTCTTCGGGATTTTTCAAGGGCAGCATAGCCACAGCGCGGGCCATAAACTCGTCGGATGCTGCTGATGTGACCTCCATGTATTTTGCAAAGACACCTCTCCTTTCACTAATGACCTCGCTGCAGGCGTCCCGGGATGCCATGTTGACAAACTGCGTCTCCTCCGGATACTCGCGGCAAAGACGAAACTTATCATCCAATACCCCAAACAGGATGGTATAGAAATTGCTGGCATGCGGCAGTGGAGTTTTAGTAACAAGCCGTTTGAGCGCTGTTTCGAGGCAGTAAAGATAAAATGCTCTCTTTGAACCGAAATAGTGGAACAGCAACCCCTTTGAGATTCCACATCCTGCGGTGATGACATCGGTGCTGGCATCGGAAAAGGACTTTTTTGCAAACTCCCGCACTCCGGCTGTAATAATGGCTGCCTTTTTCTCCTCCACCAATCTTTCAAAAGCTTCTATAGACATAATTCCCTCCCATATTGACTCAATAGTCAATGACAGTATATATAGGATATCACTCATTGACTGTGGAGTCAATGAGTGAGCAGCATTTATACAGCAATGTGTCATTGGGGAGCAATCATAACGGCATCTGGACTGATGTGTCTCCCGCCACTTTGGTTGTTAACTTGCTTATCTTCGCAGGCTTGTCAGTGGAAAATGGTTGACTGTTCAATATTGTTTATGCTAACAATAAATGGTATAATTAGCCATGAAGTGAACATTTAACGCATCATGAGGAGTGATGAAGTGCATAACAACTTTAAAAGCTGTGCGTACGCTATGATTGGCGGTAAAAAGAGGATCACAGAGCCCATCATGCTGATGACAAAAAGGCTGAGAATGGCGATGTCGGCTCTTATAGCTGTTCTGCTGGTAATGGCTGTCGCAGCAGGGTGTACATCGGGAGTGAATAATAAAGTTCGAATATAAGCTCCATATGGGAAAATCAGCTACACATAATGCAATTAAGCTTCTTAATGTGATAGGATATCCTGATCAAATAGCAGGAAATGCCGAATACAGGGCTGAGAAATTTCTTGAAGATGGTAAATGGCGCGTGGTGTGATTGGTATTTTTTATGAGTAAAAAGAAAAAACTGTTGACACTAAGTGAAAAGTACCCGCCTTCGGAACCTTGCAGTTGTACGGTTTGTCTTGGTTATTGCCGCCGGCCCGGCTGGTGGACGGTGGAACAGGCGGCAAAAGCATTCAGTGCCGGCTATGCGTATCGTATGATGCTTGAAATTTCGCCTGAATTAACTTTTGGTGTCTTGTCGCCTGCATTCAGGGGCAATGAAGGTAAAGTTGCAATGAATGTTTTTGCTCAAAACGGATGCTGCTTTTTGAAAAAAAATTTATGCGAGTTGCACGAGACTAGATTGATGCCGCTGGAGTGCAGATTTTGTCATCATGACAGGATCGGCGAGGGCAGGAAATGCCATCTGGAACTGGAAAAGAACTGGAATACCACTCCCGGACAAGTGCTGGTGAGGAAGTGGATTAATGCAATGCAGTTGCAGGCTAGGCAGAGTAAGGGTGAATTTGAATGAAAAAGTTGTTGCGTGTTCTGACAGTAATCATTATTATTTTAGCGCTCATTGCAGGTTATGTTTACTCAAGCAGGTCGCCGTATATTGCCATCCGAAAGCATCTGCTGATGATTGACCCTGTCCAGGCTGTCGCATGTGGCATAATACCAACTGCGATCTATGATCCCGTAAGAGGCACACCCTTTATCATTAACGGATTTGTAGATAACAAATCGGGGTATAGAATAAATAATGTCAGAGTCAAGATCAATACTATCGGACTATATTATGTCTATTCACTTGAAGGCGGTTTATAGCAAGACTTATGAGGCGGGCAGGAGGAGAACCGGCTTGAAGACGGATGCAGCAATAGAGAGCAATACATTGGACAAAAGAGGTAAAAGAGAAGTAAAAAGGATCAGGAAGGCCATTCTGCCTGTTTATGCGGTTTTGTTCGCAATATTTTTGTTCGCAGCTTTTTACAATGGCCTTGTTGTGCGGACCTACAGGATCACTACAGATAAACTGGAGCCGGGTCAGAATGTACGCATATTATTGATAACCGATCTGCACAGCCATATTTATGGAGAGAACCAGAAGGACCTTGTATCGATGATAAAGGGACAGAAGCCGGATATCATAGCACTGGCCGGAGATATCGCAGATGACGTAGCTCCTGTTTTGGGCACAGAGCTTTTCTTGTCAAATATCAAAGGGATCGCTCCGGTATACTATGTTACAGGAAACCATGAGTACTGGTCCGGAGATATCGAAAGAATCAAGAAAATAATACGCGGCTATGGAGTGACGGTTTTGGAGCAGAATTATGAAAGAATTAATCTGAATGGTACCAGCTTCATTATTTGTGGTGTTGATGACCCGGACAGTCAGATGTATGAGTATGGCAGCCTTAGCTGGAAAGATAGAATGTATTCTGCATTTGACGAACTGGAAAACGAGACCGGGTATAAGATATTGTTGTCTCACAGACCTGAGCGCATAAATGTTTACAAGGCCTTCACCTTCGATCTTGTATTATCCGGCCACGCACACGGAGGTCAGGTGAGGATCCCTTTTATTCTTAACGGACTTTACGCACCTGACCAGGGATGGTTCCCCAAATATGCGGGCGGGATTTATTCACACGGTACGCTGTACCATGTAGTAAGCCGCGGCGTTTCTTATAACCCAAGACTGCCAAGGATATTCAACCCTCCTGAGATTAATGTGATAGACATTTCAGGCAAATAATGATATATGTGTTATGTATTTCATAGAAAGGTCGGAGTAATTTTTCAAAAAAATACCAATTACCAGTCTTTTGTGTTATAATTAAGTAAAATATATTGTACATGCAGTGGTATATTGCGGGTTTGAGGGCAGATCATGGGTACGTTGCTTGCCGAACTGGCATCCAGAGAAATATTGACGGGAGTGGCCGTAAAGCGCCTGAGAGAATACATATCGAATAAGTATCCTCAGTTTTCGCCTGCTCTCAGGGCGGGTATATTTTCCGATGCCGTCAACAGGATAGTGGCAGCGAAGCTGCCGGAGCTGCCTGGAGATAAGATCAGTTTGTTCAGGGCTTTCCTTTACAGTGATGCGGCTAAAAAACAGACATTCAGCATAGACTGTTCCGATATATTCAAATCGTCCCTCAGGCTTAGGACAGCTGACGAGTATTTTGTAAAGGGATTGAAGGTGTGGCTTGAAGATACGCTTTTGACACCTGTATTGGAGGACAGAGTTTTTGAGTATGTGCAAAATGCATGCAGAATATTGGATGAAACTCCGCATATGGAGATTGAGAAGGTCCTGGAGTCAATAGAGAGCAAAGTCGGCGATATCAGGCCCAAAAAGCGTGTGATATCACTGGTACACATGAACCCGGCGGGCGCCGGATCCAATTCCGGAGCACTGAAGGACAGGGGAACTGAAGCGTCAGAGTTTAATATGAAGCCGAGTTTTGGGACTGTTTCATATGAAGGCAGCGGCGGCATGGATTTGGATACCGAGGACCTGATCGGGAAAAATCCCGGCTGGGAGCACTGTGGCTGGGAGGGTGCCGCAAAGAAGGATTCCGGCAGGGATGACAGCGAAAAAGAGAATGTCAGCGAGGAATGGATCCTGATAAGGAGAAGAAAGTCGGCCGGAGAGATAATAGCAGACAGGATATCGAGGCTGGCGGCACATGTGGCCGGGATCTATAACAGAGCCACCGGCTTTATTGCGGGTATGGTCTCAGAGAGTACCCGATACAGGAACGTTGCGACAGCCGGGCTTATCACTGCTGCTCTGCTGTGTACATTTCTTTCGGCATTGTATGTGAATGCCGTCAGTAAAGCAGAGCAGGCAAAAACCGATGATATACTGATGATTGAGGAAACAACTTCAATTTTTGAGGATATGACGCCACTATCTGCAGCGGTGGGCAATGATGCCGGACGGATAGGTGAAAACGGCGGAGAGATGTTCAGAATGAGAGCGACAGCATATGACCTGTCCGTTGAAAGCTGCGGGAAGGACAGAGGGCATCCGGAGTACGGCATAACTTACAGCGGTACCCGGGCGGAAGCAGGCAGGACCGTCGCTGTAGATCCGGAAGTGATACCTCTGGGGAGCAGTATCAGGATCACATTCCCTGAAGAATACAGTTATATGGATGGCATTTATGTGGCTGAAGATACCGGGCGGCTTATCAAGGGAAACAATATCGATATTTTTTTTGGAGAAGATCAGGAAGGAAGCAGGGAGATTAACAGGAAAGCTCTGCAATTCGGGATCCAATATGTGGATGTGGAGATCATGGATGACAAGCAGGTCCTCAGGTGATTTTCCCGGACATTTGCCATGTACAAGTTAATTTACAAATTGTTCACAAGCCCGAGGGCAAAGCGTTATTGTTAATCGAAGACCGGTGTGATAAAATCAAAGCAGCAGTATCACATATTGGCTTATTTATCGGGAGGTTTTAGATGGATACATTTATTGAAAAGCTGGTGACAAAAAAGAAAGCGGCAGCGGATTTAGTCATCATAGCTCTGGTTGTGGCAGCAATATTGCTTGTGTTGTTTTTTTTCCTGGCGACAAATATACGCATCGGTATGGGAATAGATCTTTTGCTTGTCGTAGGAGTGATATATCTGGGCATCAGGATCATAACATCCAGAAATGTGGAATATGAATATATTGTGACCAATGGCGATTTAGATATAGATATGATAGTTTCCAAAAGAAAAAGGAAAAGGATATTCAGCGCCAACTGCAAGGAGTTTGAAATAGTTGCGCCTGTGAAAAGCAGCAGCTTCAGCCAGCATGTACAGAGTATCAAGAACAGGATTGACGCATCCAGTTCTATTGATTCGCCTGATGCATATTTTGCCACACTTACTTATAATAACAATAAAACCCTGGTGATTTTTGAACCGGACGAGAGAATGCTCAAAAACTTCAAGATATATATACCCAGAAAGATATTAAATGGCTGAGGTGATAGCATGCCTTTTGAAATAGAGATCATACTTCGGTTGATGCTGGCAACGGCGCTTGGCGGCTTTATCGGCTATGAGCGTGAGCATACCAACAGGCCGGCCGGCTTCAGGACGCACATACTGGTTTGTTCAGGAGCAGCGTTGGTGATGATCACCTCCCAATACCTGATGTATAGATATCCCAGCAATACAATCGATCCTTCAAGACTAGGCGCTCAGGTCATCAGCGGTATAGGTTTTCTTGGTGCGGGTACTATCATACGCGATGGTTTTAATGTCCGGGGACTGACGACGGCTGCCAGCCTATGGGCAGTCTCATGTGTGGGTATAGCTGTTGGAAGCGGCTTCTATGTCGGAGCCGTTGCGGCTACGGTTTTTATTTTTCTGACGCTGATCACGCTAAAAAAAGCGGAAAGACGGTTCAGCAGGAGAAACAGATACAGGACCTTCATAGTGGAGGCAGATAATACGAACGGCCTGATTGGGCAGGTCAGCAGCTATCTGGAAGGTAAAAGGGTAGAGTTAAAGAATATCCAGCTGTATAAAAGCAAGGAAAACGCGCAGATGATAAAGCTGCTGGTCAAGCTCCCGGGCAGCGCCATCGACCTGCAGACTCTCAGTGACCTTCAGTCCCTGGAAGGTGTAAAGAAGGTTTATGAGGAGTAGGACCAAAGCATCAGCGAATAAAATGACATCCAAATATCTCAGAAAAGCGGCATGGTCTAATCCATGCCGCTTTTGAATAGAAATAGGACATAGACCTATCTATTCACTGATAAAAGGGGTGTCACAATTGGGCAGGCAGAATACGTTATTAAGAAAACCGGACAATGAACTCATATCGGGAAAAGCCGGTGATAGGGGAGACGCAGCTGCATCAAGGCATGCTGGGCCGGCGGCGGATAGACATACAGGGACAGTGGCAGGAGCGGCATCGGGCAAGCATGTGGCATCGGATAAGCATGCGGCAGCGGTGTCGGAAAAGCATGTGGGGACAGCATCGGCTGCCGGCCTCAGTGACAGAGAGGCTGAAAAGAAACTCCTGGAGCACGGTCCGAACCTTCTGAGCGGGAAGAAGAAGATATCACCTTTTAAATTACTTATCAGTCAGTTTACAGATATCATGGTCATAATCCTCATGATCTCAACAGCCATATCGGCCTTTATGGGCGAGATGACCGAGGCTGTCACGATAATCGCTATTGTCATCGTCAATGCAATTCTGGGATTTGTTCAGGAATTCAGAACCGAAAAAACCATGGAAGCACTCAAGAGCCTTGCTGCGCCTGCTGCAAAGGTGATCAGGAACGGCAGGCAGGTCAGCGTACCGGCAGAGCAGATAGTGCCGGGAGATCTGATCGTACTTGAGGCAGGAGACAGGGTCCCCGCCGACGCAGTCCTGATGGAAAGCACAAACACACAGGCGGATGAATCGCTGCTGACGGGTGAATCAGTCCCGGTAGAGAAATATGCCGCAGCTTCCGGCGGGAGGCATCAAGCTGTTGACAGAAAAAACACGGTGTACATGGGCACCAGCATTACCGGAGGAAGAGCAAAGGCAATGGTGAACGCTACCGGTATGAATACCGAAATGGGCGGTATTGCAGAACTCATCCAAAATATTGAGGAAGAGCAGACCCCGCTGCAGAAACGGCTTGAAAAGCTAGGTAAAATCATTGTCGCCGGATGTCTTGTCATATGTGCCGTCGTTACCGCAGCAGGCATATTGCGGGGCGAGGATGCATTCAATATGCTTCTGTCCGGCATAAGCCTTGCAGTAGCGGCAGTTCCGGAGGGATTACCGGCTCTTGTTACGATTTCTCTTGCCCTCGGAGTCCAGCGCATGCTAAAGAGAAACGCTCTCATCAGAAAGCTGCCAGCGGTTGAAACGCTGGGATGTGCCGGAGTTGTCTGCTCGGACAAAACCGGTACGCTGACACAGAATAAAATGACCGTGAGGCGTATCTTTGTAGATGGCCGTCTGCTTGATGTCAAGGATGAAAAGGAGTCGGGCAGATTCTTTCAGATGAACGACAGAACATTGGATCCGCTTACGGACAGCAGCCTCAGGACTGTACTGGAAATAGGCGCCCTATGTAATAATGCAGGTTTGACAAAGTCATCAAACAGCAAAGCCATTGCCGAGAAAACATCCATATTGGTAAACATAAAGAACAGGCTGAAGCCCGGCAGCGAAAAGTGGGAGTTCACGGGAGACCCGACGGAGGGCGCGCTTCTTGTCGCTGCTGCAAAGGCCGGATTGACACCTGACACTCTGGCAGGGAAGTATTACAGGATAGACGAATTGCCCTTTGATTCGGACAGGAAGTGTATGAGCGTTGTTTGTGTGAATCACAAGGGGGAGACTCTTGTCTTTACGAAAGGCGCCCCCGATATGCTGCTCAAAAAATGTACCAGGCTCCACACCTCAGGCAATGAATGCCTGCTCGACCAGGGCAAAAGGGCAAGAATACTGCAGGCCAATGATTCCATGGCAGGCAGCGCGCTGAGGGTGATAGCCGTTGCTTACAAAAAGCTGGGCTCAAGAGAATATCGCAGGGATGAACTGGAGTCCGACCTGATATTCGCAGGACTTACCGGAATGATAGACCCGCCGAGGCCCGAGGCTGCGGAGGCTGTGTTAAAATGCAGGATGGCTGGCATCAGGCCGGTTATGATAACCGGAGATCATAAACTTACAGCAGTTTCAATTGCCAGGGAGCTTGATATATACAGGGATGGGGAAGGAGTCCTGACAGGCGAAGAGCTTGATGGGATGGATGAGGCTGCACTGGAGAAGAAGGCAGGCAGTGTGAGCGTTTATGCAAGGGTCTCGCCGAAGCACAAGCTTATGATAGTCAGGGCCTTAAAAAAGCTTGGCAGTATTGTGGCCATGACCGGCGACGGCGTAAATGACGCACCGGCTGTCAAGGAGGCTGATATCGGCGTGGCAATGGGCCGCACCGGTACAGATGTCACAAAGGAGGCCTCCTCGATGGTCCTTCTGGATGATAATTTTGCCACCATCATTGCGGCTATAGAAGAGGGCAGAGTTATTTACAACAATATCCGCAAATTCATCAGATACATGCTTGCCTGCAATATAGGTGAAGTGCTGACCATGTTCCTGGGAATGATGATCGGCCTGCCTGTACCGCTGCTTCCGATCCAGATATTATGGGTGAATCTTGTCACGGATGGTCTGCCAGCGGTGGCCCTGGGCTTTGATCCTCCGGAGAGGGATGTAATGAAGAGGATGCCCAGAGAGCCGGATGAAAGCATTTTCTCACATGGCCTTGCCCGTGTCATTCTGTTCAGAGGAATACTTATAGGCCTGACAACACTTGCTGTCTATGTCACTATGATCTACTTTACCGCTGATATAGGGCTTGCCAGAACAGGCACTTTTGTGACGCTGGTGCTGACGCAGCTAATACATGTATTTGAGTGCAAGTCGGAAACAAAAAGCCTATTCCAGATGCCTCTGTTGAATAATGTATACCTGGTGCTGGCAGTGCTCTGTTCATTGATAATGATCCTGGGCGTTGTCTATATTCCAGTTTTACAGAATATTTTCAAGACCGTTCCTCTGGGAGTGAATGATTGGCTGATCACAGGAGGCCTGACCTTGTTGGTTCCGGTTTTGTCCAGCTTTTTCCCAAGAGTATCTGCAAGAAGATAAAGCGGGTGCTGAAATTTGCTTTGATCCGGATACTGTCAATGTAACCAAATGTCTCAAATAAAAGGTTTGGATTTTAAATTCAAATCCTTTTATTTTTTATTAGAGTGTGCTCGGGATCAGACTTGCCTGAGATTAATACGGATAACAAGGCAGCCATTATGCTGGATATTCCATATAAAGGCTAAATCAACGAGGCGATAGATGGACCCCACCGCCCCACCTCTTTACGTATTTTCAGCCTTTGGCTGAAAAACGACGTTACTCAAGCAAATCTTTCAATATCACAACTTCATTTACACAAGTTGGCAAAAACTTTACAGTAATATAAAAAATATGTTATAATTACCAAAAAGAACCAAATGTATAGAAAGAAGGTGTGAATTATACAGTATGGAGACATATTTCAGCCATCTTACCGCTGCCCAAATGTGGGACATCCCTAATATTGATGACGTCCTTGGCTTCCCACTATCTGAATACTGCTCGGAAGATATCACTGTTAATGATATCGGCGCAAGATTCAGATGCAAGGGTAAATTTGTCCACGCATGTGGCCTGGAGCTTCCAGCCGGTGCAGTCGTGGAACGAAGAGGAAATACTGTTGCATCACCGGAACTGCTGTTTTTAGAACTCGCGAACCGGTTAAGCATTCACCGCCTTATCTTTCTGGGTCTGCAGTTATGCTCTTTCCCTCCGGGTGAGCCTTACAAGGCAATCACTACAAAACAAAAGCTCAATCGGTTCCTATTGAAAGCTAAGGGACATCGGGGACATCGCAAAGCATTGAGAGCAGTGAAATATGTAGAAGATGGTTCCGCGTCAGTCATGGAATCACTCGCATACATGTTTTTGACTCTGCCCAACGCTCTGGGAGGTTACGGCCTTGGTGGCGCTGTTTTCAATCATGAGATAAGGCTTAATGGAAGAATCCCATCGCACTTCAGGCAGCGCAGCTGTTTTGTGGACTTGTATTACAAGCGGGCCAAAATTGCGGTCGAATACGAGAGTTTTGCTTATCACAGACGCCCGCAGGAACAAGGTAAGGATGCTATGCGATCGACCATCCTCAATCGCAAGGGTGTAAGAGTATTGCATATGAACACCATTCAGCTATATAACATTGATGCATGTAATGATTTCGCGCATACTCTTGCGACTCGCCTGGGAAAGCGAATATTCATACGTGCAAACGACTTTGAAATGATGCATATTAAAATGAGAGAATTGCTGCCAAGGATGGATCCTATGTCAAAAGAAGTAGACAAAGATGCATGACAATGAGAATGGAGGACAAATGTGGGGCTGTAGGTAGAGAGTTGAAGAGTTGCAGAGGAGTTATGGATGGTTAAACAGACCGCACTACTCATTATTTCGATTATTGGACAATTATAGGGCGATATTGTCATGAATAAGTTATATTTTGTAATAGATTTGATATTATATAGGCCTATTGGAGGTATAATTCTGTTCAAAAGTTGAAATAGTGAGTAGTGCGGTACCAAAATAATATACTGTCAAGGTTGTACTACATATGTCCGATGCTTATAACTCGGCGATAGATGGGTCCCCCCGCCCCACCTCTATACGTATTTTCAGCCTTTGGCTGAAAAACGCTTGGCGGCGGGTACCGATTTGCCTTTCAGATATTTTCTTTCGATTAATCGAAAGAAAACGATGTGTTATAACGGCAAATGATGGGGCCCAGCCCAACTCTATACGTATTTTCTGCCATTCACACTATAATGCAGGAGACCATGATATTCATTCTGTTATGTAATACCACTAGCAAAGCTCAAGTCCGATCCATTAAGCAAAAGTCCGGTTCGCGCAAAAGTCTGATCCATCAAGCAAAAGTCCGGTTCGCCACGCTAGGGTCCGATCCACAAATAATCCTTGAATTGAACAATGAAAAACTATATAATAATTGAAGCCTGAAAAAGTTGTAAAATAAGGCTTTTTTGGTTGCGTAAATTGTGAGGCTTTCATTTAACAAATTGTTCATAGTTTATTAAAATGTATCTCTCATAATTATGGTAGCGTAATGTGTCAAGCGACATTTATAGCAGGAGGGAATAAGATGATAGAAATACAGAATTTGACCAAAAGGTATGGTCAGATAAAGGCTGTAAACAATCTGAACTTCACTGTCGAAAAAGGTGAGATACTGGGCTTCCTCGGCCCTAACGGAGCGGGAAAATCCACCACCATGAACATCATAACCGGTTATATACCTTCAACCGAAGGTACTGTAAAGGTGTGCGGATATGACATCATGGAATCACCAAAGGAAGTAAAAAAGCGCATAGGTTATCTTCCTGAGCAGCCGCCGGTTTATATGGACATGACGGTGTTGGACTACCTCAATTTTGCCGGAAATCTCAAGCAGGTCGATAAAAAGCAATTGAAAAGTCAGCTCAGCGATATCATGGAGCTTGTGAAAATAGGCGACCACAGGAACAGGCTCATTAAGAACCTGTCAAAGGGCTACAAGCAGAGGGTCGGTCTTGCTATGGCACTTGTAGGGAGCCCGGAGGTGCTGATACTGGACGAGCCGACAGTGGGCCTGGACCCGAAGCAGATAATTGAGATCAGAAAGCTTATTAAAGCCCTAGGCAAGGAGCATACTATCATACTCAGTTCGCATATCCTTCCTGAAGTCAGTGCGGTGTGCGAACGCGTTGTCATCATTAACAAGGGTGAGATAGCAGCAATCGATACTCCTGAAAATCTGTCAAAGGGATATGGTGCAGCATCCAAGCTGCTGGTGACCGTGGCAGGACCTAAGAATTCCATTGAGAGCGCTATCAGAGAAATATACGGAGTCAAGTATGTTGAGACCGGAGTTGAAAAGGACAGGGAAGCAACAAGCTTTATAGTGGAGAGCGACAAGGAAATTGACGTTAGAAAGCCTCTGTTCTTTGCGATGGCCAAGCTGGGCTATCCCATACTTGAGCTCAAGAGTCTCAACCTGAGCCTGGAAGATATATTCCTGCAGATCGTAACTCAGGAAAAGGAGGTCGTTTGACATATGAAGGCAATATTCTGGAAGGAAGTAAAGTCTTATTTCTATTCTCCAATGGCCTATATACTCATAGGCTTGTTCTTGCTGTTAACCTCGCTGTTCTTCAATCAATACCTGCAAGTGGGCTATGGTGACTTCAACGGAATACTTTCGCTGATGGGCTTCATACTGATTGTTATTGTTCCGATACTGACCATGAGGATACTGGCTGAAGACCGGAAAAACGGCACTGAGGTGCTGCTGATAACTTCACCGTCAAGTATTGCATCTATTGTAATAGGTAAGTTTTTGGCTGTGTATTTTGTATTTTTGGTAATGACAGTCCTTACATTTATTTTTCCCATAACGCAGCTTGCTTTCGGCGCAAAATTCACATCACAGCTCGTAGGCGGTTACATTGGTTTTCTGCTTCTTGGTGCCACATATATAGCCATAGGCGTATTTGCGTCATCACTTACGGAAAACCAGGTAGTGGCAGTTATCATAAGCTATGCCGCACTCCTTATAATGTGGCTGGCAGACGGCCTTGTTGGAGCTGTTGGGGGCATAGGAGCAAAGGTGCTCAGCTGGATATCAATACTCTCGAGATATGAGGATTTCAACAGGGGTATTTTAGGCTTGAGCCCTATAGTATACTACCTTAGTTTTGTCGCTGTATTTTTATTCCTAACTGTAAGAGTAATAGAAAAAAGACGCTGGAGTCAGGGGTGATATAGATGGAGAAAAATAACGGAAATAAAAAGCTGTTCAATAAAAGAAGCCTGAAATACGGTGCAAACGCCGTGATTATGGTAGTTGCCGTCGTGGCTATCGCGGTGCTGCTGAACGTTGTCGTTGGTTTTCTGGATCTGAAGCTGGATCTGACCCCCAACAAATTGTATTCCTTATCTGAAACTACGGAGAGTGTGCTGGAGGAGCTGGACAAGGAGGTACAGATAATAGGCCTGTTCGACGATGCCTCAATAGGGACGGGAAGTGAGTATAAGCAGGTTACGGATCTTCTCAGCCTGTATGCAAAAAATCCTAAAATTAAGGTTCAGTATATAGATCCGGATAAAAATCCCGGCATCATCAACCAATTGGATCCGGATAACACAATGAATCTTCAGGTATCGAATTTTATTGTTAAAAGTACTGTAAACGGAAATGAGAAGAAAAAGAAGCTGGATTATTATGACCTCTTTGAAATGGAGTTCAATGAGTATTCGTACCAGTACGAGAGCACAGGCTCAGACGCTGAGCAGGGCTTCACAGGCGCAATCAAATATGTAACCGCTGAATACACTCCTGTGGTCTACTTTACTGAAGGTCACGATGAGTACGAGGTTGACAGTGTATATACAAATCTGAAAGGCTCTCTGGAAAAAAACAATTACCTTGTAAAAAATATCAACCTGATGACGCTCGATACAATCCCCGAGGATGCCGAGCTGATCGTTGTAGCTTCACCTAAAAGAGATATTTCCTTTGCGGAAAGGGATCTTCTTGAAAGATATTTGCTGGATGGCGGCAATGCAATATTCATGTTTGATTATTTGGAAAGTGACCCTTCCTTTGATGAGCTGAACAAATTGCTCAGCAAGATTAACCTTGAAGTCAATTATGACAAGGTGAAGGAAAATGACGAGAGCAGACATGTGCCCCAGGATCCCTATACAATACTTGTCGATGCTTATTCGAACACCATCATACCTCAGGATTTTAACACTGTAATGGGAAATTCCAGAAGCATAAGCATTCTGAAAAATGAAAAGGATTATGTCACCATTACCCCAATGATGCAGACAAGCGAGCAGGCCATCGGTGAGGTGGTCAACAAATCAAGGGGCGATGACATAAAAGGACCTCTTGATTTAGCTGTAGCTGTCGAGTATGGCGGCGGCACCGAGAAAGCAAAGATACTGGTTACGGGCAATTCCTCGTTTATAAGCGACAGCGCGTACGAGTTGTACGGTAATTATTATCTGAGCAATATGAATTTCATCCTCCATACAATGGGATGGATGATTGACCAGCAGGACGAAACAATAATTCCTGCCAAGCCTTATGAAATAAACAGCTTCAATATAACACAGACACAGTCGACAGTGATGGGCGTGGCGCTGACTCTGGTGTTCCCGCTGATCATATTTGTCACAGGTCTGATGGTTTACTTGAGGAGGCGTCATTTATGAAATTGTACAGGAATGCAATTATACTGTTAGTGATAGTTGCGCTTCTTGTCGGAGCATATTTCCTTGTGCGCAATATGAAGACTGAAGATGAGCCGTCGGAACAAACCGAACAGTATGACAGACTGACCGACTATACTACAGATTCTATCGAATCTGTAACGTTGATAAATGAAGATGGTACCTTTGTCATTGTAAAAAAAGATCAGGACTGGGCGCTCTCATCTCCTTCGGATATCAGATATGAGCCTACCGTACTGAGCAGCATCGTCATAAATGCATCAACTATAGTTGCAGACAAGGTCGTTGAGGAGAATGCGGCAGACCTGTCGATATACGGCCTGGATGATCCGGCAAAGGCAGTGGTGAAGACCACGGACGGCAAAGAAACAGTCATTGAGATAGGAGACCTGACGCCTACACAGGGCGGAAATTATGTAAAGCTGGCCGGAACCAATAAAGTGTATGTTATCAGCAATTTTGTCGGTGAAAAGCTAACAATGGGTAAAAACGATATGAGAAAGACGCTGATGTTCGATTTTACCTCCGACATGATTGATTCCGTTGCCATGAGCAGGAAAGGCGAGAGCCTGTTTTCCGCCGTGGTAGAAGAGGACGGCGCAAGCTGGACAATGAATACGCCTATAAAGGCCAGTGTCAATGAATCAGCTGTTTATCCCATGCTGGATGCCCTTTCGAGTACAAACGTGATTGAATTTGTGGAGGAGAATCCAAAGGATCTTTCACAGTACGGACTGCACAAACCTTCCTATGAATTTGAATTCAGCGTTGAAGGCAGGAAGTACAAGCTGACGATGGGCGATGAGAGAGTAAAGGGATCGGAAATATATGCCATGCTCGATGGAAGCAATGAGGTGTTAACGGTTAACATGGAGCCGTATAACTTTGTCGATAAACCGCTTAAAGAGGTGCTTAAGATATTTGCTTATATAGTAAATATCGACCAGGTAAAGAAAATAGACCTGACAATGGATGGCAAGACGGATAATATGGTTCTTGACGTATATAAGGATGCCGAAGGCAATTCCGATTATGAAAAGGATAAATTCTATTTCAACGGACTTGATGCCACCGCCGAGGATGAAGAAGGCAGCCAGCCGTTCAGGAAGCTTTACCAGGCAATGGTCGGCATCGGGCTCGATGAGATCGATATCGAAGGAAAACCGGAGGGACCGGCAGATATTGTTATTGATTACACACTTGTTGACGGCAGCAGGATGAAGGTAGAATTCATATCAAAGGATGAGAATTTCTACTATGTGGTGAGAAACGGCGAATATGCCGGAATACTCGTCAAGAAGATGAACAAGGTCGATTTTGGTATCGAAGGCCTGAGACAGGCTTACACGAGACTGACGGATTTCCTTGACGAGCAGGGCAAGTAGTATCGGGAAATGAAGTTGATGTAATTTGAAAAACAGCTCCGACATAGAATGAATTAGTTTGATTCTATGATATGGAGCTGTTTTTTGATGCCTGATGAATTTAAGAACATCCTGAAGGTCGCAAGCATCTATGCTACTACGATCATTGGTGCCGGGTTTGCCTCCGGCCAGGAGATAATGCAGTTTTTCACCGCATATAAAACCGGAGGTTTTTTCGGTGTGCTGCTGGCCGGAATCCTGTTCAGCGTTGTAGGCAGTATTGTGCTTGACAAGGTATACAGCCAGCGTATTAGGAACTATGAAGAGTTTATTATTCCGATGTTCGGCTGGAGGCTTGGATGGATAGTAAAAACAGCCGTCATTGTGTTTATATTTTGCATGTTTTGTATAATGATCGCCGGTTCAGGAAATGTGATTTCACATAGCTTCGGACTGCCCATAGAGTATTCGGTGCTTATCATGGGCTTCATTTGCATGCTGCTGATAATGACAAATATAAAAGGTATTGTGTTTCTCAGTTCGATAGTAACACCCCTCCTTGTGACCGGCATCATTCTTTCAGGCCTTTATATCATTATTTATAACGAGTATCAGGTTTCAGGCTTTAATGACCTTCTGTCAAATATTACAAACAACTGGTTTCTGTCATCGCTTTTATATGTCAGCTACAACAGCATATTGGCCATAGTGATGATGTGCAGCATGCTGCCTTACATAAAAACCCGCAGAACGGCCATTGCCGGAGGCGTTGCTGGGGGTGTGTCGCTGGCGGCGGCGGCTCTTGTAATAAATGCTGTAATAACTCTTTTCTATCCTGCAGCAATGGAAAAGGAGCTGCCTGTAATGGATATTTTAAAGAGCTTCAGCAGTACCGCAGGAAGCCTCTATTCAGTGCTGCTATGGCTTGCCATGCTTACATCGGCGGTTGCGTCGGGGTATAGCTTTGCCGACAGGGCAGGGAACGCTCTTAAGGTCGACAAAAGAGTAGTGGCTGTTTTGCTTTGCGGTGCGGCTGTTCCTTTGTCAACGCTGGGATTCTCAAGGCTTATTGCTTTGATTTACCCGGCATTCGGATATCTAGGTTTGTTTATGATCATCGTTATCCTTGCAAGCAGTCTCGCAAGGCCGACCGGTTCTGTCCATGCCGGCGGTCAGCAAAGCAAAAGGAAAACAGACAGGTAAGCAACCCCGCCGATTCGCCCTACTGATGTGGTACTATGAGACCGGCGGTGCACAACCTCCACAAACAGCACCACCGGTCTGCTTCATGGTACCACATTGGAAGGATGGAGCGGGAGTGTGGGTATGGCAGGAAATAGATTTGTATGATAAAATAAATTTCGTACAGGCAATGCAAAGGATAAAGCTGAGGTGAACCTTTTTGAGAAACATCCCGGAACAGGAAAGTCCCACATCAGGCGGAAAAGCGGCCGGTATACTGACGACGCTGCTGTTATTCCTGCTGATTATTGCAGTAGCCTTGTTTAGCTATGAACGCAGCCTTGATCCATCAGTTGAGCTGAAGGATGTATTGAAGTCATTGGGCAATTCCGGTGAGAAAGAGGTCAAGGATGCTGATGTTCTGTATTCCTTTGGCTATGATGCAAGAGAAAAGACTGTTTTTGCCCCGTACAGGGATCTCATTGTCAAATGCAGCAAAAGCGGCATCATGTTTTTGGATAAGACAGGGGATATTGTACGGTCCGAGAGCATCACATACACTAATCCGATGTTAAAGACAAACGGTGCTCAGCTCCTGGCTGCCGATATTGGTTCAACTGAATTATGTATTTTAGATAATGATTCGATCAACTGGCAGGACAAGACTGATGCTGCCATACTTAATGCGGATATAAGCGAGGATGGCTATGTGACAGTGATCACCCAGGCAAAGAGGGACAATAATGTGATCCGTGTCTATGAGCCGCATGGAGTCGAGCTTTTCAGAAAGATAATAGCAAATGACTTTGCGGTTTCGGCCAGCGTATCGCCGTCAGAGAAGTACCTCACCCTGTCTGCTATCAGTACTGGAGCAGTAGGGCCGTTTTCCCGCTTTAAATTCTATGATATGGAAGGAAAGGAACTCGCGGAGCTTTCGTTTGATGCATCCGGTGAGCTTCTCCCCTTATTCTGGTACAATAGGGATGACAGTCTGTTTGCAGCAGGTGACAGCGCAGCAGGCACAATCACCCCGACGGGGACAAGTGTCTGGCAGGAGCAGTTCAGCAGCGTTGTCGGAGCGGAAAAGGCAGGAAATGGTATGCTGGCTGTGGCGGCGAAAACGGACGGCGGAGCGGTACTCAACATATATACGGCAGACGGAAAGAAACATGCATCGGCTGAACTGCAGGGCGCGCCGGCTGGTCTCGAGGCAGTCAAGGGAAGGATTGCCGTCTATAATGAGAATACGGTTTTCTTTTTTGACGACAGAGGAAATTACACCAGCAAATACAATACCGGCAAAAGGATAAGGCAGGTATGCCTTTTTAGCAGAAGCCAGGCGGCAGTGATCACGGACGGAGAGGTTACTGTACTGGATATATACTGATAAATATAGCCGGTGATGCTTTTATTCGCCGGTAAAAAATAGAAAGGCGGTTGGGGTATGAACTGGAGCGATTTTGTGGTGATAGGCATCATAGTGGCTTTTGCTGTCATAGGATTGTTCAAGGGCTTTATTATGTCGGTCTATAGACTGGTTTCATTCGTGGTATGTGTCTTTTTATCCATCAAATTATCACCTGTTCTTGCGCGGATACTAGAGAAAACTTCTGTTTATGACGGTATCAAGGGCATGATCGTCAGGAATCTGGAAACATGGAGCAAAAGCGCATTTTCATCACCGTCGGCGGTGACGACAGGGACAGCCGGAGCTGAGACAATACTGGGCACTATGCCAATGCCTGATGTATTAAAAAGCTCCCTTCTCAACAACCTGCCTTCGCCGTCTGAGCTGATAGATGTCAACGGTATAGTAAATGCAATCGGAGATGGACTTGCGGATATGGTCCTCTCAGTGCTTTGCCTGATAGTTCTGTATTTTGTACTGAGGCTCATTATGGGCGCTCTTGGAATGCTACTGCGCAAGATATCAGAACTGCCGGTCTTCAAGCAGGTGAACAAGGTTAGTGGGCTGCTTCTTGGTGCGTTGCAGGGATTTATTACAGTATACATATTATTTGCGGTACTTACGCTTTTCAATTTCAATCCGGCTTTCGCACCTATATTTGAAGGGCTTGAGTCCTCAATGCTTGCCGCCGGCTTTTATGAGAATAATATAATTATCAACTTCCTGTTTCCGCCGATAGTTGCCTGATATTGATGTCACAGCATCACAGCAAAGGTATATCGTTTAGGGCATTGGAAAGCTGCCTGTACTGATCCGGTAGTTGCTCCTTAACGAATTTTATACCCGAACCCTTAAAAATGAACGGTTTTGACCTTTTTGTATTAATTTATAGACATATAATAGAGAATAGTAGTAAAATAGCTTTAACGATGGCCGGGATAATTTATTCCGGCTATTTTGCTAAAACAGTCGGAATGATTATTTTCCGCATTAAGACATGTTGATATTGATAACGTTCAAAGATGGTTTTATACAGGAAGGCGGGACGGAACAATGAAAAGCGATATAGTAAAAAAAGGCATCGAGAAGTCGCCTCACAGAGCACTTTTCAAAGCGATGGGATATACGGACGAGGAAATCAGAAGGCCGCTGATAGGCGTGGTCAATTCGAAGAATGATATAGTTCCGGGGCACATACACCTGGATAATATCGCTGAGGCTGTCAAAGCAGGAATAAGGATGGCCGGCGGTACACCTGTTGAATTCGGGAGCATCGGGATATGTGACGGCATCGCCATGGGGCACGTGGGCATGAAGTATTCTCTGGCATCAAGAGAGCTGATCGCCGATTCATGCGAAGCTATGGGGCTGGCTCACAGCTTTGACGGCATGGTTTTCATACCGAACTGTGACAAGATAGTGCCCGGCATGCTTATGGCTGCGGCAAGGATCAATGTGCCGTCTGTTGTCATTAGCGGGGGGCCGATGCTGTCATTGAAGCGAAATGGTGTAAATCTGGATCTGAACAGTGTCTTTGAAGCGGTAGGTGCTTTCAAGGCCGGAACGATGACAGAAGAGGAAGTGTTTGAATACGAGGATAATGCATGTCCGGGATGTGGTTCATGCTCCGGAATGTTCACCGCCAACTCCATGAATTGTCTGACGGAGGTCCTTGGCATGGGCCTTACCGGGAACGGCACAATACCAGCCGTATACGCTGAGAGGATCAGGCTTGCCAAGCAGGCGGGGATGAAGGTCATGGAGCTTGTTGAAAAGGATATAAAGCCTTCGGATATTCTTACTGAGAGGGCATTTGAAAACGCTCTGACTGTCGACATGGCACTGGGCTGTTCCACAAACTCAGTATTGCATCTTCCTGCAATAGCTCATGAGGCAGGAGTTGAAATCGATCTCGATATTATCAACAATATAAGCGGCAGGGTCCCAAATCTGTGCAAGCTGGCGCCCGCAGGGCACCACCATGTGCAGGACCTTTATATGGCCGGAGGTGTGCAGGCGGTGATGAAGGAGCTTTCAAAGAAGGATCTTCTGCATCTTGACCTGATCACGGTCACAGGCAGGATGGTCGGAGAAAATATAGCAAATGCCGAGGTTAAAGACAGGGATGTAATCAGAAGCATTGATGAGCCATACAGCAAGACGGGCGGAATAGCGGTGCTGAGAGGCAATATCGCACCTGATGGGGCAGTGGTCAAGAGGTCTGCGGTTGCCAAGGAGATGCTGGTGCACAAAGGTCCGGCCAGAGTGTTCGATTCGGAGGAGGACTCCATAAAGGCCATCTATGAAGGCAGGATAAAGGCCGGCGATGTCGTGATCATACGTTATGAGGGGCCAAAGGGCGGTCCCGGCATGAGGGAGATGCTGAGCCCAACCTCAGCCATTGCCGGTATGGGACTTGACAAGACGGTGGCGCTGATTACGGACGGAAGATTTTCAGGAGCATCCAGGGGCGCATCGATAGGGCATGTATCGCCTGAGGCTATGGAAGGCGGCATGATCGCCGCAGTCCGGGAAGGCGACATCATAAGTATTGATATACCGGCGGGCAGGCTGAATGCCGAGGTGCCGGATGAGGAATTGAAGCGCCGGATGGCCGGGTGGAAGGCACCACAGCCGAGGATCAACACAGGGTACCTGGGCAGGTACGCGAGGCTGGTGACGTCGGCCAGCACAGGCGCCGTGCTGAAGTAAGTCGGGCTCTGGAGCGGGCTTCGGAGTGAGCAGCAGCGCCGGAAGCCCATGCTTCAGCAGGATTTCAAATGCATCGGAAAGATGACGCGAGGGGAAACGTCTTCAGGGCGGTGCATGCGATCACTTTCCTCAGAGGTATTCCTTACGGGTCGGTGAAATCCTGCTTCCACATGGACTCCCGTCACTGCAGGGGCGGATTTATGAGCGGGCTCTGGAGCGGGCTTCGGAGAAGGCAGCAGCGCCGGAAGTCAATCAGATTGATTGTATATGTAATGGAGGGTCGGAGATGAAGCTGACAGGTGCGGAAATATTGATAGAATGTTTGAAGGAGCAGGGAGTGGATACCGTTTTTGGTTTTCCGGGCGGTGCCGTGCTCAATATATATGACGCCTTATATAAAGCCAGAAATGAAATCAGGCATATACTGACATCTCACGAGCAGGGAGCGTCGCATGCAGCAGACGGCTATGCCCGTGCCACCGGCAGGACTGGTGTGTGCATAGCGACCTCCGGGCCTGGCGCCACAAATCTTGTCACAGGTATTGCTACCGCATATATGGATTCGGTTCCCATGGTGGCCATAACCGGTCAGGTTTCAACGGCGCTGCTGGGCAAGGATTCGTTTCAGGAGGTTGATATAACCGGTATTACAATGCCTGTTACGAAGCATAATTACATTGTCAAGGACGTGCAGAAGCTTGCCGGTATAGTGCGGGAAGCATTCAAGATAGCGGCAAGCGGAAGGCCGGGACCGGTTCTAGTCGATATATGCAAGGATGTGACTGCTGCTTTTGCCGAATATGAGCCTGTTGAACCGGAAGAGATAGAATATCCTCCGATAGGCGTAAAAAAGGCAGTGCTGGATGAAGCTGCAGCTATTATAAACTCGGCTGCGAAGCCAGTCATACTTTCCGGTGGAGGCGTATCAATAGCAGGAGCAAATCATGAGATGCTCCTGCTGGCGGAAAAGGCAAAGATCCCTGTTACGACGACACTTATGGGCCTTGGCTCTTTCCCAGGAACCCATGAGCTGTTTACCGGCCTTGTTGGCATGCATGGGACCAGGACGTCAAATATGGCCGTTTCAGAGGCGGACCTGTTTATTGCGATAGGCGCCAGATTCAGTGACAGAGTTATCAGCAATGTAAAACGATTTGCGCCAAATGCAAGGATAATGCATATCGATATTGATCCCGCAGAGATCGGAAAGAATATAACAGTTCAGTATCCACTTGTCGGAAATATAAGGGAAATATTGAAGGAGCTCTGCTCCAGGGTCCAGTCTCGTGAAAAGAGTGAGTGGAACAGGAAAATAGAGGAATGGAAAGAACTGTATCCTCTGAAATATGATTCTGATGGATCATTGAAGCCCCATTATATCATTGAGAGGCTCTATGACCTCACCAAGGGAGATGCGCTTATCACAACCGAGGTAGGCCAGAATCAGCTTTGGGCTGCACAATTCTACAAATACACAAAGCCAAGGCAGTTTATTTCCTCAGGAGGCCTCGGAACCATGGGGTACGGCCTTGGGGCGTGTATAGGCGCGCAGCTGGGCCAGCCTGATAAAAAGGTGATCAATATAGCAGGCGACGGAAGCTTCCGTATGAACTGTACTGAACTTGCTACAGCAGTAGAATACAAGG
Source organism: Bacillota bacterium (assembly GCA_023412665.1). Classification (GTDB taxonomy): domain Bacteria; phylum Bacillota; class Clostridia; order Acetivibrionales; family DTU013; genus DTU013. The sequence continues at coordinate 76,272 of JAEZCA010000003.1, forward strand.
TTCCGGTAATTATTGCCATACTCGACAACCATGTGCTTGGAATGGTAAGACAATGGCAGAAGCTGTTCTACGACGGACGGTTTTCAGCAACTACCATAGACAGAGGTACGGATTTTGTCGCTCTCGCAGAAGCCTTCGGCGCAATCGGCATCAGGGTCACAAAACCCGAGGAAGTCGATGCGGCCTTCGAAAGAGCTCTTGCCTCTACCGACAGGCCGGTTTTAATCGATTTTGAGATTGACAGGGACGACAAGGTATTTCCCATTGTGCCCCCCGGCGCACCTATCGATGAATTGATCGATGAATAACTTTAAAGAGGATATGGATGAATTCATTTCGCCCGTAGCGAGGGGGTATGGGGGCTTGCCTCCATTGTAAATTGAAAAGTCCTGTAATATTAATTCCTTGACAACTTGTTATATATATGTTAAATTAATTATTGCTCCGTCTAGGAGGTCTTTTTTTTGTGCTGTGTTTAAGCGGCGCGAAATCGGATGCCGTGACGAATAAGCTGTGCACCCTAAACTATTGACAGGGGCTGGAGGTGTTCTAAATGAGAGTCAAGATAGTAATGGCATGTACGGATTGTAAGCAAAGAAACTACAATACCAAGAAAAACAAGAAGAATGATCCGGACAGGATCGAGATGAAGAAGTACTGTAAATTCTGCCACAAGCATACGGTACACAAGGAAACGAAATAATGCGCGGAGGTGCACGTTATGAGTGAGAATGCACGCACATCCAAACTGGCTTCTTTCAAAACCAAAATGGCCGCAGCAGGAAAGAGAGTCGCCAGATTTTTCAAGGATATCAGATCCGAGTTGAAAAAGGTCATTTGGCCCACAAAGGAGCAGCTCTTCAAGAGCACTGTCTCCGTGTTGCTGATTTGCCTTATCATTGGTGCGGTTATCTGGATATCGGACGGGCTCCTTGGAATGTTGGTTGAGTGGACTCTGAAAAGGTAATTAAGGAGGACATGTATCCTAATGGTTGTAAATGATATGCCCGAGGTAGCCAAGTGGTATGTTGTACATACCTATTCCGGCTATGAGAACAAGGTAAAGGCCAATTTGGAGAAGATAGTTGAAAACAGGAACATGCAGGAGCATATTCTCGATATAGTAGTTCCCATGGAGGAGCAGATCGAGATCAAGGACGGAAAGAAGAAGGCCACTTTGAGGAAGGTCTTTCCCGGCTATGTTCTTGTAAAGATGATTATGACGGACGAGTCCTGGTATGTCGTAAGAAACACCAGGGGAGTCACCGGCTTTGTGGGACCGGGATCCAAGCCCGTGCCTCTGACTGATGAGGAGATCCGCATAATGGGCGTTGAGGAATTCGCGCCTGTACTCGATTACGAAGTCAATGACAATGTCAGGGTCACTGACGGTCCTCTTGAAAACTTCATCGGCATTGTTGAAGAAATCAACTTTGAGAAGAAGAAGGTAAGGGTGGCTGTGTCCATGTTCGGCAGGGAAACCCCCGTAGAACTGGAGCTGACGCAGATACAAAAGCTGTAAGATGCTTATGATACTTAAGATAACAATTACTATTTAATCAGATAGTCAGATGATCCTAGGATCTCTTTCTATATAGTGAAGGACCTTATCAGGTTTCTTCGAAAGAATTGGGAGGTGGATGAAAGTCATGGCAAAAAAGATTACGGGTTATGTAAAGCTACAGATTCCTGCGGGGAAGGCAACTCCGGCTCCACCGGTTGGACCAGCTTTAGGACAGCATGGTGTTAACATCATGGGATTTTGCAAGGAGTTCAATGAAAGAACAG
>JAEZCA010000052.1 GCA_023412665.1 Bacillota bacterium
AACAGGGTTCAGGAACTATGTGAGAAGACCGATATACTGGATATGGATTGTATATGGCATCTGATAGGGCATCTTCAGACCAATAAGGTGAAGTATATAATTGACAGGGTCCATCTGATACATTCCCTCGACAGTCTGGAGCTGGCAAAGGAAATAAGCAGAAGGGCCCAAAATGTAGGGCGGACAATGGATACGCTGGTACAGGTCAATGTTGCCGGCGAGGATTCCAAATTTGGCATAAGACCGGATGAAGCAGTAAGCTTTGTGAAGGAAGTAAGCCGGATGGGCAATATCAGGGTAAGGGGACTGATGACGATTGCTCCCTTGTCTGCTGATCCTGAGGATGTAAGATGGGTTTTTGCAGGACTTGGAAAATTGCGTATTGACATAAGCAGGGAAAATATTGATAATGTTAATATGGATTACCTTTCAATGGGCATGAGCAATGACTTTGAGGTAGCTATAGAGGAAGGGTCCAATATGGTCAGGATAGGGTCTGCTTTATTTGGCAAACGCTGACGCCTATACCCGACAACAAAAGACAGCCCTGATTATTCAGGCATTTACAAATGTATGCGTGTTAGATAACTAATGAAAAAACGGAGGGGTATACAAATGGCAAAGCTGCTGAACAAGATGCTCAATCTGGTTGGCTGGGAGACCGAGGAAGAAGAGGAAGTAGAAGATATGTATGAAAATACAGGAGAGGAGATATCTCAAACTCCGCAATATCTTCAGTCCTTTACAAAAAAATCCCAGCAGAACAAGGTAGTGAATATTCATTCCAACAGCCAGTTCAAGGTTGTTATCATGCAGCCCGAGACATTTGACGATGCCAGGGATGTATGTGATCACCTCAAAAACAAGAAGCCCGTCATAGTCAATCTTGAAAACCTGACAAAGGAAACAGCCCAAAGAGTGGTTGATTTTCTCAGCGGTGCCGTCTATGCTGTGGACGGTGACATACAGAAGGTTTCTACCGGTATATTTATGATTGCTCCAAACAATGTGGAAGTGATGGGCGATGTCAAGGATGAGCTCAAAAGCAAAGGGGTATTTCCCTGGGTGAAATGAGCCGTTTCCCAGCGTAGCATGAGTACCGTTATATTGTTGTCAGGAGGCATATGATGTACAGGTTGGTAGGATTGATCTTCGACATTGCAGAGCTGATTATCTTGATCAGAATAGTTATTTCATGGTTGCCTGTCAATAGGGATAATCGTTTTGTAGAATTGCTGTTTAAGGTCACAGAGCCGGTTTTGGCTCCTTTCCGGAATCTTGTTTCAAGGATTGCCAAACAGACATTGCCAATTGATTTTTCTCCAATTATTGTGCTTTTGCTGCTGGCTATTCTAAGGCATATCATACTTCGCATAATTGCCTGAAATGTATGAAGAACAACAGGGAGCATATTTTAAAGGGTATCGGAAAGCCTGAGGACAGACTTGCCGCGGCAAAATTGCTGGATAAGTCGGAGCTTTCCAGGAGAACCAATAAACCTGTGCATTCCGATTTTCTGGATCCAAGGCAGCAGAAGCTTGCCGAAGGGCTCATGAAATCTGCAGGTATCACAAGTATCAGCTTTTATGGAGGCTATGAGGAAGCTGAAAGGTCGGTAGCCTTATTTATACCTGAAATGTTACAGGATGATGAGCTGGAAGAATACAAAAAAGGAATCATGAAAGTCATCGAAATCACACCGCCTTCAAGGAATAGCCTCACACACCGGGATTATCTCGGAGCTTTGATGGGATTGGGTATCAGGCGGGACGTGACCGGAGACATAGTTATATCTGATGAAAAATGCAGCATAATCGTGTTGAATGACATAGCGGATTATATTGCGGGAAATCTTGCAAGAGTGGGAAATATAGGCGTCAGCCTTAAAATATCGGACATAATCGAATCGTGCTTACCAAGTAACAAAGGCACAGAACTCAAGGCTGTTGTTTCAGCGCTGAGACTGGATTGCATATGCGCATCTGCATTTGGTCTGTCAAGAAGCAAGGCAGCCGAATACATAAAAAGCGGCAAGGTGCAGCTGGAATGGGAAATAACCCAGAGCACTGACAAAACCGTAAAGGAAGGCGATACGCTGAGCCTGCGAGGTAGAGGCAGAGCTGTTCTTGATAAGGTTGGCGGCCGGACAAAAAAGGACAGGATCAATATAATTATCAGGAAGTATGTATAAGGGGTGATCATTTATGAATTATACACCAAACGATTTGCAGAATCTGACCTTTAAAAAACATATCATGGGCTATAGCGAGGATATGGTCAATGATGTCCTGGACAAGATAATAGAAGACTATTCTGCATATATCCGAGAGAATGTGGAGCTCAAGGACAAGCTTGCACTTCTCAATGAAGGACTGCAGCATTACAAGACAATAGAGGAGTCGCTTCAGAACACACTCCTGGTAGCTCAGCAGACAGGCGAAGATATAAAAAAGAATGCTTATGAAAAGGCTGACAATGTCATAAGAGAAGCTGAAATCAGAGCACAGAAGCTAATTAACGATGCCAATCAGGAAGTAGTAAAGATAAAGTTTGAATATGAGGACTCAAAAAAGAAGCTTCATGTGTTCAAATCAAAATGCGAAATGCTGCTCATGTCACAACTGGAACTTTTAAAGCAGATATTCGAAGAAGACGAGTAAGCCTTGTTGACATTAAGCCCGGCATTGTTGTATAATGCTGTTTAATATTTTAAATGCCATGATCGGAACGAGTAAAGGATCTGAGCCTCACAGAGAGCAGGCGGCTGGTGGAAGCCTGCAGGTATGGTTCTCGAAAATCCTCCGGGAGCAGCTGCCTGAAACCATGACAGGGTATGGATATCAGCTCTGGAATGCAAGTATGGCCAGCCGGTGAACACCGTTATATGTGATGTCAAGCGATCGCAGAGCCAGCGGGATATATACAGGATCCTGACCGGGCTGCTGGGTAATTTGGGTGGTACCGCGTGAGAAAACAACCTCTCGTCCCTTTTTTGGGGATAGAGAGTTTTTTTATTTTAGTGCGATAATAAGACTGATAGGCATTCAGGTATAAATGGAGGAGGAAGTCATGTATAAAAAAGTATCGACAGATCTTAAATTTGTAGACAGAGAAAAGGAAGTCCTCAGCTACTGGAAGGAAAACAGGATATTCGAAAAAAGCCTTAAATTCAGAGAAGGCTCGGAGACATTCACATTTTATGACGGACCGCCCACAGCAAACGGCAAGCCCCATATAGGCCATATAATAACCCGTACGATGAAAGACCTGATCCCGAGATACAAGAGCATGAAGGGCTACAACGTACTGAGGAAAGCCGGCTGGGATACTCATGGTCTGCCTGTTGAGCTCGAGGTTGAAAAGCTGCTTGGCATAAATGGAAAACCGGAGATCGAGAAATACGGTGTTGAACCGTTTATTCACAAATGCAAGGAAAGTGTATGGAAGTATAAGCGCGAGTGGGAGGAAATGAGCGACCGAGTAGGCTTCTGGGCAGACATGGAGGATCCCTATGTTACCTACCACAACAATTATATCGAATCTGAATGGTGGGCTTTGAAGCAGATATGGGACAAGGGACTGCTTTATAAGGGTCACAAGATAGTACCTTATTGCCCGCGCTGCGGCACATCACTTTCAAGCCATGAAGTGGCACAGGGATACAAGGACGTCAAGGAGACATCTGTATATGTAAAGTTCAAGGTCAGGGGAGAGCCGGGCGTTTATCTTATGGCATGGACAACGACTCCATGGACATTGCCCTCGAATGTTGCGTTGACTGTAAACCCTAACGAGAACTATATCAGGGCAAAGTGTGAAGATAGTGTTTATATACTGGCAGAGGCGCTTGCGCCTTCAGTTTTGAAAGGTGAATATGAGACAGTCGGCAGGTACAAGGGTTCGGAGCTGTCAGGCATGGAATATGAGCCTTTGTTTGATTTTGTCGTTCCGGAAAAGAAAGCATATTATGTCGTATGCGATAATTTTGTTACCCTGACAGATGGCTCGGGAATTGTTCATACTGCTCCGGCCTTCGGTGAAGATGATGCCAAGGTGGGAAGGGCATATGATCTGCCTTTCGTACAGCTGGTGAACGAACAGGGCGAATTCGTTGAATCTGTGAAGCATTGGAAGGGTATGTTTGTAAAGACTGCCGATCCGTTGATCATAAAGGATCTTGACTCCAGAGGCCTGGTCTACAAGCTGATGGATTACGAGCATTCATACCCGTTCTGCTGGAGATGCGACACTCCTCTGATATATTACGCAAGAGATACCTGGTTCATCAAAATGACTGAGATACGTGACAAGCTTCTGGCGAACAATAACAGCATAAACTGGCTGCCAGACAACATAAAGGAAGGCAGAATGGGCAATTTCCTTGAAAATGTTGTAGACTGGGGCTTGAGCCGTTCAAGGTATTGGGGAACTCCGCTACCGATATGGGAATGCGGCTGCGGACACCGTCATCTGGTCGGCAGCATTGATGAATTGAAGGAGCTTGGAGAGAATGTACCGGATGATATAGAGCTGCACAAGCCCTTTATCGATGCTGTTCATTTGAAGTGCCCGAAGTGCTCTGGAGATATGAAGAGAGTATCCGAGGTTATAGACTGCTGGTTTGATTCCGGTGCGATGCCCTTTGCACAGTGGCATTATCCTTTTGAGAACAAGGAAATATTTGAATCTCATTATCCGGCAGACTTCATCAGTGAGGCTATCGACCAGACGAGAGGCTGGTTCTACACGCTTCTTGCAATATCGTCGCTGTTGTTTGACAAGCCTGCCTTTAAAAACTGCATAGTTCTTGGTCATGTGAATGACAAGGACGGCCAGAAAATGAGCAAGCACAAGGGAAATGTAGTGGATCCTTGGACGGTGCTGGACAAACAGGGCTCTGACGCAGTGCGGTGGTATTTCTATACAGGCAGCGCGCCATGGCTCCCGAGCAGGTTCTACGAAGAAGCTGTGAGCGAAAGCCAGAGAAAGTTCATGGGTACTCTTTGGAACACCTATGCTTTCTATGTGCTGTATGCGAATATAGATGATTTCAATCCCACCAAGTACAGGCTTGAGCAGGATAAGCTGGCTGTAATGGATAAATGGGTGCTTTCCAGACTTTATACGCTGATAGGCAATGTGGACAGGAATCTTGAGAATTACAGGATAACAGAGTCAGCAAGAGACATACAGGAGTTTGTTGACGAACTTAGCAACTGGTATGTCAGAAGGTGCAGGGAGCGTTTCTGGCAGAAGGATATGAACCAGGACAAGATAAATGCCTACATGACGCTTCATACGGTGCTGGTCGAGCTGGCAAAAACCATTGCGCCCTTTGTTCCGTTCATCAGCGAGGAAATATACCAGAATCTGGTGAGAAGCGTGGATGCCGGTGCTCCCGAGAGTGTGCATCTTTGTGATTACCCGGCAGTACAGGAAGGATTTATCGATCCGGAGCTTGAGAAAAATATGGATAAGGTCCTGAAATATGTTGTTCTGGGCCGCGCGTGCAGAAATACGGCCAATATCAAAAACCGCCAGCCAATAGGCAGGATGTTTATAAAGGATAGTGAAGAGCTTCCTGAAATGTATGCAGAGCTGGTCAAGGACGAACTTAATGTGAAGCAGACCGTATTCACAAAGGATGCTTCAGGCTTTACGACATACAAATTCAAGCCGCAGCTGCGCACTGTAGGACCAAAATACGGAAAGCTGGTTTCCAGGATAGGAGAATACCTGTCTAAAGCTGATGGAAATGAGCTGATGGACACCTTCAACAAGGATGGGAAAATCAGCTTTGAACTGGATGCTGCAGCTGTGGAGCTCGAACTGACGGATGTGCTGGTTGAAACGACACAGAAGGAAGGATACGTTTCTGAAAGCGACAGGGATATAACGGTGGTGCTTGACACAAATCTGACGCCGGAGCTGCTGGAAGAGGGCTTTGTCCGCGAGATCATAAGCAAGCTTCAGACTATGAGAAAAGAAGCCGGCTTTGAGGTCCAGGATCATATTAAGGTCTATTATGGAAGTAATGAAAGAATCAGTGCAATATTTGAACGCAATAAAGCACTGATTGGCGATGAAGTACTTGCCGAAGCTTTACTGCCATCATCCGGTGGTGGTTACAGTAAGGAGTGGAGCATCAACGGTGAAAATGTAACCTTCAGTGTGGTAAAAATATAAACGAGTGCAGAATTGTTTCATTGCAGGATGACAGTGATTTGCTTCATCCTGCAATGGCATATGCCTAACGTAAATATCAATGCGGAGATAATCAAATGGTAAAGTTAAATGTTAACCTGGCTGACAGAAGCTATCCGATATATATATCCCCTGATTTTTCCGGGCTTGGCAGGGCGTTGAGCACTGCAAGACTTAACGGGAAGGTTATGATAGTTACAGACAGCAATGTGAGCGGGCATTACCTGAAGGTATGCTCTGATGAACTGGAAGCAGCCGGAGCTGAAGTTTACAGCCATGTTTTCGAGGCGGGTGAAAAAAGTAAGACTCTGGGCACTGTACAGGATATTTACAGGCAGCTTGCAGATCGGCGGTTTGACCGCAATTCATCGATTCTCGCCCTGGGAGGCGGTGTTGTTGGTGATATAGCGGGTTTTGCGGCAGCCACATTCATGCGGGGAATAAATTTCGTACAGGTCCCTACAAGCTTGCTTGCGCAGGCTGACAGCAGCATCGGCGGAAAGACGGGAGTGGATTTCGAAGGCAGCAAAAATATGGTCGGAGCCTTTTACCAGCCCCGCTTCGTTTACATCAATGTTAAAACACTTTCCACACTGCCAGCGCGCGAACTCAGTTCAGGGCTGGCGGAGGTAATCAAGCATGGGCTTATACTAAATACCGAGTTCTATGACTATATAAACGACAATATGGACAAAATTTTTCGGTTTGATGATAATGCGCTTCAGTATGTGACAAAGATGAATTGTTCCATCAAAAAAAGCATTGTTGAGCAAGATGAACGTGAGGGAGGCCTGCGGGCAATACTCAATTTCGGTCATACCATCGGCCATGCTGTTGAAAGCGCTTCGGAATTTTCGCTTCTGCATGGAGAGTGCGTAGCAATAGGCATTTCAGGTGCATTTAAGCTTGCATTTAAGCTTGGGATGCTGACAAAGGATGTGGCTGACGGGGTTGAGAAAACTCTGACAGCAGCAGGTCTGCCAATAAGAGCGTCAGGCCTGGATCCGGAGACTGTTTATACAAAAATGCTCTCTGATAAAAAGGCTAAAGACGGAAGGCTGAATTTTATACTTCCAAAGGGCATCGGAGAGGTCATCAGCTGTTCATTAGAGAACGAGAGTTTAATAAAGGAAGTCATAGACGAGTTAGTTTAAAATATATTTTATATTTGGCAGGAAGCGTCTCTGTACATAAAGCAGAGACGCTATTTTGTTGTTTCATAAAATTTTCTCTTGAACTATGCGTTATAAAAGATCATCCATTTTGAAATTATATATAATAAATCAAGATTTTTTGAGCTAAAGCAGGTGAGGTTTCCATGTTCGGCAGAAAGGCGCGTATCAGATTACTGGCAAACAAGCTTGAAAGACTTGCACTGGATATGGAAAAATCGAGGATCAGGGATTATGTGTGCTACCTGGAGAATCCGAGGAAATTGCTGTTTACCAATTTCTTAGCCGGGCTTGCAAGGGGATTCGGAGCATCTGTCGGATTTACGCTGCTTACAGCTTTAGTGCTATATGTTCTGCAAAAGGTGGTGAAACTGGACCTGCCGGTCATTAGCGAGTTTATTAGCAATATCGTAAGAATAGTTGAAAATAGCATTAAAAAAACAGGAGGCTAGCCGGATGAATAGAAATGAAGCTGAACACTACAGGAATCTGTTGTGGGAAATGCTTGATAGTGCTGAAAATACAATAGAAATGATGAAGGATAACAGGGAGGCGGAGCAGGATAAATACTCCGCCGGCGAGCTGTCGAATTATGACAACCACCCTGCGGATCTGGGAACGGAGCTTTTCCAGCTTGAACTTAATAATGCACTCAAAGTCCATGAGGAAAACATTCTAGTGGACATAAAGGATGCTCTGGGCAGGATAGACAAGGGCATATATGGTATTTGCGCCCATTGCGGAACTGAAATACCTAAAGAAAGGCTGGAGGTAAACCCCTATGCAAAAATGTGCATCAAATGTCAGGAAAGCTTGGAAAAGGCTCCATTACGGCAGTTTAAAGGGAGGGCCAACGAAGAGCTGGTCATCGATGCACCCATGGGCAGGAAGTACCTGAATAAGCAGGAGGATGATGAACACGAGGGAATGGATCAATTGAGGGATCTTATGAAGTACGGTTCATCAGACAGTCCCCAGGACCTTGGCGGCTATCATGATTATGAGGAATACTACACAAATAAAGTAGATAAACAGGGAATAGTTGATGATATGGATCAGGTGACAAATGAAGAGTATAGAAAACAGCTACCCGAATGACATAATTCATCAAATTTACTAAAAATGTTGGTATTTTATTAATTAGATATATATAATTGTATATGGATATTAATAAGTACTTAATTTTTTTAACGTAACAAGGCTTTAAGGGGGCAAAATGCGTTTTAGCATAAAAGTGTTTTTTTCAACATTTTCATATTGTTATATTGCACGCGCCTTGTCGTTCATATTGAGCGGCGGTACTTACAGCAGCCAGACCGAAGGAATTACGCAATTGAAAGTTTCATATGTTATATTTGCTGTGATCGTTCTGTTATTAATACTTGCTTTCATACAGTTTTATATATCCCATCTAAAAAAAAGACTGAATAATCAGCAAAAATTTTCAAAATCCATTGTGGAAAATGCTAAAACAATGATGATTATCTGTTCATCTGACGGAAAGGTAGTCATGTTCAACAAATACGCACAGGAGATGACCGGTTACAGCCCCGAAGAAGTGGAGGGCAGCAACATTGGAGAGGTCACCTTCCTGAATGAAAATACCGGACTTGGGAGGATGATCCTTGAAACGGTAAAAAACAAGACTGTGGTCCAGAATTTTGATACATGTCTTGTATCAAAGGCTGGAAAAAATGTGTATACATTATGGAATATAGATGTTATCAATGATACAGGGAATGCGCCTATATATACGGCAGCGCTGGGGATGGACATAACAGACCGAAAAATCGCAGAATCCAGACTTGCTGACAGTTATCAGGAATTGGAGTCACTTTACGGAGAACTGGTGACGAAGGAAATAGAGCTGAAATTACAGTTTGATGACCTCATTTCAAGGGATAATGATCTGCGCCGCAGCGAAGAGCGTTACAGGCTGGCTGTTGAAGGTGTCAATGATGGGATATGGGATTGGGATGGCAAGGATGGGAAGCTGTTTTTGTCCAGACAAAGCAAAATCATACTGGGATTGCCCCTAGATGAAGAGTACCTGACTATAGAGAAATGGTTTGAGGTCATAGTAAAAGAAGATCTGGATATGTTTGTAAGAAGCCTGAATAAGTATATTACAGAACCCCAGAAGTATCATTTCCAGATAGAGTACAGGATAAAGGCGGATGACGGCTGTATAAAGTGGGTCAGGACCAGGGGGATGGCAATATGGGACGAAAGCGGCATCCCTGTCAGGGTGGCCGGATCCATAACCGATATTACACAACAGCGCCAGGCTGATGAGAAAATACACAGGCTGGCTTATTATGATTCAATGACCGGACTGCCGAACAGGACACTGTTGAATGACAGGTTCATCGTTGCGGCAGCAAGCGCCCAGAGGAAGGGAAGAAAGATAGCGGTGTTTTTCCTGGACCTGGACAACTTTAAAGCGATAAATGATACAATCGGCCACACATATGGGGATCAGCTGCTTTTAAAGGTCGGAGAGCAGCTGAAGCTAAAGATGAGGAGAAGCGACACCCTTGCCAGACTTGGCGGAGATGAGTTTATAATGCTGCAGTCAAATGTTGGAAGCATGGAGGATGTATACAGGCTCGCAGTCCGAATGCTTGAAATATTTAAAAGGCCATGGACGCTGGATGACCGGGAGTTCTATGTGACAGCAAGCATCGGCATATCCGTTTACCCTAACGACGGATCGGACCTGCAGGAGCTGATGAAAAATGCTGATACTGCAATGTACCGCGCTAAGGAAAACGGCAGGAACAATTTCCAGGTGTTCACACAGGAGCTGAATCTTCGGATCATGGAAAGGATGGAAATCGAGAACCATCTCAGAAGAGCAGCCGAAAAGAAGGAATTTGTGCTGCATTACCAGCCGCAGATAGAATTGGCAACGGGAAGGGTCAAATGTGTGGAGGCCCTGATAAGATGGGCAAATCCGGACATGGGATGGATAATGCCTGACTCCTTCATACATATAGCTGAAGAAACCGGTCTGATAGGCGGTATAGGGGAATGGGTGCTGTTAACAGCCTGTACTCAGCTAAAAAAATGGCATGAGGAGGGACATGACGATCTGAGGATATCAGTGAATCTGTCGGCACGCCAATTCCAGCAGCCCGGGATATATGAAATAGTTATCGATGCTATTAAGAGAACAGAGATAAAAGCGGAATGGCTGGAGCTGGAAATAACAGAGAGCCTTGCAATGCAGGATCTTGAGATGACGATAAACATTCTCGGGCGATTCAGGGAAGCAGGTATAGGTATTTCACTTGATGATTTCGGCAAGGGCTATTCTTCTCTGAATTATTTGAAGGCGCTGCCCATAACAAACCTGAAAATCGATAAGACCTTCATACACGGCATAGCGAATGGATCGAACCAGTCAAAGATAGTAAAGGCCCTGATCTCACTTGCTCACAGCATGGATCTGTCGGTCACCGCCGAAGGAGTGGAAAACAGCGCCCAACTGGAATACCTGGTAAAGGAATGCTGCGACAATGCCCAGGGCTACCTGTTCAGCAGGCCTAAGACCGCAATGGATATAGATATATCCTCATATGAATCAAGTCTTAAAATGATATCCTGAGGCAGAGTTATTTCTTGCTGTCGACGAACCATTTGTCCTCCTCCAGCCATAGATAGGTTTCCCTTCCGTTTATCGTGCACCTGTATCTGATACCCTGGCCTCCGGCTTTGAGAGATGCAGCGCGGCGAACATCCGTCACCTTGTCTATGTCAAAACATCTGCCGTCCTCCCATTTGATTATAAGAGGGACCTTTTTTCCGTCCTTTGTGAACTTTGCGATTACTTCAACAAATACCTTGGCCATTTTCACACCTCTTTTAAGCAAACACTGCGCAAATACAGTTTCTTTCATATTTCGCTTTACTGGAAAAATGATACGGGGTGGATGACATTCTCCTCCACCGGGTTTGCATTAAGACCATCGCTTTTCAACAGCACTGCCCGCTGCACGGAATAGTGTCCGAAACGCGACCTTATGCTGTCTATGCTGTTCTCAAGCTGTTCTCTGCGAAGCCGCCTTTCATCGTCAAAAAAGGACAGCTGCCCGCACTCATTTTCCATCACTACATTGGTGACCCTTACGCCCAGTGTTCTGATGGTTTTTGACCAGTCCCATGATGCGGCAAATATCTCCAGCGCTTTTTCCGCGATTTCCGAGGAGGTATGGCTATAGTGCGGGAGCTTTCCCTGCCTTTCAATAAAAGTCAGATCGTCCGATCTGATATATATCTGTACGGTCCTGCCCTTGAGATGGTGCCTTCGGAGCCTTTCTGCGACGCTGTCGGCAAGTACGTAGGTGAGTATCTTCACGTCATTGTTATTGCGTAAATCATGGGGAGTGGTCAGCGAGTTTCCCACGCCCTTTATGCCAGGCTGGAAATCCAGCCTTGTGACCGGGGTCTCGTCATATCCGTTGGCAAATATCCAGAGCGTGCGTCCCCATTGCCCCAAATGTCTTTCGAGAAATCTCGGCGGAGCGCAGGCCAGATCTCCGATGGTGGCGATGCCGATATCGGCAAGCTTTCTGCGGGTGGACGCCCCTACATAAATCATGTCGCTTGCAGGCAGTGCCCAGATCCTTTCCTTGTAGTTTTCCTGTGATATCACCGTTGTTGCGTCAGGCTTTTTCATGTCGGAGCCCAGCTTTGCAAAAACCTTGTTGAAGCTTACGCCGATTGATGCTGTGATGCCAAGCTCATACTCTATCCTTTTGCGCAGCTCGTTTGCAATTTGTTCTCCCGAACCGAACAGCCTTGTGCTTTCAGTCACATCAAGCCAGTTTTCATCTATGCCGAAGGCTTCGATCAGGTTGGTGTAGTTTTCGTATATTTTCCTTACCATTATTGAAAACCTGAGATATTGCATGTAATTCGGCCTGACCACCACAAGCCCCGGACATTTGGATCTTGCCTCCCATACGGCATCTCCGGCTTTGACGCCGTATTCCTTGGCTATACGGTTTTTTGCCAGCACTATGCCGTGCCTTGTCGACTGGGAGCCGCACACCGCCACGGGACTGCTGCGTATCTCCGGGTTGTAGAAGCATTCTACACTGGCGTAAAAATTATTCAGATCGCTGTGAAGTATAACTCTGCTCATGGAAATATCACCTTGGTTCCGCTTAATAATAATAGTATATGCATTATATAACCGAACATGTGTTCGCAATTTAATTATAATACCGTTACGGCTGATATGTAAAGAGTAATGTTCACCCAAATTTACCTATGAATTAATACGAGGGAACCGAAGTGTTATAATGGATATCGGAAAAATATTGCCGAATATGCTTGAAGGCTATTTGAACAATGTCACAGTCCCCCGCCTCTATACGTATTTTCAGCCCTTCAGGCTGAAAAACGCTTGGTGGGGGTTACCGATTGAAAAAGCTGTCAGCGGCGAGTACAATCTCCCACTGACGTTGTTCAAACGCCACGTTTAGGCGTGGCGCACGGAGTGTAGCGTAGGGCGAATTCATTTCGCCCGCAGCGAGGGGGTATGGGGGCTTGACCCCATTGGAAATT
>JAEZCA010000059.1 GCA_023412665.1 Bacillota bacterium
AATTTCCAATGGGGTCAAGCCCCCATACCCCCTCGCTGCGGGCGAAATGAATTCGCCCTACGCTACACTCCGTGCGCCACGCCTAAACGTGGCGTTTGAACAACGTCAGTGGGAGATTGTACTCGCCACTGATAGCTTTTTCAATCGGTAACCCCACCAAGCGTTTTTCAGCCTGAAGGGCTGAAAATACGTATAGAGGATGGGGACTGTGACATTGTTCAAATGGCTGTTTTTATCAATTGCCTTTTGCTGCTTTCATTCTGCGGGTCACAAGCAATGTTCCTCCGAGCAGAACTACAACTGCGGCTATAGCTGCCATTAGTGTCGTCGCATTTATTGATTCCACAGTTGCTGATACTGCATCTGCCTCTGCGGAATATAACTGAGCTTCCAAAACCTCTGATCCATCAGCAGCCAGGCCGATGTCCATAGTAATAGCCTGTATTCCCTCGACGACTTTTATCTGGTCCCTGCCAAGCGCCTGATAAATAAACTCAGCGTTCTCTTCATTAAAAGGAGTAATGCCTATTTCGACATACTCATTTGTGGCCAAAGTGTGTGTTATAGCAATGCCCTTTGCAGATATCTCTTCAATATGGTCTGCAAAAAGGTACCTGTCAGCTTCCAGTTGCCTGTCATACATTTCCTTACCGACAGCATCTGCTGCCATAGCTGGCTCGATCGAACCGGATGAACCGTCAGTGCCTCCACCGGCCAGTTCGCTCACAGCTGCGCTATTTCTGGGCTCGGGAAGTATAACCTGTCCATCGCTGGAGACTGCTGCGTCCGGCGGAAGTGCTTCAACAGCCTCACCAATATTTATGATTTGTATTTTCTTCTCCTCATCCGGTACTTTTTCGGCAAATGCTGCCGTCGATAACGTCATTGCAAGCCCCAATCCCATTACGAATCCCTTTACCACTTTTGATCTAAACATATTTTTGTTCCTCCTTTATAATATCTCTATCATTTTTGTCCATCTGATATTTTAGAGCTTTAAACTATTACACTATATTATTGCCGCTATCCGTACTCTCTGCATTCTCCCCTGTGATTCACCGTCGCTCTATTGCTCGCCTGCCGGTTCCATTGACCTTGCGATCATGATGGCATCCTCCCTGGCAAGCATGCCGGACACGGAATATCTGACTTCTTCTGAGAACCAATACACTTCCGTGTACTGCTCCTGTGAATTTACATAACCGGCTGCCCCATTGATATCGATCGCTTCAAGGTCAGGAAATTCAAATGATTTCGTTGACCTTTGCTCCATTATCTGAAATGAGCGCTCTCCGGCGGAATAATTGAATATGACGCTGTCTGCATTTTCCTTGTCGGTACCTGATACGTATATGTCAATAGGCTTGAAGCCATCCGGAATATATGATGGTATAAGAAACCCTTCTCCAAAGCTTCTGGCCGCCTCCTCAGGCAAAGCTGGCTGCCTTCGCTGTATCCGCGGCTCATTGAGCATGCCATCTATGGGCTGCTGCGCCGATTCCGGCTGATTGACGGTTGCTGAGAAGATATTGGGTTGATCATCCTGCGTAATAATATTATCGTTAGGCTTCAATGTCCCGGTTAGATGCAGTATGCCGAAAATCAACACGCCGCATGCTGCAGCCGCTGCCACCCTTAACAACGGCATTCCCGTGTGCCGTTTCCTCTCCCTGCTCCTGCTCATTACTTCATCTTTCATTGCTTCTGTCACATTTATATCACACATAGCTTCATCAGCTATTTTCTTAAAATCACGAATTTCACTCACCTGCCTCAAACCTCCCTCCCAGTTGTGTTCTCAGCGTTTCTCTGGCTCTGTGAAGCCTGCTTCTGACAGTCCCTTCTTTTACATCCAGGATACTGCTGATCTCAGGAGTGTCGTAGCCGTGGTAATAGTATAGAATGACTACCTCCCTGAACGCAGGCGGAAGGGATAATACTTCATTAAAAATTTGCTTGCTCTCATCTTTTCTGATATACCTGTCCTCTATTCCGGACACAGCCATTTTTGATCCGATGCGGTCGCTTATTATGACCCTTTTGAGCCAGGAGCTGCGCAGGATATCCTTGCATAGATTTATAGTTATTTTAATGATCCAGGTCTTCTCGCTGCTCTCTCCCTTAAAATTTCCATATTTGCTGAAGACCTTGATAAATACCTCCTGAAAGGCATCCTCCGCCCTTTGTCTGTCCTTAAGATACATGAAGGCAGTCCTCAGTACATCATTGCCGTATTGTTCCATCAAACGCCTGACTGTTTCAGATATATCCGTATTTTCATCGGGATCATTCTCCTTTGGTACCGAAAGAGAATACATCAGCTGCCTCCTTTCCTCTGTTGATACGGCAGCACTCCTGAATAAGGAATGTCACATTTAAATTGATTTTTCACTTATTAGACGCAGATAATAACATTCCCGCTCCCGGGAAAATATATGAAATAAACTCCAGGCCCGGATATATTACTAATCATTTAATATAACAAAATATTTAATATTAATATATTGACAATAGTGTGTGTCATACAGTATTATAATAACGAGGTGATAATCATGGACTCAATGGATGAACTGATAAATTCACTGATAGTGGAACTACGCAGAGGTACACTTATACTGTCAGTGTTAAGTCAACTGAAGCAGTCTCAATACGGATACTCGCTTGTTCAAAGCCTGGAGGAAAAAAACACGGTCATCGATGCCGGCACATTATATCCTCTTCTCAGGCGGCTGGAGAAGCAGAAGCTGTTGACCAGCCAGTGGGACACAACCGAAAGCAGACCCCGAAAATTCTACGTATTGAGCAGCCAGGGTGAAATGGTTTATGAACGTTTAAAGGTTGAATGGGAGCTGCTGTCAAAGCAGTTGAAAATGTTGATGGCGGAGGATGATTAACATGAAAGAAATAGAACTTGTTGAACGCTATTTGAGCATAATGGCAGATTATCTGCCAAAAAGGGAAAGAGAAGAAGTTGTTAATGAAATGAGAGCCAATATAATGGATATGCTGCCGGATAACCCAACGGAGGATGATGTGCGAACGGTCCTTGAAAAGCTTGGCGATCCGGTTTCGCTTGCTAACGAGTATTTAAAGGACAAAAAATACATGATTGGTCTTTCAGTATACAACAGCTATTTTTCGGTTCTTAAACTGGTTATAGGTATAACCGCTATAGTCTTTGCATTCCTGTCATTGATGGGCATCCTGCTCGGACAGCCGGAATCCGCCGGCGGTATCTCCGCCGAAAAAGCTGTAGACTTCTCTGTTGACATGATAATCGATATTTTTTCATCTGCCTTCCAGGGCGCGCTAATTGCATTCGTCTGGGTCACAGCGGTATTTATCATATTGGACAGAACGGGAGTCAATCGCACCAGCCCTTTCCGCAAAAAAAGCTGGACGATCGACAAACTGCCGCAGCCCTCGTCTGACGAAAAAGGAAGAATAAGCAGAGTTGAGACGGTATTGGGTCTTTTAGGCTCGATATTCTTTACAGCTCTTCTGCTGAAAGGCCCCAACCTAATCGGATGGTACGAAGATGTAAACGGTGTCATTACCCTAAAAGCATCATTATTTAATAATGAACAGCTTCATTTCTACGCTTTAACAATATTGATATTTGCCGGCGTACAGTTTGTATTGTCAGTTTACAAATTCATCGTGAAACGCTGGAATCTTCCCATGGCAATATTCAATACCGCAAACAATATCGCTCTGAGCATATTTCTATTTGTGATTTCAAAGGATCCTCTGTTCATAAATCCTGAGTTCATAGCATTGTTCACGGATAAGGTTGGCTGGACAGCCGAAAAAGCCATGACGGCATATCAAAGCTTTATGACAGGGTTTCTGGTGTTCTTTATCCTTATGTCAGCCATTGACAGCATTTCGGGGTTTGTAAAAAGCCGCAGGATAAAGCTGCCATCACTAAACATTAACATAAAGTAATAAACCGTAACCCTTCTCGTATTTTTTTCATAAATTGTAACATGGATAACAATTATGATTCTAATATGAGATAGGAGGTTTATCAATGTATAGCTATTACCGAGACAATGCAAATGTGCTCCCGGTGCAGGATACAGGTATGATGCCGATGCAGAATGCCAATATGCTCCCAATGCAGAACACCGGTTTAATGCCGATGCAGAACAATATGCTTCCAATGCAGAATACCGGTTTGATGCCGATGCAGAACAATATGCTCCCAATGCAGAATACAGGTTTAATGCCGATGCAGAGCAACATGCTCCCAATGCAGAATACCGGTTTAATGCCGATGCAGAACGCCAATGTACTCCCGGCACAGTTCAACCAGTTTGCCGAAATGCCCACAGAGGATCTTGAAAGCTTATATCCACAGACATACAACGCAATTGCACCGGTTGTGGAAAACGCTTGTGACAAATGGATGGGCAAGCATGGTGAGCAATGTCCTTCCAAAGATGATTTCGATTCCATGGTATCTGATGTCTACAACAAGGTAGAGGCCAATGTTGAGGCGGCTGTCAAGAACAGCCCGAATGCTGAGGAAAGACAATTTTTCGGCGGTGGCAGGAGAATTCTAAGAGACTTTATCGGAGCGCTTCTTATAGGAGGCCTGATTCGCAGAAGAAGACGCCCGTTTTTCGGCGGATTTCCATTTGGTGGAGGCTTTGTCGGTGGCTTCCCGTTTTTCTGAAAACATCTCCGATACGAATGCTTTACCAGGAGTACCATTTTTAAAAGCCCGTTACTTGATAAAGGAGGGTCTGCAGCAGACCCTCCCTTCTTATGTCATTATCCCTGAACTACTCTGTACTGTGCCAGAAGCTTGAAGTTATTTATTTCCTCGGTATGGAGCCTTAGTGTCTCAACAACATCTCCATCCAGATGCTTTTCTCTGACCATGTTATTCATTATTTTCAGCACCTCACCAAATGCCATTGCTTCTCTATATGGCCTTTTTTCAGTCAATGCGGTAAAAACATCACTTACAGCCATTATCCGCGCTCCGGTATCAAGCTCGGCACCTTTTAGCTTGAACGGATATCCGGAGCCGTCAAGCCTTTCGTGATGGAAGGATGCCCACTCATTTACATTTTTCAGTCCATGTATCCTGCTTAAAATCCTGTACGAATAATATGTGTGCTTTTTCATGACATTGAATTCCCCTGGTGTCAGAGGTCCCTGCTTTTCTAATATATCCAGCGGAATAGACAGCTTTCCAAGGTCATGGAGCAAGCCTGCGATCTTCATCCTTTTCTGATCGTTCTTGGAAAATGACATTTTAGCCGCAAGCTGTACCGCACATTCAGCTACTCCCACCGAATGGGTGGCCGTGAAGCTGCTTCTGAAATCTATAATACCGGTAAATACTTCTGCAATGGCTATCATTTTATTTAAGTCTGCAAATGCTTTTACATTCCTTAACAGATCGATAAGGATTCCATCTATGTAAGGGCTTATAAGGTCAAACCAGAAATATTCTCTGTCAGATATGGCCAAAAAAGCATCCACAGCGTCAGGCATAAACATTGTGCCCCTTCCGCCGTGTATCGTTTCAATTATATTTCCGCGTTGCTGCAATACTTCGTTCGTTCTGTCCATCAGGACATCTATCCTGTCAGCAAGATGCAGTATATAGCTTCCCAGAGGTATTTCGGCCCCTTCACTTCTCTGTTTGTCTGTCTCATTCCAATATAGATGGTGGTATCTTATGATTTCAGCAGGAATCCTGAGTTCCTCTATCTTACAAAGGATCTGCCAGCCCTTTATACCATGCTGGAGCCTTTCATCCCTTGTGTCGCCAAAGTCAAACCTGAAAGATCTCAGCTTTTCATCATCATGTATTGCACCGCAGTCATGCAGAAGTCCGGCAATAAGAATCAAGAGCCTGTCCCTTTCAGGAAGTTCAATTTCGCAGGATATTGAATACGCAATATATGCGACACGCTTATGATGATCTGCCATTTGAGGAGAAACAAGATCTATTGCACTGGATAAGCCTATTGCTACGTCTGTTAATGGTATTCCCGGCATGTATGAGACCCCTTTGTTGTGTTTGTTGCAGTGATTATTAACATAATGATACCATACCACCAGTTATGAAAACAACAGTCACTCTCCATCAAAATAAGAAATGATTATATCTCTTTTCTTGTAATACTTGGCCAGATATTTATTGTTTAACCCTAATCTGTCATAACCGCCGGTTCCCCGCTGATATATCGAAAGGGCCGTATCCCTCTTGGCCTTACCCTCTTTGTCCTTTACGCGTTCATCCTGAAGTATCCAGCTGTAGAAGGCAGTTCCCCATTTGATGTTTACGGCTCCATCGAGAGGCTTGTTTTCAGTGCCCAGGGTTTTAGAAAGATTAGGCCCGTAATCGGCGGATATTTGAAAGTATCCCTTGTATTTTCCGCTGGAGCATTTTTCATCAAAATTACTTTCAAGTGATATAAGCGCCAGCATGTCTATGTAATTCAGCCCTCTCTCATCACAGCATTCCCATAGCAGCTTCTGGTGCTCCTTTTTCATTGGAATATCGGGACAATACCATTGGCTTTCATCCTCCTTCGGCTTGCCAAAGCCGGCTGCTGCTTTTATCTCTTCCGAAGCATTTCCCTCTATGTCCGCGGCATGGGCTGTGATCAGCTCCGTGCCGGATAAGAACTTCGCAGCTTCAAGAACAGCCAGTGTCTCCAGAGAGACATCATATTCTTCAGCTATAGCAGCAACCTCTTCCAAGGGCATCGCTTTTACAGCCTCACTCATGACCGGTATGGAAGATGGTTCCGCCAGGCCTGTTGATGTAAGCATCAGCGCTGTCAGTATACTGATCAAATCCTTTACCAGCTCCACTTTTTCTCCTCCTGCTGCCGAATGCCCTGTAAATCAGGCAATCAGCTGATCGTATGGTGAAGTATCACTTGTACTTCATTTCTGATATGCATATGGTCTGTCCCAACACTGCAGTCAAATGCAAGCACCTGTACACCTTTTTTGCTGACATGGGACAGAGTATCCGCAAATTCCTTGTGGGTAAGGACATTTGGTGTGAAATACTTTATGCCCCCCATTTGTATTATAAAAATCACCACTGCCGAAAAGCCATCGCCAAGACTATTGCATAATTCCTTAAGGTGCCTGACTCCCCTTTCGGTCGGTGCATCAGGAAACATCGCAATGCCATCATTCTCAAGGGTAACGCCTTTTACCTCTATCAGTATCCTTTGGGTCCCTGCAGTGACTAAAAAATCTATCCGAGAGCCGCCATAAATAAATTCTGGCTTTATATCAGTGATATCAAACGGCAGTCCACCATTTGAGAGCCACTCAAATACGGCTTTGTTGGGAGCCTGTGAGTCGATGTTTACGATCCGTGCTCCCTTCACGACAGAGATCAGAGACCATTTTGTCTTTCGTTTGGCAGGGTCATGACGCTGTAGATATACGACTGCCCCGGGTACAAGCAATTCTTCACAGCGGCCTGTATTTTTTACATGTGCGGTTTCAAGTTTGCCGTCAATGATCACATTTGCAATAAAACGGTTTGGACGTGAAACGAACTCCCCTTTATATATCTCCTCGTACTTCAAGCATCCACCCCTCAATATTATAACACATCAATCTAAAGGTTTCAAAAGCTGCTTCATTTCAGACACTCTGTTCACAGCCTCGTATCGGGCAGGAGTCATTTCCTTTTTCTCTTGTTGATACGTCTGACAACAGGCTTCTTGTTAGACTTTTCTATGTTTACCTTTCTTCCCTTCAGCGTGTAGTCCTTCATGGAATCCAGGACCTTTCTGGCATACTCCCTCGGAACCTCCACAAAGGTATAGCTCTCATATATATCGATAGCTCCGATTAGCTTTCCGGGCAGGCCGGACGTGGAAGCAATGCTCTGAACTATATTTCCCGGCTCGATTCTGTCCTTTCTTCCTACATTGATAAACAATCTTACATAACCGGCCTCTGCTCCCATATCCTCATTGTCCGCATCAGCGCCGGGGTCCTCCTCTGCTAAAGCCGCGCTGCCTGCTTCTTTTGATTCTGCAGCGCCCGCCGGTCCGGATATCATTTTCAGCATGGCTGATGCAAAGTCAAGCGGGCTGACAAAGCTGTCTCCTTCAGAGGTAGAGTTGATTTCTTCTATTAACCTCTCGATATAGCCGGCATACTTGGCCAGGTCTGCCTCAAAGATACTCTTTCTGGCTGTGTTCAGTATTTTGCTCATCCTTGTCTCTTCCACATCCATGATGGACGGAGGTGTC
The DNA here is from genome assembly GCA_023412665.1 of Bacillota bacterium. Lineage (GTDB taxonomy): Bacteria > Bacillota > Clostridia > Acetivibrionales > DTU013 > DTU013. The sequence goes on from JAEZCA010000059.1 coordinate 8,256, forward strand.
ATACGGTTGATGACTGCTTTTGTGAAACGCTGGATATCCTTGAGCTTGTTGATTTCCCGTCCGACGATAAACGAGTAAGCTTTGCCTGCCCTTCCTGCCCTACCGGTCCTGCCTATTCTATGGACATAGTATTCGTCATCACTTGGCAGGTCATAGTTGAATACGGCCTCCACATCATCCACATCTATTCCGCGGGCAGCAACATCCGTAGCAATCAATATATCAAAGCTGCCGTTCCTGAATTTTGACATGACCCTGTCTCTCTGATCCTGCTTCATATCTCCATGGAGCGCTTCTGCCGCATAGCCTCTGGACTGGAGATCAGAGGCAAGCTCATCCACCCGTTTCTTTGTGTTGCAGAAGACAAGTGCAAGCTTTATATCGTTTGTATCTATTATTCTGGACAAGACCTCGCTCTTTGTAGCATTGTTCACCATGAGATAGTACTGCTCAATACTTGGCACAGTGAGCTCCTTGTGGGATATTTTAACATGAGTCGGATCCTTCAGATATTTGTTGGTCAGTTCCAATATTTCCTTTGGCATCGTTGCTGAAAACAGTATTGTCTGCCTTTCCTCCGGAACCTCCTTCAGGATAGTGTCGATATCCTCCCGAAAGCCCATATTCAGCATCTCGTCGGCTTCATCGAGTATTATCATTCTCAGGTTGGCCAGTTTCAGTGTGCGTCTGCGCATATGATCCATGACCCTGCCCGGAGTCCCGATAATGATCTGGGGACGGTTCTTCAGCGCCCTTATCTGTCTATCAATGGGCTGGCCGCCGTAGACCGGAAGTATCCTGATGCCGCTTTTATATTTTGAGATGCTCTTGAGTTCTTCCGATGACTGGATGGCAAGTTCCCTCGTCGGACACAGGACCAGCACCTGGATGCTTTCGCTGTCCGTATCCAGCATTTCCACAGCAGGTATGCCAAAAGCACAGGTCTTTCCGGTACCGGTCTGAGCCTGCCCGATAACATCGCGGCCGCTGAATATATTAGGGATCGCCTGGGCCTGTATGGGTGTTGCTTCTTCAAAGCCCATGTCGTCGATCCCTCTTTGCATTTCGTCTGATAAATTCAATTCTCTGAATTTCATAATAATATATTGGCTCCTTCTTGTTTAAATAGTGTATTTATTTTCAGCAATAAAGCACCAATATATGATTAGTGTTCAGAAATCATACGAAAGTGCGGTTATGCATAAAAGTATCCTGATTATAACACAATGAACGGAATTCTGCCATCCGCGGTCCATCAGACCGCGCTGTTGACCCTGTTTCCTGTCGGTGGGATTTTGCTGTTCTTATATTGGGTCACTGCGCTGTTCTTATTGCCGCCCGAGGCCGTGACAGTCCTTGTCACACCTCCGGAGGCGTAGGCCCGTCCACATTCCGGGCATACAGACATGAATATACTGACGCTTTGAGAAATGACACGCTTTCCCTCGGATCTGGCCTTTGCCTGCTCATTGACCACATGCTCCTGCTCATGGGATCTGACCACGGCAGCTGAACTTCCGGGATCTATATGCCCCGGAGCCTTGAAGGACACACCGGGATCGTTGGAGCCATCCTGATATGTACGGTCCTTGCAGGTCTGGCATTCCACTTTCCCCATCTGCTTGAGCGTCTGCAGTTCTGCCGCTTTATGAGGCATTCCGACTGCCGGCTCGATGCCGTTAGTTCCGACGGCATTTGAACCTCCCACGGCTGCAGCATTTGCCGCTCTGGCTTCACCGGCCCCCGCCGGCACGGCATGAGATGTCTGTGTATTGCTTTTTGCCGGCCAATCATAGTATCCATTATACGTTATAGACTGACCGATACCATAAATACTCATCTCACACCTCCCGGCAGATCATTTGTCAATATATTATACTATATATTCCGGTCAACATAAATAAGCCTATGTGACCATTTTATCATATCAGGACAAGCGGTGCTTGAAATCTTCGTATCCGAAGCTTCGGATTATCCTGATGCCCTTTTTTTCGCTGTACAGGGCAATAGATGGCAGGTTGACCCCGTTGAAGGTATTGTTCTTCACCATGGTATAGTGGGCCATATCGCTGAAAATCAGCCGATCGCCAGGCTTCAGCGGTTTTTTGAAGGAATAGTTCCCTATGACATCGCCGGCAAGGCAGGTATTGCCTCCGAGCCTGTATGTGAACTCAAATTCACCAGGTTCCCCCGCGCCAATGATCTGCGGTCTGTATGGCATCTCAAGCACGTCAGGCATATGGCAGGCAGCTGATGTGTCAAGTATGGCTATCTCCATATTATTTTTAACGATATCCAGCACAGAGCCGACAAGATAACCGGTATTGAGTGCAACGGCCTCGCCCGGTTCAAGATAGACCCGCACCCCATACTTGTCCTTGAAGTACAATATAGATCGTATGAGAGTCTCTATATCATAATCTTTTCTGGTGATATGGTGACCGCCGCCAAAATTGACCCATTTCATGCCACGTATGTATTTGCCGAACCTTTCATCCACCACCTTTACAGTCCTCTCAAGGGTGTCGGAATTCTGCTCGCACATGGTATGGAAGTGCAGACCGTCAATGCCATCCAGCTCATCCGGCCTGAAATTTTCTAAAGTAACGCCAAAACGGGAATTAATGCCGCATGGGTTATATATGTCGGTTGTAATCTCAGAGTATTCCGGGTTGATCCTGATACCGCATTCTATCCTTTTAGATGCTCCGTCAGCTTCATTATAAGCCCTAACTCTGTCCTTGAATTTGTTCCACTGGCCAAAGGAGTTGAATACAATGTGGTCGCTGTATTCCATTATTTCGTCGAACTCCTCATCCAGGTATGCGGGAGCATATATATGGACTTCCTTCTTCATTTCCTCGAAGCCCAGCCTTGCCTCAAACAAGGAGCTTGATGTGACGCCTGCCAGGTAATCCGCTATCAACGGATAGACAGAGAACATCGAGAAAGCCTTTTGCGCCAGCAGAATGGAGCAGCCGGTCCTTTGCCGGACCAGCTGCAATATTTCAAGGTTTTTTATCAACAGCTCCTCATCCACGATATAGCATGGTGATGGAAGCTTGCTAACATCGATTTTCATTCAGTTCACTCCAATCGATTTCCCGACCGCCCCTCCGATACAGTTGAACACCGTATCAGTCCACAAGGCTGGGAGAAAAGTCCTCCTTCCATGGCAGGCCCCACTTGTTCAGCGCCTCCATGAACGGATCGGGATCAAATTCTTCTATATTGTACACGCCATGCTTTTTCCAAAGGCCCTTCATGATCATCATGGCGCCGATCATGGCCGGTACGCCGGTGGTATAGGAAATCGCCTGTGAACCGACCTCGGTATAGCATTCCTGATGGTCGCAGACATTATATACATAATATGTCCGGGGCTTTCCGTCCTTGATGCCCTGGAAAATGCAGCCTATGTTTGTCTTGCCCTTTGTCCGTGGCCCAAGCGATGCCGGATCCGGCAGCAGGGTCTTGAGGAACTGCAGCGGTATGATCTGCTTTCCTTCAAACTCCACTGGCTCGATGGATGTCATCCCAACATTCTCAAGCACTCTGAGGTGGTTGAGATAGTTATCCGAGAAGGTCATCCAGAAACGTATCCTCTTGATTCCTTTTATGTTCAGCGCCAGCGATTCCAGCTCTTCATGGTGGAGTAGGTATATATTCTTCGGGCCGATCTCAGGGAAATCGTATACTCTCTTGACCTCCAGCGGTTCGGTCTCAACAAACCCTCCATTTTCAAAGTAGCTGCCATTGGCTGTGATCTCACGTATATTTATTTCCGGGTTGAAATTGGTCGCAAACGGGTAACCGTGATCGCCGGCATTTGCGTCAAGAATATCGATTGAATGTATCTCATCGAAGTAATGCTTCTGAGCATATGCGCTGAACACACCGGTAACTCCCGGATCAAAGCCGCTTCCAAGCAGGGCTGTGATATGGGCCTTTTCAAACCTCTCCCTGTATGCCCACTGCCATTTGTACTCAAATTTCGCAACCTCGGGAGGTTCGTAATTGGCAGTGTCCACGTAGTGCACGCCGGTTTCAAGGCAAGCATCCATTATGGCCAGATCCTGATATGGCAAAGCAACATTTATGACTATCTCCGGCTTGAAGCTGCGGATCAGGTCCACGACCTGCTCCGTCCTGTCGGCATCCACCCCGGCCGTATGTATTTTAGTTTTGCTGCCGGGTATCCTGGCGGCTATTGATTCCTTTATAGCTTCGCATTTTGAAATTGTCCTGCTGGCAATACATATTTCCTCAAAAACCTCGGAGTTTTGCGCACATTTATGAGCAACAACACTGGCGACTCCGCCCGCACCGATTATCAAAGCCTTTCCCATCTGCTTCCTCCAATCCTTGTCCTTTTTTTGTCAGTGAAATGATTATAACATATAATTAAAAGAAAATTTTTTATTTGTAGAAAAATTTTCTTGTATCAGCATACTGATTTATTAATATTCACCGGCTTATTTTTATCCGCCGCAACACATTATCACCGGTCAAGCCAGGCCCTTCCCAAGCATCTCCGCCATTTATGCCTTCTCCACCAGCTCTACAAGCTTTCTGGCGGCCGGCGACAGTGAAACACTCTTAAGATAGCAGAACCCGATGCCCCTGGGGGGGATGTTTTCAGAAAGCTCAAGCTTATACAGCCTGGATGATTTGAGATATTCTTTTGAAAACTCCTCTACGACACAGGCAATGCCGAAATTGAACCTGGCAAACTCAAGCAGAAGATCGTGTGAGCCCAGTTCTATTTCAGGTGTGACCTTGAACCCTTTTGACGACATATACCTTTCTACATACAGTCTGGAATTTGATTTTCGCTCCAACAATATCATCGGCAGTCTGACGATCTCCTCAAGGCTTACAGGGCCATTGCACATTTCCCTGTATTTTTCACCGCATACAAAAATATCGTGTATATCTGTGCACTTTCTTGTTTCGAGCGCCGGATCCTTCACCGGAAAGTTGCATACGGCTATGTCCGTCTCTCCGGATTTCAGGAGAGCGCAAAGCTCAGTCGTAGTACGGTTGATAATCTTTAAATTAATATTGGGGAACCTGTTTCGGAATATTTCAAGATATGGCAGCAAGAAATATTTGGATATGGTATCGCCCACTCCGATCTTCATCTCCCCTACCTTCAGGTTGCGTGATTCAAGCAGCTTGTTTTCTCCTACATGAATGAGATTGATAGCCGAATTGACATGTTCGAATAATAGCTGCCCGTCATTTGTAAGCATGACGCCCTTCGAGGTCCTGGTAAATAAACGTATCCCAAGCTCCTTCTCCAGGTTCATGACAGCCTGGCTTACCGCAGGCTGAGTCATATAAAGCTCCTTTGCCGCCTTTGAGAAGCTCTTGCACCTTGCCACCTCACAAAATATCTTATACAGGTCCAATCTCGTTACCATATAACTCCCGTTTATAACGCATCTGAAAGGCAAATCGGTACCAGCAACCAAGCGTTTTTCAGCCTGAAGGGCTGAAAATACGCATAGATGTGGGGACATATAACGCCTCGTTATACAATCTATTAAAGGTATTTATTTTACTTATAGCACAGTATCACATATAATACAAGTGTTATATTAAAACTATCAGCAAGGAGTGGTATAGATGGAAAGAATCACAGGAACAGTTGTCAGAGGTATAAGGGCGCCCATAATAAACAGCGGGGACGATATAGCTAAGATAGTTGCAGACAGTGTCATGAAGGCATCTGAGATAGAAGGCTTTGCCGTCAGAGACAGAGACATAGCTGCAATTACAGAATCTGTCGTAGCCCGTTCCCAGGGCAACTACGCAAGCATTGATGCTATCGCCCAAGACATACGTTCAAAATTCGGCAATGATACCATCGGAGTCATTTTCCCCATACTAAGCCGAAACCGTTTTGCCATCTGCCTTCGCGGAATAGCAAAGGGTGCGTCGAAAATAGTGCTTATGCTGAGCTATCCTTCCGATGAAGTGGGCAACCACCTTGTAGATATTGACCTTCTTGATGAAAAAGGAGTAAATCCGTGGACCGATGTACTGACCCTAAAGCAGTACCGTGACCTTTTCGGCTACATCAAGCATACCTTTACAGGAATGGATTACATTGATTACTATAAATCTCTGATAGAAGAATACGGTGTTGAATGTGAAGTAATATTCTCAAACAACCCCAGGACAATATTGGAATATACAAAAAGTGTGCTTGCCTGCGACATACATACAAGGATGAGGACAAAAAGGATCCTGAAAGCAAACGGCGGCCAAAAGATATTCAGTCTTGATGAAATATTGTCTGCGCCTGTGAATGGCAGCGGATATAATGAAGAATACGGACTCCTTGGTTCAAACAAATCAACTGAGGATACCGTTAAGCTGTTCCCCCGCGACTGCAGCCAGCTGGTCGAAAAGATACAGGCAGATCTCAGGCAGCGCACCGGTAAAACCATCGAGGTAATGGTATACGGGGATGGGGCATTCAAGGATCCGGTGGGCAAGATATGGGAGCTCGCCGACCCGGTGGTGTCTCCCGGCTATACACCCGGTCTTGAAGGCACTCCAAATGAGGTCAAGCTCAAATATCTTGCAGACAACAATTTCAGGGACCTGCGGGGAGACGAGCTCAAAAAGGCAATATCCGAATATATAAAGAACAAGGAAAGCGATCTTGTGGGCGAAATGGTTTCACAGGGGACGACTCCCAGAAGACTGACAGATCTGATCGGTTCACTTTGCGACCTGACAAGCGGAAGCGGAGACAAGGGTACTCCGATAGTCTACATACAGGGCTATTTTGACAATTACGCAAAATAACAACCGGCACTAATAGTACAGCAGGGATTTATCAAATCCCTGCTGTTTTTGTATCTTTCAGAAAATGGAGTATATATCTGAGAACTCTATATTGATTCTTTCGACATGGCTTCTGTTAATGTAAACAGACTGGCTTTTCGCTTCCTCCCCGTCTATTTCCCTGCATGGCAGCTCAATAATGAATTCCGAGCCGTTTCCGACCTTGCTGACCACCCTGATACTTCCCCCAAGCAGTTCCACGAGGTTTTGAGTAAGTGACAGGCCTATACCGCTGCCCTCATGGTCACGGGTAAGGGAGCTGTTTACCTGTCTGAATCTCTCAAAAATGATAGCCTGTTTATCTTCAGGGATACCTATACCGGTATCCTTTACCGATATTTCGACACTTTGACCCATGTCATGGATGTTCACAGTAATCACGCCATTCTGCTTTGTGAATTTCACGGCATTCGACAAGAGATTGAGCATGATCCTTTCGATCTTGTCCGCGTCTACAGCAATTATCTTTTCTTCCACGTCGGTATCAAATATGAGCTCTATCCCCTTGTTTTCAGTAAAATCCGCAACAGATAATGTTATATCCTCCACTATCTCCACAATATTGTAATATTGCAGATTAATCTCATAGAATCCGGTATCAAGCCTCGTCATATCGATAAGGTTGTTGGTAAGTCTCAACAATCTGAAGCAATTCTGTTTCATGCTGCCAAGATATTTTTTTATTCTGCCGCTAATCTCACCTTCATGTTTTTCCATCTTCAAAAGATCCAACAGTTGTAAGGTACCCAGAATGACATTCAAAGGTGTGCGGAATTCATGGGATATATTTGCGAAGAACTCATTTTTCAGTTCATCATATTTCTGAGTTTCCAAAAGTAGTCTCTCATTCAGCTCAGACCCAAGCCTGAGAGCCTCCAGCATTTTCTCCTTTTCCGTTATATCGCGTATGTACCAGACCCTTCCATATTCCTCGCTGAAGTACAGTATCGGCACTGTGTATATATCCAGTATGGTTCCGTTTTTCAGCCTGATTTTTTCGAAGCAGGCATTTTCGGCATTTAAAAAGGTATCGACCATCTTCTCCCTTAATTCCGTTTCATCGCTTACAGTATTGATAAAGTACTGAAATATACGCATTCCATCCCTGAACTTAATAATATCGGCTGTCAGTCCCAGCATTTCGATGGATTTTTGATTATAGCACAATATCCTGTTATTCTTGTCAATTACAATTATACCATCGATGGATGTCTCCAGCTGAGCCCTCAAAACAGCGTTGCTTCTGATCAACAATGTGGAAAGGCTGTTCAGTTCCAAATTCTTTTCAAGTATGAGCTTCCTGTCCATAAAGCTTATTTTGTAGCTTGTAACAATTACTGCAGAATAAATTACCGCCAGAATCAGCAGTGTGGTAAGAAAGGACAAATAGGCGCTAAGCCTTTGCGTATCCATACTAGAGTTTATAATGACAACCGCGTAGATTACAGAAGATAAAATATAGATTATATAGTCTGCAAAGCTGTCCATGATTATCAGAGATGCTATACCAAACATCGATATAATAAAGGAAAAAGGCGGTAAGACTGTACTTCTGGCGGAGGCAACTGCACTCAGGCTCATGGTGGCCGTCAGCATAATGATGTGCACTGCCTTGTACAGCTTCACATTACCGGCATTAATAATTCTCTTGCCTGAACTGGTAAATGCCAGAAAAAGAACGGGAATGATAAAAAATGTGTAATGAAAAAAATCAAACTTCTCGAATATATTTACATTTCTCGTCCAAAACCGTGACTCAGCCACATTAAATAAAAACAGAACAAGATTAATAATTATCAGTATCAGCGCAAGTATCCTGTCACGTTCTATATTGGCAGATACCACATCCAATTTGAATTCTGCAAGATACTCCTCCGGGATCTTTGCCTTGCTTGGCATCATAACCCGTACAATACTGTTTTTCAGGTTTTTCATATTATCACCAGTCAGCGGTCGTCATATTTTCATGTTCTTTTACATATTTTACACCCACTTTAATCTGCTGGCAATACTGGCTTTCTTACCCTTAAGTAAGCATATTATTTCACAGGCTGCATCAATAGCAGAGTGAAGAGAGGTCAGCAGAGTATCTGTGAAGCACAGATAACCCCTTTCCTCATCTGTCTCAGGAGAATCCAGTATTTCCTTCAGGCCGTCTGTCGAACCTGATTCCAGCTTTTGAACTGCTCTGAGTATAGCCATGTTGCTATAATTTGATCGTCTTAGTGCACGGATGACCCTGAGTTTGTTTATCTCATCCGTGCCATAAATCCTGTAACCATTCCGGGGATCGCGGGGTATGTCTATGAGTCCGTTCCTTTCCCAGTCTCTCAATATGTCTGCAGTAACATTCAGCAGCTTTGCCACTTCCTTTCTTGATAATACAACAGCAGAGGCAGCATTTGTCTTTGGAATGGGCTGAAAATCGACGCTATTGAAAGCATCGCGGCTGCCCCATTCCTCAAGAAAGCGCTCCGCTTCCTCCGCCTGGCGGCATTCATTCTGAAGCAGCACCTTTAATCTTTCGGCGCTGTCCAATGCTTCAGAATAACTGCCGCGGGCAGACAATGTAATGACCTCATACGCCGTATGCTTGATTTCTCTACTGAACACAGTACACTTTAACACAAGCCGTATAAGCTTCACCTGGTCCATATGGTCCTGGGTAAAAAGTCTATAGCCCGAAGGACTGCGCGGCACTTCGGGAAGAAGGCCCCACTCTTCATAAAGCCTTATGGTATTAGGGTGAAGATCCACTGCTTTTGCAATTTCGGACGTTTTATAATACTTCATACAGACCTCTATAACCTACTTTGTATGCACATTTTATCAAACGAAGCTTCAACGGGCAAGCTTCTCTAATACTGCTTGTATAGGTGTTGTTTTACCCAATGAGCCTCTTCAAATACGAGCCGGTATGAGAACGTTCAGCGCAAGCCACCTGTTCCGGCGTGCCGCAGGCCATTATCTGCCCGCCGTTTGTGCCTCCCTCGGGTCCGAAATCTATGACCCAGTCCGAGGATTTTATAACATCAAGATTATGTTCTATTACAACGACTGTATTCCCTGCCTCTACAAGGCACTGCAGCACAGCGATAAGCTTTTTGACATCATGGGGATGGAGTCCTGATGTCGGTTCATCAAGCATGTAAAGCGTATGGCCCTTGCTTTTTCTGGATAACTCCTTAGCGAGCTTTATCCTCTGCGCTTCTCCTCCCGAGAGGGTCGTGGCAGCCTGGCCCAGTTTCAGATAACCAAGACCCACTTCAATAAGCAAACCGAGCTTATCCGAGACCTGCGCTTCTGCCCTGAATAAATCAAAGGCCTCACGGATCGACATGTTTAAAACATCAGAAATGCTGCAGCCGTTATATTTAACATCAATCACCTCACGTTTGAATCTTGCTCCCCTGCACACGGGACAGACTACCTGGACCTCCGGTAAAAAATGCATCTTTATCGACAGAATACCCGCACCCTGGCACTTTTCGCATCTGCCGCCGGGCACATTGAATGAAAAATCCCTGGGCTGCAGCCTGTGCTTCTTTGCATCAGGCAGTCCGGCGTATACAGCTCTGATCGCAGTGAATATATCGGTATACGTTGCGGCATTTGATCTGGGAATCCTTCCGATAGGAGTCTGATCGATGGTGATCACCTTGTCAATGTTCTCCCAGCCGGTTATGCGCTCATGTCTGCCCGGCATGTCTCCGGCGCCGTAATACCGCTGTGATGCAGCTTTATCCACTATATCGAAAAGCAGTGTGGATTTTCCGGAACCTGATACACCAGTCAGCGCTACCATCATTCCAAGAGGTATCTCGACCCTCAGATCCTTGAGATTGTGCTCTTTGGCACCTGCTATGACAAGGGCGGCGCCAGCTGGCATTCTTCTTTCCGCCGGTATCGGTATACTGTCAGTTCCTGCGAGGAATTTTCCCGTTATCGAACCGGTACAGTCGGCCACTTCAGCCGGAGTACCGTCTGCCACCAGACAGCCCCCATCCTTTCCCGCTCCGGGTCCTATGTCAATGATGTGATCCGCAGCTCTCATCATCTCAATGTCATGTTCTATTACAAGTACGGTATTCCCCATGTCTCTGAGCTGCTTCAGTACGCCGATCAATCTGTCGGTATCACGGGGATGCAGACCTGTAGTCGGTTCATCCAGTACGTAAAGCACCCCTGTAAGCCCTGAACCAAGAAGCGACGCTAGCCTGAGTCTCTGAGCCTCTCCTCCCGAAAGCGATACTGCGGACCTTTCCATGGAGAGGTAACCAAGTCCCACATCCAAAAGCCTCCTTATCCTGCCGGCCAGATCATCCAATACAGGCTGAAGTATGAGCAGTCCGGCTTCCGATGTATTGAGAGGAAGCATATACATCCAATTGTCAAGCTCCTCCAGCGACTTTTTCGACAGTTCAGTGATTGTTTCGCCAGCGACGGTTATGCTCCTGCTTTCCGCCTTCAGCCTTGCTCCGCCGCATTCCGGGCAGGTATGCCTGATAAAAAATTTCTCCAGCTTCTCTCTGGTTGCATCCTCCATATCATGGTCGGCATACTTTCTGAGCATATTAGTGATAATGCCTTCGAACTTGCCCTTGTAAGCATTTGTCGGAGGCTGTTTATCCGGGTAATGCCTCCTGAATTCCTGGCTGTTGACGCCATGGAGCAGCAGATCCCTCTGGATCTGATCATAATCGGATATCCTTCTGTCGGGATCAAAGTCAAATCCATAGTATTCACCTGCGGTTTTCAGTGCAGTTGTATAAAATGAGACAAGGGACTTGTCCCAACTCGATACCGCACCTTCGCTTATGCTTTTGCTTTCGTCAAGTATCGCTGAAATATCAGGCTTGCTGACTACTCCAAGGCCGGTGCAGGCAGGGCAGGCTCCATTGGGCTTATTGAAGGAGAAGTCGGCCATTGTGAGCTCAGGCAGCACATTACCGCATTTTGCACACTTTGCGGTGCCGGCCTGATCAGCGGTATCATCAGGACTGCTTATGAACTGCTGGTCTTCGTCACCATCCCACAAGTCGATATCCGACCGGTGATCATCCTCAAACAACGGCCTGATGATTTCACCACAGTACGGGCATGGTCTTTCCCCCAGCTTTGCGTATATGAGCCGCAGGTATGTGAACACTTCGGTAACCGTTCCGACAGTTGAACGGGGATTCCTGTTGGTCAGATGCTGATCGACACTGATAGAAGGCGACAGTCCAACAATGCTGTCGACTTTTGGCTTGCTGACAAAGTCGGTCACCATGCCGAGGGATGCCATATACTGGCGCTGGCATTCCTTCTGCAATGTATCGAAGGCCAGTGTCGATTTGCCGGACCCTGATATGCCGGTCAATACCACAAGCTTGTTTTTGGGGATCTTCAGTGATATGTTTTTAAGATTGTTTTCCCTCGCACCCCTGATTTCAATAAAACGAGGCGAGTTATATTCCCCGTCTCGTTGAAACGCGTGGAGGTAAGAAAAATCTTCTTTTGACGATGCGCTATAATTATCCATATTGCCTCCTTACAGCTTCATGCTCTGATTTTTGTCCTATTAAAAAATATTTACGAACCGAATAGCTCAAAGACATTTTACTACAGCCGGATAACCCTGGAGTAATGATGGAGGGTTTGCAACATGAAAATTAGTCCTAGGCCTCGGCATGGAGGGAGTTCGCATACTTCTGAGACAGACAGATTGATGGATTTTTAACTATGGGCAGAAAGGGACTGCCGCTTTACTATCTGCAGCAGTCCCTTTATTAAGCCATTCCATTTCTAACATAAATTTTGTAATAGCGCATCGTTATTTCATATTCTTTCCCCTGCGGATGAAGTCCTTGTCTATCTCTTCCTTCCAGTCATCGGATATACTGCACGCACGGAACGCACTTACAGCTTCACTGACCACCTTGTAGTTAAGGTTTGTGCCCTCGCTGTCGCTGACGAAGTTGGCAGCCCTGTCAGCACCGATACCGAAGCTGGCAGCTGTTGAAATGGCATCGATGTTGGCACCGAGGAATATGAACTCCCACCCATACATCTTCTTTTGATTTTCGACCATGCCTCTTATCTTTTCAAAGGTATACTCCCGACTGGCATTTTCCATCCCGTCAGTCGTGATGACAAACATGACCTTGTCAGCTCTGTGCTCCTCGCTGGTCTGCTTTTGCACATTGGCGATCTTGCTGATAGTGTTGCCGATGGCATCTAAAAGAGCAGTACTGCCGCGTACGAAATACTCTTTTTCAGTAATTGGCCTGATACCCTTGATATCGATCCTGTCATGCAGCAGTTCGTATTTGTCATCAAACAAAACAGTAGTCACCACAGCTTCTCCCGGCTCATCCTTCTGCTTTTTCAGCATTGAGTTGAAGCCGCCTATAGTGTCACTTTCAAGGCCCGCCATTGAACCGCTCCTGTCAAGTATGAACACCAATTCAGTAAGGTTTGTTTTCATATCTGTCATCCTCCATTCATTTTATGAATTAAGGATAACACCACAGCCTGCTCTGATGGTCGCTTCAGAAGCGACAATCACGCACCCAGCAGATCCTGGTCAAAAGCAAATAGCGCTTCATTTATTTCAAATATGTTATAGTTGCCATCCTGGATGAAATACTCAATAATGACGTCGAACTTGCTGCTATGTGAAAGAGTATAGCCTGCTCTACCCAACAGATCAAGGGTTTCATCCAGACTGAGCCTGAGCGCTATAGCAAGGGCAATAGCTGTTGTCTTGCTGGGATTGTAGTCGTTATTGCTGCGTATTTTTGAAAAAAGCCTCCGGTCAATATTTGCCCTTTTATATGTATCTACATCAGTCATTCCCTTTTCAACAATCAATCTCAGCAGCATCTGAGAAAAAGTCTCATCCAGCTTGTTTACGATATCCTCAAGGCTGCGCCCGCGCTTTTGCATCCCAGGCGCAATCGAAGAGGGAGCATATATTTTTGCATCTTCATATGACTCTTCAACCGCATATTTCCTATCTGCAGCAAACAGCTTGTCCTCCTCACATGCCTCCTCCTTACATGGTATGTCCACCTCGTATGACCCAGCATCGTCCACGCTGTATTTTCTCTGGTGTCCGGGCTCGGCTGCCGGAGAAGGCAGGTTTCTGAAGCGTTCTGCCTTCAAATGCTCTTGGGCATAATTATCGTCGATATATCTCTCTATGGCAGAGAAAAGCTTTTCGCTCAAGGCATAGGCCTTTCTGTCAAAAACCACAAGATAGACCTCCATATCATGCTTCAGCAGAAAATCGCCTATTGCAGAAATAGCGATCTGAAGCGCCTGATCCTTTGGATATCCATAAATCCCGGATGAGATGAGCGGAAATGCAATGGAATTGCAGTCATGCTTCAGTGCAAGCTCCAGTGAGCCGGTATAGCTGTTATAAAGCTTGCGGGCCTCATCATGACCGCCCCCATGCCATACCGGACCAACGGCATGTATGATATATTTGGCAGAAAGGCTGTATCCTCCTGTGATTACCGCCTCTCCCGTGTTACAGTGTCCAATTCTGCGGCATTCCTCCTGCAGCTGTTCTGCTCCTGCCGCCGCAAATATAGCACCGCAAACTCCCCCGCCCATTCTCAGCTCCGAATTGGCGGCATTTACTATCGCATCGGTCTGCATTTTAGTTATATCATTTCGAACGATCCTCAACGGCATATTGAACACTCCCTGATTAGTTTTTACAAATGATACAGTAAAATTACTGTTTGGAATATTCCATGACTATTCTCTCTTTATAGCCCATCACCATGGCTAACTTTTCCCTGACCCTATGGATCTCTTTGAAGCCGAATTTTTTATAGCATTCCTGAGCACTCAGGTTTATTTCTGTTACTTCTAGAATATAGTTGGAATAATCAGTCTGCTCGGCAACACCTTTGAGCATGGCTGAAGCAACACCTCTCCTGCGGGCATCCTCAGCCACAGCAACAAATTCAATGTATCCTGTTGTTTCAGGATATTTTAGCGGAGCTGTAAACTCCGGTTTAAGCACAAAAAAACCAAGCAGCCCTCTAATAAGGCCAAGCTTGCTAGTGTATTCCCTGGCGGACACAGAAGCCGCTCGGCCATTGCAATCCGAACATGCAATAACGCCAAGGATTTTTCCGTCTTCTTCGGCAACAAAGAAACGGTTGATCTCATAACCACTCATCAGCGCATTGGAGACCCTCTCCAGATTGTTAGTAAGGTGGCAGAAATCCTCCCTGAAACCATACGCGATTATTCTTGAGATAGCTGCCCTGTCCTTCTCGGAAGCTCTTCTGATCATCACCTTTTCCATTTGCTTCAACCCCTCTTGAACTTTAATGGGATCGGCCTAGCAGTGTCAGTTTCTGAATCAGGCTCCATATACCATATGTGGCTGCATCTGCATTATATCACAAGCTATACCATATTGCATCCGCAAGGGCAGCATACCTATACCAGCATGGATGATTATCTATCTAAGTACAGTAGTTTTGATTTTCCCGGACTGCAGTGTGCAAAAATCAACTCTTCTGGGCGCAAAATACTATTCATGAGTCTACATAACTCAATAATAACCGGATTAAATGTCCTAATCATTGAATTTTATCAATAAAATCACTAGAATTTTGCCCATATGACACGTTTTTTGCACACCCACTGTATATTGACCAATAGTATAGCCCAAGTTTGCCGCCTGGTCTTTAACCCTTCCGCATTGCGTTTTGCGTCCGTAATACGCGTACTTACAGCCTGGTTGAGATCAGATTGCCAGACTCGTATTTTTCCAGTCCTTTTCTGAAGAAGAGGTATGCCGCCGCAATATAAAGAGCATCTACGGCCAGAAGGATCAGCAGGCCGTACCAGCTGAACGAAGATAAAAGCCTTATAGGCATGAAGACTATGAAGCCGGCAGGAATGATGGTATACATGATCAGCTTGATTTCCTTCCTGTAAATGCTGTCCGGATAAAGTGAAAAATTCAATAGAAACTCCATGACCATCCTCGATATTGTTGAAGAATTTCCAATGAAAAAGGTCAGAGTCCCTGCGCTGGTCAAAACAGCCCCCATAAGCAGTCCGCCGGCGGCCGTGAATAATATGAACAGCAGCAGCCTCAAGGGGTCAGGACCAAACATGGCAAAAAACAAAACAAATCCGAATATCAGATCACCCCAGGCAGACAGATCCATCCTCGAGCACTGAACATTCACATAAACATTTTTAGGCTGCAGCAGAAACGTGTCCAGCTCACCGTTCATTATGACCTCGGGAAGCCTCCTTACATTGCCGAAAACAATGTGGACGGCCCCGAATGTGGACGCAGCCAGCGCCCAAATCAGCATGACCTCCCTGAAACCATAACCTCCTATGGATGAAACCTTTTGAAATATCACCCACCAGAAGAATATAAAGAAGGCATTGTTCAAAAACATCCCCAGAGCCTGTGTTATAAAGCTCGCCCTGTATTCCATGGCCGACTGCAGATTGTATTTGAAATACAGTCCGATGAGCTTCAGATGCTTTAATGCAGATGAACCGGAATCAGATGATCCCCCTGTCCTAACCGGCTCCTGAGCATTAGCTGCTCCCTGACCTGCTGAACTGTCAGTTTTCAGATCTCTTTTCATGTCATTAACCTCCATTTACATTCAGCTTATTTACTCCCCTCAAATAGACCAACTGTGAAAGGACAGCGAAAAACACTGTATAAAAAAGCTGTACCGGCAGGATATCAAGCATGGCTTCAATTGAAAAAGCGGTCAGAAGCCTTGCCGGAGCATATGCAATATATGAAAACGGCAAAAGGACAGCGATTTTCCTTATGGCATCGGGCAGGAATTCAAGCGGCAGAAACAATCCCAGCATGAATGACAGCTTTTGAGCGATCCAGAAAAATGCCGAATTGTCTTCGGTCCAAAAAGCAGTCATTCCTATAAATGCATCCATAAAGAAATTGAGAAGTATCCCAATGACAACCGAAAGCAATACTGCCGGAAGCGACTCCCATCTGAAGCCTTCCAGTCCTCCGACATATAAAAATCCAAGCAGCAGCCCGACAGGGAGATTAACAATAAGCCTTGTAATTATCTGGCCGATCCCGTCCGAGAGCTGATAGCGTATGAAGCTGTAGGGCTTATTGAGTTTATATGCTATTCCGCCGCCCTTTATTTCTTCATTCATGCTGCGGAAGACTTCACTTTTTGAAAGCATGACCATTTCTGCCGCAATATAATACCATACCAGCCTGTTTACAGTGTATCCTTCCGTAGATCCATCACTGATCGATATTGCCTGCCAAAGTTGCATGAAAATGAATATTATCAGTGCAAAGAAAAACGCTCCTGCAAAGAAGTTTGCAGTATATACAAGATTATTACGGATGCTTGTTTTTGTGACGAGCAGATATTTGATCAATCTTTTCAATCCAGCCCCTCCTTCCTGTTCAGACTACTCCGGACTATTACCGGTGGCCGGTTCTTCAAGCCCCTTATCCCTGTATATGTCCCCAATGATCTTCTCCATAGGGATGTCGGAAATAGTCACGTCCAGAATACTTCCCGCCTGCATCAGACGCACCATGATTTCCTGGATGCTCTCCTTCTTTTCATTGACTTCTATCTTCATGGAAGTATCCTTGCTTTTAACGATGCTGAGCCCTTCAAGCCTGCTCACATCCGTAAGGGTACCATATTTCACATCAATTATTTTCCTGTTCAGATAACCGTATTTCAGTTCTTTAATGCTGCTGTCCATTACGATCCTGCCATGGTTGATGATGACAGCCCTGCTGCATAGCTGCTCAACATCTCCTATATCGTGGCTGGTCAGGAATATTGTTGTTTTTTCTTCCTTGTTGAGACGTGATATCAATTCTCTTATGTTCTGCTTTACTATCACATCAAGACCTATCGTAGGCTCATCAAGGAATATGATCTCCGGCTTGTGGAGTATGGAGGCAGCAAATTCACACCTCATTCGCTGACCAAGAGAAAGCTTCCTGACAGGTGTATCAATGAGGTCTTTGATTTCGATCAGTTCTATGACCTCAGAGATCCTTTTGTCAAGCACCCCCTTATCCAGTTCATAAATGGCTCCCAGCAGCCTGAAGCTGTCGATGGCCGGCAGATGGAACCATAGCTGGGATTTTTGGCCGAAAACGCTCCCTATCCTGAATGAAAGAGCTTTACGCTGCTTACGGGGATCCAGTCCAAGCACGGACATATTCCCTGATGTGGGGTGCAAGATCCCTGTCAGCATTTTGATAGTCGTGGACTTCCCGGCGCCATTAGGACCAAGGAATGCCGTCAATTCACCCTTCCCTACCTCAAGATCAATGCCGTGCACAGCCTCTATCTCTCTGAACTCGGGTTTCACAAGAGCTCTGACGCTTCCCTTAAAGCCTTCCTTCTTTACTTTGGTCCTGAATACCTTTCTCAGTCCTTCGGTCCTTATTGCCGTTTCAGTTGCACAGCCTGTCATACACCCACCTCCAACAGCTTTGTCAAACAACCGCCCACCACGCAAAAAACCCCGCAAAGTCACATTTAAAAGTGACTCCGCAGGGCTCAGATCCCAGCGTGTAGGGCTGTTGGCCCCTATGCCGCTCAAGCTCCACGCTTTTAGGCATACTCTCTTTTGAGATATTTTGCCACGTTCTCATAGTTTTGTCAATACCTATGATTACATCTGAATAACTGTCTAACTGTCGTGTCTGGCACTATATTTCTTTACCTTTTTAAGGCGGAAGAAATCTTCCCGCTCCTTCTCTTCCAGCACTTCCTGGATATACTTGACCTGCTCCTTGTATTTTGGTATCTGGATATGCTGCAGGGCATTTGTCCTCTTGTTGGTCTTTTCTATTTCCTTTGCCAGCTTGAAAATGGAATTTTCGATCTGCGCCAGCTCATATATGCTGTAACGAACCTCGTTGAATTTCTGCCGCGCGATATCCAGTGATATGTTTGAATTATAAAAGCCATATACCGGCTTGAACTCCTGCTTTTTGTACCTTACCGTCGGGATATCCACTCCCATTACGCTCTTGAGCAGGACTTCAAAGTTCTCATCGGCGGGTATGCTGTTGGTTATGTCGTCTACATCACGAAGGCCCATTGTTATGTTAGCTTCCTGAAGAGCCAGGTATGCATCAGCTATTGTTGAATACATCTTCTCCTGTATATCCTTGGACTTGTCGACCAGATTCATCATCTCCCTGATCAGCACGTTCCTTTTTTTATCAAGCAGCTCAAAGCCCTTCTTTGAAAGCGCCAATGAGGATTTTGCCTTCATGAGGCTGGATTTGGTAGGGGCAATCATCTGTGCCATTGTCAGATATCCTTGCCTTTCCTGTAATACTTGTTCAGTATGTCAATATCTACACGATCCAACTCACCCTCGGGAAGCAGCGACAATATATCCCACCCAAGGTCCAGTGTCTCCCTGATGCTCCGGTTTTCGCCGCCCTGTGAAATGAACCTGCTTTCCAGTTCACGCCCGAAATTCAGATACATCTTGTCTATATCGTTCAGATCCTCCTCGCCAATTATCTGGGAAAGGGATCTTACCTCCTGCACCCGGGAATAGGCTGCAAATATCTGGCTCGACAGATCCGCATGGTCTTCCCTGGTATAGTCCGCGCCGATACCATCCTTCATCAGCCTTGAAAGCGAGGGCAGTATGTCCACCGGAGGGTATATGCCCTTCTGGTTGAACTCACGATTAAGAACGATCTGCCCTTCTGTAATAAAGCCGGTAAGGTCAGGTATGGGGTGAGTTATATCATCATTTGGCATAGTAAGTATAGGAATGAGGGTTATGGAGCCTTCCTTGCCCTTTAGCATCCCGGCCCTTTCGTAAATCGTTGAAAGATCGCTGTATAAATAACCCGGGTAACCTTTTCGCGAAGGGACCTCCTCCTTTGCGGACGATATTTCACGAAGGGCCTCCGCATAGCTCGTCATATCAGTAAGAATGACCAGCACATGCATATCCAGCTTGAAGGCAAGATACTCGGCTGCCGTAAGAGCACATCTGGGAGTTGATATCCTCTCCACTATAGGCGCATCTGCGGTGTTGAGATACATTACTACATGGTCCAGTACGCCGGTGGATTGAAAGCTTTTAATAAAAAAGTCTGCATCATCATGCCTGATACCCATTGCTCCGAATACGACGGCAAAGTTATCGCTTTTAGCCCCTTCGATCCTGGCCTGCTTCACGATCTGCGCAGCCAGTTCATTATGGGAAATGCCGCTCCCTGAAAAAATGGGAAGCTTCTGTCCCCTTATCAGCGTCATAAGAGCATCTATGGAGGAAATGCCTGTCTGTATGAAGTTCCTCGGATACTTTCTTGCCACAGGGTTTATAGGGCGCCCGTTTATATTCTGCCTGAAGGGCGATACGATCTGATACAGGTCATCGATGGGCTCGCCTGCTCCGTTGAAGGTTCTGCCAAGTATCTCCCTGGACAGCGGTATCGACATTGGCTCGCCCTTGAATTCTACGGACGCATTTCTGGTCGAAATCCCTGCCGTCCCTTCAAACACTTGTATTATTGCACTCGTACCGTCTATTTTGATTATCTTTCCCTTTTTGACAACATCATTGTCCAATCTGATGGATACCATTTCGCCATATGCGGCATCCCTGACATTGGAAAGCACGATAAGCGGGCCTTCCACCTTATCCAGCTTTTTATATTCTATCCTCATAGCTTAACCTCGAACATTAAAGATTGTTCCCGACCCTACTCGTATTTCTGACTCAGTTCCTTATACACCTGTACGATTCTGTCACTCAATTCATCAAGCAGCTCAAGCCTGTCATTGGGTACGCTGTCCTTCATCCTCAGCACCTCCTGTACAATGTCCTGGCTTCTGATCGATGAGATCGGTATGCCTATCTTTACACAATGCAAGGCACTTTCGTACAGCGTTTCTATAACCTTCAGCATTTTATACTGCTTGACCGGCACTGTATAGGTGTCTTCCTTGTGCAGTGCATTCTGCTGCAGGAAACCTTTCTTGATTATCCTTGCTATTTCCAGTACCAGCGCCTGGTCATTGGGGAGCACATCCTCACCGACAAGCTGCACTATTTCATTCAGCTTCTCTTCCTCCTGCAGGAGCCTTATCATCTTTCCCCTGAGCTGCAGCATGTCAGCCGCCACATTCTCGGAATACCAGTCCTGAAGCATTGTTATATACCCGCTGTAGCTGGTCAGATAATTTATGGCCGGATAATGCCTGGCATAGGCGAGCTTTTTATCTAGCGCCAGGAAGGTGGTGACAAACCTTTTTGTATTTTCGGTGACAGGCTCGGAAAAGTCTCCTCCCGGAGGCGAGACAGCGCCGATGATCGTGACTGATGCTTCCTGTCCTCCGAGTGTCTGGACGCAGCCCGCTCTTTCATAAAACTCTGCCAGCCTAGAAGGAAGGTAAGCAGGATATCCCTCCTCGGCAGGCATTTCCTCAAGGCGGCCAGATATCTCTCTGAGCGCCTCTGCCCATCTGGATGTCGAGTCGGCCATCAATGCCACATCATAGCCCATATCCCTGTAATACTCCGCCATGGTGATGCCGGTATAAATACTGGCCTCACGCGCTGCAACAGGCATATTGGAGGTGTTTGCTATAAGTATTGTCCTTTCCATGAGCGGCCTTCCGGTCCTGGGATCCATAAGCGCCGGAAATTCCTCAAGTACATCCGTCATCTCGTTTCCGCGTTCACCGCAGCCAACATATATGATTATGTCCGCATCGCTCCATTTGGCAAGCTGATGCTGGGTAACAGTCTTGCCGGTCCCGAATCCTCCGGGCACTCCGACGGTCCCACCCTTTGCAACCGGATAGAAGCTGTCGATTACCCGCTGTCCTGTAACCAACGGCTTGTAAATAGGCACTCTTCTGGCAATCGGCCTGGGCTGTCTCACCGGCCATTTACTGGAGAGCTTAAGTTCAACCCTGCTCCTGTTTGCCTTTTCGAGCACAACAACAGTATCATTTATTGTATAATCTCCGTCCGGCACAGCCTCGATTACTTTTCCTCTGATATTTGCAGGCACCATCAGCCTGTGAACTATGCTCAGGGTCTCCTGTACAGTGGTATATACCATACCGGGCTTCAATTCATCCCCCGGCTTTACAGTTATGCGGGCGGGCCATTTCTTTTCTTCATCCAGCGACAGAAGTCCTATTCCTTCGGGGATAAAATCGCTGGACATGTTGTTGATCCTCTCCAGCGGTCTTTGTATGCCGTCAAAAATATTGCCGAGCATGCCCGGTCCCAGAGTAACGGACAGGGGGTTCCCTGTGTAGAGTATCCTTTCTCCGGCCTTCAGGCCTTCGGTTTCCTCATACACCTGCACAGTGGCAACATCACCGTCTATTGAAACGACCTCCCCGATCAGCCTGTTGTTTCCGACCGTGACCATTTCATTGAGCTTGAAGGCTCCCATATTAATGCCCTTTACGACAGGACCGTTGATAAGTTGTACAATACCCTCTTTATTTTCCATTTTAATCACCCGTTTCAATAGCCTGGAACAATGTCTGCATAATATATGATCTGTTGTCCTCCAGCAATGATTTTAAGGACATATCGATACGTATATTGTTTTCTGGATCCTCCACTATAAAACCGCCTGTTATATCGTCTTCAGCCGGTTTGAACACAAGCTCCTCCCACTTTGCATCAGAAAGGACCTGTCTTAGAAGAACTGAATATTTATCGCAGTCCCTGCCGGCGAGAGAAATCTCAAGTCTTTTTGATGCGGGAACCAATGTCTCGAGCTTGCCGGCGAGCTTCTTCATATACGCTGTATAACCTTCGGAGTCTGCAAACGTATCAAGTTCTTTTTTTATACGGTCCATCAGGACAGAAAAATACTTCTCCTTCAGGAACATATACTCTTTTTTGAGCTCTACCCTGTTCCTGCTTATCTGTTCAGTCCTTTCGGCCTCTGACCTTTTTCTTGCCGAATTGATGATATTCTCTGCCTCTTTATCGACCGCTTCCTTGTCCTTTTGCATTTTGACCTCATATTCCTTCCTGAGCTTTTCCATCTCAAGCTTGAAGGCTTCATCCATTGTCCTGTGCAAAAGGTTTGAGAACAGTGATAATTTTTGTTCTATCGTTACCATATGACCACCTCAAATATGAATGCCAACCGAATCTCTTATATAGTTCGTGATCTTGTCAGCGGAGCGTGTACTGCCGTGTCTGCCAGGTATTTCCACTATCAATGGCTTTTTAGCCTTCAGCTTAAGCTTGAGTATCTCATCTTCGACCATATCGACCAGATTCTCTGTCAGGATCAATATGCCGATATCCTCATTTTTCATAGCTGTTTTAACGGCATCAAGCACTTCCTCACGCGTAAGGGCCAGTACTCCGTCTATTCCGGCCAGTCTCATGCCGACCAGCGCATCTCTTTTATCACTTATCAAAAACGATTTCATAAGATCTCCCCGCGGCAAATCC
The DNA here is from genome assembly GCA_023412665.1 of Bacillota bacterium. Lineage (GTDB taxonomy): Bacteria > Bacillota > Clostridia > Acetivibrionales > DTU013 > DTU013. The sequence continues at coordinate 31,596 of JAEZCA010000059.1, forward strand.
TCATAAATTAAACAAACAGTATCAGGATCGATATGATCATACCGTAAATAGCGATACCTTCAGCCATACCGACAAATATCAGCGTCTTTCCAAGTATTGACGAGTCCTCTGCAACCGCTCCTATGGCAGATGATCCGACGGATCCGACTGCAAGTCCTGTACCTATAGTAGCCAGACCTGTACTTATTGCTGCTGCGAGGTACTTAAAGCCCTCTCCCATCGACATCCCGGCTGCGGTAGCTGCTTGCACTGCTTCACCTGCTGCATATACCGGATGACCTGATACCATGAGCACTATCATAGTGATCATCACTGTTCCAAATGCCGAAACAGAAGTAAGTATGGCTTTTTTTACGCTGCCTTTCTTGTTCCTTCTCATAGCTCTGCGTCCATATATAACGGTGCCTGCTGCTATTCCCACTGCCAATGCTAATAATACCAACTGCATAATGATTCTCCCCTTCTCTTTTAATATATTTGAAATAATATCTTAATTGCCTATTTTTGCGGGTCTGAAAGCTACACCTTCTCCCTGGAAATATTTGCTGAACATTTCATAATACTCGAGACGCAGCCCCTGTATGAATACAACAAGGCCTTCCAGCGTAAGTATCAGTACGTTGCCCATCACCAGTATGACTATCTTCAGTAAAATATTCGAAGTCATTTCCGACATCACCAGGAAGGCCAGGAACAGTCCGGCGTGGTTCAGCGCGAAGGCTCCGACACGTATGAACGATATTGCGTTGCTAAGCGTTCCCAGTATAGTCTCGACTCCTTCAAATATGCTTTCCGTCAGATATGAGCCAACACTGCCGTGAATAAGCGGCTTTTTTCCGCATACCAGGTTTGAGAGCGGTTCTTTGAAAAGCATGACGAAAAAGCTTAAAAGCATTGTAATAAGAGGTACAGCAATGGGCACTCCTATGACCCCGGTAACTGCGACACCCGACATTATCAGGCTCATGAAAAATACATATCCGGCAGCCCCGTTTTTCCCAAAAATCCCGTTTTCAATACTTCCCTTTCTCAGTGAATTGACAATGCCGAATATGAAGGATATGGTCAGTACGGCCACGCCAAACACTACGCCTGCTATAAGTATCATCGGTATGTTCTTCGGATCCAGAGGCTTGCCTATCAGGCTCGGCAGCCATGGCAGCTCAGAGTGCTCCAGGCCGAAGAAGCTGCCGTAAACAAAACCAAACAGTATGGAACTCCCTCCAAGTCTGGTCAGTAGCTGCCCGGCTACGGGCATTTTTTTCATTTTCAGCATCAGTAAACCAGCAAGAAAATATACCAGGCCCTGTCCGATATCTCCAAACATTATACCGAACATCAGGCAGAATGCTATTGCAACAAAGGGTGTTGGATCGATCTCATAATAGGATGGCAATCCATAAAGCCTTATAATTGTCTCAAAAGGTTTGAAAAAACGGTTGTTTCTAAACAGAGTAGGGGGCATCACCTGCCTTTCCATTTCGCACACTTTTTTTTCTTCTATAACGATCTTTCTGGTCTCTTTTTTCAGGAGGTCCTTTACTTTCCCCAGATCCTTCTCCCGGATCCAGGCATTGAGCACAAAAGTACTTTCTCCGTAAATCACCTGGTGTTCCAATCCTATAATCTTTCTTTCCAACAGGACAAAGGTATGTATCCTGTTCAGCATGGCCTCCGCATCGGCCTTTTGGGCTTCGAGCATACTGGCCAGGGTATTGATTTCCTTTTGAAGACTTTCGATTTTTGAATCCAGCTGTTCAATGATTTCATAAACTGTCCCGATCAAGTCCCCGGGAATATCAAACCTGACCCAGTTAAGTGATTTAAGCAGTTTCTGCGTTTCATCCCTGTATTTTCTCGGAAATATTATTATATAAAGGTCTTCGACCGAATCCTTAATATCTCCGATATTGAGTACCACTGCACTTATATTTTCATAATTGCTTCTGATCCTCGCTTTATTGATGCTGGTCAATGCTCCTATTTCATAGTCAAAATAGTTCAGATTGGCGATACTTCTGAAATCTATATCCTTATATTTGATATTTTTCATTTTTTTCTTTAGTAATTCATACTGGAGAATAGCAGCCTTTTTGCGATTGATTTCGTCAATATGCTCACCCATAGCTCCTTTTAATCTTTCAATATCTGCCATGGCATCGTTAATGCAGTACTGAGAATCCATAATGCTCTTTTTGTCAACCGTGAGAGAAATATCCAGCCCTTTGCTCAAATGTTCCAATGACTTTTCCATACTGCTGCAACGGGCTTCAATTTCTCCATAATCCTCTCTGGTATATGCCGATGCCCCTGCCAGATATGTCTCATATTCATGAATTATGAAATTGTTGTCATATGCCTCCGTATTTTCAAGATCAAAGTGCAGTCTCTCACTCAGGACAAGCTTTTTCAATGTATCGTGCATGTCCTGGATAGAACCTACTATTTTGAGAAAAAGCATCTTTTCAATAGCCATTAATGCATCACCTCTGTCTTCTTCGCTTTATGTATCAAATACTTCTCCATTTGCTCCCTTGGAAGCTTATACCTTATGCTTTCCGTTACTGTTACCAGATTCTTTAATACCTTATCCAGCATATAAAGATACCATAAGACCTTCCCTATGGATGCATCATTCTTTCTGCTGTCCAGATATGTATAAAAGCCGTCGTCGAGGTTTTTCTTAATATCGGCTTCACTACCGAATATCTTGAATTTCATGTACTTGTTTGACATTTGTGCCAACTCATCCATAGTCTTTGAATATACCAGTTTTTTCAGAGTGCTCAATTTGAGCCTGTTACCTCCCTGAAGGCAATAAATAAGTATCTCCTCCGGAGATATGTCATAATATGCCTTGGCTCTGTATATCCACTGGACATTGAGAAAATCAATTTTGGTACCGATGATCTCCCTTACAGTATGAAAGTCCTTCTTGTCAAGCTTTACAGCCTTTTTCATCAGGGTCTTGTAAAACAGGAGCTGCAGCTTCATTTCCAAATGAAACTCCCTTTTTACTTCATCATTGTCTGTAACAGTTTTTAGTGATGTGTAATAATGGGTACCCTTAAGGTTATCTATAAATTGCTCAGGATTTTTTGAACCGGCCAGTTTATCAAACGGCAGCCTTGAGAAATTCACAGAGTGGACAAAATGCTCGCTGACGCCTGTCGCTTCTTCATTTCTGACTACTTTCCTGCGTATCATTACAAGATCGGTAATTTCGAATTTCATCAGAAATACCTTGAGGAAATCTTTATAGGGACCGGAAAAGTAATACAGTATCTCCTCTGTCTCATGCACCATGTACCTGGTCAGGAGCAGCTCCAGATCATCCCTGAAAAGTCTGGCATTGCTTCCTGCTTCATTGATAAATCCGGCCAGGCCGTATTTGTTTTTAATAAAATCCGTCACCTGATCTACAGAATCACACTCCATCATACTGCGGAGCTTGATTTCGCCAAAAATATTGCTCTTTTTTGCTGATATCTTGGTATCAACAGCATTGTAAGCCATATAAGGATTCATTATTGCTCCCTCTCTAACAGCCTGTCTACAATTTCTCTGATGATTCCATCCTCAACTACCTGATAGTTGGTTTTCAATTTATACGTAATTTTTTTGATCATATCTTCCTTTTGCAGGCATTCATCGTTAGTCTTGTTTATAATTTGTTTATATAGGGCTTTGGATTTTTCTTGTGCATTTGACAATACCTGTTCCCTGTATTTCATCATCTCATTTTCCAGTCTTTTTCTTTCCTTGACCAATATTGTCCCTATTTTTTGTTCATTATTATAAGCAATAGCATCAATTTTGGAAATGTGTTCAATTATCTCTTTCAATACCCAACCCTCCCTGAATTAAAGCAAAAGACCCCCACACAATGGAAGCCTTCGTTGGCAATTCTACTATTGGTAAAAGAATATTCTGTATATAAAAAATGAAAAATCATTACTAATATTAATACAAACAAATCAACAAGTCAACACCTGCATATCACTGATTTTACCTTTATTTAAAGCATGGGGGGCTGCCAGAACCAACCATGCCCCATTTACTGATAGCAGTTAAGTGACACTCCTTGGCAGGGGGTATTCCTTTATGAATGAGAAATGTCAATGATGGGTGTCACAATAATTTCTCCAACAAAATCTTCAAGCCTATGCCTATTAGTATTATACCGCCCGCCAGCTCTGCCTTTGACTTGTACCTTGTGCCGAAAATATTGCCTATTTTGACCCCTGCGGCTGATAAAACAAAGGTTATTATCCCGATAAACGAGACAGCCGGCACGATTTCCACCTGAAGGAATGCAAATGTAACTCCGACAGCCAGGGCATCAATGCTGGTAGCTACAGCAAGCACTGCCAGGCTTTTCAGATTGAATGTATTACCGACATTCTCACAATGCTCGTTCCTGGATTCCCTTATCATATTGATTCCGATGAACAAAAGCAATCCAAACGCTATCCAGTGACCTATAGTATCTATGTAATCCTTGAACTGGGTACCCAGCAAATATCCTGCAAGGGGCATCAATGCCTGGAACCCTCCAAAAAACAAACCGACTACAGCCATATGCCGTATTCTCAAATCCTTTGTAGACAATCCCTTGCATATTGCCACAGCAAATGCATCCATCGACAGTCCCAATGCTATAAGTAAAAGTTCAATTATATCCATCAGTGATATTCCCCCGGGCTGCTGACATTTTCCGCTGATTGGCTTTGTACGGCGGGTGCTGCAGCGAAATCAATAATAACATATATCTGATCAATCTTCAATATTCCAGATATACAAAATGATTGCAGGCTAACGCCTGCAATCATCCCAGTCATCAATACAGCCCTTTTCACAACTACCTGCCCGTATTGCCCAAGCTGTTTATCATATTACTGAATTCCTGCATGAAATTGTTTGTCATTCCATTGTTATTGCCCGTAGTTCCGAGTCTGCCCATACGTGTCAGCATGTCAGGTGAATCGGTCACTCTGACGTTTTTTATCGTATTGTCCATCTGCTTGACCCTTCTCTCAATGCTGGTCCTCAGTCCTGACATATTCCTTGTGTTGGTTCCCTTTGTTTTCAGACCGACAAGCGCCGTATCCCCGGACACAATTACTGAACAGTCGTTTATTCCATTGACATTTTCTAGCTGCCTTTCGATCATGGAAGCTCTTGCTCTGTCATTGCCGTTCATTGTATTTGTTGTGTTGTTGCCGGTCAGCATGCCGGTATTCCCATTGTTACCATTATTGACCAGCCCTGTGCCGGTATTCCCCATACGTCCGAATCTGTTGTTGTACTCGATCGTATTGACGCCATTATACCCAAGGAAATTTGAAGGATCATTGCCGGTATTGCCATATCCCCCGGTCAGATTCCTTCCGGTATTGCCGGTATTGCCGGTATTGCCATATCCCCCGGTCAGATTCCTGCCGGTATTGTTGGTATTGCCATACCTGCCTCCTACAAGGCTGTTCCTGTTGTAGCCCTGGTTTTGAGCGCCGTTGTTCAGGCCGTTATTGGTGCGATTGGGGTCCATCGCCCTCTGATCTCCTGCCTGGGCACATCCTGTAAGGACAGCCGCTATAATGCAGACGCCCAAAATAGTACATAAAGCTGTTTTGAATGACTTTCTCATTTTTCAACACCTCCCGTACTATTCTGTGTACATAATCTTTAATTATTTACGTTAAATATTTATAGAGTTGCAAAATCATTTTTAAAATAGCAATAATTAATTAAAAAAGCCGGCATGGATCAAATCCATACCAGCCCTGTTATTTTTATCAGTTACCGTTCATAATATGTGTATCCGCGCAGGCCGTTGTCATAAGCTTTCATTATCTCCGGCCGTTCGCTTGCGCTGATCCTTCCTTCATGAATAGCCTCTTCGGCTTTTTCCCTGAAGCTGACCAGCATATCCTTTGGATCAAATTCCACATAAGAGAGCACATCTGCCACACTGTCCCCATGTATTTCCTTTACCAGATCATAATGTCCGTCAGGACTGATCCTTACACTGACTACATTAGTATCTCCAAAAAGATTGTGCAGATCGCCAAGCGTTTCCTGGTAAGCTCCAACAAGGAAAACACCAAGATAGTAGTCGTCACCATTATGCATTTCATGCAGCGGAAGCGTCGTCCTTACATCATGCAGATCGATGAAGCGGTCGATTTTTCCGTCGCAGTCACAGGTAATGTCTGCTATCACAGCGTTTCTTTTCGGCAGCTCCAGAAGCCTGTGAACAGGCATTATCGGAAACAGCTGATCGATAGCCCAGCTGTCGGGCAGCGACTGGAACAGTGAAAAGTTGCAATAATATATATCGGCTATAGCACTCTCAATGTCTTCCAGTTCAGGCGGTGCATGCTTGAGCTTCTCCTTTTCCCTTGCGATCTGGCTGATGGTATTCCAGAATATCTTCTCGGACAGAGAGCGTTCACGAAGGCTTATCTTTCCATGCTTGAACATATCTCTGATCTCGTCTCTGTAATACAGCGCGTCATTATAACACTCCTGTATATTTTTCAAGTGAAGGTTCCTGCTTACATCAAAAAGGTTTTTTATCTGCTCAGATACATTCTCATCTATTTTGTCAGGAACGTCATATTCCTCAAACCTCTCAACATCAAGTACGTTGAACAGAAGCACCGAATAGTATGCAACAGTCGTACGCCCCGACTCCGTGATGATCACAGGATGCTCCACATGGCTCGAATCCAGCGTCGTCATCACAGCTTCAACTACGTCAGTGCAATACTCCTCAACAGTATAGTTCCTGCTGTTGGTGTAATTGGTGTTCGAACCGTCATAGTCTACCGCCAGACCGCCGCCAAGATCCAGATAGCCCATGGGTGCGCCTTCCTTCACCAGCTCGGCATATACTCTTGCGGCTTCGATGACTGCGGAACGGATATCTCTGATGTTTGGTATCTGGGAGCCGAGATGGTAATGCATCAGCTTCAGTGAACTCAGCATGTCCTTTTCCCGGAGGTAGTCCACCATGGTAATCAGCTGAGAAACGTTCAGCCCGAATATGCTGCGGTCTCCTCCCGATTCTGTCCAATGCCCGCCTGCCTTTGCAGAAAGCTTGATGCGGATGCCGATATTCGGCTGTACGCCAAGGGCCTGAGACCTCTCCAGTATTATATTCACCTCGTCCGGTATCTCTATTACAAAGAAGCATTTGAAACCCATTTTGACCGCATAGAGTCCAAGATCGATAAATTCCTCATCCTTATATCCATTGCAGATCAGGCAGGCCTCCTTGTCCTTCATAACAGAAAGCGCGGCAATCAATTCCGCCTTGCTGCCAACCTCCAGCCCATGGTGATAGCGCTGGCCGAACCTTGTCACTTCCTCAACGACCTGCTGCTGCTGATTTACTTTTATAGGATATACGCCCCTGTATTCACCCCTGTAGTTAAGATCCTTCATTGCCTTCCTGAACGAGTTGTTCAGGTAGGATATCTGTGAGTCAAGCAAATTTTCAAATCGCAAAAGCACAGGCATATCAAGACCGCGTTCACGCACACCCGATATTATATCCATCAGGCTTATTGCCGCAGACTTGTCATTGTATGGATTCACGAGCACCTCGCCCTTGTCGGAAATCGAAAAATAGCCTGCGCCCCAGTTCTTGATACTATATAGCTCCTCGGACTTCTCTCTGGTCCATCTACCCAGCAGTTCCGTTCTTCTGTTCATCGTTCTGCCCTTCTCTTTCTAATCCAAACCTTTTAGTGAGGCGGCATATAACAGCTCTTTGTTACTGGCACCCCGTATAATAAAATCGGGTGGAGGTTGGAGCTCCTGCCCGATCTCTTTTGACACTTTCTTCTCAATTTAACTGAATACAGCAAACAATAACATAACATACAATAATCACTGCTGTCAATAAATTGATTTGCTATCAGTTCCTGTCCTCTTTGATTGAGACGACCTCATAACCTGCATCTATTACCGCATTGCCCAGTTCATGATCATCCACCTCTTTACTGAGGCTGACTATGGCAATATTGTTTTTGACATCTACCTTTGCTTCAACACCGTCAATTGCATCCAGAGCCTTTTTTACGCCTTCACCGCAGTGATTGCAGGTCATCCCCTTTATCTCGATCACCTTTTGCATTATCTGCCTCCTTTGTTTTGCTGTCACAACTGCTGCAGATAATAGTTTATCTATCTGTACGTATTTATTCTGCTGCAAAATCTGGAATGTAGTTGTGATCTACTGTTATCACCGTACGGTAATTGCTGTCAATCTCCTGTGTTTTTTTTGAAATGATCTCTATCAGTTCATCATCATCGTACTTGAAATCAAATGGAACAACTACGTCAAATATGAGATTGGAATGTGTCACCCCGTTAACTACTCGGAAATCGTGGATATTGATCTGCGGTGAAACCTGCCTGACCAGTATGTGAACAGCCTGCTTGAGTTCATTTATCCTTTCATTGTCTGTGATAACGGGATCAAGATGTATTACGAGATGTATTCCCATATCCTTGAGGAAATCGCGTTCAATATTATCGATAATATCATGGCTAATCATTATATCTTGATCTGCGGGCACTTCACAGTGTACTGATGCAAAATATCTGGAAAAGCCATAGTTGTGGACGGTAAGATCGTGCAGGCCTGAAATCCCCTCATAGCTCAGTATTTTTTTATAAATGCTGTCGACCATTTCATTCGAAGGCGCGGTACCGAGCAGGGGGCTCACTGTATCAAATATCAGCTTTATACCGGATACTATTATGAACAGTGCTACCGCAGTCCCCATATATCCGTCAAGGTCAAAGCCTGTGAGCCTTGAAACGATTGCCGCAGCAAGGACGGATGAGGTTGCCAGGATATCATTGCGGCTGTCGGCAGAAGCTGCAATGATGGCATCCGATCCGATCATCCTGCCGAGCTTCCTGTAAAACATGCTTTGCCATAGCTTCAGCAATATGGAAACAATAAGTACAGCCACGGCGATCCAAGAGAATTGACTCGCCTGCGGTTTGAATATCTTTGCGACCGAGTCCTGTATAAGCTGCAGACCAAGGAACATGACTATTATCGATACGATGAGCCCTGATACATATTCCATTCTGGCATGGCCGTATGGATGCTTGGCATCTGCGGGCTTGCCCGATATTTTAAAGCCGATGAGCGTCACGATCGATGAACCCGAATCCGACAGGTTGTTTACAGCGTCCGCTGTTATTGAAATACTGTTAAATAGCGTTCCAACGATTATTTTTATTATGAACAGCAGCAAATTGGTAACTATGCCGGCTGCACCGGACAGCTTTCCGTATGCCTCTCTTACACGGGCACTGGTAGTATTTCCGTAATCCTTCACAAAAAGTTTCAGCAGCAGCTCCGTCAAAATTACATCACCCCCGATTTTGCATTAATCCAGTATGACACCGGCTTCCCCCTGCGTTTATGTTTTTGCTTTGAACTCATGCCTGCATTTCGGACAGGTTATCACTATACTGCCCTTTCCCTTGGGAAGCCTAAGCTCTGCCCTGCAGGAGGGGCATTTGAAAAATCTGTGGGTTTTGGATTCCGCCAGACGCCTGCGTATTTTACTGAACCATGCATAGACCGGGCTTACAAGCATATGGAATTTATAGTTTTCCATTCTCCTCCTGTTAATGTTTTTAGAAAACATCCTGAAAAAGCATAGTCCAAGGGGGATATATGAAATTATTCCAAGCAGCGGCACTCCCGTAAATCTAATTATAACCGATAAAATAATGGAAAGTATGAGCAGTGCCATAGAAAGCTGGTCTGCCCCATATCTTCCGTCCATGAATCTTTTCAGCCAGTTCATCTGTCAACCCCATTTCCTTAAGACCATCATCTTTTTATCGCCGAAACAACAAGCTTGACAATTTCGACCACAGGAATAACTACCAGCGCCAGGCCTGTACCTATCAGCAGATTTGTCAGCGATAAAGCTTCCAGGTTGAATATTACATTTATTCCAGGTATGTATATCACTGCAAGCGTCAGCACCAGCGACAGGATCATCGCGCCAAACAGCACTCTGTTGTGGGTTTTCAGCCTGAATATGGATTTGGTCCTCGATCTCATATTTATGGAATGAAAAATCTCACAAAGCGACAGCGTTAAAAATGCCATCGTCATACCGGTTATCTGTGACTGTCCAAAGCCTATATAGAAGGATAAAAGCGTCAGCACAGCAACCACTATGCCCTGGTAGACCACACCGGCCGCCATGCCGCCTGCAAAGATGCCTTCATTGGACTTGCGGGGGGGTTTGCTCATTATATCGGGCTCCGCCTCCTCCATACCCAGCGCGATCGCAGGAAATGTATCCGTCACAAGGTTGATCCACAATATATGAATCGGTGTAAACAGCCTGAATTTCAATAATGTTGCCACAAACAGCGCCAGTACCTCGCTCAGATTCGCAGAGAGCAGGAACTGTATAGCCTTTCTTATGTTGTCGTATATCCTGCGTCCCTCTTCAACAGCTTTAACGATACTTGCGAAATTGTCATCAGAAAGTACCATATCTGAAACATTCTTAGATACATCCGTTCCCGTTATTCCCATACCTACACCAATATCAGCCGTTTTGAGGGCAGGAGCATCATTGACGCCGTCACCGGTCATGGCGGTGATCATATTGTTCTTTTTCCACGCGCTCACTATACGCACCTTGTGCTCAGGCTGGACACGCGCATAAACAGCATAATTGCCGACGCTCTTTTCAAACTCCTCATCCGATATCTGATCGAGCTCCGTGCCTGTCAACGCCTGGCTCTCATTATCTATGATTCTCAGCTCCTTTGCTATGGCAATAGCTGTATCACGGTGGTCTCCCGTTATCATCACAGGCTTGATCCCGGCAGCACGGCATTCTTCGATAGCTGACTTCACTTCTGGACGCACAGGATCGATCATGCCGGCAAGTCCTACAAACGTCATTTCTCTCTCAAGTGTTTCGGGTGAAATATTTTCCGGCAGCGCGTCAAGCTCCTTCATGGCTGCTCCCAGCACCCTCAGCGCCTTTCCTGCCATTTTTCTGTTTTCATCCAGCACTTTTTGACGCAGCTCGTCTGTCAAAGGTACTATATCCTTCTCAAGCAGCATCCGGCTGCATATTTTCAGCAGTTCGTCCGGGGCTCCCTTTGTATATTGCACCAGTTTGCCCGACTGGTCCTTATGGACAGTAGACATCATCTTTCTCATGGAATCGAAAGGAGCTTCGGCTATCCTTGGCGTTTTGCTCTCGAGTTCACCTTTATCATAGCCCAGTTCATAAGCGTATCGGACCAAAGCGCTTTCGGTTGGCTCACCGATGACCTCGCTCTTGTCCTCCGAAAGCTCCGCATCATTGCAAAGCACCATCGAAACGGCAAGCCCGGCGGTATCGCCGAACGCATCGACGACAGTCATTTTGTTCTGTGTCAGGGTCCCGGTCTTATCGGAGCAGATGACCTGGGTACAGCCCAAGGTCTCCACTGCCGTAAGCCTTCTTATTATAGCATTGCGCTTTGACATCCTTGTAACACCGATGGACAGCACCACGGTCACAACAGCAACAAGACCTTCCGGTATGGCTGCCACTGCAAGGCTGATAGCCAGAAGGAACATTTCAAGTACATGTCCCCCTGTAAAGCCACCGCTCTGAAACACACTGAATATGAATATGAAAACACTTATGCCAAGGACACCTATGCTTAGTATCCGGCTAAGACCGGACAGTGTCTTCTGAAGAGGTGTCTTCTCATCCACGGTTTTTGATATGATCTCAGCTATCTTTCCCATTTGGGTACTCATGCCGGTTTCAACAACAACACCCTCGCCCCGGCCGTATACGACACTGGTACCCATGTAAGCCATATTGTGCCTGTCACCCAGCGGAATATCATTTTCCTTTTCGGATATGGTACGGCTGTTCTTTTCAGATGGAACAGACTCTCCCGTCAGTGAGGCTTCCTCTATTTTGAGGCTTGAGGCTTCAATGAGCCTCATGTCCGCCGGCACCGCATCGCCTGCCTCCAGCAGAACAATATCTCCGGGTACGATTTCCTCCGACTTTATCTGAACTACATGACCGCTTCTTCTTACCTTTGAAAAAGGAGAGGACATTCTTGCCAAAGCTTCTATCGCTTTTTCAGCCTTTCCCTCCTGTACGACTCCAAGGACTGAATTGAGGACAACGACCATAAGTATTATGACAGCATCTGCAATCTCAGCGGCAATTCCTGATACGACGGCAGCTGCGATCAATACTATGACCATTGGATCCTTCATTTGTTCAAAAAATTTCTGGATCACAGTCTTCTTTTTTCCTTCGTCCAGCTTATTGCCGCCGAATCTTTCAAGCCTGACTGCAGCCTCATCAGCGCCTATTCCATTTTTGGATGTCTCCTGTGATTTTAGTACAACTTCTGCTTCCTCAAGATAATACTTCATCGTGGGTTCCTTTCAAAAAAGTCAAATTTTTGTATCTATATAATTATATCGCATTAATTTAAGATAAAATACATTATTTATATTGTGTCAAACTATACGAAATGCAATCCATAAATGTCTTATGGCTTTAAAAAACCGGGATGTCACTAATCATCCCGGTTTTCTTCACAATGCTGATCAAATAAAACTACGCTGATTTGTTTAAAAGCTTGTATAGATCAAGCTGTCACGATCTTGCTCTCTGCCTGAAGCCCAAGCTTTTCGACGGCCCACTCGCGCATTTTGTATTTGAGTATCTTTCCAGCGGCATTCATGGGGAATTCATTTATAAATTCCACATAGCGCGGCGTTTTATGCTTTGCCATATGCGTACGGCAATACTCCTTTACATCCTCATCCGCCATTTCCATGCCTTCCTTCAGGATGACACAAGCCATTATTTCTTCACCATACTGCTTGCTGGGCACACCGATGACTTGAACATCCTTTACCTTGGGGTGGGTGTATATGAAATCTTCGATCTCCTTTGGGTATATGTTCTCACCGCCTCGGATGATCATATCCTTTATTCGTCCCGTTATTTTGTAATACCCGTTTTCATCCACCCTTGCCAGGTCTCCCGTGTGGAGCCAGCCATCCTTGTCTATGGCTGCGGCTGTTGCTTCAGGCATCTTGTAGTAGCCTTTCATAATATTATAGCCACGGGCTACAAATTCTCCGTCAGTATTGGGAGGCAGCTCCTCATTGGTCTCAGGGTTTACGATTCTGCACTCCACACCCGGAAGAGCGCGGCCTACAGTTTTGACCCTGAGCTCGACGGAATCATCTACACGGCTCTGGGTACAGCCCGGTGACGACTCAGTCTGTCCGAATACGATGGTTATCTCCTTCATGTTCATCTTTTCAACGACATCCTGCATTACCTTTATAGGGCATGGACTTCCTGCCATAATACCGGTCCTCATATATGAGAAGTCAGTCTTTGAAAAATCCTCATGTTCCATCATAGCTATAAACATTGTGGGAACACCATGGAATGCTGTAATTTTCTCTTTATTTATGCAATCCAGCGACTGCTTCGGAGAAAAATACGGGATCGGTGACATTGTAACGCCGTGGGTCATGGAAGCCGTCATTGCAAGCACCATGCCAAAGCAGTGGAACATAGGCACATGTATCATCATCCGGTCGGCAGTTGAAAGATCCATACAGTCACCGATACACTTTCCATTGTTCACCACATTGTAGTGGGTGAGCATGACTCCCTTTGGAAAACCGGTAGTGCCCGACGTATACTGCATGTTGCAGACATCATTCTTATTGATGGACATGGCACGGCGGAAGACCTCCTCAACAGGCGTCTTCTCAGCCAGGGCCATCGCTTCGTCCCATGTGAGGCAGCCTTTTTGTCTGGAGTCAACGGTGATTATGTTGCGCAGGAACGGCAGCCTCTTCATATGGAGAGGTTTACCTGCTTCTGAATTTTCCAGTTCCGGACACAATTCTTTTATGATCTCTACATAATTTGAATCCTTAAAGCCATCAATCATGACAAGAGTATGGGTGTCGGACTGGCGGAGCAGGTATTCAGCCTCATATACCTTGTATGCGGTATTGACAGTTACGAGAACTGCACCTATTTTCGTAGCCGCCCAGAAGGTGATGAACCACTGAGGCACATTGGTAGCCCAAATGGCCACATGATCACCGGGCTTGACCCCCAGCGCTATAAGGGCCCTGGCAAATGTATCTACATCGTCCCTGAATTCGGAATATGTCCTGGTATAGTCCAGTGTAGTATAACGGAAGGCATACTGGTCCGGAAATTCATCCACCATACGGTCCAATACCTGTGGGAAGGTCAGGTCGATCAGCGTATCCTTTTCCCATACGAACTGACCGGTCTTTGTATTGTTGTAGAAGAGACGTCCCTTCTGGTATCCCTTTTGCATATATTTTTCCATGTAGTTTATAAAATGAGGGAACACGATACCGGCATCGCTAAGATCGCTGGACCATCTTTTTACCCATTCCAGCGAAACATATCCCTCATAATTGATGGAGTTCAATGCCCGCATGAAGTCATCTATGGGCATATCGCCCTCTCCCATCATCCTGTACGATATCTTGTTGTTTTCAACGATGGAGTCCTTGAAATGTACATACTTGATATATGCGCCAAGATTCTGCACGGTCCTGCCCGGTGTTTCGCCGGCGAATCGGTATGGATGATGTATGTCCCAGAGAGCTCCTACCGCATCGCTTTCTACGTGGTTCAACAGATCACAGAGGCGCTTTGTGTCTGTATATACACCGTTTGTTTCCACCAGTAAAATGACACCCTTTTCTTCTGCAATCGGCGCAAGCCTCTTAAGGGCCGCCAATACTATATTGTCGTCAACCTCACCCTCCGCTTGGGGTTCCAGATCTGCAAGTATACGAATATAAGGAGTTTTGAGCTTTACTGCCAGTTCGATATACTCAACTATTTCGGAATGGTTTGCATCGGCGTTTTCCCCGAACTTCAGACAGCACCCCGAAGAAAGGCAGGGAATCTCGATTCGAAGCTCTGAAAGCTTCCTGATTGTGTTGGGAAGCTCAGCTTGAGTAAAGGGCTGTGCCCGAACAGCAAATATATCCTTGCCGAGCCCTCTGATCTCTATACCGTCGAACCCTATGTCTTTTGCCATTGAGTAAATATCGGACCAGTCAAAATCCGGACACCCAAGTGTTGAAAACGCTAGTTTCATTTTAACTCCTCCTCTTCCAATAAATAAATATTTTCTGCCCGGCACCGACCTGCTGAAATCAAAAAAGGCCTCCGCCTCACAGCATTTCTGCCGGAGACGAAAGCCTGACTTCCGCGGTACCACTCCAATTGGTATAAATATACCCTCTTCTTAAAGCATCGATCAATGGATGATGAATGCCCTCCCTTTGTAACGGCGGGAAACCCGTTCGAACCTACTTGCCAAACAGCCCGATCCCCTCTGAAAATCCCGGGGCCTCAGCTGCCGCTTTCAGCTGACTGCTCAAGGGTGAGTCCACAATCGCTCCGTGCGCTGTTTCGCAGCAAACAACAGCTCTCTTTGGCACCGGCGGGCGAAGTGTTTTCCCTATCAACGCATTTATCCGTTTTTTAGTATGCTACCAAAATCCCTCATATTTGTCAATATGAAATGTAAATTTTCTCATGTGGCAGACCTCTAAACCCACAACAGAAGGTCAGACTGACAGCGCTGTTTATTCCGGTTGTGTTTCCAAGCACCTGCATGCAAATGTATGTATTTATGTTTTTGAGGGTAGCATAAGGAAATATTGAAATTAATTAACAATTCGCCGGGTTTGAAAGGGGAGATCGGTATGGATAGGAAGCCTTTATTGCTGATAGCCTTTTACAATAAGAAAGCATTGGGCGTAAGATATCTGGAAAGGTCACTTGTTAAGTCCGGATATGATGTTTATGTCTTGTTCCTTAAGGGCTTCAATAGTGTAAAACCTGATCCTGTCACCGCCGAAGACATCCTTCTGCTTGAGAAACTTGTCACAAGGCTGAAGCCCGGTCTCATAGGACTTAGTGTCATGTCATCTCTTTATCTTGAATCTGTTGTTTCAGTAAACAGTTTTCTAAGGAAAGCGTTTGATGTACCTATAGTTTGGGGAGGAGTTTATGCATCAATGTTCTCTGAGGAATGCCTTAAGCATGCAGACTTCGTTCTGCAGGGAGAGTGCGAGGAGGCTGTTGTCGACCTGGCTGCAGCAGTACTCCGCGGTGAAGACTACAGAAGCATAAAAAATCTGGCATATAAGGAACCCCTGCGTGATACAGCTGGAAATACAGTGATCAATAGTTTGAGACCACTGTGTGAAGATCTGGACAAGCTGGGCTACCCCATATCCGGCTTGAAAAACAAATTCTTTATAGATGGCGGTCGCATTGGATTCGGCGATCCAATGAGCGATTCTGTCAGCTATGAGTTGTCCTCCTCGAGAGGCTGCCCGTTTATGTGCTCCTACTGCTGCTCAATCAACCTGAAAAGAATGTACATGGGAAATGGAAGGTACTTGCGCTTCAGAAGCGTGACAAGCGTTATCAGCGAGCTTGAAGAAGCCTTGGCAAATAACAGATCGATAAGGGTGATACATTTCTGGGATGAAATATTCCCTGATGACAATTCGTGGATAGCAGCTTTTGCAAGCCAGTACAAGGCGCGGATAGGGCTGCCGTTTGAAATCTGGGCACACCCTCTTCGGATAAACAGCAGCACCATATACAAGCTTGTCGATGCGGGTCTTTATAAGGTAGTCATGGGAATACAAAGCGGTTCGCAGCATATCCGCAGTGAGATCTTCCATAGGATGGAGACTCAGGAGGATGTGCTTGAAGCTGCAAAAATACTAAGCAGAAACAAGGTTCCCCAGGTGGTATATGACTTCATACTCCGACATCCGTTCGAAAGTGTGGAAGACATAAAGCAGACATATTTGCTCTGTTCCTGTCTCGAAAGACCTTTTGAGCTTCAGCTGCATGGACTCAGCTTTTTTCCAGGAACGGACCTGACAGCCGCAGCAAATAAGAAAGGCCTGGATGTCATGAGCACTTTGGACTCTGGCCATGATAACAGGATAAAGGATAAATACAAAAGCTACTGGGGGCAGAAAAGCAGCAGCAGAATAATAAATTACTGGTATTCATTAATATACCTCAGCCAGTTCAGATTCGGCCATCTGCTTTCGGGGCTGTTTAAGGGAAGCGATCCATCACCTCTGGCTGTAAGCACCGTGTTGCTGCTGCACAAGCTATACCGTCCCGCAGCAAGGATAAGATACCTGTACAAGAAGCTTTCGCTGCTCATCAGAACGGCTGCTGCCAGAAAAAACATCTCAAAGGGCAGACGTCAGACTGTACAATATAGTGAGGGAAAGTGAAAAAACGAGTATTAATAGTATGCATATCATTAACCGCAATAGCAGTCCTGACAGCAGCTATCCTGATGATCTCAATGGCTGTCATCGAGCTGGAAGCGCATATATATCCGGATTATCCCATGATTGATCTCGAGCATGTGCTGTCAAAAGATACATTTTCAGATGAGGATTACACTGTTCTCTTTTACCAGACCGGCCTTGGCAGATCTGCAATAGATGAGATCCGCACGAGCAGCAGTAATTGGGCACAGCGTCTGCTGCTGTTCCAGGAGAAATTTTTTGCCGGAATAAAATATGTATGTGAAAAAAACAGTCCCATTTCAAGGGAAGAATCCATTGTAGATGAAAGCGGCAGCTATATGGCAGGTACGGAATTGGCACCACTTCATGAGGGGTACATACTAGTGACAAAATCCTCCCATGCCTATGGCTGGAGGAACGGACATTCAGCACTGGTGATCGATGCGGCTAACGGAAGAACACTTGAATCGGTAGTGCTTGGAACAAACTCCTCCATACAGGATATAAGCAAGTGGACCAACTACCCCAATTTCATTCTGCTCAGGCCAAAGAACTGCTCATATGAAGAAATGAAGGCAATAGCAGGAACTGCGCAGGAAGTGCTTTTTGATATACCATATGACTTGACTGTAGGTATTTTCAGCCCAAAGCTTGCCGGCAGGGAAAACGTCACGGGAACACACTGTTCCCATCTGATCTGGCAAGCCTACAGCTATTACGGATATGATCTGGACTCCGACGGGGGCGCTTTGGTGACTCCCAATGACATAGCAAACAGCCCGGCCCTTGAGGTTGTTCAGGTTTATGGCGTGGACCCGGGAAATATCTGGCCTTGACTTTGTTTCCGCCGGAATTGCCGGCGGTATCTGATACATATTGACTTCATTTTGTATCTGTGATATCTTTTTCTTAAGCAAAAAAGGGGTGTATTATTTAAGTGGAAGAATCACCGGTTCCCGAGCGAAGTATTATCGAGCAGAATTATATGAATAATAAAAACGGCAAAATAAAGGACAGTTGTTTTTCTGTCCTGTTTATTTGCCGTTTAATATTTTAAGGTGATTTGACACATTTGTTTTGGGAGGTTATTGGATTTGTCTGAAGGTTCTATAATATGGCAGCTGCTTCTGCAGCTTGCTTTGATACTTGTAAATGCGGTTTTTGCCTGTGCTGAGATAGCAGTTATCTCAATGAATGACGCAAAGCTGGCAAAGCTTTCGGCCGCGGGTGATAAGCGTGCCATCAGGCTTGTGGGCCTCACAAGTCAGCCGGCAAGGTTTTTGGCTACGATCCAGGTCGGCATCACCTTTGCCGGCTTTCTGGGAAGTGCCTTCGCCGCTGACAATTTCTCAGACAGGCTTGTAAAATGGTTGCTAAAGCTTGGCGTCGGTATACCTGAGAGAACGCTGGACACTATTTCAGTCATATTGATTACTCTGGTACTGTCATACTTCACTCTGGTTCTGGGAGAACTGGTGCCAAAGAGAATAGCGATGAAGAACGCTGAAAAGCTGGCCCTTGCAATATCCGGTCTCATCCATTTCATTTCAAAGGCCTTCGCTCCCTTGGTCTGGCTGCTGACTGTATCCACAAACGGAATGCTTCGAATTATCGGTATCGATCCTCATGCAGCCGACGATGAGATAACGGAGGAAGAGATACGCATGATGGTGGATGAAGGAAGCGAAAAAGGTGCTATCGACCCTGAAGAGAAGCTGATGATACAGAATGTTTTTGAATTTGACGACAAAACCGCACGAGAGATCATGACACACCGGACAGAGGTTTCACTGCTGTGGCTCGATGAGAGCGACGAGCAATGGGACAAGACAATAACCGAAAGCAGGCATACTATTTATCCTGTATGTAATGAAACCACGGATGATATAGTTGGAATTTTAAATGCCAAATACTATTTCCGAATCAAGGATAAAACCAGGGAAAACATTCTAAAAAAGGCAGTCAAGCCGGCATATTTCGTTCCTGAGACCGTACGTGCAGACGTGCTTTTCCGCAATATGAAAAAGAACAGACAGCATTTTGCTGTCGTGCTCGATGAATTCGGAGGCATGAACGGCATAATCACTATGAGTGATCTTCTGGAAGAGCTGGTCGGAGATCTTGAGGATGATATGACTATCCCTGCAGAGCCTGTTCCCATCGAACGTGTTGATTCACATACATGGAAGGTGCTTGGAAGCGCGCCTCTGGACGAGGTTTCGTCGCAGGTCGGCGTTATTCTGCCAGAGGATGAATATGACACCTTTGGCGGCTTTGTATTCGGCATGCTCGGATATGTTCCGGAGGACGGAAGCACACCCGAGCTTGAGATCTTTGATTTGAGTATAAGGATACTCAAAATAAAGGACCACCAGATTGAGAAAGCCGTTGTCTACCGCATGCAAAATCAAGGCACGGAAGAATCCTAGTGGATCACAGGAGCATGCATAGACGCATCAATTCATCTATTTTTTCCGCATTCTTTTGCCCAGGCCGTTCTTCGACTCCGGTCAACACATCGATTGCATATGGAGAAGTATTCCTTATGATCCCGGCCACATTTAACGGGTTTATCCCGCCGGCCAGAATTACAGGGAGGGACGTTCCCGACTGCATGACTCTGAATGTCTCTAGCTTGATCAAAATTCCGGATCCACCGGGTCTGGCACTGGTATAGGAATCCGCAAGGATCGCGGCTATGCCGGTATCCTCAAGTTTTTTTACAGCACTTTCCGGGTCCGGTATCTCAAAATCACATCTGCCTTCCCCAGTAATGCGCAGAGCCTTGATGGTCCTGATACCCAAAGCTTTCATCTGTCCGGCAATGGCCGCTGTTTCCTCCAGTGTTTCCCTGTGATGAAGCTGAATGAGGTCAGGTCTGACCGCCTTGGCGATCTCAATCACCTTGCGGACACTGCCCCCCGTCACCACACATGTGCCGACGAACGGAGGTACATTGCCGGCAAGCCTGGCAGCCTGATTTGTCGTAAGGTTCCATGGAACAGGCTCGGGATAATCCGTTACAAAGCCCAGCATATGAACGCCGGCATTGACACAGGCCTCAATATCCTTATTATTCATCAAACCACATATCTTTACCCTTGTCATACGCATACCCTTCCACGGCGCTTACTGCCGATTACTGCCCGGCATAATAAGAGGGACAGACAGACAGGCTCCTATACATGCCTGAAGCACTATTGGCCTTCAATATTGCCGTTCCGACCAGAACAGCATGGGCTCCCGCTTTTGCAGCAAGCAGGACGTCCTCCCGGCACGATATTGAACTTTCACTTAAAATAAGTGCCCCGGATTTTACATGTGGCGCCATACGCCCAGTAACACCAACATTTCCACAGTCCGTTTCAAATATGCCTATATCCCTGTTGTTTATGCCTATGAAGCTCAGGCCTTGCCGATCTGCAAACTCAATCTCTTCCATGCTGTGTGTTTCCACAAGAGGTTCAAGCTCCAGCTGACGGGCATACTCCGTCAGCTGCAGCAGCTGGGTTTTCTTCAGCATCGAGGATATCAGGAGCACAGCTGATGCTCCATATTCAGCGCTTTCCTTCAACATATCACGATTTGAAATGAAATCCTTGCGTATCACCGGAACCTTTACACTTCCTGTTATCCGGCGCAGAAGCTCCATGGAGCCTCCGAAATGATCAGCCTCTGTGACAACGGAAATCACAGGCGCTCCAGCCTTTTCAAGCTCCGCCGCCAGCAAGGCAGGATCCCTTCCTCTGAGAAGGTCTCCCTCCCCGGGCGACTTGCACTTTATATCAGGTATAACAGGCATCATACCGCCTCTGTAAATTTTCCACAGTGCCTGGGTGCATTTTGTATATTCAGGCATATACCTTCTCCATTCATGCAAATTTTTCAGACGGTGCATAATCATGTGATGCTTCTATAAGCTGTTCAAGCTTTTTGTTTGCCGCTCCGCTGTCAATAAGCTCGCAGGCAAGCCTGATCCCATCCTTGAAGGAGTCGGCTCTCCTGCCGATCATAAGCGCTCCGGCTGAGTTGAGCACTACGGCATTACGCCGTGGTCCTCTATCCCGGCCTGAGAACACGCCCCGTATCATTTCAGCATTTTCCTGTGGTGTTCCGGTGGCGATTTCTGAAATCGAGCACCTTTCCAAGCCGAAATCCTCAGGCTTGATTTCATACCTCGCCACCATTCCGTTATCAAGCTCATTAATTATTGTGCTGCCTATCAGAGAGATTTCATCCAGGCCATCTGCTCCATACACAAAGAGAGCTCTTTTATAGCCTATCGATGCGGCAACCTCAGTCACCGTATCCAGCAACTCCTTCTTATAAACGCCCATCACATGCCTGGAGGCCTTTGAAGGATTTATCAGCGGTCCGATTATCGTATAGAATATGGTCTTGATGCCAAGATCCTTTTCCGGCGGCAGTACCTTGCACATTACAGGGTGAAACAGCGGTGCGTAGAGAAATGCAATACCTATGTTTTCAATCAGCTTCTCTACTCCGGCCGGGTCCTGATTGATCTCCACTCCAAGTGTCTCCAGGACATCAGCGCTGCCTGACAGGCTTGAAATGGAACGGCTTCCGTGTTTTGCCACAGGAATGCCTGCCGCCGCAGCTACAAAAGCAGTGGCTGTTGAAATGTTGAAGGTGCTGAGCCCTCCCCCTGTGCCGCAGGTATCCATCAGCTCCTCGCCGACCAAAGGATTGATTCTGATACAATTGTCCCTCATTGCCTTGGCAATAGCCGTGATTTCCGACAATGACGGACCTTTCATCAGCAGCGCTACCTGGAAGCCTGCTATCTGTGCCTCACTCAATTCATCATTCCTTATCGCAGCAATGAGGCCGGATATTTCCTCTGCTGTAAGGTCCCGTTTGTTTGTCAGCTTTGCTAAAATGTTTCTGATCATACTCATCTCTCCTCTTCTCATCAAATTTGTTGCTATTGCTATTTTGAAATTGCTTTCTTTATTGTCCCAATGTACTCATCTACATAGGGTATACACTCTGCTCCATATCTGCCGACTATATCGACGATAGCGCTGCCGATGATGATCCCATCAGCATATGCTGCTACCTGTGCCGCCTGCTCTGCAGTTGATATGCCGAAGCCTACCGCGCAAGGTATGTCTTTGACCTTTTTGATCGATTTTATCATTACCTCCGCATCGCTGCATATTTTCCGCCGTACTCCCGTTACTCCGGTTGAAGACACACAGTAGACAAAACCCTCTGCCCGGGCTGCGATCATACGTATCCTGTCACCGGATGTGGGCGCTACCATCGATATCAGCACAACTCCATATTTATCACAGAATGGCAGGAGCTCCTCCCTCTCTTCAAAAGGAAGGTCAGGGACAATGATTGCATCGACCCCGCAGGTTTTGCAATTTGATATGAATCTGTCAGTACCATATGAAAACACCGGGTTCATGTATGTCATAAACGCGATCGGTATATCGCAGGTGCTGCGGATACGTCTTAACATTGAAAATATTCCATCCGTTGTCGTTCCCGCTTCAAGAGCCCTCCGGTCGGCCGCCTGTATGACAGGACCTTCAGCTACAGGGTCTGAAAACGGAATGCCCAGTTCTATCAGATCCGCTCCCGCCTCAGCCATTTTATTTACCAATTGTTCCGTGATCTCCAGCGAAGGATCTCCCGCTGTTATGAACGGTATAAACGCCTTACTTCCCGAAAATACCTTATCAAGCCTACTCATGTATGTTCACCCCCCTGTACCTGGCAATTGCAGCCACATCCTTGTCGCCCCTGCCTGAAAGGCATATTACCATTATCTGATCCCTTCCCATGCCAGGCGCCAGCTTCCTGGCGTATGCTACGGCATGAGAGCTTTCTATGGCAGGAATGATCCCTTCAGTACGTGACAGGTACTCAAAGGCAGCCACAGCCTCATCATCGGTGATCGGCACATATTCCGCCCTTCCGATGTCATGAAGGTTGGCATGCTCAGGGCCCACGCCGGGATAATCAAGGCCTGCGGAAATCGAATATACAGGCGCTATCTGTCCGTATGCGTCCTGGCAGAAGTACGACTTCATCCCGTGGAATATGCCAGGCTTTCCTACTGTCATTGTTGCCGCTGTCTTGTCCGTATCGGCTCCAAGGCCGGCTGCCTCGCAGCCTATTAGACGGACTGCGCTGTCATTTATGAATTCATAGAATAACCCCATAGCGTTGCTGCCTCCGCCTACACAGGCAAGTAATGCGTCGGGGAGCCTTCCCTCAGCAGCCACTATCTGCTCTTTGACTTCGCGGCCAATGATGCTTTGAAAATCCCTCACGAGCATAGGGAACGGATGAGGACCCATAACAGAGCCCAGAACATAATGGGTGTCCGTGATTCGTCGTGTCCATTCCCGCATGGTCTCATTGACAGCATCCTTGAGTGTCTGTGTTCCGGTCGTCACCGGGTGCACCTTCGCTCCAAGCAGTTCCATGCGGTAGACATTGAGTGCCTGACGCTTTGTATCCTCCAGACCCATGAAGATTTCACAATCCATATCCAATAAAGCCGCGGCTGTTGCCGTGGCCACGCCGTGCTGCCCTGCGCCGGTCTCGGCAATTACACGGAGCTTTCCCATTTTTTTTGCTAGCAGCACCTGCCCCAATACATTATTGATTTTGTGGGAGCCTGTATGGTTCAGGTCTTCCCTTTTCAGATATATCTTCGCACCGCCAAGATCCTTTGTCATTTTCTCTGCGAAGTAAAGCAAGGAAGGCCTGCCTGCGTAATTTCCCAACAGCCTGTCAAGCTCACCTGTAAAGCCGGGATCATTTTTATAGTGATCATAGGCCTCTTCCAGTTCAATAACAGCATTCATCAGTGTTTCAGGAACATACTGCCCCCCATGGGCCCCAAACCTGCCTTTTGACAATTTGCTCAACCTCCTCCGAATGAAATAAAAAAAGCCCTTATCCCCACGAAAGGGACAAAAGCTTCTGCTTCTGCGGTACCACCCAATTTGGCGAATAATCGCCCGCTCAAACTGTATACTGATATATACATCCCACTGATAACGGGCGGGATACCCGTAAACTCCTACTCTCTGTCGATTTCGGGTTTACCTCGCAAGTCCATTCAGAACGACCGCTGCAACCGCATTCCCACCATTTCCGGCAGCTCCGGGCATCATAACCGTTTGCCTGGGGCCGGGCGGCTCTCTTTGTACAGCCTGTCAGACCTACTTCTCTTGCTCATCGGTTTCACTGTTTGCTAAATTTTAACACGTCATCGCGGTATATGTCAATATTAATTTATGCCGCAACCCCATATTTTCTAGAGCTATGGAGGCTCGCAATAGCATTTTGTGCCCAAAAGTTCGTATTTTGCACACCACACTCAAGTACGCGCATATAGTATGTCGGTTACCAAATTAGCAAAACTGGGTATAGTAATAATGGATATTTTATTGATAAGGAGCTTAATTATGCATGATGTCATTATAATCGGCGGGGGGCCCGCCGGCTATACTGCGGCGCTGTATAGCGCCAGAGCCGGGCTGGACACGCTGGTGCTGGAGAAACTGACTGCGGGAGGACAAATGGCCACAACGGCTGCGATGGAAAATTACCCGGGCTTTGAAGAGCCAATCAATGGCTCCGACCTGGCTCTTAGAATGGAGAGGCAGGCACGCAGATTTGGGGCCATAGTCTTGTTCGACACAGTGACAGATCTGACCCTCGATACAGATGTAAAGGTCGTTAAGACAGAAAATAACTCTCATCAATGCAAATCAGTCATTCTTTGCATGGGTGCATCTCCAAAGACTCTGGGCCTTCCCAAGGAAGACCTGCTCAAAGGCTCTGGAGTCTCATACTGCGCGGTATGCGACGGCGCATTATTCAAAGGCCGTACAGTCGCTGTCGTAGGAGGCGGAGATACTGCAGCGGAGGATGCGCTGTATCTCTCAAGATTCTGTCCTAAGGTCTATCTTGTGCACCGCAGGGATAAGCTGCGTGCTTCTAAAAGCCTCCAGAGAGAATTGTTCAATAACAATAAAATAGAATTTCTGTGGGATTCGGTCGTCGATGAGATCCTGGGACAATTTAGTGTCGATGGCATCAGAGTTCGGGATCTGAATACGAACAGAACAACAGACCTTGAGGCAGAAGGACTGTTTGTGGCCGTCGGTACTACTCCCAATTCCTCTCTTGTAAAGGGAAAGGTAATTTTTGATGATGCGGGTTATATAATAACAGATAACAAAATGCAGACCAATATCCCCGGAGTATATGCTGCCGGCGATATCCGAAGCAAATATCTCCGTCAGGTCATCACGGCCGCAGCCGACGGCGCCATTGCCGCCTACTCTGCCGAACAGTATATTACGTGACGCGCCGGCTGAAAGGCAAATCGGCACCCGCCACCAAGCGTTTTTCAGCCCGAGGGCTGAAAATACGTATAGAGGTGGGGCGGGGGGCCCATTATTCGCCTCGTTATATATCCCACCACTGGCGGCCGTCCCGGGCCAGAAGCTCGAAGGCCTTGACCGGCCCCATGGTGCCTGCGGCATAATTAGGAAATTTTTGCCTCTTCTGTTCCCTGTAGCCTATGATCCTGTCTGCAAACATCCAGGAGGCTTCGACTTCGTCCCATCTGGAAAACAGAGTGGAATCACCGCGAAGTATGTCGTAGATCAGCCGCTCATACGCCTCCGGTGTGTTGCCCTGGGTAGGGCTTATATGGCTGGAATCCATTTTCGTTGAAACTATATCATTGTGTGAACTGAAATTTCTGGTATTAAACTGGAAAAACACGCCCACACTTGGCTGTATCCGTATAACAAGCAGATTGGGCTCCTGTATGTGCCTTTCTTTAAAGTACAGTATGTTGGGCAGAGACTTGAACTGCACCACTATCTCTGCAGATCTTGATGCAAGCCTCTTTCCCGTCCTGATGTAGAAGGGCGTGCCTGCCCATCTGAAATTGTTTATGTGGAGCTTTAAAGCGGCAAAGGTCTCCGTAGCCGAGTCCGAAGGCACCTTATCCTCCTCCTTGTAACCTGGAACCTCCACCCCATCTATTATGCCCTTGCCATATTGACCGAATACAACATTGTCCCTGAGGTGTTCAGGCGAGAACTCCTCAATTGCCTGTATGACCTTCAGCTTTTCAGTACGTATTGCATCCGTCTCCAGATTGACGGGAGGCTCCATCGCCACAAGTGAAAGTATCTGCAATATGTGGTTCTGCACCATGTCCCGCAATGCGCCAGAGTTTTCGTAATACCCGCCTCTTGTACCTACTCCGTATTTTTCGGTAAGGGATATCTGCACATTATCAATGAATTTGTTGCTCCATAGCGATTCAAATACAGAATTGCAGAATCTCAGGACCATTATATTCTGTATCATTTCCTTGCCAAGATAGTGATCTATCCTGTATATACTTTTTTCCGGGAATACCTCCAGCAGCTTGCTGTTAAGCTTTCTGGCGGTTGAAAGATCCTTGCCGAAGGGTTTTTCAATGACCAGCCTGCTCCATGAGTCCCCCTCGCCTGATGCCAGACCGCTCACCTGAAGTCCATGCACAATAGTCTCAAAATACTCGGGCGCCACAGCAAGATAATAAACCCTGTTGCCCAAAGTTCCGGAGCTGCCATCGATAGTCTCCAGATAGCTTTTCAGGCCATCATACCCGTTTCGGTCGGTGAAGTCGAATTTATAGTATCTGATCAGTTCCCGCAGCCTGGACCAGTATACTTCATCGATCTTATTCCTCGAATTCTTTTTCAGGGATTCAAACACTTCATCCCTGTACTCATCCTCCGTTTTGTCCCTTCGCCCGACACAGACCACCGAAAAGCACTGGGGCATTAGATTGTCATATATGAGATTGTACAGCGCAGGGATGAGCTTACGGTGGGTCAGATCCCCCGTCCCTCCGAATATTACAAGCATCGCAGACATTCTGCCGCTTTCACATTTTTCTGTTATCATATAGCGTCAGCATCCTCCCGATACAATAAAAAATTACAGTTACCTTGTTCAAGCTTATTTTTACCCAATAAGCTTATGCGAAAACAAGTACTTTATGAATGAGAGTATATATCGGATCATTGTAAGGAGTCATTCCCGTTGCTTTTTGAAATGGCATGCAAGTTTTTCGGCAATAGGGATGTCAGCGGGAAGCAGGCTATACTGCCTGAGCTCATCAGCAGAAGCCCATGCTATTTGGTCGTGTACGGTCAGGCAGATCTCTCCCCGGATAATTTTGGCGAAATATGCAAGCAGCCGAATGGTGCCCTTTGGGTAACTGTAAATGCTGTCGCAAAAGAAGCCTCCAATTTCGGCAGCTATCCCGAATTCTTCAAAAAGCTCCCTTTTCAGGCATTCCTCAGCAGTTTCCCTCTCTTCCAGCTTGCCTCCCGGAAACTCCCATCCCCCTGCCATATTCTCGCCGGGCGCTCTTCTGGCAATAAGGATTTTTTCATTTTTACAGATAATGGCTGCAGTGACTTCTTTAATCTTCTCCATAGCTCACTCATGTTCCAGCGACTGCGCTATATTGATAGCATGATCCGATACCCTCTCCAGCGTCGTGATCATATTAGTAAAAATTACCCCCGCCTGAGGATCACATGCTTTATCATTGAGCCTGCTGATATGATTGTTGATATATACCTTTTTCATATTGTCAACTTCCTGTTCAAGGATTTCCACACCCTTGATTTTCTTGATATCCCGCTTTTTAAATACATCAAGACTGGCATTCAAGGTCTCCATGGTCTTGTCGGCCATAGCCGTCAATTCCTCTTTCCCCTCAGACGACATGGCTACCTTGTTATCTGCAATAGTCATTGCAAATTCAGCCACGTTCTCAGCATGGTCACCAATTCGTTCAAGGTCTATTATGACATGGTGCAGGCTTCCCAGCACCTTCAGATCGTCATCCGACAACTCAAGGCCCCTGAACTCGATCAGATAATTGGCAATGCTGTCAGTAAGATAATCGATGGTTGTTTCGACCTCCAATACCTTTTTAGCTTTTTGTTCATCGATTTCAAAAAATGCTTCCAGCGACCTCTTCATGTTCTCTGCGGCAATTGCCCCCATTCGGTTCAGCTCTTTCAATGTCTGACTTAGAACTATGGCCGGGGTCTGGGCGATTCTTTCATCCAGGTATACGAGCCTTTTTTCAATATCGCCCTCTGTCCTCTTTTCAGGTATTATCTTTTCTATAAGTTTTACCATGAGCTTTGCAAACGGAAACAGTATTATGGTGACTGATATATTGAACAACGTATGGAAGTTTGCTATTTGCCTGGAAGCATTGTCTGGAGATATGGACTGTACAATATCCACTATACCGGGAAATAATATGATCAATATCAGAAATACTATTGTTCCGATGATATTAAACATCAAATGAATCCCTGCGGTTCGTTTGGAATTGGCGTTTGTGCCAATGGCTGAAAGTATTGCCGTAATACACGTTCCTATATTCTGCCCTAATATGACAAACACAGCGGAATCCAGTCCAATAAGACCTGATACTGCGAGTGCTTGCAATATACTGACTGATGCGGAAGAACTCTGGATGACAGCGGTAAAGACCGCACCTATAAGTACACCAACAATTGGATTCCTGAAATTGACCAGAAAATTCCTGAAGGCTTCGATCTCCTGCAAAGGCTTCATAGCGTCTGACATCAGTGTCAAACCGACAAAAAGTATTCCAAATCCCAGCACTATTCCACCAATTTTTGATATCTTTCTCTTTTTTACAAAAACAGTCATCAGCATTCCCGCAAAAAGTATCAACGGAGCTATGTCCGAGAGCTTGAATGCAACAAGCTGAGCTGTAATTGTCGTACCTATATTGGCACCCATTATGACACCTGTTGCCTGAAGCAGAGTCATCAATCCCGCATTAACAAAACCTACTATCATGACGGTAGTTGCTGATGAGCTCTGAATGATCGCTGTAACACCTGCTCCCACGCCTACAGCAGCAAAACGGTTAGTTGTCAGATCCTCCAGTACCCGCCGCATCCTATCGCCTGCAACGTTTTCAAGCCCATCCGACATCATTTTCATTCCATATAGAAACATTCCCAAGCCGCCAAGCAGCAGAAAAACCATAAATATGGACATAACTCCCCCCTGATTGAAGTTTACTTACTTGAAATTATAGATTTTCAAAAGATATTATGGCATAAAAGTACACTTAAATATTATAAATGATTATCAATTTGTTGTCACTTCGATTTATGTTAATTCCATGTAAATTATAATGCATCGTTCAATTTCAAATGGGGGCAAGCCCCCATACCCCCTCGCTACGGGCGAAATGAATTCGCCCTGCGCTACACTCCGTGCGCCACGCCTAAACGTGGCGTTTGAACAATGCCATCCCCCCTGTCTTCTTAAGTCTATAGGTTTTTAAACAACGCTGACCCGGTTTCAGAGAAAAACTTCTTATAATGATGTGATATCCGGTCTGGATTTTTTGAAATTAAATCAGTACATTGACGAAGAGACTCGTATACTTTAATATATAATTGATTGGAGTATCAGGATGAACATAAAATTGAGGGGCAATATCAAAAGAATAGCAATTTTCGCTATAGTCGTGGTTTCCGTCATAGTCGGGGTATTTCTAGTATTCAGGCTGGCATTCTTTCTTTTGCCGTTCCTGATAGCATTCGGGCTCTCTTCGCTGATGGAGCCGCTCATCAAGGTATTGAACAAAAAGCTTCGAATCAGCCGCCGTATCTCTGCGCCAATAATACTGCTGCTTTTGCTTGCAGTCATGATTACCCTGGTTGTTTTCGGCGTACTTCGTCTTATTGATGAGGTGCGGGCGCTTATAGTGTCGGCGCCGGCATTTTTCACCCATCTGTATGCCCAGATAAATGAACTGATGATTGAAGGTTCAAAATACATTGAATGGCTCCCGACGGAAATCACCGACAACCTTGGAAGCGTCTTGTCCAACCTGTCCAATACAATTACTAGCTTTGGAAAGACAGTTGTAAAAGGAGCCTTTGTAACAGCCATATCGCTGCCGGAAGCAATAATATTCACTATTATAACAATTCTTGCGACATTCTTTATGGCGAAGGATCGGGAAAAGATTTCTTCCGTGTTTATGCAGCAATTACCGGAGAGCTGGATAACGCGAATATTGAATATAAAAAAGGACCTTTTCAACGCTATCTTTGGTTATATAAGAGCAGCTCTCATCATTATGGTCATAACCTTTACGGAGTTATTGATCGGACTTAGCATAATCGGTGTTGAATATGCGCTGCTGCTCGCCTTCCTCATAGCGATCATTGATGCGCTGCCTGTACTGGGTGCCGGAGGCGTACTGATTCCATGGTCTTTGTACTCCTTCATCACCGGCGATATCCGGATGGGTGTTTCAGTCATAGTGCTTTATGTAGTTGTCTTGGTAATCCGGCAGATGGTTGAGCCAAAGGTGGTTGGACAGCAGATAGGCGTATATCCTCTGATTACTCTTTTTGCAATGTATATAGGCCTTAAGCTGATAGGATTTGCCGGGCTTATTCTCGGACCGATCACCTTCCTGCTTATCCGCAACATACTTACAACCATCTACAAAGGGAAATCCATTAAAGAGATCATCGGCTTAGACAGGAATGATAATCCCAAAGACAATCCAGTTGAATAATGGTTGTTGAGTCGCTGCAGAGGACAAGAGCAGAAGCAGGGAGGCAGTCTACACATACATGGAGAGCAATGGCATGTACAACCCAGAGCGAATTCATTTCGCCCGTAGCGAGGGGGTATGGGGGCTTGCCCCCATTGTAAATTGAACTGAGTGATGAATTTATCAGCACACAAAAAACGAAATAACATTAGCATTAATCCAAAAAATACAACAACCCCTTCTTTACGGAAGGGGTTGCTTCTATATACTATGTTAAGAACCACCGTTATGTTTATCCCAGAAGACTGAATGTAGCGAATAAGCCTGCTGTGATAGACGCAATCAATGATACAACTGTGATCTGGGTATTTATTGACGGGCCTGCAGTATCCTTAAAGGGATCGCCGACAGTATCACCGACAACTGCTGACTTATGAGCTTCAGAACCCTTGCCGCCCTCATGTCCGGACTCGACATACTTCTTGGCATTGTCCCATGTACCGCCCGCATTGCCCATCAGGAGAGCCAGCAGAAGTCCGCTCATGATATTGCCTACAAGGAAGCCGCCTATTGCAGCTACGCCACCCACAAAGCCAACTACGAGAGTTGCCAGTATTGCAACCAGGCCGGCAGGTACCAGTTCGCGCAGAGCACCCTTGGTAGCTATATCTATACATTTTTCATATTCAGGTATAACGCCTTTTTTGCCTTCCTTAAGTCCGGGTATTTCATTGAACTGGCGGTGTATTTCAGTAACCATACGCTGTGCATTTCTGTCAACACCCATAATGAGCATTGCGGAGAAAACTGCCGGTATAGCCACACCGACTATCATACCGAAGAATACGACGGGATTCATTACATCAAAGCCCTTTAACAACTCCAGGCCTTTTTCGCCAAGGGCATCATTGACTTCTGACATATATGCACCAAGAAGAGCTATGACTGTAAGGCCTGCTGCACCGACTGCAAAGCCCTTTGTTATAGCTTTTACAGTGTTTCCGGCGCTATCTAGCTCGTCAGTGATTTCCAATGCTTTTTCACCGAGATTGCCCATTTCAACAAGTCCTCTTGCATTGTCAACGATCGGGCCATAAGCATCGTTGGAAATGATCATTCCCACAATCGAAAGCATTCCGATGGCTGCCATTGCTATACCGAACAATGCATCTGTAATACCAGGTCCGATAGTGTCGCAAATCATGTAGGATGCCAGTGCTGATACACCAATACCGAGCAGTGCCGGGAATGCGCTTATCAAACCATAGCTGAAACCGGAGAGTATCGTAAATGCCGGTCCTGATTTAGAGGCTCTAGCAACCATCTGAACAGGTTTTTTAGCGTCATTTGTGAAATAGTCGGATGCAAGTCCTACTACCGTACCAACAAGAAGTCCTATGAAGGTAGCTCCCCAATAACGCCAGTCAAATCCAAAAATAGCTGTTGCGCCTGCTGTAAAGATCGCAAACAGTGCGGTTGTTATATAAGTGCATTTATTTAGTGCAGAGCTGGGATTTCCGTTTTTACCTATGCGTCCAAAACCAATTCCTATAATGGAAGAAAGCAGTCCAAGCGCAGCATAACAGAATATCATGTTTGTGCTGATTCCGGTACCGCCGTCTATTGCCATTGCCAGCACTATTGCAGCTGCCATGGAAGCAACGTTGGAATCGAAAAGGTCGGCGCCCATGCCTGCAACGTCTCCTACGTTATCGCCGACGTTGTCTGCTATAACTGCAGGATTACGCGGGTCATCCTCGGGTATGCCGAGCTCTACCTTGCCAACGAGGTCAGCGCTGACGTCTGCAGTCTTTGTGAATATACCGCCGCCAGCCTTTGCAAAGAGAGCCAGAGAAGAGGCTCCAAAGCTAAATCCGAGCACTGATGTAGCATCGCCTGTAATTAACAGGACACCTGTGACGCCCAGAAGGCTGGTACCGACGACAGCCATACCCATGACTGCACCGCCTCTGAAGCCTGCCATAAAGGAATTATTCATGCTTTTAGTAGCGGCTTCTGCGCTTTTAACGTTTGCTATTGTTGCAACAAAGATGCCTATCTTGCCTGCCAGAGCCGATAATACAGAACCTACAACATATGATATCGCCATCATGATGTTTTTAGCAGGTTCGCCGTTCCAGATCGGCTTGGGAAGGAAGAGTATGATTAATACAGCTACAAATGAGACAAAGATGGCAAGAATTTTGTACTCTCTGCCAAGAAAGGTATTTGCGCCCTTTCTGATCAGATCGCCGACTCTTGCGACCTCAGCATTTGATGACGGCTGTGACTTCACCCAGGTATAGAGCCATGCTGCTACGCCCAGTGCAAGTACTGATACTAGTATTGCTACTACTGGCCAATTCATAAAAAACGCCCCCTAAAATAGTAAAAATGTAGATATTTATTGCAATATATATTATTGCCAAAACAAAAAAACATTGGGCAAAAACAACAATTTCCACCGAATACATTATAGTCCCATATTTCGGGCAATGCAATGACTTATTCTAAATTAATTGCACACGGAAGATATTGTCAATAATGTGCTGGTCTGCAACGCCTTGATGAACTGAGGCTGTGGTCCACCGAGTTTTTACTGCGGTGCAGCTGTATTATAACGCATCGTTATAAGAAAGGCTGTACATAATTATTTTTTCTGCTTTGTCAATATTTTCAGTGAAAATATTATTAAGAAAAGTTAAACTATATATATTGAAAAGCTATTTATCGAATGATATAATGTCGAAAAAGTGAGATATCTTTAAGTCCGGTACAGTGATGCCGACAAGATGCTATATTATAATATTGGATATTTATATCCATCCTTGTAATGATGCGATTAGATCTTGCCGTCTGCTGCCGGCAAGATCTTTCAGTTTGCGCAACAAAAGATCTATTATAAAACAAGGAGGATTTACCATGCCGAAGAATCAAACTGTGATCGGGTATCTGCCCGATGAAAGGCCCTCGATTTGGAAACTGCTGTTTTACGCACTGCAGCAGGTAATCGTAATGTTCCCCGCAACAGTAGCCGTCGCACTCATCACCGGCTTTCAAGTATCTACCACGATTTTTGCCAGCGGCCTTGCAACCATATGCTTCATACTCATCACTGGCAAAAAGATACCTCTTTATTATGGTTCAAGCTTCTCATACCTCACTGCAATCTCAGGCCTTATGGCAGGCGATGCCATAAGATCCATGGTAAGTCCTGAGACACTTACACAGCTAGATGCATGGAAAGCAGGCACAACGAGCATACTTCCTGCAGAAGCGATCTCTTATGCTCAGTTCGGAATAATAATGTCAGGTTTGATATCAATCGCCGCAGGCCTCCTTATAAAGGTTTCCGGCACCAAGGCAGTAGAAAAGATTCTTCCTCCAAGTATAACTGGTCCTATCGCAATGATTATAGGCCTTACCCTTGCAGGTACAGCACTTAGCGATGCAGCTCCCAGGGCAGTTGCAGAGGGTGCGGCTGCAACAGTTATGAACAGCAGCTGGGTATGGGTGGTATCACTTGCCACTCTTCTGTCAACAATATTGTTCTCAAGATACCTTACAGGTTTCCTCGGGCAACTGCCCCTTCTGCTGGGTGCAGCAGTCGGATGCGCTACTGCAGCTCTGCTGTATTTTATAGGCGGACCCGAAATGAACCTTTTCAGAGCGATCCCAAAGGAAGCTCTTGAAGCTTCACTGTGGCAGGCAGGTCCTATAGCGGTACCGGCATTTTCATTCCCTAAGCCTTCATTAGCAGCTGTAATCGCTATAATGCCAATAGCCATCGCAACGATACCTGAATCGACAGCTCACATGTACCAGTTGGATATCTATATAAACGATCTGGCAAAGAAAAAGAACTCCTCAAAAAAATACAACCTTATAGAAAAGCTTGATAAGAACTTGATAGGCGACGGTATAGGCGATATGATCTCCGGACTTATCGGAGGCCCTGCCGGAACAAACTATGGAGAAAACATAAGCACAATGGCAATAACCAAGGTGTTCTCCGTACCGGTACTTATAGTGGCAGCAGTTATTGCTATGATAATGTCCTTCTTCACTCCTCTGGTTCAGGGTATATACTCGATCCCTCAAGCTGTCATAGGCGGCCTGGAGGTATATCTGTTTGGTGCTATCGCAGCTCAGGGAGCAGCTATCATGATCGAAAAGAAGGTTGACATGTTCAGCTCAAAGAATATTGCAGTAATAGCAACGATAATGGTAATAGGTCTCGGCGGCAACTATGCCTTCGGAGGAAATATCCCGTTCTTCGGTATCGAAGTTCCATGTATTGCAGGCGCTGCCATATTCGGTATCATCCTGAACATGATCCTCAGTATCGGCGAGAAGAAAAATGCCGAACAGGAAACAGCTGAATAACAGAAAAGAAAAATAGATCAAGAGAAGCAGACCATAAAACGGTCTGCTTTTTTGATGCGATGCATTATTTTACTAAATGATTATCATAATAATCATTATAGTATTAAGTGGTGGTGATGTTTTATGAAGCAATACATGCCCGACAGAGTTTTTTTTATTGACAATGCGCTTGAGTATCCTTTAGGCAAAAAGCTTTACAGATATTTCAGTGAACTCTCAATTCCTGTGACTGAAACTACTATTCAGAATGTATCCCGAAATATCCCGGGCAATAATGAAAAAGAAAAGTATGCAGCTTCAAAAAAATCACTTATCGTCCGTCCAAAAAAAAGCCTCGCTTTTGACGTATGCAAGCCTTCAGCCGACTATGAGTTCCCGCTGATGACTAACTGCCCGGGAAGCTGTGAATATTGCTACCTTCAGACGACACAGGGCAGCAAGCCCTATCTTACAGTTTATGTAAATGTGGATGAGATATTAGAATCAATAATAAAGCATATCGAAAAAAACGACAATAAGCTTACGACCTTTGAGGTCGCCAGTACAGGCGATCCTCTCTCCCTCGAACATATAACAGGAAGTCTTGCAAGAACGATAGAGTTTTTCGGCACGCTTGAAAACGGCAGACTCAGACTGGTAACTAAATTCGATATGGTCGATACTCTGCTTGACCTTAAGCACAATGGTCATACAAGATTCAGGGTAAGCGTGAATTCCAGATATGTTATCAAAAACTTTGAGCATAACACAGGTTCGTTTGATGAGCGTATCGCAGCGGCATCTAAAATCTCCCGGGCAGGCTACCCCACAGGCTTTATCGTAGCTCCCATCATGGTATATGATGATTGGGAGAAGGAATATCTGGAGCTGTTTGATTATCTGAAGCAGAATGTAGACATCGCCAGGTCCGGCCAGCCTGTTACTTTTGAACTGATACAGCACAGGTTTACTCCTGTCGCAAAAAAATATATATTACAGCGATATCCCAATACAAAGCTTGACATGGATGAAGCCAGCAGATCCGTCAAATGGGGAAAATACGGCAGATTCAAGTATGTTTACCCCAAGGAAACAGCCCAGGAGATAAAAGCATACATTTCAGGGCTGATCAATGAAAGATTTCCGAATGCGGTGATTGAGTATTTCACATGAAATGTATTGATAATAAAGAAATCAATGAATGTTAAGCAACAGAAGGGTATGTTAAATTTCCAATGGGGGCAAGCCCCCATACCCCCTCGCTACGGGCGAAATGTATTTAATAATCAGGCATGAAATCTATACCCTATACCAACCTGTGTAAGAATAAATCTCGGATTCGCAGTATCACGTTCGATTTTTCGCCTCAGGCTCGCCATGAACACTCGCAGGCTGTTTGCATCACCCACCTCGCCATATCCCCATATCTGGTTGAGTATATAATTATGAGTAAGCACCTTTCCTTTGTTTATAATCATCAGCCTAAGAAGTTTATACTCTATCGGCGTAAGATGGACTTCTTCACCGTCCACGAAAACCAATCCTTTTTTAAAATCCACGCTGAGGTAATCCTGCGTGAAGGAATCCGTGGATGCAGGATTTGATTTGCTTTCAAGCTTTCTCTGCGCAACTCTGAGCCGTGCCATTAACTCACCCGCATGGAAGGGCTTGGTTATATAGTCGTCAGCGCCAAGATCAAGGGCCTTGATTTTTTCATTTTCTTCTTCTCTTGCCGATACGACGATTATCGGAGCATTACATTTTTCCCTGATCTGTTCTATTACTGTCATACCATCCATATCCGGAAGTCCAAGATCCAATAAAATAATAT
Source organism: Bacillota bacterium (assembly GCA_023412665.1). Taxonomy (GTDB): domain Bacteria; phylum Bacillota; class Clostridia; order Acetivibrionales; family DTU013; genus DTU013. The sequence continues at coordinate 68,847 of JAEZCA010000059.1, forward strand.
CCGGATTGTTGGCAAAGAAAAGTGCGACCGCCTCTCTGCCCGTCGTTGCTGTAATGAATCTGTAGCCTTCATCCTTAAGGTATAATGTCAGTAATGACATGTTATATTTATCATCTTCAACAACCAGTACATTGATATTCTCGTGCATCATTTCACCTCACCGCTTGGAAGCGTAAATGTAAACAAAGCACCCCCCAGGTGCGATGTTCCGGTAGATATCATACCGCCATGGGCCTTGACTACAGCCTTGCATATAGCCAATCCCAGCCCTATTCCTTTTTTACCGTCAGCGCCGGTCTTTCCGCTGGTGATGAAGGCATCGAACAATTTCTCTCTTGCAGCCGGGTCGTCTCCTGTCCCGTTACCTCCATCTGCAACGCTGAATTCCACGAAGCCTTCCTTTTGACTGACCACAAGCTCAACAGGACAGTCCTCGGGAGTATGCTTTACGGCATTATCAAGCAGATTGACCAATACCTGCACTATCATCTTGCCATCCATGGGTACAGTGACAACTTCATTTGGCAGTATGATCTTAAACGGTCTTTTGTTCAGTCCTATGACATGGGTAACAGCCTCACTCACAACATCGTCCACTACTTCGATCTGCTTGTTTACCTCCATCTCATCCTTGTCGATTCTGGTCATATTCAGTATGTTCTCTACCAGAGTTGTCAGCCATACCGACTGTTCATTTATATCTCCGGCCAGACGCTTTATACCCTCTCGTTCCATTGAATCGGCATGGCTGCTTATATAGCTGCTGGCGCCCGCTATTCCTGCCAGAGGAGTCCGCAGGTCGTGGCCGATACTCCGCAGCAGATTGCTTTTCAAATGTTCCCGATCCATTGCAATACGGGTATTTTCTCGTTCATTGTATATAAACTCACGATCTAGTGCAATACCCATTTGCGCAGCCACCGCATTAAACAGCAGGCCACTCCCGGCTTTGTCCGGCAGGCTTTCTGCATACACCCTAAGTGTTCCAAGCTTTTGAGCTATACCGGTTATAGGCAGCTCGGTCCCACTGCTATTTTCCAAATCAGAAATATTATCGGCAGAATAATATTTGCGGCTGTCATCCAACTGTACCATGCTGTCGAAGCCCAGCTGCTCCTTTATA
>JAEZCA010000061.1 GCA_023412665.1 Bacillota bacterium
CACGAAAGGGCAGACATGATAATGCGCCTAAAAATCCTATCACCAGAAACAGCAGACCGGCCCCTGAGCCTTTTCCCGCTCCGAATAGAGAAACCCACAAGCTGCTCGGCGACTGTATTGCCATAAAAGGTTCGAATACTCTGTCAACTAATAAACCACCACACAAATATCCCAAAGGAATGGTGAAGAACTGCAGAGTGTTCCTTGCAGAATAGACCCGTCCCTGCATTTCTATCGGGATTTTCGTACGAAAGAGCACATCCATATTGGCACCCATAACAGGTATGAATACCCACCCGAGGACCGCCCCCACACACCATACCGGTGTGCTCCTGCCAAAGGCAAGGATAAAATTCTCCGTACTCATGGCAAAAAGCAGACAATTAAAAATGACCCGGACCCGGCTTTTAGGCGATGGCAGCAGGGTGACTAAAACACTGCCTAACATCGTAGCTATCCCTGTAGCGGTATTGACCATGCCAAGCGCCAGTTCTCCTCCGCCAGCACGGGATAGCATCATTGCGGGCAAGGCAGCATTAAAGATGGAAGCCGTAAAATTTATTATGGCTAAAAACAGGATCAGATCCAGAATTCCCCGGTTGTCCCTGAGATACCGCAAGCCGCTCCTGGCAGCCTGTAATATTGTTTCGCTCCCAGAGGTGCTTTGTTTTGTGACCTGAGGGATTTTGACAAAGCACAGCAGCGCCACGAATGCTGTGATGAATGTAATCAAATCAAACAGGATCACGATCCGGATGCTTGCAAAAGCAAGCAGTGCCGCAGCGAACACCGGCGTCAGAACAGTAACCAGTGAGTTTGATAAGGAACGCATTCCGCTAACCTTCTGGTAGTGCTTTTCCGGAACCAGCAGACTGATTGCTACATCTGATGCAGGCTGCTGTATTGTGTTCATCAGTCCATTTAGGGCATTGATCAAATACAGATGCCAGATTTGCAGGCTTTCCGTCGTCATCAGAAAAAGTACCGAAAGGGTACAAATTGCTGCAAAGCTGTCACTGAGCAGCATAGTGGCCTTCTTGTTCCATCGGTCGCTCAATGTACCTGCGAATATACTCAGCAGGACATAAGGCGCATACGAGCAGATGGCCAAAAGCGAGGTCGTAAGTGCTGACCCATGCTGCTGATAAGACCAGATCACCAATGCGAAGTTGGTCATAGCGCTGCCAAGGGCCGAAAAGGACTGTGTTACCCATAAAATCAGGAAAGTACGAAGCTCCCTGATGGTTGTCATTATTTTTTTTATCATAGCTTTGCTCCTCTTTCATCAAAAATCTCAAATGACTTAGTGAAGGTGCAAAGTCGAACGGACGAACTCGATCCGCTCCATGCAGCTTCGTCCGACTAGACCTTGCACGGAGCAGTAACTATGCAGAGTTTCATTTCTATTCTCCCTCAAAATTATTATATATTGGGGTGCCGGGCATGAAATGTCTAAATGTCGTACCGGGCGCTTTCAGCTGCTATAGCCTGATCGGCGCTCCAGAATACCATATCTTCGCCTATTTTGTTTAGAAGCACGCTTCTTTGAAGCATGTCCCGGACCGAGGGCTGAAGTCCGCAAAGCATCAGCCTGCAGTTCTTTGAGTGATACTGATGATGCAGCTCCTCAAGGGCCTGAAGGCCAGAGGTGTCGATGAGGGGAACCCCACGCATCGACAAAATCAATGTTCTGGTCTCATCCAGCTCAGACAGCTGGTCCATAAGCTTTTGCACTGTGGCAAAGAATATCGGCCCTGTAAAGTATACGACACGCACATGCTTCAAGGGTTTTTTTATTACCATCCCGTACTTTTCATTAAGCTTTTTTTCGTCAACATCCTGAATGCTGATCTGCATGTTGGATATTCTGACCATGAACATGATACTGGAAACCGCAACCCCAATGACGATAGCCTGGGTCAGATCAAACAAAACCGTGGCTATCATCGTTATTCCGAATTTTAGTATAGCACCTTTAAAACGTCTTTCAAATATATACTTTATGTTCTTCCATTCATTCATACGCCATGCGGTCACCATCAGCACGCCTGCCAGGGAGGCGAGTGGGATCCGTGACATGACGGGAGCAAGAGCAAACATTGAGACCAGTAATCCTATCGAATGAAATATGCTGACAAGCCTTGTCTGCCCGCCTGATTTGATCGCAACGCTGGTACGCGCAATGGCTGCAGTTGAAGGCACGCCCCCGAAAAACGGAATGATAATATTGCCGATACCCTGGGATATAAGCTCGCGATTTGTATCAAGCCTCTCACCCTTCATCTTTCCGCCCACCTCGCCGCAAAGAAGGCTTTCGATCATGCCAAGCGCCGCTATGCTCAATGCAGGAATGACCATTCCCCGAAGGTCTGCGGGATTTATTACGGAAAGGTTCAATCTGCTTTCAGGCAGCAGTGTCCTGGGTATATCACCAATCACATTCACCGGCAATTTTAGTATCATATTTGTAACAAGGGAGATGACAAGCCCGGCAAGAGATGAGGGTACCACGGCATTCCACTTTTTTGGCCACAGCAGCATGACTGCGATGACGATGGAGCCCAGCAGCACTGCATGCCAGTCGGGTTTTATTCCGGTTTTGAAATACTGTATAAATTTGATAGCAGCTGATTCAGATTCACCGGAGGTTATTCCTAAAAAGTTATCGATCTGTCCTATGGCTATAATCAGAGCAATGCCTGATGTAAAGCCGGTAACGACAGGTGACGGTATGTAGGATACGATTTTGCCGAATTTCAGAAAGCCTGCAATAACAAGTATGACACCGGACATGGCGCCTGCGATCCACACTCCGTTGAGACCGTATTTTTGAAAAAGCAGGATCAGAATTGCCGTCATGGCGCCAGTAGGACCTGAAATCTGGAAGGATCCGCCCGATAGGGCTCCAATCACCAGGCCTGAGATTATCGCGGTAATGAGGCCGGCGGCAGCCGTTGCGCCGCAGCTTACACCAAATGCCAGGGCCAGTGGAAGAGCAACAGCTGTCACGGTAAGGCCTGACATAAGATCCTGCTTGAATTTCCTCGCATTGTAGCCCTTGAACTCCTGTTTTATATCATGTATGTAATCATGTATCATTGATTTCACTCCACTCTAAAAATAGACACCACTATATTTTATATACGAGAAAAAGGAAGAGCAAAGCTGAAATAGTTTGAAATATGTCGAGTAGTAGCACTGATATATAATATAAGTCAATTGGGCAGCTGTAGAGCTCATTATCGTGCTCTTTAGCGCCTGATATCATTTTTTCTCGGGCTGCAGCATTGGATTTACCGATACCAAAATAGGAAAAATGCGGCTGGGTGAAGGATAGGTTGGAAATATCGTGGCAAATCATACCCGCGGTTATGGATGAGATGATGCGGTCAGGAGGTTATTTTTGCAAAAGTTAAGCAATTGCTTGAGAAGAGAAATGGGAAATAAAGGAAAAAATATGTAGCATATAGAATAATTACTTACAGAAAAACGCTTCACTATAGAGGCTGTTTTCAGTATAGACGATAATACAGATATCTCCTGACCCGGATGGATGGATGTGCATGAAGAGAATTTCGATTTCACAGGAAGAAGAGGTGCGCATGTACAGACTGCTTATTGCTGACGATGAACAGATCGTTCTGGACTCCATAAGGTTCATTGTTGAAAAAAACTTCACAGATGTAGTTGTTGCCGGAACAGCAAGGTCAGGCCGTGAGGCTATAGAAAAGGCAGAAAACCTAAAGCCGGACATTATTTTCATGGACATCATGATGCCCGGTATAAACGGCATCGAGGCGATCAAGGAAATCAGGTCAAGGCTTGGAAATGTCTTGATTGTTATTTTGTCAGCCTATGATCAGTTCGATTTTGCAAAGGAAGCAGTGAAGCTGGAGGTCATGGAATATCTGCTGAAGCCCGTGAACCAGGGAAAAATAGTGGAAACGATAAAAAAAACCGTTGAAGCAATAAACAGAGACAGGAAAAAGTGGAAAAGAGAGCTGGAGCTGAAGGAGAAGCTGGAGAGTATGTTGCCCGTTGTCGAGAACGGATTTATATGCTCAATGCTTTTTTTTGATGACAACAGCAGAGAATTCAGTATCTACAAGGATATCTTCGAACTGGATGAAGAGAGCGGGTATGTTGTTGCTGTCAAATTCTACGATACAAAAAATGAGGATGGGACTGTTAACAGAGCCGGTCTCCGGGACAGAACCCTGACCTTCTACCGCTACCTGAGGGAGTCCTTCAAACGAAAATGCAAGTGTCTGATAGGTCCATTGATGCTGGACAGGTTCTTCGTATATGTACCGGCACATCCCAAAGAGGATGAGTATACCATGAAGCTCGAAGCCATAAACATAGTGGAACATGTTTATAACTCACTGGCTGAAAAAGGGGGATTGGATATCAGCATAGGGATAGGAAGGGTGTACCGTACCCGCGAGAACATTTCCAGATCCTATGAGGAGTCTCTCAGGGCTGTCAAGTATCTTTCAGGCAGTGGGCTGATACATATTATGGATGTGCCTGCAGGTGAGCATTCAGCATCAGAGTATCCAATGGCAAAGGAAAAGCTGCTGTTGGAAAAGGCTGCATCAGGTGAGACGGACGCATGTCTGCAGATCTTTAATCAAATCTATGACTGGCTGCTGAATGAATATCCTTCTTCTCTTCGCAGAATCAAGAAAAAGCTACTGGAGCTGATGGTCCTGATACATCGCATGGGATGCAATTACAAGATCAGGAATGAGGAGTATTCCAGGCTGGACAATTATGTCGACGACCTTTTAAGCATTGAAGACCCGATAGAGCTCAAGGTCTGGTGCAGGGAAAGGATCGAGCAGGTTTCACAGGCCATAGGCGATATGATGGAAAATAGATTGAACAGCCTTATTTTGATGGCGGTGAATTACATCAAGGAAAATTATAGAAAGGAAATCGCCCTTGAGGATATTTCCAGGGAAGTGAACATAAGCCCGCATTACTTCAGCAAGTTATTCAAGGAACAGGTGGGAGAAAACTTTATCGACTATATCACCTCCCTGAGAATACAAAAGGCAAAGGAGCATCTTGCTGAAAACAGGCTGAGTGTCAAGGAAATTTGTTTTGATATAGGCTACACAGACCCCAATTATTTCAGCAGGCTATTTAAAAGAGTTGTAGGGATCACCCCTACGGAATATAAGGAAAAAGCCTGCTCCAGTGAAAGGGCTGAGTTTGTCAGGCACTGCTATTAAGAGCGGTCTATTAAATGGGGATACCTTTGCACCACTGTAATAAAGGGAGTTGTTAAGTATGAGATATAAAGGCAAACTTTCGAGAAAACCTGTATCCGTAGTTCTTGCGGTCATGTTCATCGCCATTATCGTATGCTGCTTTGCCGGTGCTGGCAGGATTTTTGCAGCAGTTAAGCCCCAAAAAGCGGAAACTGCAGTATTACCGGGCTACCGGGCGGTATGCTATGACGGCGCTGGCTTCATTGCTGCAGGTGCGAACGGGCGGATCGACAGGATAAAGACTGACAAGACTGTGAACAGACTGCCTGTTGTCACAAAAGCATGTCTGAATGGTGTAGCTACATCAAATGGCATTGATGTAGCTGTTGGAGATGGCGGTGTTATACTCATTTCGAAAGGCGGTACCGACTTTAAGAAGGTCAAGAGCGGTACCACCAAGTCACTCAACTGCGTAACTGTATTCAAAGGGTCATTTTTGGCTGCCGGTTCAGGCGGCACCCTCATTTATTCCTCCGGTGGTGAACGCTGGAAATCAGTGAAGACAGGAATAAAAAACAATATTCTATCCATTGCAGCAAATGAAACAATGTGCATGGCTGTGACCAGAGAAGGGCAGATATTGATGTCCTCCGATGGCAGGAGGTGGAATGTGCTGGACTACAACATATTTTACAAGGGCTATTCCGAGCCGTGTTCATTCCGGAGCGTAAGTGCATGCGCGGATACATTCTTTGTAACGGGCGAATATCAGGATCATCCTGACATACCAGCCATTTTGTCCAGTGAAACCGGAGAGATATGGATGGAACATAAATTCGGCAGGATCAACGAAAATCCCGCAGAAGAATATTATCCTATTGTCGTCAATGCTGTAATAATGGATTGGGATCAGCTGGTTGCGGCGTGTAACGGCGGAAAGCTCCTGACTGTGACAGATTGTATCACATGCAACAAGCTTGATGTGCTGTGCGAGCAAAATATCAATGACCTAGTATCAGCAGATGGCTTCCTGGCTCTTGTAGGGGACAACTTCTGGTTTGATATACGTAAAAGTGATGCTTTCAGGCAATACGGCATTTCAGCAGGACAGGCACTGAAGGATTATAATAATGGAGCTTACATTGTGGATGTTCGTACGGATGATGAATATGATCAGCTGCATATCAAGGGAAGCGTCCACATTCCCGTTGATGAACTGGAGATGTTGCTGGAAAATGCAATCCCTGATAAAGACAGGGAGATAATATTCTATTGCAAAAAAGGAGTCCGGGCACAGACAGCTCTGGATAAGGCTCTTCTTATGGGGTACAGAAAAGTATACAATCTTGGAGGCATAGATGATTGGCCATATGACACCGAAGCAGGAGGCGCTTAGGTTGTTAATCAGGATACGATCCATACTCCATTCAGCATATATGATCTGATAACAGAACGAACCACACAGATATATGGGGTAGGGCCTGGCTCTGCCTTATATCTTTCAGCATTAATTTGTACATAACAAAATGCTTCTTGTCTTAAATGAGATCTATCTGACAGCTAAATTAGGAAGAACATAATAATTTTCGCTAGTGTAATGAACGGCTACCCGTATTAAACTATACTTGAGATAGAATGTAAAATAATAACAAAAAAGAATATGAATGCCAAAACACATCCTCTCATCTGCTTTGCATAAAAAAGAACCAAATCCCGGTTACTGTTTTTCACAGTTTTATTCCTTTGAGTCAAAACGGAATAATGGCATGTGAAAAATTAGTGATAAAAAACAAATTGGCAGGAGGTAGTAAGATGCAAAAGAGACGTGTATTATCGCTGATTCTCGTAATCCTACTTTGTATTGGAATGCTCCCGGTGATGTCCATGACCGCATTCGCCGAGGAAGCCGAGGAACCGGAGCAGAATCCAATCTTTATGGACCCCAGCTATACCTATGAAGAAAGGGCTGCTGACCTGGTCGCAAGGATGTCGACAACGCAAAAAGGCTCTCAGGTGTACAGCCAAAGTACTCCGTCCATCACATCGGCTCAGTTGGGCGGCGGTGCGCTGAATGTTCCGGCCACGACGGGGGTACCCAGCTACACCTGGTGGCAGGAAACCCTTCATGGTTATCTGAATGGACAGAATTCCAACTCTTACCCGCAGAACACCTCCATTGGCAATACCTGGAACCCGGATCTCTATTATTCCGTTGCCAGCGAAATCGCAGATGAGATTCGTGAAAGGGCTCCCAAAGGTGCCACAGTTTCTACTGACGGCAGGCAAAATGCAACAAATCTCAATTTCTACTCCCCCACAGTGAATATGCATCGTGATCCTCGCTGGGGCCGCAATGAAGAGTCCTATTCAGAGGATGTCTTACTAATGTCCAAAATGGGCACAGCTTTTGTGCAGGGTATACAGGGCATGGATCAGGAAGGAAACCTCCTTGACCCGGCAGGCCGCCGCAAGCTGAATCCTACCATCAAGCACTATGTCGCAAACAACAGCGAACGCAACCGTCTTGACGGGGGCGCAGACACCTCCTTGCGTATATTGAGGGAATACTATGCCGCACCTTACCGCAATATCATTCGTGAGGCGGATGTTTCATCCATTATGACAGCATACAGTACTTTAAACGGTGATCCATGTACCTGGAGCAGTTACCTGATTGATACGCTTCTGCGCCAGACCTATGGATTTTCAGGTCATATGACTGGAGACTGTGACTCCGTTTCCACCATATCGAGACATAACTTTATAAACCCCTACACCGGAAAGGTGCTCACGATCGTTGAACAGTTTTCACAGGCCTTGGCTCACGGCATGGACCTTCAGTGCAATGGCGGCCATGGCAGTGGTGCAAACACCTATGCAAGCAATATGGCAAGTATGATCGAACAGGCAGTTGAAACCGATAAAGGCAGATTCACGGAAAACCAGCTTGATATCTCGCTGCATCGCTTGATGACAGCCCGTATGCAGACCGGTGAATGGGACAGCGATAATACCTTCACGACAGAGGCTGCTGAACGTGTAGCTGGGCAGAGTAGCTCAGTAGGCTGGCAGACGCCTGAACGTCTGAAATTGATCGATGATGTAAACGCAGAAGCGGTCGTTATGCTGAAGAATGAGGCTCCGGTCGGCTCGTCGGAAAAGATCCTGCCGCTTGCAGTTCCGGATTCGGGAGAATACAAGGTAGTAATAGTAGGAGCATGGCAGACCAATATGTATCAAGGACTGTATTCGAGCAACCAGAGTAATAATACCAACCGCATAAACATTCAGCAGAGAATTGCAAGCAACATTACTGAAAAGAACCCGGAAGCTACCTTTACATATCTCACAGGCTACGGTAATTCGACCTCATCTGCTTCCTATACCATTTTAGATGCGGATCAGGCAACCATTGCTGCCGCAGATGCAGTTATCGTTGTTACAGGAACCGACGGCAACTACTCCAAGGAAGACGGAGACCGTACCAGCACCGTTTTCTCAAACGGCCAGGCGACTCTTATTTCCAATGTCGGGAAATTGAACTCCAGGACCGTTGCGGTGATGGAGACCTGCGGACCGATGCAGGTGACCCAGTTTGAAAACGATGTGGCAGCTATTCTATGGTCCAGCTATCTGGGCAACCGAAAGGTTGGCTTTGGTGACGTCATCACCGGAAAGGTCAATCCATCCGGCAAGATAACAGACACATGGTATAAGAATGTAAGTGACACAGGTGATTCTGATATTCCAAGCATATATGATTATGATCTAGTGGCCTCCGAAGACAAGCAGGGACGTACATATATGTATTATACCGGCGATCCATCCTATCCTTTTGGTTATGGCCTAAGCTATACCACTTTTGAGTATTCCAACCTGTCAATCAACAAAGGCGATTCCGCCGCCAGTGAGTTCGATGCAAACGACACTGTCAGTGTATCGTTTGATGTTACGAACACCGGCAGTATGAAGGGAAAGGAAGTTGTCCAGCTGTACGTTGCCCAGCCTGAAGCTCCGGCTGAACTCAAGAGGCCGATCAAGAGGCTTCAGGGCTTTGACAAGATCGAGCTTGAACCGGGTGAAACCAAGACTGTTATGATCGATGTCAAGATCTCCGATCTAGCATTCTATAATGAAGATGAGGACAGAAACATTGTAGATACAGGCTTGTACGAGATCCAGGTCGGCAGAAGCAGCGCAGATGTCCCGCTGAAGGGCAACATCAACGTTTCAGGCTCCCTGAAGATCGTCCCGGCAGTTCTTACTGCAAAACCCAGCCAGTCAGGCGATGAAACCATTGGTATTGAAGAACGCCTGATCTTCGACAAGGGAAGGACCGTTGATCCAAAGCTCACAGTTGCGATGAATGATGAAAGCCTCTGGGGCTACATTATCAAACAGCAGAGCAGCCTTGTGAAGCAGAAGACCAGCACACCGTTCCCCGAGGGAATGACCTTCACTTATTCCTCCAACCGTCCGTCTGTCGTTTCAGTCACCGACGGAGTGATCAGGACAGAGGGCCCCGGTGTTGCCACGATTACAGCAACGGCTACATATAATGGTGTGTCTGCTTCCACTGACTTCGTTGTCTATGTAGTATCTTCACAGTACATTGACAATATCACCGTGGACGGTACACCGATTCCCGGATTTAAAAACGACAAACTGAACTATTCCATCGAATTGCCGGCGGGTACGACTGAGATCCCTGTCATCGAGTTTGTAAATAACAATGAGGATCTGGATGTAGTGAAGCATGAACCGCTTACATCCATTCCCGGTGTTGCAACCTTCTCCGTCATCAACAGGCTGACCGGCGCGACTGCCACATATCGGGTGGGCGTAGGAACCAAGCCGGTAACAACGGACTTCAGGGAGGGAGAGGACGCAGCGCTTGCCAAGGGCTGGTCCTTTAAAAACCGAAATGACAACGCACAGTTTGATATGGCCGGTTTAACCATAACGACTGAAAGAGGCGCATTCTCCAATGTGGACTTCCAGCCCCAGAATGTATATATGCAGTCAGGCTTGGGCAACTGGATCGCCCAGACCCAGGTAAAATTTGCCCAAACGCCTTCTGTCGGCAACCAGCAGGCAGGGCTAATCATTTACGATGATGATAACAACTATATCCGGTTTGTATATGAGTGCGCCACTACCGGTTCCAGCAATGTGATACGAGTATACAATGTAGTAAATGGGTCTCAGACTCAATCCAATACAGCAACATCCGCCTCTCAGACAGGCATTTACCTCCAGATTGTCAAGGAAGGTGAAGTGTTCACCTTTAAATACTCATTGAACGGCACCACCTGGACGACATTCGGAACCACTTTATCAGTGAATTACGCATTGCCGCAGATCGGATTGTATGCTACCAGCGGAGATACGGACGCAGCAGAACCTATTACTGTTACGTACGAAATGCTCAATATACTCAAGCTGGCTGACCTGTATCCGAAGCTGAGCTCTCTGAGCATAAACGGTTCACCTCTGGCTGAATTCGATCCGCAGACATTTGCCTATAACATCCAGGTGGCAGAAAATGCAACTGAAGCGCCGGTCCTTGAGGCTACCTGTGACGATCCAACATATACTATCACCTATAACCAGCTGAGCACCCCAAAGGGAACAGCTACTGCAACAGTATCCACACCTGCTGCGAGTGCAACATACAGCGTAAGCTTCAATACAGTTCCGGTTTCGGATTACCTCGCGGACGGGTCGATCGGAGAGAAATGGACAGTTCTCCGTGAGAATTCTTCAACCTATTCCGTAGACAAGGGCAAAGGATTAAGGCTCCCGACCCAGCGCTATGATATATACAGCACCGGAGCACAATGGGAGAATGTCTTCATCCAGCCGGCAATGGGCAGCTGGGAAGTAGTTGCAAAGGTGTTCTATCCAAATATTCCCACAGCAAACTATCAGCAGGCAATGCTCCTGGTATGGCAGGACGAGGACAACTATATCAGGGCTAACTGCCAGCAGAATTCGCTGAGGCTTGAACCCGGAAGAGAGGTCAACGGATCCTTCAGCAGTATCGGCGGAGGCACGGCTGTGGCCAATTCTGACGGTACAGTCGTTATTTACCACAGGATTAAGAAAGAGGGAACCACATATACCATATCCTATTCCCAGGACGGTGAAAACTTCACACAGATCGGCAATCCAATAACAGGAGTCAACTATAAGGATCCTAAGATAGGTTTGTTTGCGACACAGAACTCTAGCAATCCGCAGATGAATACCTACTTCGAATACCTTACTATAACCAACCTCAACGGTGTTGAAGTGAAATCCTACCAGCAAATGCTGCAGGACGCAGTAGACAATGTTAAGGAATATGTTGCTGCCGGCATACCAACGACAGTAGCTTCTGACATTGTGCTCGAGCCTGTTCCCTATGGGTACACCGTGTCAATGGAATCCAGCGATCCCAGCGTGATAGCAGCGGATGGCAAGGTGACTCTCCCTGCATTGGTGGATAAGGAAGTAACAGTGAAGATAACTGTCTCCGATGGTACAAGGACATCGGTTTCCGATCCGATCAAGGTAACCGTCAAAGCTGAACAGTCGGCTCTGATATTGACAGGAAGCGATAGTATACAGCCCGGATCAAGCTTCACTGTAGGAGTGAGTTTGAATACCGCGGGTCAGAACGTATACGCAGAGGATATAGTCCTGAGCTATGATCCCGCAGTATTTGAGTATGTGGAGACAAAGGCAGAGGAAAATATCAATATCCTCAGATGTGAGCCCAATGATGCAGGTGCAGTCAGAATTGTTGCTGCTAATATCGGAGGAGTCACCGGAGACAGTGCCCCGTTGATGAATGTCAGCTTCAAGGTGAAGAGCGGGGTCCAGGATACATCGAGTGATATTTCAGTTACCAAGGCAAAGCTTGGTGTAATGCCTGACGGAACTGTAATACAGGCAAATCTGACCAGCAAGACAATCTCCGTAGGAACAGCAGTAATTGTTGACAAGAGTAAATTGCAGGCGGCAATAACAGCGGCACAGGCTCAGTACAACGATGCGCCGGAGGGAAATGAGCCCGGCCAATACCCTGCTGAAGCCAGAGCTGCATTCCTGGCAGCAATCAACTCGGCTGATACAGTAAACACCAATCCGGATGCTACCCAGGCTGAGGTCGATGCCGCAGAAACGGCACTGGCAGAAGCCAAAGCAGTATTTGAAGCATCCAAGATCCCTGAGACCGGAGTAAACAAGGATGCTCTCAAGGCAGCAATAGATGATGCACAAAGCGTACACGACAGTGCGGTTATTGGAACTGCAGCCGGCAATTACCTGAAGTCCGCCAAGGATACATTCAAGGCAGCAATAGATGCAGCCAATGCTGTATTTGAAAACGCAAGTGCAAGCCAGACTGAGGTGGATAGCGCTGTAACTGCACTGAATGCAGCGATCGCAGCATTCAAGGCATCTGTGATAACAGAAAGTACCGGAGACATCAACAACTCCACAGCGATCGATGTAGGAGACCTTGCTATCGTTGCATACTATTACGGCGCAGATCCTTCCAGTGAAAACTGGGAAGCAGCCAAGGTTGCGGATATCAATAAAGACAACAAGGTCGATATTGAGGATCTTGCCTTCATTGCTTCGAGAATACTGGGTTGATCTTTGGACAGGAACCAGGCAGGGCCATGATTGCCCTGCCTTGCCTTCCTGGCAGGAGCTTCAAAAAAATCATGAAAGAGGTATCTGTTTATGATTAAAAAGCTATTAACGATGTTACTGATTGTTGCGATTATTTCGACCCTGTTTATCCAGCCTGTTTCTGCAGCATATCAGCCCGAACTTCCATCCCTGTACGAGACGTTCAGCGATTACTTCATGTTTGGTGCCTTCCATGGCATGAGCAACTTCTTCGGAAGCAATGCTGATGTAAGAAATCTGCTGCAGCATCATTACAACAGCTGGTGCCCGGCCAATGAATTCAAGCCATCAAACCTGCTTAACCTTAGTACTGCAGCTACTACATACAATAATGTATATAGTGAAGTGAATGCTGACGGAATAATTGATGAAGCAGAACAACAGCGGCTCTTTGAGGCCAATACGACCATTGTGCTTGGGGCAACCAGCTCACAGTTGAATTTTTTGAACCAGGTCAGGACATTCAATGAAAATCGCAGTCCTGAAGACCAGATCAAGGTAAAAGCACATACTTTGTTTTGGCACAATCTCAGCCAGCAGCCTGAAGCATTTTTCCATGAAGGGTTTTCAAATTCGAAACCCTGGGCGACCAAGGAGGTAATGCTGGCCAGGATAGATTCATATATCCAGAAGGTATTTGAAAGGTTTGAACCCTATAAGGACATTATTTATTCATGGGATGTTGTCAATGAAGCAATCGATGACTTCTCCGGATTTATCCGCAATGAGAACGATTATCAGGAAGGCCGCTGGGGCCGTATCTTCAAAAGACCTGATATCACCGACAGGAATGAAAGGATATATGAAGAGGCAGTTTGGGTCAGACAGGCCTTCGAGTCAGCCGCTAAATATGTCAAACAGTATGACCTGGACTGGACACTTGTCTACAATGATTTCTATGATGCGGACAAGGACTATGAACCAAAGCTCAGTTCTACTGTAGAGATGCTCAAGCCTATCTATGAGCAGATGAAGGAGGACGGTGTTACCTTCGTCATCGGCTTGCAGAACAGAAATGCGACCTCGCTCAGTCTGGATGTTTTCAAAGATATGTACAATAAGTTTGCCGAAATATGTGATGAGATCCAGACGACAGAGTCCGACACGCGTTCCGACCTTGTTGCCAACCCGAATTACAGCCGGGACGTATTGCCGTACTATCTGCCCGATGGTACGAAAAATCCTGAATGGACATTCAGCAATTGGCAAAACACACCGAACGCACATGTGGCTCTGGTCAGATCCGGATGGACAGCCGCTATGGCAAATCTGCCCGAGATCCAGAGAGAGCAGGCCGACTGGCAGGCGGATCAATTCGATTTCCTTCTTGAAAACAGTAAAGGCAACGGAGGGAAGATCACAGTATACGCTTTTGATGGAGTGAATGATTCCAACACCTTCAATTCCAATAAAGGTGCTCATATCTTCATGTCGGCTGACAGTACAGGAAATACGAACTATACGGCAAAGATGTCCTACTATGCAATGATCGGCAGCGTAGCCCGTTTTGAATTGAAAAAGGGAATGCAGAGAATTCCTGACGATTCAGCAAAGGATAATTATACACCTGACAGCTGGAGCAAGTATGCTGCAGCCAGGCAGGCGGCGGAAGATGTCCTTGGTGTAAGGATCTATGATCTGGACGGAGTAAACGATGTGGAAAAAGCCGAAAGCGATTTGGCAGAAGCTTTGGAAGGCTTGACGGAAACTGCTGTATCATTGAGCGAAATAAAAATAAATGGTTCGGCATTATCCGGATTCGCTCCGGGAATACGTGACTATGCGCTGACTGTTCCGGTCGGATCAGTGCCGCAAGTCACCGCTACTGCTGCCGCTCCTGCAGCAAAGGTCACGATAGACCAGGCTGAGGGACTTCCCGGTAAAGCTGTCATTTCAGTTGAATCAGAGGATGGTGCCAAGCAGACTGTATATACAGTTAACTTTAATGTTGACACCACACTGAGCAGTCTGAAAGTCAACGGGACGGATGTAAGCGGATTCAGCCCTGACAAGTTCTCATACGATATGTTTGCCTCTTATGGGCAGACTCCCAATGTGACCGCTGTCGCCAGCGACCCTGGAGTTACGGTTGACATAAGCCAGGCGGCGGCAGTACCTGGAAAGGCGATAATCGATGTTTCAGCAGGGAGCGCAAAAACTACATATATAATAAATTTTACTGCAGACTCATCTCTCAAAAGTCTTAAAGTAAATGGAATAGAGGTCAGTGGATTCAATTCGGGCACTTATACATACAATGTATACATACCGAGCGGAGTGACACCTTTGGTATCCGTCGTACCGAATGATCCGAATGCGCCGGTTGCAATAACACAGGCTGATACCGTGCCGGGACAGGCCAGGGCTGTGATCGGAAGCGGAGACAGTCAGCTTGTCTATACAATAAACTTCAACAACAGGGCAAACGGGAATGACGAGTTCAACAGCACTACCTTAGATACGACACTCTGGCATTGGGTCAATGAAGATCCTGGAACCTGGAGTTTGTCCAAAAATCCCGGATACATGACCATAAGCCCAAGAGTCGGAGATATCTATGGAGGATCCACAGATGGAAAGAATATCCTGCTGCAGGATGCACAGGGGGACTGGACCATAGAGACCAGGCTCGAATGCTCCATAAGGCCATATAGTGCATACCAGCAAGGCGGAATCATCGCATACCAGGATATGGACAATTATATAAAACTGGACTGGGAAGCCACCAGTTCAAGCAATACGATCATCCAGGCCTGCTGGGAGGTGGACGGGACAGCGACGGCAAACAGTGTAAACGGCAGTGTCGTAGGCGACAACAATACCTTATGGCTTAGGATGGTCAAGAGCGGAAATAATTATTCTGCATATTACTCAACCAATGGAACCGATTATAGCCAGGTAGGATCCGCTATCACACTGAATTTGAAGAATGCTCAGGCAGGACTTATCTCTATAAATGGTTCGGGGACCAATACAGACCTGGATGTGAAATTTGACTATTTCCATAGCAGTGCAGGCATATTTACTCCTCTGCCGGATGAAACATCAGTAACGATCACAGGGAGCGGCAGTGTACAACCCGAATCTAACTTTTCCGTGGGCATAAACTTGAATGCTTCAAATAAAACCGTATATGCAGATGATATCACCGTAAGCTATGACCCCGCAGTATTTGAGTATGTCGGCACGACAAAAGCAAGTGAAAACGTAAATGTACTCAGAAGCGAGATCGTCGGTACAGGCAAGGTGAGAATTATTGCAGCCAATATAGGAGGGATCACCGGAAGAAATGTTCCATTGCTGGATGTCGGTTTCAAGGCGAAGAGCGGAGTGCAGTCAGTATCGAGTGATATCTCTGTAACCGAAGCGAAGCTGGGTATTATGCCGGATGGAACCGTAGTCCTGGCAGGCTTGAGCAGCAAGACCATCGCTGTGGGTGAAACAGCGGTTGTAAACAAGGATGCTTTAAGGGCTGCTATCGATGAAGCACAAAGCGTGCACGACAGTGCCGTCGTAGGAACTGTAAACGGCTCTTACCTGAAGTCTGAAAAGGATAAATTCAAGACGGCAATAGATGCAGCAAAAGCTGTATATGAAAATCAAGATGCAAGCCAGGAAGAGGTGGATAATGCCACTGCTGCGCTGAATTCAGCAGTTGCGGCATTCAAGGCTTCTGTGATAACAGCATCCACAGGAGATATCAACAGCACACCGGCAATCGATGTAGGAGACCTTGCTATAATTGCATTCTACTACGGTGCTGATTCTTCCGGTGAAAACTGGGAAGCAGCCAAGGTTGCAGATATCAATAAAGACGGCAAGGTGGATATTGAGGATCTGGCTTTTGTTGCATCCAGATTACCCGACTAAGTGATTTGTGATTTGTGAGTGAGGACCTGGATGGGGATGGAAACCTCCTCATCCAGAGTTCCCGGAAATAAGGAGATAACTATGAAGAGTGCTCATTTGATTGTTATATGCTTACTTACTGTAGTCCTGACAATGATTTGCATGTCCGGCGCTGCCTATGCCGAAGGTGAAACAGGCTTTTCTTTGATGCAAAGCGTGAATGATGCTTCACCAGGTCAGATGCTGGAAATCACCCTAAATGGCAACAACCTGAAAAACCTCTATGCATATGAAGCCGTAATAACCTATGACGCTGCCGTGGTGGAGGTCGATAAGGCAGAATCCAAACTGGAAGGCTTTTTTATACCTCCGAAGACAAAGGACGATGGGAAAATGGTCATAGCATTTACCAAAATAGGAAAAAAGGATGGAGAAAAGGGCAGTCTGCCTCTTTGTACTATTGCTTTTAAGGGAAAGACCCAGGGAAACGCGAATATCAAGCTGGTGTCGGTAAAAGCCCTGGATCCAAACCTGACTGCTTCAGTCTACAATGGGACAAGCCCATCTAAAACCTTCACTGACCTGGAAGGCTACAAATGGGCGAAAATGCAGATCGAGGCTCTTGCTGAGCAAGGCATAATTAAGGGAACCTCAGAGACTACATTCAGCCCGGAATTGAACATTACCAGGGCAGACTTTATATGCCTGATTGTAAGGGCGCTGGATTTGTCCGCTGAAGTTGACAGCAATTTCAGTGATGCAGCACAGACCGACTATTTCTATAAAGAGGTTGGGATCGCAAGGAAGCTTGGTGTTGTCGAAGGGGTTGGAGACGACAAATTGCTGCCCAGGGAGAAAATATCCAGGCAGGATATGATGGTATGCGTTTCAAGGGCAATGAAGATCGCAGGAAAGAAACTGGATGAATCGGCTTCTGATCTGAGTATGTTCAGTGACTCCGGTGAGGTGGCAAAGTATGCTTCAAGTGCGGCAGCTCAGCTGGTCAAGGAAGGGATCATCATGGGCAGCGGCGGTGTGATAAATCCGAAGGGGACGGCTACAAGAGCCGAAACCGCCGTTATTATCTACAGGATATTGAATAAATGAATCACAAAGGATGGAGTTTAGTGTAAATTTCACAACAACCTGTAACTTAGTTATGGATAAGGAAGGTGATTATGTATGAAAAAGCTCAGCAAACTGCTGTGCATACTAATCGCATGTATAATGGTGTTATTATCGATGCCTGTACTGAATGTATTTGCAGAGGATAATGCCATCACCGTTTCAGGATTTTACGGAGACGCAACATGCATAGAAAAGGGCACTTCAATGAAAATGACAGCATCCGGTGTTACTCAGGGCAAATCCGTGAGTTGGTCGGTTACAGCACCGGATGGCTCTGAAACAGATTTGGCGACTATACAGCAAACAGGCGCTCTGACATGTATACTTACAGCATCGTCAGACAGCTATGGCACCATTAAGGTCGTTGCAGTACAAAATGACTCTTCGGGTAAAAAAGGAGAGAAAATCATCCATATCACAAATGAAAATCTGGTGACTGTGGATGATTCAGACAGTTCCATAACGTATGTCAATGCAGGAAGTACAGTATGGCAGGAGAACAGCAGCAGCAGCTACTATCTTGGGACGGGGAGATATGTGATTCCTCCGGAGGATGACAGTTATCCCTCCACTACTCCCGCATATGCGGAGTTCACCTTTACCGGTACAGGTATTCAGTGGATAGGAGAGAGCAACTACTTTTGCGGTGTCGCAGAAGTATATCTTGACGGAGTCAAGGTATCAACAGTAGATCCCTTCATAGCTCCGGATATTGTCAGCCAGTTTGTGAATTTCAGCAGGGAGGGATTGACCTATGGACAGCACACCATAAAGGTTGTGGCTGCGGGCCAGAAAAATCCGGCAAGCACCCAATACCCTGGAACACGTGTGCTTATAGATGCGTTCCGGTACATCACAGAGGAATCGCAGACCCAGCAGCCTGTTGTTGTACTCACCGGTAGTGACAGTGTACAACCCGGAGTCTCCTTTACAGTGGGAATAAGCCTGAATAATGTAGTTCAGCCCGTATACTCGGAAGATATCACCTTGAGCTATGACCCGGCTGTGTTCGAATATGAATCTATTGCTTCAGCAGATGAAAACATCAATATCTTTACAGAGGGTTCTGACGGAACGTTAAGGATAGTCGGAGCAAATATAGGCGGACTGGCAGAAAGCAGCTCACCTATAGCAAATGTCAGCTTCAGGGTGAAGAGCGGCGTAAATAATACAACAAGTACCATATCCGTCAAGAGTGCAATACTTGGAGTCATGCCTAACGGGAAAGTGATAGATGCAGGACTGAGCAGCAAGTCGATCACTGTAACAGCCATTAGTGCGGTAAATAAGACTGCATTGGGGTCAGCACTGGAAACAGCCAGGAGCAAGTATGACAATGCAGTGGTAGGAATAGACAACGGCTGTTACTGGCAGGTAGAAAAGGACATATTCCAGGTGGCAATAGCAGCAGCAAATACTGTTTATGAAAATACTAATGCGACCCAGGCAGAGGTAGATAATGCAACAGCTGCACTTATCGCCGCAATAAACAAGTTTGAGGCTTCGGTGATCGATCCGTCGACAGGCGATATCGACAAATCTTCTGAAATTGATGTAGCTGACCTTGCTATAGTTGCATATTACTATGGTGCGGTTTCCGGCAGTGAGGATTGGGCGGCAGCTGTAATTGCAGACATAAACAAGGATGGTAAGGTGGACATAGTAGATCTTGCGTTTATAGCTTTCAGAATGTAGTACCAATTGTATATATGAGCCAAGGGATGGAAAATGCTTTCCATCCCTTCCTCATAAAATATCTGTTTAAAAATCATTATGCACAAAAAAAGAAAGGAAGTGTATTTCTAATGTCTGTAAAGAAAAGAATCCTTTCAATCATTCTCAGTATCATTATTATTCTTGGTGTGCTGCCTGTGGGGAGCTTTGCTGCTGCCCAAGCACCGCAAGTCTATGCCGATAACTTCAACATGGTGTTAAGCGACAGCAGTCATGGCACGAACAGGTATCTGACCACTGAAAATTCAAATGCCTTCAACGTCATCATGTACAATTCCACTTTTGATCAGACCTTTGGCGATCAGCATATGAGCGGTATCGAACTGCTGCTGCATGGGTACCGTATTGCCACCAACGGTGACATACACTATCTGCCGACTCCCGAACAGTGGGATGCGACTCCCGCACCGTCACGCGGCACTAAAACCTTTGATGAGGCGACGAATACGATAACAGTGCCGATGACATTCAACGGGGCTTCAGACGGGTCACTCCAATATAATATCGTTGCCACACCGGAACCGGGAGGCGGCGGAGTGACGCTCTCGGTCAAACTCACCTCAGATATGCCGGCAAGTCTTGCCGGAAAGGCAAGGTTCAACCTGGAATTCATACCCTCAAGGTATGAGAGCAAATCCTTCCAGGCGGACAGCAGCGGCAGTGGTGAATATGATACTTTTGGCATTTTCCCGCTCCATCCCCAGAGCACGATGGCCGAAACCGAGCGTCCCAATCTGCCGACGCAGGCATGGTATGTAAAGGAGTGGAACACGGACAGGGGTGAATCTCAGCCGGTCCCGTTCGCCAAAGGCTATGGTTTTTCATTTGCTCCCGAGGATGAGCTCTATAATATCAGCATCACTTCCGATACAGGCGAGCTGGAGCTCTTTGACGGCCGTGACCGCGCACAGAACGGCTGGTATGTGCTGAGTGGTCTGATACCTAGCGGCAAGAGCGGTGATGTAGTGGCTAAATGGCATATCCGCCCGAAAGTAATACAAAACTGGGTACGAGAGCCCAACATAGCCTTCAGTCAGGCTGGCTATGCACCCAACCAGGAGAAATTTGCGGTTATGGAGCTTGACAAATATGACAATAACTATCCCACCACTGCTTCGCTGCTCCATGTGAACGCTGACGGCTCCAAGGATGAAGTATACACAGCAAGTGTCACCGAGCCCGTTTCATGGCAGCGGTATAAATATGTAAACTTCGACTTTACTGATATTACTCAGACCGGTATGTACGTTATTAAATATGGCAGTCAGGAAAGCGAAGTATTCCCCATAGCAAATGACGTATATGATTATTCATGGCAATCGGCCCTGACTTCCTTCCTTGCAGTCCAGATGGACCATATCGAGGTTCGGGACGGTAACCGCGTCTGGCACGGTGCCTCCCACATGGATGACTGCAGCATAGGCCCTCTTAACACATCCTGGTTTGACGGTCAGAGGGGGGCAAGCAGCATGCCGGCGAAACTTACTCAAGCAGGAATTGGCCCTGAGGAGTATTTTCCAGGACTGAATGTCGGCGGTTGGTTTGACGCAGGCGACTTTGACCTTCAGGGACCCAGAGAGCTTGAGGTGCTTAGAGATCTGATCAATGCTGCCGAGGCTTTCGATAACATGGGTGGTCACGATACTCTTTCTGTTCAGTGGGATGACAAAACAGGCGGCCTGGTAGAGATGCATAAACCAGACGGGATTCCTGATATTGTGCAGCAGATTGCTCACGGAATCAAGTATGTCCTGGCGCAGTACGATGTTCTCGGCGGCTACGGCGGAACAATGGAGCTTCGCAGGCTTCGCCAGTACACCCATCTTGGAGACCCCTCCTCCGACACGGATGGCTACATATATGACCCCAACCTTAGCGAGGGGGAAATAGTTGAACGTGACGGCCTTGTTTACTCCGGAGTTCCCGATGACAGAGTATTACTTGGAAACATTTCCACTAACCTTACCGGGGATGTTTCGTCGAATATTGCTGGAGCCGCTTATGTGTTAGCGGATTATTATCCTGAACTTGCAAACAAATGCCTGGACACAGCGCTGGCAATATGGGACAAGGAAAGAGCCGGACAAGCGGCAAGTCTGAGCACCGAATGGAACACACTTGTTCAGCTGGTACTCGCGACTAACAAGTTAGGAAATTACAGATTCAATGAGTTTAAGGAACGTATTACTCCACTTGTACCCTCGGCATTTGCTAAAGGCACCGATTGGTTTGGGAGAACAACCTACGGCATAACCTCAAGATACAATATACTGTTTATAAAGGACCTTATGGACGAAGATTTCACTGAGCAGATCAGAAATGCCGTAATCGAATATGTGGACTCTATTAACTATGGTCCTGAATCCGGCACTCCGTTCGGCGTACAGTGGACCACCGGCTCAGGTTGGGGCGGAAGCCCGACTATAATCGGTTTCGGGCAGAGTCTTGCTCCAATGTACAAATTCTTCCCGGATATCCCTGAATTGAAAACATATGTATTACGTTCTGCTAACTATATCCTCGGCAGACACCCCGTCACTAATAATTCGTGGTTATCAGGAGTGGGTACAAAGTCTCACCTGCATCCCTATAACAGCAACCGCGCGGATGAATCCTATATTCCCGGTTCGATCCTGCCCGGACATATTACGGTGTCACCGGATATCGTGGAATCACTTGATGACTTCAATTTCCTGTGGTTTGAAAACGAATCCATCATCAACTACCAGTCCAAGTGGATCGGAGTGGGCTACGCTGCCAGTATGATGGCCAATGAGACACCTGCCACGGAACAAGGCTCTGCAAAGGACTTTGACAATGACTTCATGATGAGTATCAAAAAGACAGGTCCCGAGGACGGGTATCTTCATACCCCCGGCTTTGAACTGTTTATGTATAACAACACCTTCGACACTGAACTTGGAGATAAAAAGAATGCAGGCATAGAGCTGATCCAGTCCGGACGCCGTATCGCCACAAATGGCGACATAAGCCTGCTGGATGCTCCGGAGCAGTGGGACAATCTCATACCTCCCGTACTTAACAGCCGCACAGTCGATGATATTAATGCAGCTCTGAACTCAAGCCTGACGATCCCCGCAGACTCCAAGGGCAGACCGGCTGTCGGTTACAGCCTGAAGGCAGAGCCAGAGGCAGGCGGTGTAAAGATAACTGTCAGTCTTGATACTCCGCTGCCGTCAGACCTTGTGGGCAAAGCGGGATTCAGCCTGCAGTTTACCCCGGCTCAGTTCATCAGCAAGAGCTACCAGGCTGATGCCGATGGAGACGGCAATTATGATACCTTCGGTGTATTCCCGCTGGTTCCCCAGGATGATATGGTGACAGCCAGCAGGGCAAGGACTGAGGATCAGCCCTGGTATGTAAAGAACTGGTACAAGGATGAAGGGAACAAACAGCCTCTGCCTCTGGCAACAGGTAAGAAGATGACCTTCAGCGCCGAGGACGACGAGAGCCGTATACGCATTACATCGGACAGCGGAGATCTGGCGCTCTTTGACGGCCGCAACAATACCCAGGACGGATGGTTCATACTGCGTACCATGATCCCTGCGGGCGCCACAGAGGTAGTATGGCATATAAGCCCTGACGTGGAACAGAATTGGACCCGCAAGCCCAATGTAGCATACAATCAGGCAGGATATGCTCCGGAGCTTCAGAAGACTGCCATAATTGAGCTCGACCCTGCATTCAACGCACCTGCGACAGCTTATATCGACCGTCTTAATGCTGACGGCACATATACGCAGGTATTCTCCGGAGAACTTGGAGTACCTGTTTCATGGACTCGCTATGAATACAGACAAATTGATTTTTCATCTGTCAAAGATCCGGGTGTATACGTGATTCGCTATGCGGGAGAAAGATCCGATCCGTTCCCGATAGCCCAAAATGTTTACGAAAGGACATGGCAGGCATCTCTCAGCGGCTTCCTGGCGGTCCAGATGGATCACATGAAAGTACGCGAGGGCTACCGCATATGGCATAACATATCATTTGCCGATGATGCGCTCCAGGCTCCGCTGAACACCCAGTGGTTTGAAGGGTGGAGCATGGGAGATACGACGGATTCACCGTATGCTCCCTTTGAACATATCCCGGGACTGGCTGCCGGCGGATGGTTCGATCCCAGCGATAGTGACCTGGAAACGGCAGACAATCTTGAAGTTATTCAGGACCTGGCTCTTGCATTTGATGAGTTCAACATCGATTATGACACAACGATGGTCGATACGGATGCCAACTTTGTAGAGTTGCACAGGGTGGATGGTTATAACGATGTACAGCAGCAGGTGAAGCATGGTATCCTGCAGATCCTTGGACAGATCGAAAATGTCGGGTTTGCATTCAAGGGACTGAAGGTTCCATCTCTTAAACAGTATTCACAGTCAGGTGATGCTGCAAAGGTAACGGACGGACTCGTTTATTCTTCATCTCTTGCAGCCTCAGGCGATATTATTCAGATTGGTGATTCGTCCGCACTGTCATCAGAATCTGTATACGGCTTAGAATCCGGTAAACTTGATGACAGGTTCGCGCTTGTCGGTACCAGGGATTCAGCTTTGCAGCTGGATGCATCAGCAGCTCTCGCTTCAGCAGCATATGTACTCAAAGGCTTCGATGATGCACTTGCCGCTCGATGCCTGGATGCTGCCCAAGATATCTGGAATGATGAGACCAATGAAGAAACTCAGGACCCGACATTGACAGCGGCAGGGTGGAAGGCAGCTGTCCAGCTGGTTATAGCCTCAAATGGCAGCAATGAGGAATATATACAGTTCCTCAAGGACACAGCTGCTCTCGGGCTGAATTCCGAAAACTTCGGTACAGTCGGATGGAAAGCTGTACGCATTCTGGAATATATGGATCAGGATTTCCAGAACCAATTCATAGATGCCCTGAAAGCTTACATACCTGTCCTGGACAGCCAGATCGCGGCCAGTCCGTTTGGAGTTCCCCTCTCCGAAGGCAATGAAGGCGTGCTGGAAATGGGAGCTGCCATGAGCGTCCTGCATAAATATTTCCCGGGCATTGTAAGCAGTAAATACACATTTAACGCATTGAACTATATACTGGGTACTCATATGTATAACAACACCTCCTGGGTTTCAGGCGTAGGAACAAAATCGGCAGACCTGGGTTATGGAAGCAATCGTGCAGACAATTTCTACATCGCAGGTGGTATCGTAGCCGGCGCTGC
Source organism: Bacillota bacterium (assembly GCA_023412665.1). Classification (GTDB taxonomy): domain Bacteria; phylum Bacillota; class Clostridia; order Acetivibrionales; family DTU013; genus DTU013. The sequence goes on from JAEZCA010000061.1 coordinate 24,832, forward strand.
GGAAGTTCTGCCGGATTTCCATGAATCAGTCGATGACTATGCGTTCCTGAGGGATCAAACAGGTTACAGCATCAATACGGCGGCCAAATGGATAATAGTAGGCAGTGCGGCTGATGTATATGCAAGCGAAGCTCCATTTAAACCGGTAACAGGAGTTGCTGTGGACAAAGACACATTAGGCCTTGCAGCAGGAACTACAGGACAGCTTTCAATCACTGTGACACCTGCAGATGCAACGGACAAAACCCTTGTTTTTACATCCTCCGATGAGGAAGTTGCAGCAGTTACAAGCACTACAATTGACTCATCCACCGGTAAAATTATTGCAACTGTCAGAGCAAAATCACCTGGTACGGCTACAATCAGGGCTGCCAGTCTATCCAATCCGGAGTGTTATGCACAATGCGCTGTTACGGTTTCTCAAGCTGAAGTGAAAGCAGTATTGAGCGGAAATGACACCGTACAGCCCGGATCAAGCTTTACTATAGGTATCAGCCTTGACAATGCAGAACAGAGCATATATGCCCAGGACATTACCATCACCTACGACAGCGATGTATTTGAATATGTGAGCACTGAAGGCGCAGACGAAGACATACAGATTGTTAAAGAGGACAAATCTGTTGCCGGAAAAGTAAGACTCCTTGCTGCCAATATAGGAGGAGTAACCGGAGAAAGCTCACATATCCTGAACCTGAACTTCAAGGTAAAGGATGGTGTTCAGAATACTACAGGAAGTATTGCTGTTACGAAAGCAGACCTTGGTATTCCTCCTGAGGGTACAGTGATTCAAGCGGTGCCGACAAGTATGACAATTGCGGTTACAGCAGGAACAGAAGCAGACAAGACTCAGCTTATTGCTGCCATAAACAATGCAGAGTCTATTTATACCAATGCAGTAGTGGGCTCGCAGCCAGGTCAGTATCCGCAAGCGGCAAAGGATAGCTTCAGGACTGCTGTAGACGCAGCAATTGCTGTAAAGGACAACATAAATGCAACACAAGAACAGGTGGATGCTGCAGTTGTAGCGCTTAATAATGCGGTACAGGCTTTCAAGAATGCACAGATACCAAGTCAAGGCGTGAACAAGCAAGCTCTGGCAGCGGCCATCAGTATTGCAGAGACACTCTTTGGAGATGCGGAAGTCGGTACTCTGCCCGGACAGTATCCGCAGGCGGCAAAGGATGCCTTCGGTACTGCAATAAATACCGCCAGGTCTGTATACAACAATCAGGATGCAACACAGTCCCAGACAGATAACGCTGTTTCAGCACTAAACATTGCAATAGATGTCTTCAAGGGAGCGGTGAATAAAGATGTATCAGCGGACCTCAATGCCGATGGAAACATAGACATAGGCGATCTAGCAATAGTTGCCTTCTATTACGGTAAGAATTCCACGGCTGAAGACTGGGATGAAGCGAAGGTTTCTGATATTAATGGAGATAAAAAGATTGATATTTCTGACCTTGCATACATTGCATTAAGGATACTGGAATAACAGAAATATAGGTAGAATGCAGGGAATGCAGCTGTCCCGGGTTAAGTACTTTTTACCTGGGCAGCTGTTTTTTTCTTTTATGCATAAATATTATTGCGTCCTTGGGCCGGTGAGGGAAAGAAAAACTTTCTTTGAACCGAAGTGTTATAATTGGAATTAAGGATAAGTTAAGTAATTAACGAAAAGATATTTATTAAAAAAACCTAGGAGGAAGATATCATGTTTGATTTTTTAAAGGGGAGGATTGTCTCATGAAGCGAAAAATTTTGATCATCGGCGGTGTTGCCGGTGGAGCATCAGCAGCAGCAAGACTCAGAAGAAATAGTGAGGATGATCAGATTATTATGTTTGAAAGAGGACCTCACGTTTCGTTTTCCAACTGTTCCCTCCCCTACCATTTAAGTGGGGTTGTTAAGGATGCAAATGATTTGGTTTTAATGAATCCGGAGCTGTTTTTTAAGCAGTATAATATAGAGGCGCGTATAAATAGTGAAGTAATTGCAATTGATAGACAACGTAAAACTGTAAGGGTTAAGAGAACAGATTCGGATGAAGAGTATACGGAAAGCTATGATAAATTGATATTATCGCCGGGAGCATCTCCGATTGTACCTAAGCTTCCGGGTATTGAATATGCAAATGTTTTCACGGTGCGAAATGTTGTTGACATCGATAAACTGAATCAATTCGTTAAACGAATGGAAACAAAGGACATAGCTGTTATCGGTGGTGGATATGTTGGAGTTGAAGTTGCCGAGAACTTAAGCCAGGCAGGATACAATGTATCACTGATAGAAGCAACCAATCAAATACTCAGACCGTTTGATTATGATATGGTTCAAATATTCCATAAAGTATTGATGGATCATAATGTGAATTTAATCGTAGGAGATAAAGTAGAGAGATTTGAAGGAAATAGCGTTGTCTTAGCCTCTGGGAAAACAGTTAATACCAGTGCTGTTATAATGGCAATCGGTGTATCGCCGGAAACTAATCTTGCAAAAGAAGCGGGACTGGAAATGGGAGAAACAGGTGCAATCAAGGTGGATAATAATTATCTTACAAATGACCCTGATATCTATGCAGTTGGCGATGCAATCGAAGTTTATAATTCATTGACCAATACCATGACTAAACTATCATTAGCTGGTCCGGCGTTAAAGCAGGCAAGATCAGCTGCGGATCATATTAATCATAAGAGCACCCTGAACAAGGGGTATATCGGTTCATCTGCAATTAAGGTATTTGAATATAATGGTGCATCTACCGGATTGAATGAATCCCTGATTAAGGCTCTTAATATTAGTATCAATTATGATATTGTTCGTATTATTCTACCAGATAAAGTGGGGCTTATGCCGGATGCTGCACCAATGCATTTTAAATTACTGTTTGAAGTTCCTACTGGAAGGATTTTAGGAGCTCAGGCAATCGGGAAAGGCGATGTTACAAAGCGGATCGATGTCATTGCCACTGCCATTAAGTTCGGTGGAACAGTAGAGGATTTAAAGGATCTGGAATTTTGCTATGCGCCTCCATTTACAACCCCAAAGGATATTGTTAATTACGCAGGTTATGTAGGATCAAATCTGTTAAATGGTTCATTTAAGCAGGTAAATGTTGATAAGGTAAGAGAGCTTGTAGAAAAAAATAATATCATTATAGATGTTAGAGAAACCCATGAATTCAATAGAGGACATATTAAAGGAGCAATAAATATTCCGTTAAGTGAACTAAGGAAAAGAACAAATGAAATTCCTAAGGACAAACCGGTATATTTACACTGCCGAACCGGACAACGAAGCTACAATGCCGCTTTAGCGCTTCAGAATCTGGGCTTTGATAATATTTTTAATATTACCGGCAGCTTTTTAGGAGTCTCCTTCTATGAATACTATAATGATAAACTGAATGGAAGAGAAAGCATTGTAACAGAATATAATTTTAGATAAAGAAAGGGAGTCAAAAAATACAAGGGACTCTGTGAAGGAAATCTGTAATTTGAGCTTTCTACCACTGCCTAACTGTCTAATGGCATATCTGGAATTTTTTGATATCAAAAAAATCCAGATACAAGCATCAGAACTTTTTGACCGATAATAATTTACCAACATACGATAATTATCTCTATTTTGGATTGGCAAAAGACAGTATAAAATTTACATTAATAAATTATTATTACGGAGGAATGATTATGGCAAAGAAGTTAGTCGTGTTAGTATTAGTGCTGGCTATGATGGCAACTGTTTTCGCAGGCTGCGGCCAGGCGGGAGCAGGCAAGGATGCCAAGCTCGTTGGAGTAACCATGCCTACAAAGTCGCTCCAGAGATGGAATGAGGACGGTGCCAACGTTAAGGCTGCCCTTGAGGCAAAGGGATACAAAGTAGACCTTCAGTACGCAGACAACAAACAGGAAGTTCAGAATAGCCAGATCGAGAACCAGATCACCATGGGATGCGATGTTCTCGTTATTGCTTCAATCGAGGGCGGTGCACTGGGCGGTGTTCTTCAGCAGGCAAAGGCTCAGAATATTCCCGTAATAGCTTATGACAGACTGATAACAAACACCGACAAGTGCGACTACTATGCCACATTCGATAACTACGGCGTTGGAAAGATGCAGGGCGAATTTATCGTCAGCGCTCTTAAGCTTGACCAGGGCGAAAAGGGCCCATTCTCGATGGAATGCTTCGGCGGCGACCCAGGCGACAATAACGCAGGCCTGTTTAACAAGGGCGCTATGGATGTACTGCAGCCATACATAGACAGCGGAGTGCTCGTTGTCAAATCAACTCAGACTGTATTCCCGGATCAGATCGCTATCACAAACTGGGAATCCAAGGGAGCCCAGGATAGAATGGATAATCTTCTGACTGGTTATTATGCAGACAGTAACATCGATGTAGTCCTCTCCCCGAATGACAGCCTTGCGCAGGGTATCGTAGCTTCTCTGAAGTCAGCAGGCTACGGCTCAGGCTCAAAACCCTTCCCGATACTCACCGGCCAGGACTGCGACAAGATCAATGTAGGCCAGATCATTCGCGGCGAACAGTCCATGTCTATTTTCAAGGATACAAGGGATCTCGCTACCCAGGTCATCGCTATGACTGATGCGATACTCGCAGGGCAGACAGTTCCAACAAATGCAAGCTATAACAATGGAGTCATCGATGTTCCTTCCTTCAACTGCCAGATTAAGTTTGCAAACAAGGATAACTGGAAGGAACTGCTCGTCGACAGTAAGTACTACAAGCTGGAAGATATTCCGGACGCAAAATAAGTTAAGTGAAATGAAATGGCGGCAGCCTGGCTGCCGCCATTTTTAATACCGGGGACAGATAACCTATGCCTATAGTTATTGGGAGGCTGCAAAACGTTTGCGGCCGGCCTCATTGAAATCCTGCTGAGGTAATGAAATTTTTCTGCAATCGAAAAATCTATTCATTGACCGAAGCGTTATAAAGGAGCAGACAATGTCGGAATATATCCTTGAAATGGAAAACATCACGAAAGAGTTCCCTGGCGTCCTCGCTCTGAGCAATGTTACTTTTAAAGTGAAAAAGGGAGAGATACATGCGCTGGTTGGGGAAAACGGAGCCGGCAAATCTACGCTGATGAATGTTCTGAGCGGTATATATCCCTATGGTTCATATACCGGTAACATAATCTACAAGGGGAAGGAATGCAGGTTCAAAAATATTCGCGACAGTGAAGAAGCGGGTATTGCAATTATCCATCAGGAGCTGGCGCTCAGCCCCTTCATGACTATCGCCGAGAATATATTTATAGGAAATGAAAGAGCGAAGAATGGTGTAATAAATTGGGATGAAACCAATAAAGAAGCAATTGCGTTAATGAAGAAGGTCGGCCTTAATGAAAGTTATTCCACTCTTATAAAGAACATAGGTGTTGGAAAACAGCAGCTTGTCGAGATAGCTAAGGCATTGTCGAAAAACTGTGAACTGCTCATATTGGATGAACCTACAGCAGCTCTTAACGATGAAGATTCCAACCACTTGCTTGAACTTTTGCAAACGCTTAATAAAGAGCATGGCCTTACGTGCATAATGATTTCGCATAAGCTCCATGAAGTCATAAAGATTGCCAATAGTATAACAGTTCTGCGGGATGGAAAGACAATAGAGACGTTGAATAACGATGAGAATGTCAGTGAAGGCCGTATTATACAAGGGATGGTTGGCCGTGAGCTGACAGACCGTTTTCCGAAGCATGTTACAAAGGCTGGTGAGATTGGTTTTGAGATCAAGGACTGGGTTGTGCATGATCCTCTTAATGATGAAAGAGTTGTCATAAACCATGTCAATATGTACTTCAGAAAGGGCGAAATAGTAGGGCTTGCCGGCCTTATGGGAGCGGGAAGGACAGAGCTTGCAATGAGCATATTTGGCAGGGCATACGGCAGAAGGATAAGCGGCAGGATCATCAAGGATGGCAAGGAGCTAACTATCAGCAAGATCGGTCATGCAATAGCCAACGGAATAGCTTATGTTACCGAAGACAGGAAAACGGCAGGCTTGGTGCATATACAGGATATTAAGAAGAATATTACCTTGGCTAATTTGCAAGCAATTACAAAGGGCTTTGTCGTAAATGAAGATGAAGAAATAATTGTCGGGAAGGATTACAGGGAAAGGTTCAATATAAAATCATCAAGTGTGTTTCAAAAAGCGGGCAATCTTTCGGGAGGAAACCAGCAGAAGGTGGTACTCAGCAAATGGATATTTGCCTCCCCCGATGTACTGATACTTGACGAACCTACGAGAGGGATCGATGTTGGTGCAAAGTATGAGATATATAAGATAATCCTGCAGTTGGCAGAGGCGGGAAAATGTGTAATCATAATCTCTTCGGAACTGCCGGAAATATTGGGGATCACCGACCGCTTGTATATAATAAACGAGGGACGTGTAGTAGGAGAAATGAAGACGAGCGAGGCGACCCAGGAAGATATTATGTCAATAATAATAAAGAGTTCTGCAGGGCGATAGGGGGAATAATGTATGAGCAGTTTTAAGGAAGTAGTCAACCGTAACATACGGCAATATGTGATGATTTTTGCCCTTGTGGCAATTATGATATTTTTTGGTATTATGACCGGTGGTAAGCTTATCTGGCCAAGAAATATATCTATGCTGGTGCGCCAAAACGCATATGTGCTGATACTTGCTATTGGAATGATGTTTTGTATATTGACTGGTGGCAATGTTGACCTCTCGGTCGGTTCGCTGGTCGCTCTTGTAAGTGCAATGTCGGGGCTTATGGCAACGACCCTTGGTCTGCCGACAGGACTGGCTATAATCATCAGCATTATAACAGGTCTTTTGGCAGGTATATGGCAGGGCTTTTGGATCGCGTATGTCAAAGTGCCGCCTTTTATCACAACACTGGCAGGCATGCTCGTTTTCCGAGGGATCAATAATATAATACTGAACGGTCAGACCTTGCCGCTATCAGGTCTTTACGTTATTATCGGTACGGGTTCGGTTCCTGATATCGCTCCGAATACAGTTCCGGATTTTTTACGAATCGGTGATTTGCTGCAGCTGCAAAACAAACCGGAATTTCTGAATGTAACGATGCTTATTATAGGGCTTGCATTATCAATCATTTATGTGCTGTTTATGATTTTAAACAGGAGAAGTAAATTGGCGCGCGGTTATGAGGTTGCGTCTTTCAAGACGGTCATCACAAAAGCTGTTTCATTTTTTATCATTATCAATGTTTTCGCATACTGGCTGGCAATGGATGATGGCCTGCCTATTATGCTGATTTTACTGGCTGCTTTGTATGCCATTTATACATTTATTGCGACTAAAACCATACCTGGACGTCATATTTACGCAATGGGAGGGAACATAAAGGCAGCAGAGCTTTCAGGGGTCAACACTAAAAAAATGATGTTCCTCGTATATTCGAACATGGGGCTTTTAGCAGGGGTGGCAGGAGTAGTTACTGCCGGAAGATCTATGGCCTCCTACCCTAATGTGGGAGCGAACTTTGAGCTGGATGCTATAGGTGCATGCTTTATAGGCGGCGCTTCTGCATACGGCGGTGTAGGAACGATATGGGGAGCTGTCGTAGGCGCATTTATTATGGGCGTTATGAACAACGGCATGTCTATTATAGGCTTAAACGTCTTTTTGCAGTCTGTTGCGAAGGGGCTTGTGGTGCTTTTAGCTGTCGCATTCGACATGTATTCAAAATCTAAATCCAGGCTTGGCTAGGCTCGACTAAGGCAAATTACACTGGGCTGTCTCAAAATCAGATAAAGCTGATTAGGGACGGCCCTCTTTCGTTCATACATAATTCTTTTTTTTCATCCCTTTTATGGTATAATGTATAAAGATAAACAGGCCGGGCGGTGCCAGCCTGCGGGGGGTAACGAAATGAAATGGCTGTATAAAATATCATTGGCCATTCTGTTTGCCACTGTGGTATCATCTGCGACAATGGCGGCATATTATTTCAACATGGTCAATAAGGTCTTTGACGGAAACGCCACAAATGTATTTAGTGAGAATCCGAAATATCATTTTTCGATGATAATAAATTCCAGAGACGATGAGTATTGGCAGAGCTTTAAAGAAGGCGTATTCGAAGCAGGAAAAGTACATAATGCAGCAATCGAATACAATCCAATATCCGATCCGGACAGCATTGATAAGACCATAGAGTATATTAACATAGCAAACAAATCAAGGGTTGACGGGATCATTGTAAACGGTGAGAATTCGGCCGAATATTCGGATGCGATAAACAGCGCGGCAAAGTCTGGGATACATATTGTTGTGGGACTGGTGGAATCTATCGACAGCAACAGGCTTTCATATGTGGGAAACAATTTTTATGATTATGGAGTAAAGGCGGCAAAGCTTATTTCTCAGGCATCGGACAAGGCTTCCCCGATCAATCTGGCGGTGATCCTGTCGGACTCAAGCCGAAGCGGTACGGACAAGACCGTAGTGTCACAGAGTGATATTATGATGAGCGGTATAAAGAGTGTTATCGAAAGTGAGAAAAAGTTAAACCTTCTGTGCACATTGTACAGGAGAAGCGATCTGCTTGGAGCGGAGGACCTGACAAGAGATATATTGACGCAGCATTCCGATGTTGATGTGATATTCTGCACAAACGCAAAGGATACGGCGGCGGCTGCCCGCGTAATCGTTGAACGCAACCTGGTAGGGAAAGTCGTGATTGTCGGTACCGGCATCACTGATGAGATCAAGTATTATATCAAAAAAGGAATCATATTCGGGGCCATGGACAGGAATGGATATAACGCGGGATATAAGGCTGTGGAAATATTGTGCGGAAGTGTTGGAGACTCATTTCAGTCGAGCTATATAAACATCCCTACAGATATATATACAGCCATAAATATCGATCAGAAATAACGAGGCAGACAAGCTATGAAAAAAATGTGGGACAGGATGTTCAATAGTATAAAGTCCAGGATAATTGCAGTTTTTGTACTGACAATGATCCTGGCCAGTGCTGCGAGTATATTTATTCTGGGGTTATCGAGCAACATAATCGAAAAGATGGATGATATGTTTGCCGCCAATGTCGAAATTGAGCAGTTTCTCGGTGACATGTATAACGTGAATTCCAATCTGACGGATTACCTTGTTACGTCTGATTCGGACAGCCTGCTCAACTATTACAAATACAAGGAAATTTTCAATGAGAAGGCACAGAGCATGTTTTACGAGCTGCATGGGATATACAGCCAGAATGATCTGATTTACAAGGATATCGCATACATGGTCGATTCGTATTTCAATGAAACGGAAGCGGCTGTAAAGGCAAAAAGAACAGACAATGCAGATGAGTATATCGCCAGGTATGCCGAGGCGAACCGGGTAACCGGATATATACGGACATATACCGACCGCCTGAACCTTAACATATTAAATATCAATACCACTCAGTATCTCAATATGTCGGAAAATCTGAACAAACTGCGGACAGCGAATCTTATCCTTATAATATCCGTAATATTGCTGAATGTTCTTGTTATTTCCTACCTGACGTATAACATGACTAAGCCGATAATAAAGCTTGCACATTCAGCTGAGGAAATGTCCATGGGCAATTTCGACGCAGACGATGTTGAGGTGTATTCACAGGACGAACTCAGCATAATGGCAAACGCATTCAATGCGATGAAGCACAGCATAAGGAATTATATCAGCGAGCTGCACAACAAGGCCGATACCGAATCACAGCTTTTGGAACAGCAGATAGAAAATCTGAGGATGCAGTCATTGCTTGCGGATGCGGAAATGAAGGCTCTGCAGATGCAGATAAATCCTCATTTTCTTTTTAACACCCTCAATGCAGGCGTGCAGCTTGCAATGATTGAAGGAGCCGACAGGACGTCGACCTTCCTTGACAATATGGCGAAGATATTCAGATACAATGTCAAGAGCCTGGACAGAACGGTCAGGATCAAGGACGAGATCGACACAATAAGGGCATATGAGGATCTGTTTTTCGTGCGTTTCGGAGATATTATGAAATTTGAATACGATATTGACCAAAGCCTGCTTGACATAAATGTCCCACCTCTGATCATCCAGCCCTTGGTGGAGAACGCTACGATCCATGGCATAGGTAACCTGGAGAGAGGCGGTGTGATCAAGGTCTCCCTTGATAGAATCGATACCGTGGTCAGAATGAGTGTTGAGGACAACGGAGTCGGGATGAGTGAGGAAACAAGGCAAAAGTTAATGAAATGTCAAATGTCTGACAGTGAGATATCCGGTCATATGACAGGAATAGGAATATACAACGTGGTACAGAGACTGAGGCTGTTTTTCAAGTGTGAGGATGTTATAGAGGTGCAGAGCTCACCGGGCGAAGGCACAAAGGTGATCCTGAAGATACCCGTCAGCACGCGGCTTGAACAGGCGGATCAATTGATGCTGGTGAAGTAAAAAAGCAGTTGGTAAAGGAGGTGATTCATATGTACAGTCTTATGGTATGTGATGATGAACAGATAATGATCGAATCCGTACGTCATATAGTGGAAAACGAATTCAGCAACGTAAGGATCATCGAGACTGCCAGATCGGGAAGAGAAGCGATAGAAAAAACGCTGACGATCAAGCCCGATATCATACTGACTGATATCAAGATGCCGGGTATTAACGGCCTTGATGCGATCAAGGAAATAAAGAAGGTACATAAAGATGTAAAGATAGTTATAGTGTCTGTTTATGAATTTTTTGAATATGCCAAGCAGGCTGTTGAGCTGGGAGTCAGTGAATATCTGATAAAGCCTGTAAAAAAGGAAAGGCTGGTAGATACTCTGCAAAGGATATTGGACCAGTTGGATGCAGAAAGGCGCAAATACAGATGGGAGCTTGAGGCCAAGGAAAGGATCGAAAAGATGCTGTCAGCTGTAGAGCACAGCTTCATTTATTCATTGCTTTTTGCCCAGATGCAGAAAAAGGATATCATCAAGTATAAAAGAGAATTTTTTGATATAGACAATGATACGGGCTTTATTATTGTGCTGACGATCAATAAAAGCGGTAAAAGCGGCAGCTATGAAGCGCAATTAGGGGATAGCATCGACGATCATGACATTTATACACTTTTTAAGAATAATTTAAAATACAGGTGCAAATGCATAGTAGGCCCCGTACTGCTGGACAGAGTAGTCGTATATGTTGCGCAGAGCATTGATGATCTGTATCAGCAGAGAGTACAGTCAATAACCTGCATTGAGGAAATCATGCATTTGTTGGAGGAAAGATACAAGATCGAATTCAAGGTCGGGATAGGCAGGATCCACAATGACCAGGATATAATGATATCCTATCAGGAGGCGCTTAAGGCGCTCAATAGCAGTGAAGGCGGCGGGATAATCCATATAGATGATATCGCTCCCAACATTTACAATGCGGGATATGAAATAGTGACACAGGAACACAAACTGATAATCGGTCTCGAAAATGGTGATGTTCAAAGATGCCTGACGATTTTATCCGATATTTTCCGGAAATATCCCAATTTCTTTGAGCAGGAGAACATCCATTACAGAATAATTGAAATGATGGCAGCGGTCCGACGGGTCGCGACGGAAAACGGGATCAATGATAATATAGAACCCGGATACTATATTAAAAGGATCCTGTCCTGCAGGTCCAGTGAAGAGTTTGAGCAGATATGCACAGAGGAGATAAGGCATATTGCCTGTGAAATAAACGCCAGGAAAAAAAGCAATATAGGAAAAATAGTTGAACAGACTAATATGCTGATAACTGAAAGGTTCGCTCAGGATCTGAATCTGGACGATATCTCCAAGGAGCTACATGTCAGTCCTCAGTATTTAAGCCGGCTGTACAAAAACGAAACGGGTGAGAATTTCATCGAAAGGCTGACGTCGGTTCGAATAGAAAATGCGAAAAGACTTATGAAGGAAGTCAGATATTCCATTAAAGAAATCTGTTATATGTCAGGATACAGCGATCCCAATTATTTCAGCAAGTTGTTCAAAAAGCATGAGGGAATATCCCCGACGGACTATCAAAAACAGATCCAGGGAGGTTTGTTATGAAAAAGATAGTTGTTTTGTCATTGGCTGTGCTGCTTATGTTTTTATACGGCTGCACTGCGGACAAACCTATTAGCACAGATGACGTTGTCAAAATAGGATTCATATATGAAACAATGACTGTGGAAAGGTGGCAGCGGGACAGGGACATATTTGTGGCAAAGGCCGAGAACCTTGGTGCGGAGGTCATTGTAAAGGATGCGTATGAGGACAGCGATCGTCAGAGGGAGATCGGTATCGAAATGATCGATCAGGGGGTAGACGTGCTCGTGATTGTCGCTTTTGATAAAGACAGCCTCAAGGACCTGGTCAAATATGCACACAGCCACGATGTGAAGGTGATTGCATATGACCGTATGATAAAGGATGTCGACATTGACTTTCATATATCTTTTGACAATACGGAAGTAGGTTTCTTAATGGGCAAGGCTGCGACGGAAAATGTGCCAACAGGGAATTATCTTATTCTGAACGGCACTAAAAGGGACAACAATTCCTTCATGCTGAACCAGGGATACTACAGTGTACTAGAGCCGTTTATTGAAAAAGGCGATATAAAAATCGTCGGCGAGACATGGATAGATTTCTGGCGTGATGAAGTTTCATACGATTATGTGAGCAAGATACTGAACAGCGGGCAGAAAATAGATGCTATCATTGCTGCGAATGATCAGCTCGCAGGCGGAGCTATAACCGCTTTGAGTGAAAACAGGCTTGCCGGAAAGGTGTTTGTGACAGGGCAGGACGCGGAACTGGGCGCCTGCCGGAGAATAGTTGAGGGCACACAGGGTTCTACCGTTTACAAGCCGATCCATATCCTTGCGGAGGGAGCTGCGGAGATTGCCGTTAAAATGGCAAAGGGTGAAGACATCGGCCCCTACGATAAAATGTCCAACGGGACATATGACGTCAGCTGTAAGATTTTCAGACCTCAGCTTGTCACGAAGGACAATATTGATGATACGGTAATAAAGGACGGCTTTTTCACAGCCGAGCAGGTATATATAAACGTACAGTAAATGCCATCATAACGATATTATTATTTCTTTCATGTAAAATAATTCTATGGTATAATTTAGTTTAATAGGTCGAAATTTGTCTATGGACACATTAGTGTGATACTGTGGACCTGATCAGACTGAATAATTTAGGAGGAAATGTAATTAGACGTTTTGTTACATTAGTATTAGTATTTTGCATGATTTGTACCTTTGCGGCATGCGGCTCTACAAGCAAAAATGATGATATCGAGGCTGATATGAACATCAGCCGGAACACTGACCCGGCGGGACCGGAAGCGGCGGATGCAGGAGACCAACAGGCTTTAGCCGACGGTAAATATTTCACAGCCACCAAGGTCGCCGGTTTTGCACTTGCGGGAAATGATACAGGGAAAGAGGCATTTGAAGATGTGGCTCCGATGTACAATATCCCCGATGGCCATGAGTTCAAGATCAAGCTGAATTGGAAAGATGGTTTATTTGCCCATGGCATTGCCGACAATTATTTCAAGATCTTCATGGACCGTGAGTGTACCAAGGAAGTAAAGTTCGTGATCAATTACGACGAAAATACAGGATATGTGTCGCTTGAACCGCATTATGACAGCTTCTTCGTGAATTCATACCCCAGGGAAGGTATCGAAAAGGCGGAAAACGATCTGGAAGAAAGAATAGACATGAATACCTGGGGATCATTGAAAACATATTATCTGGTCGTTTATGCGGATACCAGCGCTGATACCTTCAAGATGCTGGACAAGCCCAGACGCATGATGTTTACCATAGCTGCCGCGATCGACAGCCCTACGGTAAAAACGAAGATAAACAAGGATGGAAATGTGACACTGTATTGGGATTCGATCGAGGGTGCGGAATCGTACAAAATATATCATGGCACCTTTTGGCTGATGAGAGAGCTGGCCCAGACCGACAAGACCGAATTTGTGCTTCATGATGGTTATGAGTATGGTATGAATGGACTGTTGAGCGGAATGAGTGAATATGCTGTTGTAGCAGTCAAAGGAGAAGAAGAATCACGGCTGAGCAATCTCATTGATGGAGAAGATTATGCAAAAAATGCACCAAAGTGGATTTCTTCAGATGAACAGCAAGACTTTGACGCAGACAAGGTGTCCATTTTGGATCTGCCGAGAGAAATCGATATACAAATGGTTGACCTTTTAACGTATAAGACATACCCCGTGATATGGGACTTAAGAAACCCGGATATAACAGATTATGGTATGTACGTTTATTATGGGAAAATTCCCGGTACCACATTATCAACTACTTACAGATGTGCTGAAGATGAATTGCCCACTGCGGAAGAAATAGAAGCTTTTTATAAAGAAGTGCAGCCGTCGGCGTCGGTGGCTGAGGACAACACTGATAAGATCAGTATCCCCAACTCACCATCCGTTAAGGAAGTTCCGACTGAGACGACGGAGGAAATTGTCATCGACATCGCTGAGAAATCTGAGAAGGAGAACGAGCTGTCACTGGAACAGGCTATTGCGCTGGGAATGCTGAACCATGAAACAACGATTGACCTGAGTGCATATCCACAGGCCGGTGACCCCGCATACCTGCGAGATGTACTGCAGATGGTATTAAGTCAGTGTGTTCTGATCCTGGATGAGGAAAGTGTAACCTTTGACTTTAAAAATCAGATGTTGAACGTGAAATACGGACTGACCCAGGAGGAAAGCCTCGCTAAACAGCTCCAGATACTTGAGAAGGCTGATGAGGTCATAAAGGCTGCTATCCGGGATGGAATGAGTATAGAGGAAAAGGAAAAAGTTCTTCACGATTGGATCGCTGATAACGGTCAATACCATGACGAGGTCCTCCAGGCTTATTACGATGGTGTAGACCTGGGTGAAATCTCAAACCAGTATGCAGATTCCTTCAGTGTGTATGGAATTCTTGTAAACGGCCTTGGAGTATGCCAAAGCTATGCCGAAACATACAAGCTGCTGTGTGATTTAGCTGAAGTACCAAGCATTGTCGCAACAGGTACCATGGGCTCGGTACCCCATGCCTGGAACAAGGTGCTGGTTGGAAATCAATGGTACAATGTGGACATTACTAATAACGACGGAAATATTCTCCCCTATCCTGTATATAATTCCAGCGACCATATGCTGAAAAAACACTACAGCGAAGGCCTGGCACATGTGCTGGACATCGAATCCTCCGCATATGCATCCCCCGATGACTCACAGGACTATTATTACATAGCCGGTATGTACTCAAAAACATCCGGGGAATTGAAGCAATTGATCACAGAGCAATTATCTTCAACAAATGAGTTTTACATTAAAACAAGCCCTGACCTTACGGATGAAGAGATCGTACAAAGCCTGATACAGGCAATTGACGATCTGGGGCTCAGGATAGAAGATATCATGACGATTTATAATTTAAACATTTTAGGAGTTAAGAAAGCAGGTTGAAAAACACCATAATTACAAAAAAGGCGAATAGAACAATGAAAAATACACCCTCAAGTTAAATCTGAGGGTGTATTTTTAAGTAATGATTATTTGTATGTATAGAATTCATTAACAGCCCAAAAATGCGTTTGTGTTATCCCAGCTGGTAAAGCACGTTATAGCCATAGGAATAGCAGGCCTGCTCAATCATTTTTGAACATATGGCGCATCTGTACTCATGTTAAGTTTATAAGGGTAAGGCCACTGCTTTCAACCTCTGACAGGAACGGAATGGAGGATGACGCTCCAGGCCTTGAAACAGCTAAGGATGACGCTATAGAAGCCTTACGGAGACATTCCTCAATTGTTTCATTGTTTGCATAGGCCGCTAAAAAGTAGCCGGTAAAGGTATCACCTGCAGCTGTTGTATCAACAACGTCTACATCATAAATACCGTGGCTGCAGCTATTAACCCCGTCGCTGAACAAAGCACCTTTTTTACCTAGCGTCAGAAGTATTGCAGTTCGAGGATAAGCCTTATGAAGCTCTTTTATTATGTCAACATAATGTTTTTCCTTTGTTAATTCATACCCTTCAATTTCATTCAAAATAAGGATATCAACAAGCTCAAGCGGATAATCATGCAGCTCGTCTGTGATTGGCGATGGGTTAAAGGCAATTTTTAGTCCTTTTTGATTTGCCTCTTTCATAATAAATGGGATATTATTAATCTCATTTTGCAATAAAATGAGGTCTCCTGGTTTAAACTGAGCTATAACATGCTTTACGTGGGCTTGGTCAATCATGTGGTTGGCACCTCCAACACATATAATTGAGTTTTGGCCGTTTTTATCCACCTGTATAATTGTGCTGCCTGTATTAATATTCTCACTGACAGCGACAAAGGAGGCATCTACGTTGCTTTGCTCCAAAGTCTTTAATATATGAAGTCCATCTTTACCTATCATGCCGGACATACTGCAAGCTGCATTTGCCCTTCCCAATGCAAGAGCCTGATTTAACCCTTTTCCGCCGTCAAAAAGCTGGTAGGAGGTTGAAATAGTTGTTTCTCCCGGCCGAACAATGTGATCGACCTGATAGACATTGTCCAAATTTAAAGATCCAAAACATAATATTTTCACAGATATCTCCCTGTTAAACGTTTTAATTGCATACCAACTCGACTAGACTCAGTATATTTTACTGCAATAAACATGTCAAGACAAGCATTCCGAAGCTCAAATGTGGTAGACATAATTTAATGGAAATATGACCCAAAACATGTTGACATCGTTTGAATATTTATACTGTTGCGATGTTAAGTTAACATAACGACACATAAAACATCATCAACACCTGTAAAAAACTAACTGATATCAAATAAAAATCTATTGCAGATTATTGTCACGTAATTCATAATGAATGGGGGGTTGTATAAAAAATGGAGGGGCAGGATACATCTGTAGTAAGAGAAGACAACATGTTCAAGGTGTTTCTTGTTGAGGATGAGATTGTGGTGCGGGAGGGCATCCGCAAGAACATTCCCTGGGAGGCGTACGGCTTTTTTTATGCCGGCGACGCTCCTGACGGGGAGCTCGCTTTGCCGCTGATCCGCCGGATACGACCCGACCTTCTTATTACGGACATAAAAATGCCGTTCATGGATGGACTGGCGCTTATAGAACTGGTCCGCAAAGAGCTTCCCATGACAAAAATAATCATTATCAGCGGTTATGACGATTTTTCCTATGCACAGCAGGCAATTCGCATGGGCGTTGAGCAATACCTGCTCAAGCCCATCGTAAAAGGAAAAATGGTTGAGATACTGTCCGCGCTGAATATGAAAATGAAAGCTGAACAGCAGCAGCAGGAATATCTGGCCAGGTTCCAGCGGGAGGTCAATGAGTATGAAACATTTGCGCGAAGGAGATTTTTCGAGCAAATAGTCACCGGCTCGATGAGCGTACTGGAAATCTCCGAAACCGCCAAGACTCTGGACATAGATATGAACGCTCTTTACTACAATATCGTGCTTTTTTCTCTGAGCAGCGCCGGATACGATGCAAGCGCGCCGGAAACCTATTCTGACGCGGTAACGGTGATACAAGATAGGATCAGGCAGTTTATCTCCGGCCATTCGCATATGATTCTGTTCATATGGAACGTAACGACCTATGCAGTTTTGGTAAAGGGTTGTCAGGATGATATCGCATCACGGACCGATGAATGTATCAGGGGTATAGAGAACTGCTGCACCACGGCAGGCTGCGACGTAAGCTGGCACATAGCATGCGGTCCTCCTGTATCACGTCTCGGAGCCATTCCTGCATGCTTTTCGAAGGTGAGCCGCATTTTATCCTATCGTTATCTTTGTCCGGATGAGCATATCCTGTCCGAATCCATAGGCCGGGATTTTCAAAAAAGGAACAGACGAGGAGCTGACACAGATAAGAAAGGCGTAGATCAAAAAAGTATACGCAACTTCTTAAGTAATGGTGCGAGAGAGGAGATCGATCGCTTTGTAGATCAACTGTTACTTAACGCTGAGGGTGAAACAGTTTCGCTGACACTGTTCTGCAGGTATCTGACAATGACGGTTTACTTTGCGTCAGTGGAATACCTGGACTCGATAGGCTGCCGCGCAGACAGCTTCTGGTCACTGGAGCTGCGGCCCAATGACAGTGTGTCGTCGCCGGAGGAGGTGCGCCAATATGCCCGCCGGGTCCTGGGACAGGCTATCGAGCTGCGTGACCGCGAAAACAGGAAGCAGCAGCATGACTTGCTGAAGCAGGCAATCGGTTTCATCGATGAGCATTTCTGGGAGGAGTCGATATCCCTGGACAGGGTCGCAAAGGAAGTAAACATCAGCCCAAACTACTTCTCCGCTGTATTCAGCCAGGAAGTCGGATCGACCTTCATAGAGTATCTCACGGGTAAACGAATAGAAGAGGCAAAGCACATGCTCCGTCAAACCAACCGGCGTTCAAGCGAGATCGCCTATGCAGTCGGATATAAGGATCCGCATTATTTCAGCTTCGTATTCAAGAAGGTAAATGGCTGCACACCCAGTGAATATCGCAGAGGAGACAGGCAGTGAGCTTTAATTTCCGGCGTAAAGCCAATAGAGTGAAAATGACTTTGCAGAGCAAGCTCTGGAAGATGATCCTGATTGTAGCCGTTCCGCTGATGGCGGTCATAATCGCCATTGCGTCTATCGGTATCGGTTATGCGCTGCAGTATAACGCCATACTGAACAATGTCACAACGGCATCTGACTTCAACCGCAACTTCAAGGACGATGTCGATCTGAAAATGTACTATTATGTGATCGAGAGCCAGTATTCTGAAGGCCTGCCGATCAAAGAGGTCCAGTCCGCGGAGAACATAGCGAGAAAGCTGACCGAGACCACTACGGAAAAGGACAGCCTCCGTGCCATCAGCAGTGTGCTGAACCTGTGCCATAACCTGGCAGATAAGATCAACCAGATCGCACAAACAAAGGAGTACAATTCCCGGGAGGATCAGCTCGAAAACAACGTCTATATCCTGACAGACCTTATCCAGGAGTACATGTATACATATCTCTATTATGAAGCGGTGCATCTTGGCGCTCTTCAAACGACCATGATAAGGAACATGATCGTTCTGATCGGCGCTGTTGTTGTTTTGTCGCTGATGCTGCTGATTTTTCTTCTGACCAAGTCAAGAAGCCTGAGCCGCAGGATAGTCGATCCCATCGACATGATCTGCGAACGCCTTAAAGCTATCGGCAAGGGCAGCCTGCTGGTGTGCGAACCGATCCAGGCCGACGTGGAGGAGGTGCAGCTCCTTTCGGACGGAATAGAGAGCATGGTAGGTCATCTGAAAAGACAAATCGATAAGAACACAGAGCAGGAGAAGCAGAGAAGACATACAGAATTGGCGCTGCTGCAGGCTCAGATCAATCCCCATTTTCTATATAATACCCTTGATACCATTGTATGGCTGATAGAGTCGGGAGAAATAAGCGATTCGGTCGCAATGGTCAGCAGCCTGTCCAATTATTTTCGATTTTCTCTGAGCCGGGGTAAAAACGTTATCACCCTCGCGGAGGAGGAACAGCATATCCGGAGCTATCTGGAGATCCAGCAGATGAGGTACAGGGATATGATCGAATACAAAATAGATATACCGGAGAAGCTGAAGCATTTTATACTGCCGAAGCTTACTCTGCAGCCGTTGGTGGAAAACGCCCTGTATCATGGCATAAAAAACAGACGGCGGAAAGGCTTTATACATGTAAGCGGCAGAGTACAGGACGAGCGTATGATTCTGGAAGTAGCAGATGACGGACGCGGTATGACGGAAGAACGTCTGGACGAGGTGCGGGCTTCACTGGATAATGACAGGTCTGAAGGGTTCGGGCTGAGGGCGGTCCATCAGAGAATCAGGATACTGTTCGGAGGGGAGTACGGCTTAGCAGTGGAAAGCACATCGGATGTCGGTACAAGAGTCATCGTGACGATCCCGATGCAGACGGCCGAAGAAACTGAAGGTTGAGGCGATTTGTTGTACCGGTTGGCTTTATGAACTGCACTGGTGTTTAAGTTTAAGAGGCTGTAAATTCAGCCTTAGTATGAAAAATCAAACGTGCCTCGCCTGTGGGCCCGAGCTGCTCGAGCAGGACGATGATTTTTCCCTTATATGCTGGAATTAACAGCCTCTAAAAGCTTAAACAAAAGCTCCATTCATAAAACCAACCGGCACAACGAACTGGTTTGTACAATTTACCGGTTGGCTTTATGAAATGCACTAATTAATTAAGTAAAGGGTCTGCAAAATATTAATGTAGCGGTTGACTTTATGAATAGCAACATGTGTTTATAACTCATAGAGCCTGTTAATCGGGCAAAGTGGAGGAAAAATCACCGTCCTGCCCGAGCGACTACGACCCATAGGCGAGGTACGTTTGATTTTTCAGATCAAGGCTCGATTTACAGGCACTTGAGTTATAAACACCGGTGCAATTCATAAAGCCAACCGGGACAGTGAACTGGGATAGAACAATATGCTGTTTGGGAGATGAAGAAATGAAAACAGGTAAGCTGATAATAGCCGCCCTAATTGCAGTTTTGCTTTGCAGCTGTGCAAAAGAAGCACAGCCTGCTGCGGATCCGGAAAAGGATAAGCCGATCGTGGTCGGGTTTTCGCAGGTCGGTGCGGAATCGGAGTGGCGGGTAGCCAACACTGAGAGCGTCAAGACTGCGCTAAGCGAAGTAAACGGATACGATCTGATATTCGAGGATGCACGCCAGGAGCAGGAAAACCAGATCAGGGCGATCCGGACATTTATTCAGCAGGACGTAGACTATATCGTGTTCTCTCCCAAAGTCAAAACGGGCTGGAAGACAGTCCTGCAGGAAGCAAAGGAAGCCGGCATACCTGTCATCATGATAGACCGTGATATCGAGGAGGAAGACAAAGAGCTTGTTACAGCATACATCGGCTCTGACTTCCGCAAAGAAGGAGAAAAAGCGGTCCGGTGGCTTGAGGATCTTATGGAAATTCAGGGAAGAAGCTCAAAGCCTGTCCGGATCGTTCACATACAGGGAACGATGGGTTCGGCGGCGCAGATCGGACGGACTGCTGCGCTGGAGCAGGCAGTCGCACGAAATCCCAACTGGGAAATGATTGCCCAGGAATGCGGCGATTTTACGAGAGCAAAGGCTTATGAGGTCATGGATGCTATTTTGAAGAAGACGCAGGACATAGATGTCGTTTACTGTGAGAACGACGGCGAAGCGCTTGGTGCTATCGATGCCATGGAAGAGGCGGGTTTGAGATGCAACGCCGAGGATGGCGTGATCGTCATCTCGTTTGACGCAACAAAGCTTGCCCTGAAGTACTGCCTGGAAGGGAAAATCGGACTGGATGTGGAATGCAACCCGCTGCAGGGGTCCTATATCGATGATATAATCAGACAGCTGGAGCGCGGAGAGTCCATTGAGCAGGAAAAATATATCGATGAGACACAGTTTGACTGTTACACTATCACGCAGGAAATGATTGACGGCAGGAAATACTGAAGGTTGGTTTTTTTCGAACAGGTTTGAAATATTACGGTCGGCCCATGCTTTGCCGATGGTCTAAATCCCAATTGTAGGCAATCTTATCCAAACGGTTTATTTTCTTATGCGGTTCCTTCCTGAATATTGTTTTCCTTTTTTTCGATGTGATATAAGAATTGGTGAAGACATATCTTCATAATATATTGTATTTTGGGAGGGGCGAAGTATGAAAAAATTCATCATTGTTTTTCTTGTAGCAGCACTCGTACTTGGACTATGTGCATGCGGTACACAGGCACCGTCGTCGTCAAACGAAGGCAAGGGATCGTCCAAACTGATAACCGTTGGTTTTGCGCAGTGTAAAGCAGATGAGTCCGACTGGCGTAAGGCAAACACAAAGTCAGTGCAGGAAGCTCTCAGCGAGGCAAACGGCTTCAAATTGATCCTTGCTGACTCCAACAATGACGCTGCCAAGCAGGTATCCGATGTTCAGGGCTTCATCGACCAGGAAGTAGACTACATAATTATCGCAGCTGTCAATGCTGACGGTTGGGATACTGTTCTTGCAAACGCTAAGAAAGCCAACATACCCGTTATACTTATGGACCGTACCATAAATGCCAGTGAAGATCTGTACACTTGCTGGCTAGGCGGCGGTTTCTACGAGGAAGGTGTAAAGGCTACCGATTGGATCGCAACCAGATTTTCCAAGGATCAGCAGGTCAACATTGTCAATCTCCAGGGACAGCTGGGTGCGTCTGCTCAGGTAGGACGCAGCAAGGCTCTTGAAGATGCTATAGGAAAAAACAGCAACTGGAAGCTCCTGGCACAGCAAACAGGTGAATGGAGCACTGACAAGGCAAAAGAAATCATGGCTTCATGGATCAAACAGTATGGCGACGATATAAGCTGTGTATATGCAGAGAATGACAATATGGCAGATGGTGCCATTCAGGCCCTTGAAGAGGCCGGTAAGAAGGTCGGCGGAAAAGACGGTATAGCAATTATTTCTTTCGACGCTAACAGGGCTTATCTCCAGATGACACTAGAAGGCAAGATCAATTGTAATGTTGAATGTAATCCTTTACTTGGACCTGGTGTTGCTGCGATCATCAAGAAGATCGATGGCGGAGGAACTCCTAACAAGAAAGAGTCTGTAGAAGAGACAGCATTCTATTATGACACCATTACTCAGGAGATCATTGATGCTCGTCCGTATTAATAGGCAGCAGACCAAACAAATGGTATTTCCAGTGTAAGTTGGAATCCGATATTCGGTTCGGGGGGATTTACGGTTCCCCTCGAACCGAATATGTAATTATGCCGGTATGGAACAAAATTCCGTATTTGCTGAAAATTTGTCTCGTAAAAGCATGATACTTTAAAACGAGGCAGTTAGATTAAGGTGGGCTTGCTCTATGAGTACAGTAAAGCATGAACAAAATAGCCCGGACTGCATGGGCGAACAGCGGAGTGGCAGCGGAACGGCCAGCCCCTCTCTGACGATGAGCGGTATCGGAAAGTCTTTTCCCGGTGTCCGTGCACTCAACAATGTTGATTTCAAGCTTCGCCACGGTGAGATACATGCACTGATGGGAGAGAACGGCGCCGGAAAATCAACGCTTGTAAAGGTGCTGACCGGAGTTTACCTCATGGATGAAGGCAGTGTCAGACTGGATGGAAATCCCATCACGATCCGTTCGACACAGGATGCGCAGAAGCATGGGATAAGCACCGTATACCAGGAGGTGAACCTGTGCTGGAATCTCACTGTCGCTGAAAATCTCTTCCTTGGGCGTGAACCGCGTACAATGGGTTTGATCGACTGGAAGCAAATGAACCGTAAAGCTGCGGAATTATTACAGGAACTCAATATCTCAGCAGATCCGGCGGCACAGCTGGACAGCTACTCCATTGCAATCCAGCAGATGATCGCGATTGCACGTGCTGTTAATACGAAATGTAAGTATCTGGTTCTCGATGAGCCTACCTCGTCCCTTGATGCCGACGAGGTAAAAAAGCTGTTTACGCTTATGAGGCAGCTCAAAAATAACGGCGTGGGCATTATTTTTATCACCCACTTTCTCGAGCAGGTCTATGAGATTTGCGACCGCATAACGGTGCTCAGAAACGGTGAGCTTGTCGGGGAATATGAAGTGGAAAACCTGCCGCGGCTTGAGCTTGTTACAAAGATGATGGGCAAAGAGATCGAAAACCTATCAAGCCTCAATGTCAACAAAGACGAATCGAGGTTTGACGGGGAGAAACCAATTATAGAAGCCTGTGAACTGTCAAGCGGTATTTCCAGAGTTGCACCTTTCAGTCTTAAAATGTATAAAGGCGAGGTCGTGGGCTTTAGCGGCCTGCTGGGTTCCGGCAGGAGCGAGCTGGTGCGGGCGGTATACGGCGCTGACAAGGCTGTCCAGGGACAACTTTTCATAAAGGGGAAAAGAGCAAGGATAAAGAAGCCTTTGGACGCAATGAAGCATGGGATGGCCTACCTGCCGGAAGACAGAAAGGCCGAGGGCATTTTTGCAGATCTTTCGGTGAGGGAAAATATTATCATTGCCCTCCAGGCAAAGCATGGAATGTTAAAACGTTTGACCCGGAGAGAAATGGAAAAATATGCAGACGAGTATATAGAGCTGCTCAATATAAAGACTCCGGGCAGAGAAACGCCAATCAGGAGTCTTTCCGGAGGCAATCAGCAAAAGGTCATTCTGGCGCGCTGGCTGCTTACCAATCCGGAGTTCATGATATTGGACGAACCTACCCGCGGGATCGATGTCGGAACGAAGACAGAAATACAAAAACTTATTTTAAAGCTTGCGGGTGAAGGCAAGAGCGTTGCTTTCATTTCCTCAGAGCTGGATGAAATGCTCAGGACTTGCTCAAGAATGGTAGTCATGCGAGACCGGCTCAAAGTAGGAGAACTGACCCGGGAGAAGTTGAATCAGAGTACAATAATGCGGACTATAGCAGGGAGGGAGGATGACAATGAGTAATTTGAAATCACTTGCAAAGAGTCTGCTGCATAGTCGGTTAACATTCTCATTGGTGATTTTGCTTATCGTGGTGGTGCAAAACATAATCACTACACCGACATTTTTTAATATTTCAATCACCAACGGTTTGATTACCGGTTATATACCCGATATTCTTGATGAGGCCAGCTTACTTGTTATTGTAACAATGGGAATGACATTAGTCATAGCTGCAACCGGAGGCGTGGACATCAGCGTCGGCCCCATTATGGCGATTGCAGCAAGCTTCTGCGGCCTGTTGCTCAATGGCGCGGAATACAGAACGGATGTATTTCACAGCCCATACCTGGTGGCGCTGCTTGTCGGGCTGCTTGGCGGAGCGCTGTGTGGTGCGTTTAATGGTTTTTTGGTGTCAGGCTTAAAAATCCAGCCGATGATCGCCACTCTGATCCTGTTTACTGCCGGGCGTTCAATAGCAAAACAGATCACACATGGACAGACCATTTATATTATGAATCCGGTGTTTAAATGGCTGGGGGTCCAAATACCCGGCGTACCAATAAGAACAACCATTATTGTATCCATTGTGATAGTCATAATCGTTGTGTTGCTCACAAAACTGACAAGTTTGGGCCTTTATGTCCAGAGTGTAGGGATAAATGGTTCGTCATCCCGTCTTGTGGGGCTCAATTCCCGCGCCATCAAGTTTATGGCATTTGTTATTTGCGGAATATTGGCCGGAGCAGCTGGGCTTGTTGGATCCAGCAGCCTGGGAAGCGTAAATTCCGGAGAGCTGGGCCTGAGCTTGGAGATGGATGCCATATTGGCGGTGGCCTTGGGCGGCAACATGCTGGGTGGAGGCAAATTCAGCATAGCGGGCTCTGTGATCGGGGCATATACCATACAGGCTATAACTACGACATTATATGCAATGAATGTACGTGCAGATCAATTGAATGTATTTAAGGCGGCTATCATTATTGTTATCATTGTTGCCAGCAGTGATGTGTTCAAGGAAAAAATCAAGAAACTGACACTTAAGGTATTCAGCAAAAATGTGTCTGTTGGAGGTTAACGCAATGAATGACAGTAAGAGTATTACCAGGTTAAATACGCAGTCTTCTAAAAAACGCAAAAGTCTGAGCAACACAGGAGTGCTACTTTTAATTACGATTTCACTTTTTGTCCTTCTATATGTTGTCTCATTATTTTTGTTTGCTGACAGTAATTTTGCGAAATACTCAGTATTTTTCAACTTTTTTAACAACAAAGCCTATCTGCTGATGCTTGCTCTGGGATTGACCACCGTTATGATAACCGGCAGCATAGACATCTCTGTTGGTGGCGTTACGGGACTTGTGAGTATGGTTATAGCCGCTATGCTGATGGATGGCGGGGTAAATGCGGTGTGGACGATCCCGGTGGCGCTGGGCATAGGTCTGGCGTTTGGCATAGTACAGGGCTTTCTGGTATCTTATCTGGAGATCCAGCCATTTATAGTAACGCTGTCAGGCATGTTTTTTGCACGCGGCATGATAAGTGTGATCAACACTCAATCTGTGCCGATAACAGACCAAATGTTCATGAGTTGGTCCAGCGCAAAGGTGTATATCCCTTTTTTGTTCAATGAGCGCAAGAACGGCACACGTGACATTGCATATCTCACTCCGGCAGCTATTGCGGCCATTGTTGTTTTGATAATCATGATCATAGTCTTAAAGAAAACGAAGTTCGGACGCTCTTTGTATGCTATCGGAGGCAACACACAAAGCGCACTTTTAATGGGTATAAACGTCAGAAGGACAAAGTTCATGGCCCATGTGCTCTGTGGCCTGCTGGCCGGTATCGGAGGCCTTCTCTACACACTTTTTGCTCCATCCGGCAATCCAGGGAACGGGTATGGTTATGAAATCGATGCTATTTCGTCCAGCGTAATAGGCGGTGCTATGCTAACCGGCGGAATAGGGCTTCCTATAGGCACACTTTTCGGTGTGCTGATCAATGCGCTTATTGAGCGCGTAGTACCGCTTCTTGGCATAGTTGAAGCATCCTGGCCAAGAATTATCACCTCGGCCTTTCTATTTGCATTCATAGTTCTTCAGAGCGTGTTGGCCAGCGCCGGCGCAAAAGGCGGCTTTAAGCTGCTGCTGCCGGAATGGCTGAGATTCAGTGGCGCCAATAAACATAAAGAAGACTTAAAATCATAGCAGACACAGTTATGGAAAGAGCATCGAGAGTATCCGAATTGATGAATGAGACGAAGCAAAGCTCTGAAAGCATTGCAGTAAGTGCTGCCAGGTTTAAGGTGTAATGTGTAGTGCAATTTCGGTTTTCCTGAAATAATGTGTCCGGTATCCAAGTGGTGTCATGCCGGTATGCTTGTGAAAGATTTCCGTAAAATAGCTTTGGCTTGGGAATGCCAATATGGAGGATATCCGTGAGGGACTGTAGTCAGAGTAGACAAGCATATTTTTTGCGGTCTCGATTTTTTTGAACCGGATATACTCGCTGATGGATACCCCGGCTTCTTTTTTGAATAGCCGGGAGAGATACGAAGGATCCAAACCCACATAATCGGCAAGGTATGACGCAGTTATACGTGTGTGCAAATGATCATGAATATAGTCGATGCAGTTTGCCACATGTTTGGAGCATATTTTTTCTTTTCGGAGATTTTTCATTCTTTTTGCATAGTCAAGGCACATGATCCGATGTAAATCAGCCACATCCTGCGGCGTTTTGCACATGTCGGCCTTCTGTATGTAAAAATCACTTAAGCTGAAGGCCACTGACACCTCCATGCCGCCTTCGATACAGTATCTTGCCACCAATGCGGCGGTAATAACGAAGTGATATTTCACATTGCGAAGCGGATCCTCTGACAGAGTCCCAAGACCTGGTTTATCAAGCAGAGATTGGCGGCACAATTCCAGCGTTTTTTTAGTGTCTCCCGATTTGATGACAGAATAAAACTCCAGCTCCGGGTTATAGGGTGCTCGCAGGATATTGCTTTCGCGCTGGACAAATTCTTTATAAAACAGCTCCCGATCAATATTCATAGTAAATAACTCCATAACTCGATTTGGGATTTTCCATCGAACATCAAGTACTTACACTATATCATAAAAAAGATAAAAAAGTAAAAATAACGATATATTTATATATGGCTATATGGCAGAATATATTGTGGCAAATATTAGTTGGTAGAAAGAATAGATAACAGAAATGTTAGTAACACAAAACACATTCCCAATGAGAAAAAGGAGACTAACAATGAGACTTAAAAGAGGAATCAATCTTGGCGGTTATTTGTCACAGTGCATCCATAGTCAGGAGCATTACCAGAGTTTTATCAAAGAGGATGATATAAGGCAGATAAGGGAATGGGGCTTTGACCATATCCGCCTGCCGATCGATTACAATGTGCTGGAGACTGAAGCTGGTGCAATAAAGCCTGAAGGTTATGGATATGTAAGCAATGTGATTTCATGGTGCAAAAAATACAGTTTGGATGCGGTGTTAGATCTTCATAAGGCATACGGCTATGACTTTAACGATGCGGGCAATCTGGAAAAGAATAACCTTTTTACAAATGAGGAGCTGAAACAGCGGTTCATCAAGCTGTGGATAAACCTGGCATATGAATATGGGAAGTACGATAATGTGGCATTTGAGCTGTTGAATGAGGTTGTTGAAGAAGAGAATGCCGAACTATGGAATGAGCTTATACGAAGAACTGTACCTGTAATCCGCGGTATCACTAAGGAAACTCCGATTATATACGGGGGCATACAGTGGAATAGTGCCGGTACGCTTAAGTATCTGGAGGTTCCCGAGGATGATAACATAATATTTACCTTCCATTTCTATGAGCCTTTGCTTTTTACTCATCAAAGGGCATACTGGGTAGAAAATCTGAATAGGGAAATGGAAATAAATTATCCCGAGGCGATGGAAAATTACAGGACTCAGTCGATTGCTCTCGGATACCAGGGGGGAGCTGTTGTCACTGCGAAATCGGAAATTATGGGACCCGAGTTTATTCGGGAAATGATAAACGAAGCAGTAAAGGCTGCAGAAAATGCTGGGGTTGAACTCTACTGCGGTGAATTTGGAGTGATCGATCAGGCACCTGTTGAAAGCACACTCAGGTGGTTTGAGGATGTGAACCAGATATTCAGGGAATATGACATTGGTTATGCAGTCTGGACATACAAGGAAAAGGATTTTGGTTTAGTTGACAGTCACTACGACAACATCAGAAATGACTTAATAGCATTATGGAATGGGAAATGAAATTTTGAGGGGGAATGAGAAATGAAAAACTACAGGAGAGTCATCGGTATGGTTTGTGGTCTTGCCCTTGTTTTAACAGGGATTACCGGATGTGCGGGCAAGGAGGATAAGATAGTCACTGAGCCGGAAAAGCAGCCGGAAAATCAGCAGCAGGAAGAGAACAAGCAGCCGGACAATGGTCAGCAGCAGGAGAATGATCAGCAGACTGAGCTTCAAAACCAGCCGGAGGAAGCTGCAATCCCGGAATATAACGGCTATTCCCTTTTGTGGAACGATGAATTCGACGGCGACAGCCTGAATACGGAAATATGGAATCGCGAGCTGCGTGAGCCGGGCTGGACAAATAATGAACTGCAGGAGTATACCGGAGCTGAGGATAATTCTTTTGTAAGGGACGGAAAACTCGTCATTAAGGCAATCAAGACGGAAGGTAATAATGGAAAGCCCTATTACACCTCCGGAAAGGTCACCACACAGAAAAAGCGGGATTTTATGTACGGGAAGGTAGTGGTTAGTGCAAAGGTCCCCGAGGGAAAGGGATTGTGGCCGGCGATATGGATGATGCCCACAGATGAAAGCTTTTATGGTCAGTGGCCAAAATGTGGTGAAATTGATATCATGGAGGTCCTGGGTAATCAGGTGGATACTGCTTATCAAACAGTACATTATGGAGAACCTCATGCAGAACAGCAGGGCACCAAGGTTTTAAGCAGCGGCTCCTTTGCAGAGAGCTTCCATGAATATTCTGTAGAGTGGGAGCCGGGAGAAATGAGATTCTACATAGACGGAGAGCTTATAAACACGGTAAATGATTGGTTCACTGCTATAGACGGGCAGGATGAGAAGCCATACCCGGCACCGTTCAACCAGACGTTTTTCGTCCAGATGAACCTTGCTGTAGGCGGAAACTGGCCGGGCGATCCGGATGAGACCACCGATTTTTCCAAGTCGGAATTTGAAGTCGATTATGTAAGGGTATATCAGAAGCCCCAGTACGATACTAATGTGAAAAAGCCGGCAAAGGCGTTCCGTGATGCGCTGGAGGATGGAAATCTGATCTATAACGGAGATTTTTCCGAGGCTGAAGATCTAACGGACGATAAAGACTGGAAATTCCTTCTTTTCCAGGGGGGCCAAGGCTCTGCGGAGATAAAGGACGGTACAATGATCATCAAATCCCAAAATGAGGGACAGGTCGATTATTCCGTACAGCTAGTACAGCCGGAGCTCCCGATGATAAAGGGCAATAAATACCGCATAGCCTTTGATGCACGTGCTTCTGAGCAGAGGGATATGATCGTGTGTATATCAGCTCCGACAAACGGATGGATCAGATATTTTAAGGACACCTTGATGACATTATCAACAGAGTGGGAAACCTACACCTTTGAATTCGAAATGACAAACAAGGACGACAACAATGGAAGACTAGAGTTTAATATGGGACATAGAGGCTCCACCGCTGATATCAATATCAAAAATGTACGGGTGGAAGTGATAAAGTAGGGGCGCCGGAATGGAGTACCGGCTGATGTGATTTACGAAATAAAGCGGGTAGCAGATATATATCATCTGCTGCCCGCTTTTAAGTGTGATGCTACTGGTGAAGCTTGCCGTACTTGCCGGTGCATATCCGGTATGTAAGCCCATCCGGACTATTTTGAACCATAGAATAGCTTCAGTGCATTTCTTATCGAAGGTTTGAAAACCGTATTGTGATCATGACCCTCGATAACCTCGTATGTCATGGTAAGACCTTCATAGGAGTGTTTCTGAATGTCGCTCAGCCTGCTTTCGATCATATTGATAAAGCCCGCTTCCTCATTACGGCCTACGGTTATGTAAACAGTGTAGGGCAGTGACTGCTTTCTTTCGTAATGCCAGTCCTCGAAATCGGTCATCATCGCATTATTTGTTCTTGCCTGGAATGAAGGACTGCCTATATAGTAGTAAGCGAAGGTATTCTTACCGATAGTGTCACTGTGGTATAACGCATACAACCCCCAATATCCGCCGTACGAGTGACCGGTAAGCGTGGTTCTGGCCGTATCGACATTATAATTGTCATATAGATAAGGTACCAGGTTTTCTGTCAGGAACTGAAGGTACAGATCCGGCTGCTGAAGCAGATCCCGCTCTCTGATGCTGATATAGTTATAGCCGTCTGGATAGCCAACGCTGACCAGGATGACATCTTCCAGTTCGTTGGACTGCATCAGCTTGTGCAGTTCGGGATGGTCGCTGAGCCTCCAGACGCCGTCTGTCATGAGAACCAGAGGATATCTTTTGTTCTCATCGTAATTTGGAGGCAGGGAGACATGGATCACAAAGTTATCATTGGTTTCCTCATCATACATTACTATTTCATTAATGTATTCTGCACAGGCAGCATCGATACCGAGCACTTCATTGTAAAATTCATGTTCTTTTGAAAGCTTGCCGACTTTGATACTCTCCGACTCCTTGACGGTCATTGCTTTTGAGGCGGCAACACAGGCTTCTTCGGCAATGCCGTAGTCCATATTGCTGAAATGACATATGCCACGGAGAAGAGCCTCACAATCAATGACATTATGTCCCGCTCCTGCCAGGAGCTTGTCATTCAAAGAAAGACCCTGATAATTATGTTCCCTGAGAGACTTGATCCATTGATCCGTCTTTGAGAAAGCCAGTATCTTCCGATCATCATCCGAGCAGAGGATGCACACATTTGCTGCTAATGAGGTGTTCCCTCCGGTAAAGAAGTCAGCTTCTCTGGTGGATATGTCCAGCGTATCGGTTCTTTTGGTAAGCTCCGGGTTAATTATCAGGTAATTTGCCACACTGTTACCGGTATGTAACATGTAGGCGGCGAAATATCCGGCTGTTTTATATCCTGCGAAGCATACATTATCCTCATCGATTTTATAGTTTTCACAAATCCAGCCAAGCAAATTGTCAGTTATAAAGGTTTGATATGCCTTCGGATTCTCGACAAAGTCCCGGTTCGCAGCATCAGCTGCTTCTCTTGTGTTACCGGCATTAATAATAGCCAGGAGTGTCTGCGGAGTCCTGCTGCCTAAATAGTCTCTTAGTGCATTAAGCTGTGTCTCATGAAATGCTGTCCCTTGCACAAGGTATAAGGCTGCTTCCTTGGAAGCATCATAGGTTGAGCCCTTGATTAAATTGATTTCATATGAGCTGCCGATCTCTTCATCGAAGAGTGTGATCCTATTGCCTGGTTCAGTAAATTCTGTAGTTATTTTTGATTTTTCCGTTTTGTTCATACCGTTCAGGTATGTATTGGACTTCTCATTGGCAGTGCTGCTTTTGCTTTCGTTCACATCGTTCAGATATGTAACGGACTTCTCATTTGCACTGCTGCTTTTACCGCACCCGCTTAGTAGTAATGTAATTGCAAGTGAACATAGTAAAACAAAGCAACAGCTCCTAATTAACTGTTTCATATGTATCCCCCTTTAATTCTATCTCTATATGGGATTCATACTACTGCATATCAGTCCTGAAATCTTGTCAATTTCTGCTCAACTTTGTCCAACGGAAGCCACAGCTCACTTGTTACATCCTCCGCATTTCTAAAGCCTTCCCTGCAGACCTCCAAGGTCCCAAACTCTTTGATGTGATAAGACGAATGAGGTAAGAAATTCGTATAGATTTGATTCCAAAGTT
The DNA here is from genome assembly GCA_023412665.1 of Bacillota bacterium. GTDB lineage: Bacteria > Bacillota > Clostridia > Acetivibrionales > DTU013 > DTU013. The sequence continues at coordinate 57,353 of JAEZCA010000061.1, forward strand.
TCTGGATAGCCTTTGGGCGCATACCCTTACATTCAAAAACAAGCCACTTCCCGGCAGGTATAACTACTATCTCGAATCCATCGGGAACTGCATCCTTGACAGATTCCACACCGACGCTCATACGGAACTCGCTCCCGCCAGGTTTACAGCCGACATCATCATGGATGCCCAGTATCGAATCTGCGAAGTAGGTTGTGACATCCTTCACACTGTCAAGAATATGGTACATGCCTTCTGCTGCCCATTCTTCAAGCTGTTTTGGGATGATTTCCTGTCTATCTTCAATAGACTGCGTTTGAAATACTTTTGTTTTTGCAATTACTCTCACGCAGCAATGGTCTATGATACGATAATCCAGAGAAGAACCCCCATCCACCTGTAAGTGGATGCTCAGCTTGTTATACAGCTTTAAACTCGCACTCTTTCTTCTCACAGCACTCGGGGTCGCTCCATGAAATCTTGTAAATGCTTTTGTGAAGCTTTCTGCAGTCTCATAACCGTATTTTAACGCGATATCCAAAATGGCCTTATCAGATAAAAGTATTTCTTCACCGGATAATGCAAGCTTACGGTTACGGATATACTCACCGACATTTATCCCGGTCACGATACTGAATATCTTTTGAAATTCATATTCTGATGAGTATGTCTGCTTTGCCAGCATGTTTAATTTAAGTTCACCATCTTCGGTCAAGTGTAACTCTATATATTCGATTACTTTTTGCAGCCGGCTGATCCAATCCATAAGCGACTCTCTTATTCTCTTAATTTTGCTTTTACCTTACAACAAGCATTATTCTGTTTGATGACTAAGTCATATGATACCAAAAACTGTTTATAAGAGCAATTGCCAAAGCTTTATTGGATACAGCCGCGTCTGTTTTCAGGTTTAGTAATAAACTGTCTGACTGTCGTGCCCGGGCATCAAACAAAATAGTTAAAGAATGTTTAACATATGAAACATTTTTTTCATACACAAGTCAAATGTGGTGATTGGAAAATGCAACCTTAAAAGTTAACTAAAAATCCAGTCGAAAAAATATTTGCGAGGTGTATGGAATGCGTATTTCAAAGAAATTGGCCTGTATGTTTTTAGCATTACTTATCCTGCTCGGCACATCTGCCGTTGTTTATGGAGAAACGGAAAACCAGGAAGAGGATAAAACCCTTTCTCCATACTTTTTAGTTGAGGGAGATGATGCTTCATTTGATCAGTTCCCACTGAAGGAAACCGAGGTAAATGTCAATATCAACGGTACGATAGCAGATATTTTTGTGACACAGACCTATTCAAACGACGGTACTGTTCCAATCAATGCCAAATATTTATTTCCTGCCTCGACAAAAGTTTCGGTACACGGAATGAAAATGCAAATAGGTGATAATCTAGTTACCGCAAAAATAAAGGAGCGGGAAGAGGCGAAGAAGGAATTCGAGGAGGCAAAATCAGAGGGGAAGAGCGCTTCCTTGCTCGAAGAACAAAGACCCAATGTGTTTTCCATGGACATCGCAAACATAATGCCGGGGGACCTTGTCAGTATTGAACTGCATTATACGGAACTGATCACACCTGACAATGGGAGATATCAGTTTGTATTTCCAACTGTTGTCGGACCACGCTATTCCAACAAGCCTGCAATGGGCGCAGCCGAATCGGATAAATGGGTCGAGACACCATATATAAAAGACGGTAAAACTCCTCCCGGAAAATATGACATTAAGGTCAACCTTTCAACCGGAGTTCCAGTTAAGGATATACAGTGCAGTTCACATAAAATAAGTATCTCTCAGGAAACTGAATCCACAGCATTGGTCAGCCTTGCTGATGCGGACGAATACGCAGGCAATCGGGATTTTATCCTTGACTACAAAATGACCGGACAGGATGTTCAATGCGGTCTGATGCTATATGAAGGTGAAATTGAAAACTTTTTTATGCTGACAATACAGCCGCCAGAGCGAGTAAAGCAGGAGCACATACCCGACAGGGAATACATTTTTGTGCTGGATGTCTCAGGATCAATGGAGGGATATCCTCTGGACACAGCGAAAAGCTTAATAAAAAATCTGGTGGGACACCTGAATAGGACAGATAAATTCAATGTCATCCTGTTTGCAGGGGCATCGAGCCTTATGTCTCCATCCTCTGTTCCCGCAACAGCCGGTAATATTCAAAGAGCGATCGAACTCATCGACGAGCAGGAAGGCAGCGGCGGTACGGAGCTGGCGCCTGCACTTGAGACTGCCATAGCCATGCCCTTCGAAGATGACATTTCGAGAAGTATTGTGGTAATCACCGACGGGTATATTGACAGTGAGAAAGAAATATTTGATCTGATAAACAAGAACCTTGGTGATACCAACTTTTTCTCCTTTGGTATCGGGACCTCTGTGAACAGACATTTGATCGAGGGTATGGCCAAAGCTGGTCAGGGCGAACCCTTCGTGCTGGTGGATGAAGCTGATTCAGATGAGATTGCAGGCCGTTTCAGAGAGTATATCCAATCACCGGTGCTTATGGATGTTGAGGTGAAGTTCGACGGCTTTGACGTTTATGGTGTCGAGCCCCCTGTTATTCCTGATCTGTTTGCGCAGAGGCCGATAGTGCTGTTTGGAAAATGGCTGGGAAAACCTGAAGGTACTGTAACTTTGTCAGGCAGGACCGGAAACGGTGAGTTCAAACAGGAAGTCAAGGTTGCCGAAATGACGCCGGCTGAAACCAATAGTGCAATAAGCTATCTCTGGGCGCGGTCAAAGGTTGAAAGGCTACTGGATTACGGGTTTGGCAACAATGAAGATCCTGATGTCAAGAGGGAGGTCACCCAGCTGGGCCTGGAATACAGCATGCTAACCCCGTACACTTCCTTTATCGCAGTTATTGAAAAGGTCAGAAATACTGAAGGGAAAGCTACCGATGTTGATCAGCCGCTGCCATTGCCTTTGAATGTATCAAACCTCGCTGTAGGCGACCCATATACGCAGGGGGCCGAACCGGAAATTGTGATCCTTGTGGCTTGTGTGCTTGCTATGGCACTGTTCATGTATATGAAAAAAAGAAATAAAAGGACGGTAATGAGTTGAATATGTCAACCGGTTTTTTTAGTAATGGTAAAACTGTTATAAAAAAATATGGTGTTTTTTACGCGATCGGACTTATCATTGCCTTTGCTCTGAAGCTTTATTACAGCCGGGCGAACATAGATGATCTCGACTGGATCCTTGCGCCCACCACCCGGTGGGTGCAGCTCCTGTGCGGATTAAGCTTTGAAAAGGAGTCCGGCATCGGGTATGTAAATCACAATTATAAATTTGTAATAGCTCCTGTTTGTGCAGGGATCAATTTTATGATAATTGCATTTACTACATTAATTTTTTCCTTCGTTCACCACATGAAAACAATAAAATGCAGAATCATATGGCTGACTTCGAGTCTTGTGATCATTTATCCCTATACTATCCTGGTCAACAGCTTAAGGATAATTCCTTCCATTTACCTTTTGCAAATGGACTTTTATGGAGGCTGGATAACTCCTGAAAGAGTCCATACGATGGAAGGCACACTGGTATACTTCGCAGCACTGCTGTTTTTATATAGTGTTGCTGACAAAATCGCTAAACGCTTCTCAGTAGGATTTTCACCCGAATCATCTAAAGAGGAGTATTATATAAAACCTGCTTATTATAAAACAATAAAATGGTTTCTGCCTGTATTCTTCTATTTTTCCATAACTCTTGGCATTCCTCTATTGAACGGTGCTTACGAGAACGATGGCACCAAATTCCTGGAATACGCACTATTGGTGACTGGTGTATGCTTTTCTGTCATTGCAGCAGCATGTCTTTTGTTTTTATCGTATATATATATCAAGCAAAAAATCTCCGGGAACCGTAACTGATGTGCTTGACTCTTCATTATGATATAATAATTACTGTTTAACTGACGTGCCTGTCACCATATTTGAACAATGTCACAGTCCCCGTGAAAAAGCTGTCAGCGGCGAGTACAATAACCCACTGACGTTGTTCAAACGCCACGTTTAGGCGTGGCGCACGGAGTGTAGCGCAGGGCGAATTCATTTCGCCCGTAGCGAGGGGGTATGGGGGCTTTCCCCATTGGAAATTGAAAGGAACTGAAGATGAAAAACATACTAATGAAGCATCCGCTGCTGCGCACCCTTTTTGAGCTGCGGGGCAATCCACGGGCCTGTGTTTATACGGAGCCCATGTGGGGTCTTTCCATGAACCTGTGTCTGCCTTATGCGACGGTATATATGTTAACCTTCGGCATGGGCGATGTGCAGGTGGGGATCGTCACATCTATTTATATGTTTTCCCAGATGATCTGTGCGTTTTTATCGGGAGCTATCATTGATAAAATGGGGCGCAGGAAGAGCACGGCCATATTTGATTTTCTGGCTTGGAGCATACCCTGCCTCATATGGGCATTCAGCCAGGGCTTTTGGTTTTTCGTAGTTGCCGCTTTGTTCAACGGCATGATGAAAATAACCACGGTATCCTGGGATTGTCTGCTGGTGGAGGATGCCCCCAAGGATAAAATAACCCACATATATTCCTGGGTCATAATTGCCGGAAACATGTCCGCGCTGTTTGCGCCGATATCGTCGATACTGGTAGCAAGGCTGACATTGGCGCCGGCTCTTAGAATACTCTACATCAATGCCTTCATTGTAATGACTGCAAAGATATTGATCCTCAACAAGTTATCGACAGAAACAGCTGTCGGTAAAATCAGGCGTGAAGCAGCCCATGGCAAGTCATGGGGCGAGATGCTGTCCGGATACAAGAGCGCATTTCGCAAGATACGGACCTCCCGGGGCACGATATTCGCAATCATCATCAGTATCCTGGTAGAGATCGTGGCCATGCTCGGAATGACCTTCTGGCAGATCATAGCATCCCGCCGCATTGGAGTTCCGGATACATTGCTGCCCATCTTTCCTATGGCAAGGAGCATATTATCGATCGTTCTATTCTTTACAGTCATATCCCATATCAAGCAGACAAAGCTGAAATGGCCGCTGTATGGAGGATTCTGCAGTATGATAATCAGCGGTATATTGCTTATTTCTATTACAGAAATCAGTGTGTGGGGATATGTGATATTATCTGTTTCATTGGCTTTTGATGCTCTGGGAGGTGCTGTTTTAGCTACGCTCAGAGAATCCCTTGTCGCTATTCATGTGGACCCTGTGGAGAGATCCGGAATCATGGCCCTGCTTCAAACGACAGTAATGCTGGTGAGTGTGCCCTTCGGATATATAGGCGGACTGCTGAGTGATATATCAAGAGTATTGCCTTTTGTTCTGAGTATTTTTTTGCTGCTGTTGGGTATCCTGGCAACAGCTCTGTTTTATCGCCGATCTACAATAAGCTATGTGTCATGAAGGCGGGACAATACAGGAATATGGATCGTGAACGGATATGATCCCATGGCTGGAAATCAGTGCCGGATCTGGACGACGCAATGAAGAGACAAGGTAAAATCAGAGCCATAGAATTTTCATTCTAGTTTGGGTGGCGGACCTAACAGTTAGACAGTTGTTTACCTAATAACTGTCTAACTGTCGTGCCAGGCATTTATATTTTGAGATGTATCAGCTTTCCTTTGAAGTCTCCATGCAGGCCGGTGATATTGATGCCCGCATACATCAGCGCACTGCCGCTGTAGGATTCACCTGTCTGCATATCCCTGTAGACCGCATTTTCATCAAGTCCCTTCAGACGGATTCTTCGGCTGCGGTAGTTCGGCCTCTGAAGTACCTGGATATAGGTCACAAGGACCTCGCTTTTGTCCTTTGATACGACGGCCCATGCATCATCAATATTGTTATCGCTGTAGTTTGCCAGGCGGTAATAATCACCCCTGCGTATAAGGTCATTGTACTTGTGGTACAGCTTGACCTGTTCGGGTATCATTTTCCTGTCTTCCTCCGGGATACGGGTCACATCCAGCTCATATCCAAAAGTACCCGACAAGGCGACATATCCCCTTGTTTCAAAAGGTGTGACCCTGTTGACCGCGTGGTTGGGGCAGTCGCTGACATGAGCGCCCATTGTCGATAGTGGGTATACCATGGCAGTGCCTCGTTGTATAGCCAGCCGTCCTATAGCATCCGTGACATCTGAACACCAGATCTGCGGGCTGTAATACAGCATGCCAGGATCATACCTTGCGCCGCCGCTTGAGCAGTTTTCAAGAAGTATATGGGGGAAATCGGTGGTAAGGCAGTTCATCATTTCATAGACAGCCAGCATGTAACGGTGACTTATTTCTCCCTGCCTTTCACGAGGCAGCCAGCTGCTCCCGAGATCGCTGAGAGGCCTGTTCATATCCCACTTGACATAGGTGATATTGGCCTCTGACAATATTTTTTTCATCATACCGTAAACAGCCTCAACCACTTCCGGATTTGTCATATCCAGTACATATTGGTTCCTGGAAAGAGCGGGCGTCCGTCCTTGTATATGTATGCACCAATCGGGGTGCGAGCGGTACAGCTCTGAGTCGGGGGAGACCATTTCCGGCTCAAACCACATGCCAAAGCCCATTCCGAGCTTGTTGACCTCATCGACCAGGTGCTTGAGTCCACCCTTTAGCTTATCCTCATTTACGATCCAGTCGCCCAGTGAACACTCATCATTATTTCGTTTGCCAAACCAGCCGTCATCCATGACCAGCATCTCAATGCCGAGTGATGACGCCTCTCTGGCGATCGACAACAGCTTTTCGGTATCGAAGTCGAAATAGGTGGCTTCCCAGTTGTTTATCAGTATCGGTCGTTTTGTATCCCTGTAGCGTCCCCGTATCAGATGGCTGCGGTAAAGGTCGTGGTAAGTGCGGGACATACCGCCTATACCCTCACAGGAATAAACCATTACGACCTCAGGTGCCGTAAATTGCTGTCCGGACTCAAGCAGCCATTTGAAGCCGGTCGGGTTTATGCCCATTACCACTCTTTCGGTTTCAAACTGAGTTCCCTCGCAGCATGCATAAAAATTGCCGGAATATACGAAATTGAAGCCGTAAACCTCTCCGAAATCTTCTGTTGCGCCTGACTCCGCTAATGCGACGAATGGGTTGCACTGATGACTTGATTCCCCACGGCCGGAGGAGAACACTTTTTTGCCCAGCCCAGCGGACTGCCTTTGGACATGTCTTTCCCTTCCCCAGGATCCATGCAGGGAAATGATATCGAAGTTAGTTCCATCAAGCTCTACACAGCAGGATAGGACCTTTTCCAGGCTTATTGGGTCTGAGCCTTTGTTGGACAGCCTTATGCTCCGTGTTATGACGTCTAGATGTTCAAAAGCAGTATAGACCAGCACCGCCTCAAGCCCCAGAACATTGTCTGTGCAGAGGATTTCAAGTGTCGTACAGTCTCCGTCATTTCCGAAGGTAGCAGGAAGCCCATCCAGCGGCCGCTTGCCCTTGAAAATATTGTGGGAGGCGTATTGCAGCTTGCATGCTAGGTGCCCGTTGTTATCAAGGAGCTCCAGACATGTCTCGCGATAGTCCCCAAGCCCGTGAGTCGGATACTCCGATTGAAAAGAGTCGTAGAATGTGATCCTGTCCCGGTTGTTGCCTGAGGGAACAAAAGGTCTCTCATTTATCCGCATAAGGCTTTCAGCAGGGATGCTTTCATCGCTGAGCCGCCTTCCAAAGTATACATGCCCCAGGAATTGTTCTTCGTCAACGATTCCGATGATATATGACGTTTTGCCAGCGTCCAGCTTGAATGTCCTCTGATTTTCAAAATACTGTATCCCCATGTCCAGCCTCCTGCATTCTGCAATATATGCATATTATACCATAAATTACTTGACAATCTTTTTGCACTTAGAATTTGTACTGCTGTTATTTTTAACGTGACTTGCAAATGGGTACCAAGTGTGATTTCTGTTTTGAAAAGGGAAAAACAATGTCCGGGTTAGTTTGAGTGGTAGTAGATTACATAAAAAGAATCTGATAATATAGATAAAAGAAGATACCTAATCTAATGGTATCTTTTTTATCTTTAAGGCGGTAAATTAAAGGTGAACAAAATGAGAGTGTTATTTATCCATTCATGGAATAAAAATGATCTTAGCTATAGAAGCAGATTTTCAAATTTGTTAAGTTATCCTTCCCTTACACTGCCTACACTTGTCTCTCTGGTTCCGGGGGATTTATGTATAGAGATCGAAGTCTGCGACGAAATGTCTCAAAGAGTAAAATATGATAGAAAATACGACATTGTGGCAATCAGCTTTGATACCTCGTCAAGCATTCAGGCATACACTCATGCAAAGGTGTTCAGGGAGCGTGGGGCACATATCCTTCTGGGGGGCTACCATGCGACCTTTATGCCGGAGGAGGCACTGGAGCATGGGGATACAGTCATTGTAGGACCGGCCGAGATCAGCTTGCCCCAGTTTTTTTATGATTTTGTAAATGGAAGCCCGAAGCGGCTTTATGACAACCCAATGCATGATGCCTGTAATTTAAAGATTCCAGCTCGTAATAAGGTCAGTCCCACAAAATATTTAAATATTCCGACAATAATAGCGGACAGGGGCTGCAATAACAGGTGTAAATTCTGTGCCATAAGCAGGATGTGGCTTAGCAATCCAAGACCTATATGTGATGTAGTCCAGGAGATAAAAGGGCTTCATACTAATAAACTAATTTTTTTCGATCCAAATTTTTTCAAGCCAAGGGAATATGCTCTTGAGCTTATGAAGGAACTAGAGAAGCTGAAGGTAAGGTGGGCTACCAATGCTACTGCTGATGTAGCCTTTGATGACGAACTTCTCAGTGCTGCTCAAAGAGCTGGCTGCAGCGGGGTGCTGATAGGCTTTGAATCCTTGAGCGAGCAATCGTTAAGGGGTGTCAGAAAAAAGTTTTCCAACACGGAAAGGTATAAGGAGATCGTAGAACGGATGCATAATTATGATATATCCGTGAATGGATGCTTTGTGTTAGGCTTTGACAACGATACCGAGGAAGAGCTTTTATCCATTCCGGAGAAGGTAAAATATATGCACCTGGATCTTACACGGTTTGCTATATTGACACCTGTACCGGGCTCTGAGCTTTTCAAGGATCTTGACAGGCAGGGACGCATAATTACAAGGGATTGGTCCATGTATACACAGCACCGTGCCGTGTTTCAGCCTGCAAATATGACTCCGGGGCGTCTTGAGGAGATATACAGGAAGGTGTGGAAGGAAACCTTTACACTGAAAAATATACTGGGCAGGGTTTGGGGGTCACCTAATAAAACAATAGCGGAGAAAAGTGTTTTATTGGGAGTAAATATTGGGTTTAAGCTTTTACCTATCCAAGGGGTAAAGACTGAGGGAGGTAAAGCATGAAGATAACAGTAATAAAGGTGAGCATGTTCGAGGGCAAGTGCCATGACGCTCTTAAACCTCTTATTTTCCCCATATTGGCCAATCTGACTCCTGATGGGATAGAATTGGAATTTCTTGATGACCGCGTTGAAAAATTGCCGCATGTACTGACCTCAGATATCATAGCGCTATCTTTTGATACCTTTTCGGCGAAGAGGGCATATCAATTAGCGAAAAAATATAAAAAGAAGGACAATATCATTGTCCTGGGAGGCTTTCATGCCAGCCTTCTCAAGGAAGAGGCCGGGGCTTACGGGGATGTGGTTATTGTAGGAGATGCAGAGGATACCTGGCCAAGATTCATAGAGGATGTGCTAAATGGCCAGGTCAAGCCTGAATATGTTTCGGACCGGACTTCTGATTTCGCACCTGTGGATATGAATCATCTCTCCTTCAAGGGGAAGAGGTACCAACGGCTTGGATTGGCCCAATTTTCCCGGGGGTGCAGGTTCGGCTGCGATTTCTGCTCAATAAAGGCCATGTATCCCGGAAAGGTCCGTCAAGCGGAAATAAGCCGCGTAGTAGATGAGATAAAGGCGGCAAAGGAGAAGATCATATTTTTTATAGATGATAATCTATTCGTAGATGAAGAGGCGGCTATAAGTCTGTGTAAGGCATTGAAGCCCCTGAAAAAAAAGTGGGCTTGCCAAATCAGCATGGATGCAGCGCTAAATAACAAGCTCCTGGCACATATGAAGGAAAGTGGCTGTCTGATGGTACTGATGGGCTTTGAATCACTTAACAGGAAAAACCTTGAGAGGATGAACAAATCCGCAAATCTGGCCATTGGTGAGTATGACAGAGCCGTGGCGAATATTTACAGGCATGGTATGCTTATATACGCAACCTTTGTACTGGGCTATGATGAGGATACTGCGGAGAGCTTTATTGAAGTTTTAAGCTTTGCGATGAAGAACAACTTTACTGTTGCAAATTTCAATCCGCTGATACCAATGCCGGGAACACCTCTGTATAAAAGACTTGAGCAGGAGGGTCGGCTGATCTATGATAAATGGTGGCTGAGTGAGGTCTACCACTATGGGGACACAGCCTACCATCCTAAACAGCTTTCACCCGAGGAACTGAAGGAAGGCTGCAAATCGGTCCGTTACAGATTTTATGGAGCAAGAAGCATATTGAAGCGTTTATTTTCAGGCGGCATCCACCTGAGACCCTATAGCTTTTTTCTGTTCATGGCGCTTAACATCATTTCAAATAGAGAGATACACAGAAAACAAGGCAGACTTTTAGGAGATACGACAAATGAAGCTGGTTTTGATAAAACCCAATATAGGCAGGAGAGAGCACAGTCTGTACGTTGACGAGGGCCGTATGGAGCCTTTGCAGTTGGGTATCCTGGCAGCTCTGACTCCAAAGGATATTGAAGTAGTGATGTATGACGACCGTATGGAGGATATACCATATGATGAGCCTGCCGACTTGGTGGCCATTACAGTCGAGACCTTTACGGCAAGGCGGGCCTATGAGATCAGCGGGGAATACCGAAGAAGGGGCGTGCCTATTGTAATGGGAGGCATGCATGTGATGCTGATGCCTGAAGAGGTAAAGGAGCATGCGGATGCTGTCATTATCGGAGATGCGGAAGCCGTATGGCAGGAGATGCTGCAGGATTTTTCACGGCATGAGCTGAAGCGCGAGTACAGAGCGGAACAGCCTGTGGTGCCTCAGAAGGGAGTTATCACCAGAAGGGATATTTTTGAGGGGAAGGGCTATTTGCCGATAACCCTGCTGCAGTTTTCAAGGGGCTGCAGATATCACTGCAATTTCTGCGCTTCCAGCACATATTTCAAGGGGAAGCACTACTGCAGGGAGATCAGCGAGGTAGTTGAGGAGATCAGGAGCCAGAAGCGTAAGCTATTGTTTTTCGTGGATGATAATATAGTTTCAAATTTCGATAAAGCCAAGGAGCTTTTTCGGGCACTCATTCCCTTGAAGGTAAAGTGGGTCAGCCAGGGAGGCATGGATATGCTTGAGGATAAAGAGTTGATGGAGCTAATGGTAAAGAGCGGGTGTCTGGGGCTGGTCATCGGGTTTGAATCGATTAATGAGGAGAATCTGGAGGCTGCGGCAAAGGGAGCAAACAGGAGGAAGGCGCTGGACCACTATGAAAAAGAGATAAGGGAGCTTAGAGAATGGGGGCTGCAGACCTGGGCGGCCTTTACCCTCGGTTATGACGGAGATACTAAGGAAAGCATCATCGAAACCTGTCGGTTTGCCATCAGGAACAAATTCTGCTTTGCAGCATTCAATATACTCATGCCCTATCCAGATACGCCATTGTATAAAAAGCTGGAAAAGGAAGGGCGGCTTCTTTATGAAGGCAAGTGGTGGCTCCACGAGGAATACCGGTTTAATCATGCTGCTCTTGTCCCCAGGAACATGTCACCCGAGGAGCTGACGGAGGTATCCTTCTGGTGCAGGAAGGCATTTAATTCACCCTGGTCAATCTTTAAAAGGGCATTGGAGCCAAGAACCAACATGCGCAGTCTGTACCGCTTCTTTACATACCTTGTATACAATCCGCTTTTCAGGAAGGAAGTATTCAAGAAGCAGGGGATGCGATTCGGACTATCGGATGCAAAGAGGAAAGATAAAGTTGAGAATGCATTTTGATTTCATGGAGGGACTAAACAATGGTAAAGTTAACGGGAAGCTTGGAGGAAGTTCGGGCTCTAAGCGCCGAAGATATAGATACGATGTATGAGCTGATGGATACATTCTATGACAACATGACGCGTAAAAACTTCATGGACGATTTATGTAAAAAGGATTATGTAATTGTATTGCGGGATGATGAGGGCGTAATACGCGGGTTTTCCACACAGCAGATCATACATATACCGCTGGGTGACAGTCTGATCCATGGAGTTTTCTCCGGAGATACGATCATTCACAAGGACTATTGGGGGAGTGCGGAGCTTTTCAAGATCTTCGCAAGGTCCTTTTTTAAATATGAGGAGAAGTATGGTGACTTTTACTGGTTTCTGATCTGTAAGGGTTACAAGACGTACAGGATACTGCCGACCTTTTACAACACATTTTATCCCAATTACAGAGAGAAAACTCCCGGGAAAATCAAGGAGATAATTGATGCCTTCGGCAGATTTTACAGTCCGGAGGAATACGATGAAGGGACAGGAGTTCTTTGCTACAGGGGAGTCAAGGACAAGCTGAAGGAAAATGTGGCGGATGTAAGCAAGGAGCGGCTGAAGGATAAAGATATCGCCTTCTTCGTAGAAAAAAATCCAGGCTACATAAAGGGATACGATCTGGTATGCGTCACGAAGCTCAGCAAATCCAATCTGTCTGCCAGAATGCAGAAGTTGTTGTTTGAGTAACCGGATTCAGCTTATTTCTGCTCCAAGTGTGATTGATGTTACTTTTGTTATTACTAAAGGCCGGTGTTATTATGAAAAGCCCAAAAACTTTATTCTATTACCTTGTCAATACATTGTGCTGCCGGCTTTACAAGGCAGACTACAAGAGGTTTGCCGCTGTAGCTTCTGCAGTCGAGGTGCAGGAGGAAAGGCTGAAGGAGATCCTGTCAAAAAATATGGAAACAGTATATGGAAGGAAGTATGGCTTTACTGATATAGACAGCATAAAAGCCTATCAAGAAAAGGTGCCGCTGTCTGATTATGAAACCTACAGGCCTTATATAGAGCAATTGTCGGAGAAGGAAGAGGGCCTTCTGACGATGGAGAAAATAATCACCTTTGAGCCAACAAGCGGTTCAACAAAAGCGTCCAAGCTAATCCCTTATACAAAATCGCTGAAGGAAGAGTTCCAGAAGGGAATAAAGCCATGGATTTATGACTTGTATACTTCATATCCAGAAATCAAGTGGGGAAAGAGCTACTGGTCCATCACGCCGGCGGCCGGCGGAAAGCAATATACCAAAAGCAGTATACCTATTGGCTTTGAGGAGGATGCCGACTATTTCGGCACGCTGGAGAAATATCTGATGGACAGGGTGTTTGCACGTCCCGGAGATATTGCAAAAGAAACTGATATGGAAAGGTTTTATACCAGAACGGTTGCAGAACTGCTAAAAACAAGGGAGCTGACATTGATTTCAGTATGGAATCCCACTTATCTGCTTCTACTATTGGATTATTTAGAGGAGCATAAGGAACGGCTGCTTAATGAATTAAGCCGAAGCAGGCGTGAGGAGATCCGGCAGGCCGTGTACAGCAAGGATTACTGCAAAATATGGCCGGAGCTGAGGGTCATAAGCTGCTGGTGCGATGCCTATGCGGCTACTTATGCTGATAAAGTGAGAGAACTGTTTCCAAACTGTATAGTTCAGCCCAAAGGATTGCTGTCTACTGAAAGCTTTGTTACATTTCCTTTTGCTGGTGAAAGGGGAGGGATCCTTAGTGTTTACTCACACTTTTTTGAGTTCATTGATTTCAATGAGAATCAAATCCATCTTGTCAGCGAACTTGAAACAGGAAAGGAATATGAAGTTGTAGTGACCACAGGCGGGGGTTTTTATCGTTACCGTACATATGATATAGTTAAGGTGGTCGGGTGGAGACAGAGTCTGCCGCTGCTGGTTTTTACGGGAAAGAATGACAGGATCAGCGACAGGTTCGGTGAGAAGCTTCATGAGGCCTTTGTCAGGGAGACAGTGGAGAGGCTTGTCCCGGGAGCCGAATTTTATATGGTTGCTCCCCGGAAGGACCGTTATGTTTTATATATAAAAAGAGATAGACTTCCATCCGGTGAAGAGGTGGACAAGGCTTTGAGAGAGAGCTTTCATTATGATTACTGCAGAAAGCTGGGTCAGCTGAAGGAACTGCAGATTTTTGCGCTGACAGGTGATCCGAAGAAGGAATATGTGGAGGGCTGCCTGGCTGTGGGCCAGAAGCTCGGAGATATCAAGCCTGCATGGCTTTCGGCAAGAGATGACTGGGACAGGTATTTTAAAGGATATTTGGCAGATCAAGCAACAAAATAAGCAATTCAAGCTATTCAAGCAATTCGGCTGCTATTAACACGAACGCTCGAATTATCAGGTTCACTGTAGCAATTGATGAATGGTGCATTGCTCAAAAATGCAAGTTTAGGGCACTTTTTGGGAAATATTCATGAAATTTGACCACAAATAGATTACGTAATATGGTAAATATCGGAATATGTTAATCCTTAACTGGGAAATAGTGGCCTAAACCTGAAATTTTGAGCAGTCGGAGCGATTAGGCGACCCTAAGTTGAATAAATGATCAGACGGGGAGCGGTTTGGCAGTGAGCAAAACGCTGACATAAAACTGTAAAGGCAGGTAAATTCAAATGAGAATAGCATTATTGGCTCCGGCAGGAGCAATGCACAGATACAACGGAAGCTTTGGAAAATCTCTACATTATGCGCCGCTGACATTAACTACGCTGGCTGCACTTGTACCTGAGGAGCTTAATGCAGAGGTGGTCATTTACGATGAGACTGTAGGAAATATCCCCTTGAATCTTGAGGCGGATATAATTGGGATTACCTGCATTACAGGCACAGCCCCCAGGTGCTATGCCTATGCGGACTACTTCCGCAGCAGGGGCATAAAGGTGGTGCTTGGGGGAGTACACCCTACTCTGATGCCGCAGGAGGCTGCCGGCCATGCTGATGTTGTTATGACCGGATTTTCGGAATTTACCTTCCCGCAGATGCTCAGGGACTTTGCAAAGGGAGCGCTGAAGCCTTTTTATCATCAGGATTGCAATTATTCAATAGCCGGCAGACCGATTCCGAGAAGAGATCTCCTTAACAGGAAGGGTTATATAACGATCAATACAGTAGAGGCTGTGAGGGGCTGCAGCTATCCTTGCACCTTCTGCGCCTATCCTGCAGCTTTTGGCAGTACAGTCCACAAACGCCCAGTTGAAGAGGTTGTTAGGGAAATCGAAGCTCTTAATGCAAAAATCGTAGTTTTTCCCGATGTGAATCTGATTACGGACAGAGCATATGCAATAAAGCTTTTTACGGCACTGATCCCGCTGAAAATCATTTGGCTTGGGCTTGTTACCTCACATATTGGGATCGACGAGGAGCTGATAAGCGTATTTGAAAAGAGTGGCTGCAAAGGGCTTCTTATAGGATTTGAATCAATATGGCAGTCATCTCAGAAATATATCAATAAAGGAGTAAACCATGTCGAGAGCTATGGCGAGCTGATGAAAAAGCTCCATGCCCATGGTATCCTGGTGCAGGGGTGCTTTGCCTTTGGGGGAGATGATGAGGACAGGTCTGTTTTTGAGAAAACCGCAGAGATGGTAATAAAAATAAAGATAGATCTGCCCAGATTCAGTATTCTTACTCCCTTTCCCAATACTCAGCTTTACAGAGAGTTAGATAAAGCAGGACGGATCACAGAACACAGCTGGGCAATGTACGATGTTGAGCACTGTGTGTTCAAGCCTGCCAAAATGAGTGTAGATGAGCTGGAAGAGGGAATCGTATGGGCATGGAAGCACATCTACAGTACAAAGGATATTGCTAAAAGACTTACACCCTTTAGACACAGCCCTTGGCTGTCGATTCCACTGAATATGGGATATAGGAAATATGCGGATAAATTTCAGCACTTTACCAGGGACATTATGTGCGACAACTCGGATATTCCGGTTCCGGCTGCAGTCAGATTTGCTTCTTCGGGTTGAAATGATACCGATGCCGATAAAAGCTGACGATATTACCGGCGCCATCATAAGCTGACGATATTACAGGTGCCGATAAATGCTGGCGATAGAAGACAAAAAACACTTGACGGTGCAGGTCGGCCATAAATTTTACTGATGTGTCATACGAGGAGATATGTAATGAAGCTGACATTCATATTGCCGGCAATAGGAAAAAAGCCGGGACAGAAATATATAGGCACGTGGAAAATGGAGCCTTTGACGATTGCTGTGCTTAAGAGCCTGACACCTGATGATGTGGAGACGGCTTTTTATGATGACAGGGTAGAGCTTATAAATTATGATGAACCAACGGATCTTGTGGCTATAGTTGTCGAAACCTATACAGCAGCCAGAAGCTATGCGATTAGCAAAGCCTTCAGGGAAAGGGGAGCAAAGGTGGTTCTTGGCGGCTATCATGCCACATTGGTGCCTGAGGAGGCAATACTGCATGCGGATTCAATCATAACAGGCAATGCTGAAGCAGTATGGGATAGCATGCTGAATGATTTTAAAGGGGGAGAGCTGAAAAAGTGCTACTCCGGAAAAACCGCCTATAGCCCCATTATACCTGACAAGTCTATTTTTACCGGGAAGAAATATCTGCCGGTTTCATTGATCGAGACAGGCAGAGGCTGCTGCAACCATTGCGATTTTTGCTCCATAGCAGGCTATTACAGCTGCAGATATCATGCCCGTCCCCACGAGCACATTTTGAATGACATTCAAGGCTCTGAACATAAATATCATTTTCTTGTGGATGACAATCTCATAGCGGATAAGAAGAATGCAATGGAGCTTTTTGAAAAAATCAAGCCGCTAAAGATTAAGTGGGCGGGACAGGGCACCCTCAGCATGGCAAAGGATGAGGCGCTGCTGAAGGCCATGAAGGAAAGCGGCTGCGAAATCATTTTGATAGGTTTTGAAAGCCTTGAAGAGGAAAACCTGAAACAGATGAGAAAGGCAGTAAATCTGAATATAAAGCAAAGAGATGAGCTGGTTAAGCGCATCCATGCAGCGGGAATAGGTATTTATGCGACCTTTATATTCGGGTATGATTATGACACAGAGCAAACTATAGAAAATGCACTGCATTTTTCAGAAAAACACAGGTTCTATACCGCCGCCTTCAACCATCTGCTGCCTTTCCCGGGAACCGGTCTGTATGAGCGCCTGAAGCAGGAGAACAGACTGCTGGCAGAGAAATGGTGGCTTGCAGAGGATTACAACTACGGCGAACTGGCATTCAAGCCGAAGAACATGTCTCCGGAAAGGCTCAGCCAGCTTTGCCGGGACGCCAGGAAGGAGTTTTCCAACGGTAAAAACATACTTCGAAGAGGGTTTTCTGCTATGGGAAGGACAAGTCCGCTGCTGTGGTTTTTGTTCTGGGCTATGAATCTGAGTATCGGCGGAGAGGTTGATGAAAAAATGAATGTGCCTGTTGGGAGGAATCTGGATGAACTTCCCAAATGACAAGTTTGAGCTTTTTCTTGCGGAGCACAGCGACTGGCCCGATATAAAGGTGATTTATGACAGTGGAGAATTTGACGGGGGGATTGCTGTACAATATTTAAGGGATCCAAACCCTATCGCTTCGTTTGAGCGGGAAGGGGAAAAAACAGTCATTCTGATGCTCAAAGACAGGCAGACAGACAAGGTGGCCGGGTTTGGCGCCTGTATTATCAAAAAAGTATTCAAAGATAATAAAATCATGAACATGGGGTATTTAACCGGTCTCAAGCTAATGCCGGAATATAGGAAAAAGGTATTTTTTATTTCTTACGCTTATCAGAAACTGTATGAGTATACTAAAGATTATGTAGACTTTTATTTTACTACCATCTTACAGGAAAATACTGCAGTACAGAAGATGCTGGAAAAGCCAAGAAAGCTCATGCCCTTATATGAGTATTTGGGAGATTATCGGGTTTATTTCTGCAAATCGGGGATCAAGCCTTTTGGCAGCGGAAGTATTTCATGCCGTGGTTCAAAAACCCAAACTCAATACATTGGCAGGCGATGCTGCAGAAATGAGGTGGAGGCTTTCTTCGCCAGGCAGGCTCAGGGGGCAGATTTATCCCTGGAAAGCATATCGTCATATGACCTGGAGAATGCTGTCTACTATGGCTTATTCGAAGATGGAACCTTGCATGCATGCGGTTATGTTCTAAATCAACAGCATTATAAGCAGTATGTAGTAAAAAACTATAGCAGTATATATAGGCTGATAAGCAAGCTGCCCACAAGGCTGCTGGGATACCCATCATTTCCGCGGATCAATGAAGCCGCCAACTGCGCATGCGCAGGTTTGTGGGCAGAGAACGATGACACCGCCCTGGCACACAGGCTATGGCAGTTCATGAGGCAGGACGCAAGGGAATTCGATTTTATAATGATTGGGTTACATGAAAGCCATCCTCTCAGATTATATTTTGATAAAACCAGACACATCCGATATGACAGCCGCTGCTATATCGTCGATTTTGAGCATGATAAAAAAGCTTACGAGACATTCTCTGGGAAAAAGCTGTATATTGATGTCGCCTTTCTATAGAAAGCGGAAGCAAGGGGTCTCTATACAAGCAGGGGGACGGTTCATTTGATCTAACCAGCTGTTAGTGAGCAAATGGGCAGTCCCTCAGCTTCCTCAAAACATACTTGCTTATTACGTTACGTCATATAGTAAACTTAAGCAGGGGGGAATTACTATGCAAAAAAAAGCTTATGTCGGTGGGTGAGCTTGCTCAGAAAATGGGCACTACCGTTCGTACACTGCAATACTATGACAAGGAAAACCTGTTGAAGCCTGCGGCGCTAAGTGAAGGCGGCAGGAGATTATATACATACAAGGATATGGTGAAGCTTCATCAGATCATGTCGCTAAAATACCTTGGATTTTCTCTTGAGGATATAAAAAACCGTTTAATGCATCTGGATACCCCGGAAGAGGTTTTGAGTATTTTAGGAGAACAGGCACAAATACTCAGAGAGAACATCACAAAGCTGAATGAAGCCCTGTCAGCAATTGTTTCCTGTAAGCATGCTCCCGACTGTGCTGGAATATGTCGGGAAGGTACTACCTGCTACGTGGGGATTCAAACTCATGACGAGTGAAGTGTTTGACATTAAGCTGCTAATACCGCTCATTGTTATCATGCTGATAGCAATCTTGCTTAATGTGTATAAGCTGTTGAAGATTCGGCTTGAGTAATTAGCAAGGCAGACTTTCTGAAAAGTATTTTGATTATGCGGAAAACCCATATGAGACTACTCGTTTTTGCAGCTTTTGAACAAAAATACGTTCAGAAAGACCTTTCTTAATAAATAGAAGACCAATTTCATAGACAATAGACAATAAAAATGAGAAATTTTCCTAAAAAACACCGTACAAAAGTTGAAAAAGTGAGTAGTGCCCTCTGCTTCTATCTGTATATGTTTGGCTATTGTATTTTGCAGTAATGCAGGATAATATTTAGATGTATTTATACAAAATGAGTAAAGGTGGGCTGCCGCTTGAAGATAAAGTCAGCAGTGATTATTGCATTATCTGTAATATTGGTTTCTGTATCAGTTATCGCATTTTCTGTAGTAGTGAGAAACAAGCAGGAGCCGAAGCCGGACGGGTCGATTGCTGCATCTGACAAAACCGGCGAGGTCAGTCAACAGCCTTACGGAGACAAAGCAGGAGACAGTGCCCAAACGCCTGACAATACCGGCGAAGGCAGTCCGCAGCCTTCCGGAGACAAAGCAGGAGACAGTGCCCAAACGCCTGACAATACCGGTGAAGGTAGTCCGCAGCCGTCAGAAGGCACTGAAGAAAGTGGCGTGAAGGTACCTGACGGGAGCAGTCAGCAGGATGGAGACGCGGATGGAGCTGAGGATGGTATCATTGCACCGGAAGATGCTAAAGAAATCATCGGTGAAACTGCTGGCCTTGTTGTCCGTGCAATAGCAGACAAAGATTTCGATACAGTGTCAGAGTATACACACCCGGAATTGGGTGTAAGGTTCACTCCATACACATTTGTAACTGTTGAGAGTGATTTGGTCTTTACTAAAAATGAAATAAAGAACTTCCTGAATGATGCAAATGTCTATCTTTGGGGTTATTATGATGGTTCGGGAGAAGAAATCAGGTTGACTCCCGGCGAGTACTATGAAAAATTCATATATCCCGCGGACTATGTAAATGCTCCGCAGATTGGATATAATGAGGTCCTGAGCTTTGGAAACATGCTGGAGAACCAATTTGAAGTATACAAGGGCGCAATCATTGTCGAGTACTACTATCCGGGATTCGATCCCCAGTATGGGGGATTGGATTGGAGAAGTCTCAGACTGGTATTTCAGCAGAACAATGGCAGTTGGAAGCTGACAGGCCTGATAAACAACCAGTGGACGATATAACGAGGCAACAGATGAATGATGCGTTATAACGAGG
>JAEZCA010000005.1 GCA_023412665.1 Bacillota bacterium
GGAAAATCTACAGCTCTGGGATCACCCTTTTTAGCCTCGGCATCTATCAGAGGACCTCCCGGATATCCGAGCCCCAGCGCCCTGGCAATTTTATCGAAGGCTTCCCCTGCTGCATCATCCCGCGTCCGGCCTACGACCCTGAAGCTGCTATAATCCGCCACATGCACAATATGACTGTGGCCGCCCGATGCTACAAGACATATGAAAGGAGGCTTCAGCACATCATTCTCCAGATAATTTGCTGCGATGTGCCCCTCGATGTGGTGGACTCCTATAAGAGGCTTTCCTAATGCAAAAGCCAGCCCCTTTGCAGCTGATAATCCGACCAGCAGCGCACCTACAAGCCCGGGACCATATGTCACCGCTATTGCATCCACCTGTTCCAGCTCCATCGATGCTTCCTCAAGGGCCTGGCTGATGACAGGCATGACCAGCTCAACATGCTTGCGTGAAGCTATTTCAGGGACAACTCCCCCAAATTTTTTATGGATGTCGATTTGCGAAGATATGATATTCGACTTTATCTGTCTGCCATTTACTACAACAGCCGCCGATGTTTCATCACAGCTTGTCTCTACAGCCAGTATGGCAATATCTCCTGAATTCCTGTCTATCAATGAAAACACCTGCTCTCTGCGATCTACATGCTTTTCCCTAAAAATGCACGGCATAATAGTATGATAGCCCAAACATGTCAAATTTACAAGGCGCCAGACCTGAGTCAGGCGCAAAAAAAAACATGGAGTTGGACTCCATGCCCCTTATTAGGAGAAACGCTAATGTTCATACAAATTATATCAAAGGAACTATTGATACTAAATAGTTCCAGATTCCCAAATTTGACCGGGACTGCGGTCCTGCCTGCAAGGACGATGGTCCTATCGGCTGGGACTTTTGTCCTATTAATGCTTCTGCGAATTATCTGAGAAAATATGTTGCTATGACAATAATGCCCAGTATTATCCTATATACTGCAAATATTCCAAAGCCCCTCTTTTTAAGGTAGTCCAGCAGGAATTTTATGCTCAGTACACCAACTACAGCGGAAGTCAGAATAGCCAGAACGAACGGCAAGGGTTCGATAGGCAGACTGATCAGATCCTTGGCTTTATATACGCCGCTCAGGAAAATAAACGGTGTTGAAAGTAAAAACGTAAATCTTGCGGCATCTCCCCTGGTTATCTTCATGGCTCTTCCGGCAGCCATGGTTATTCCTGAACGGGAAACACCGGGAATCATTGCAAGAGCCTGTGAAACTCCTATCAGAAAGCTCCTTTTCAGACCGATGTCCTTAAGAGAGACCTCGGATCTGGAGTATTTGTCCGCAGCATAGATCACTACGCCCATGACTATGAACATTATGCCTATTATAAGAGGATTTCTGAACGTGGTCTCTATATGCTCCTCAAAGAGCAGTCCCAGTATGCCTCCGGGTATACATGCCAACACCAGGTACCAGAAAAGCCTGCCGTCATTTGACTTTACGTCTGTCAGGCCTGCTTTTATCAGCTTGATCCAATCCTTCCAGAAGAAAAAGATCACAGCCGCCAGTGTTCCCAAATGCAGCGCTACATCAAACGCAAGTCCTGGATCCCTCCAGCCGAAAAACCATGGAGCCAGCGTAATATGCGCAGTGCTCGATATCGGCAGGAACTCGCCCAGTCCCTGCAAAACTCCATAAATAAAAGCCTCCAGCAAACTCATTCCAAACCCTCCAGTTGACCAGAAATCATCAGCTTCACTATGACTGTACACAGAACTGTCCCCTAAAGAGAGAACCGTCCCTATAATAACATATATGCAGGTCTAAGTACATAAAAAACAGTAAAAGCGCAATGCCTTTACTGTAGATATATACTCTTTCAGAAGTTTTATGTCTGTTTTATCAGAAGCCCTTGTCAATTGCAGGTGATGCGGCGAGGACCGGCACGGCAGGCTTCTGTACTGGTATATCCTCATCCTGCTTTATCACTTCATGATGGAAGGTATGATCAATAACCTCTTCGATATCGTCCACCGGTATCACTTCAATGCCGATATTCTCAAACGTTTCCTGCCAGTTTTCCTTCGGTATGAGGACCTTGTTGATGCCCGCGAGCTTTGCCGCCTCGACCTTCTCTGACACACCGCCTACAGGCTTTACCTTGCCCCTGATTGAAATCTCGCCGGTCATGGCGATGTCGTTGTTCACAGGCAGGTTCATTATCGCAGAATAGACTGCAGCCGCAATTGCTATACCGGCAGATGGTCCGTCAATTGGTATACCTCCGGGGAAATTCAGGTGTATATCATACTCCTTTGTGTCTACGTTCAGGAACTTCTTTAAAACTGTCAAAACATTTTCAACAGAAGCCTTTGCAGAGCTTGATCTCTTGAACTTGTGACCCTTTCCTTCCATCTCCTCCTCTTCGACAATACCCGTGACCTTTATCACTCCCTTGCCGGAGACTGCTTTCATTGCTGAAACCTCAATGTCTATAACGATCCCCGTTGAATTCCCGAACACAGCAAGTCCGTTGACACAACCGATCTGCATCTCCTGGGCCGATACCTTCTTCTCGATCCTGGGGCTGTAGTGGCCGAATTCCACGACCCATTCTATGTCCTTGCGAGTGATGATGGTCCTGCCCTCTACCTGAATCACCCCACCTGCTATTTGTATTATATTCACAGCATCCCTGCCGTTCTGTGCATATTTGGCGATAAGCTCCTCGGAGCCATCCTCCATTTTGAAGCCACCCCTTATTGCCGCATTTCTGGCAATTACAGCGATCTCGTCGGCCTTCAGCGGTCTAAAATATATCTCTACGCATCTTGAGCGAAGCGCCGGCGGAAGCTCGTCAGAAGTTCTTGTAGTGGCGCCTACAAGCCTGAAATCGGCGGGCAGGCCTTTTTGGAATATCTCATGTATGTGTGCCGGTACATTTGCGTCCTCAGTGCTGTAGTATGCGCTCTCAAGTATCACCTTCCTGTCTTCTAATACCTTGAGCAGTTTGTTCATCTGTATCGGATGCAGCTCGCCTATTTCATCGATAAACAGTATGCCCCCGTGCGCCTTTGTCACAGCACCGGGCTTTGGCTGCGGAATTCCTGCAACTCCGTATGCGCCGGCTCCCTGATAAATTGGATCGTGCACTGAGCCTATCAATGGATCGGCAATGCCACGTTCATCAAATCTCAGGATCGTAGCGTCCACCTCAACGAATTTGGAATCTCTCCGAAATGGTGATATTGGCATTTGCTTTGCCTCTTCAAGGATGACTCTGGCAGCAGCGGTCTTTCCGATACCGGGAGGGCCATATATTATCACGTGCTGCGGATTGGGACCGCACAGAGCTGCCCTTAGCGCTTTCAGGCCCTGCTCCTGTCCGATTATATCGGTCAACGACGCCGGCCTTGTCTTTTCCGACAGCGGCTCTGTGAGCTTGATCTCTTTTAATCTGCGAAGCTTCTCCAATTCCTTCCGCGACTCTTTTTCTATGGCGCTTTTGTTGCCCTGCTGCGATTTTAAGAGATTCAAGAAATAAATCCCTATTATTACTGAAAAGAAAAATTGTATTATCAGAAAGGTATTGGTCAGCATTCCATCTCCTCCTAATGCTCTGTCCCAGATTAAGTGATTTTTGATATTAAATATTATTAACTATAAAGATAAATTTATCCGCATAAAAAAAAGGCTGATATTTTCAGCCTTTTCTATTTTTGTTTTTTATGATGCTGTTTCCTTCTTGACTCTTGACTTTTTTCCAGCGGCCTTTTTTAGCGGCTTTTTGTTCTCGTTCAGGATCATCTCCGGCGCTTTCTTGCTATCGATGGTATCCTTTGTTACGATACATTTCTCAATGTTGTTCGCCGACGGTATATCATACATCACATCCAGCATGATCTCCTCTATAATGGCCCTGAGCCCTCTGGCCCCGGTTTCACGGACCAGCGCCCTGTCTGCGATGGCGTCCAGCGCTCCCTGCTCAAATTCCAGCAGCGTATCGTCCATTTCAAACAGCTTTTGATACTGCTTGACCAATGCATTCCTGGGCTCCGTCAATATCTGCACCAGAGCCTGCCTGTCAAGAGAACCCAGCGTTACTATGACCGGGAGCCTTCCGACAAATTCAGGTATCAGCCCGTACTTGAGCAGATCCTGGGGCAGCAGCTGGGAGAGTATTTCTCCGATATTCTGCTCCTTGCTGCTTTCAATTTTTGCTCCGAACCCAATAGCCCTGGTTCCGATCCTGTTCTTTATGATCTTCTCAATACCGTCAAATGCTCCTCCGCATATGAACAGGATGTTTGTGGTATCTATCTGGATGAACTCCTGATGAGGATGCTTCCTGCCGCCCTGGGGGGGTACCGAAGCCGTGGTGCCCTCAAGTATTTTCAGCAGCGCCTGCTGAACGCCTTCACCGCTGACATCCCTGGTGATGCTGGGATTCTCGGACTTCCTTGCGATCTTGTCGATCTCATCGATGTATATGATGCCTTTTTCGGCCCGTTCTATATCGAAGTCGGCAGCCTGTATGAGCTTGAGCAGTATGTTTTCAACATCCTCGCCCACATAGCCGGCCTCAGTGAGCGATGTAGCATCTGCTATTGCAAAAGGTACGTTGAGAAGTCTTGCCAGCGTCTGTGCAAGCAAAGTCTTGCCGGAACCGGTTGGTCCGATCATTACTATATTGCTTTTCTGTATCTCGACATCACTGGATTTTACGTCGGTATTGATTCTTTTATAGTGATTGTAAACCGCGACTGCCAGTGATTTTTTTGCTGCTTCCTGACCAATGACATATTGATCCAGTATCACCTTGATTTCCTTTGGCTTGGGTATATCATTAAGCTCGGCATCGGCCTTGGTCTCATCGAATTCTTCCTCGATGATCTCAGAGCAAAGCTCTATGCATTCGTCACAAATGTATACTCCAGGGCCTGCGACCAACCTTTTGACCTGCTCCTGAGTTTTGCCGCAGAAGGAACATTTTAACTGTTTCTTCTCATCATATCTGGACATTAATCCACCCCATCTATTTCTTTCTGATCATTATGTCATCCACCAGACCGTATGCCTTTGCCTCCTCAGCCGACATGAAGAAATCCCTTTCGGTGTCTCTTTCTATCTTTTCCAACGGCTGGCCGGTCCTTTCACTTAATATATTATTTATCCTGCTCTTTATTTTTAACAGCCATTCAGTTCTTATCTTTATATCCGTTGCCTGCCCCTGTGTACCTCCAAGAGGCTGGTGTATCATTATCTCGCTGTTCAGAAGTGCAAAACGCTTGCCCTTGGTGCCTGCAGCCAGTAAAAACGCGCCCATACTTGCAGCCATACCTACACAGATCGTCTGGACGTCAGCCTTCACATGCTGCATTGTGTCATATATCGCAAAACCGGATGTGACCGAGCCTCCCGGACTGTTGATATACAACTGTATGTCCTTGTCCGGATCCACTGAATCAAGATACAGCATCTGTGCTACTACGAGGCTTGCAGTAACATCATTGACTTCATCGCTGAGCATGATGATCCTTTCCTTGAGCAGCATGGAGAATATATCATAAGAACGTTCTCCTCTATTTGATTGTTCAACAACTATGGGTACCAAACTCATAACAATCCTCCTGACAAAAACCTTTATAGTATTTTACGGCATAAACAGAAAAAATGTTTAGGCTTCATTATAGATTCCCACAAAAAATACAAAATAAACTGTTTATCAGATCAGCTTTGCATTTTCGAGAAGGAAATCAACCGTCTTCCTGGCTACCAATGTGCTTCTGATATATTCTATATCATCCGGCTGTAAATGTTGCCTGAATTCTTCCTCGCTCTGCTTGTAATTTTCAGCCATTTTCCTTATCTCATTGCTGGTATCTTCATCCGACGGAACAATAGCCTCGGTCTTGCTGATCTTGTCTATGACAAGCTGGGTCTTTACTTCCTGCTGTGCTCTGCTTTTGAATTGTTCCCTGAAAGCATTCATATCCATACCCATTATCTCGAGATATTTTTCGAGATCGAGTCCCTGGTAGCGAAGCCTCATGCCAAAATCATACACCAGATTGTCTATATGCTTTTCTATCATAACGTCCGGAATATCCACATTTGCATTTTCAACTACCTTTTCGACCACATTGTCCTCATTCTCATGATGAGCGGCGTGCTCAGCCTTATCCAGCAGGTTCTTTCTTATATCGGTCTTGTATTCGTCGATGGTATTGAATTCGCTGATATCCTTAACAAATTCGTCGTCGAGCTTGGGAAGCTCTTTTACTTTTATCTCCTTGACGGTTACCTTGAAGAGCGCTGGCTTGCCGGCAAGGTCCTTGCTGTTGTAGTCTTCAGGGAAGGTAACGTTTACATCCTTCTCTTCGCCCTTTGAAACGCCTGTCAGCTGGTCCTCGAATCCCGGGATGAATGTGCCCGAACCAAGCACAAGATTGTAATCGTTGCCCTTGCCGCCTTCAAATGCCACACCGTCCACAAAGCCTTCAAAATCAATAGTTACTGTGTCGCCTGAGGCTGCAGGCCTGTCCTCGATCGTAATGAGCCTTGAGTTTTTATCAAGCTCCTTGCTGATCTCCTTCTCCACATCCTCATCTGTCACCATGGCGCTCGCCTTTTTGACTTCTACTCCTTTATACTCTCCAAGCTCAACTTCAGGTCTGACAGTTACCCTTGCAGTAAATATCAGAGCCTGGCCTTTTCCGATCTGCTTTATATCTATCTCCGGCCTGTCCACCGGGTGTATGTCATTTTCCTCTACTGCCTGATCGTATGCTTCAGGGCAAACCTCGTTTATAGCGTCTTCGTATAATACCTGATCACCGTAGAATTTCTCTACCATATACCTCGGAGCCTTGCCTCTCCTGAAACCCGGTATGTTGAACTTCTTTGCGTTCTTTGCAAAGGATTTCTGCAGCCCCTGCTCAAATTTTTCCGCATCAACCTCTATCTCGAGTTGAACAATATTCTTTCCTGCGTTCTCTACTTTCACCTGCATCAGTTTTCATTCTCCTATCATTTCAGATTTATCAGCATCTGATAAAATTTAATGGGGGTTGCATACCCCCTGGATTATCCCATACATTATAACAAAATATTTTTGTAAAGCCAATACAAAACATTTTTTAATGAAAAAAACGATATATTTCCCGTCCGGCATATGTACCGGTCATGTCAGCAGAACAGGAGCAAAACCCAGGTGGTCGGCTGAAACGAGCCTGAAGCTTATGCCCTCATAAATTCCTTCAATCGCGTCTCTACAAGCATCTCCATGAAGATGCCCGTATATACAGAGCTGCACCTCATATTTCTTCATTATATCTATAAAGCCGGAAAACTCACCCTTTGAATTGAACGGAGGATAATGCAGCGCGACAATGATCCGTCCTTTGCTTTGAGAATCAAGGGATCCCGCCGCCGCTCCGGCATTTTTCAGCGATAATTCAAGCCTCTGGAGTTCTCTTCGATATATCTTTTCGTCCTCGGCTCCAAACCCGGTCTCTCCCGGCATCTCCCATCCCCTGGTGCCGCATATCACAGCTCCCCGGGCACAGTAGCTGTTGTTATGCATAAAGCTGATTGAATCAAAACCGTTCTCATTGAGGAATTTATCCAGCTTGCTTTTTGTAGTCCACCAATAGTCATGGTTGCCTTTTGAGATGATCTTCCTGCCCGGCAGCCCGTGTATGAACCTGAAATCCTCATATGCCTGCTCCAGGTAGGTTGCCCACGATATATCCCCCGGTACTATCACATAGTCATCCCCGGTGACTGTGGAGCGCCAGTTTTCCTCAAGCTTGCTCATATAATTGGCCCATCTGGCCCCGAATACATCCATGGGCTTGTCGACACTCCAAGCCAGATGCAGATCGGATATTGCATAAACCGCCATGCCTGAAATTCCTTTCTATGGGGACAGTTCTCCCAAATCTGATATTACCTGATCGATCTGAAAAATTCATATAGCTTTTCCGCCATAGGCCTGCTGATACCCTCGACCGCCTCCAGATCGTCTACGCCGGCCTGCCTCATACGGCTCACAGAGCCAAAATGCTTCAGCAGCGCTTTCTTTCGTTTAGGTCCGATACCCTCTGCTTCATCAAGTATGGACTTTGAATATCTTTTTGCTCTAAGCTTCTTATTATAATCTAATGCGAACCTATGAGCCTCATCCTGTATGGAGGTCACAAACCTCAGCACATTCAGATTGGATGTGAGATCGATCTCACGGTCCGAAAGCACCAGGCCTCTGGTTCTGTGCCTGTCGTCCTTGACCATGCCGCACAGGGGCACAGTAACTCCTATTTCATCAAAAACCTTCCCGATTGCATTCACATGTCCCAGGCCTCCGTCGAGCATTATCAGGTCAGGAAGCCTGCTGAACTTCTTTTCACTGCTTGTATCCTCCTTTGCAATCGCAGACCCGTCAGCCATATCAGACCCTCCGGCATCCTCTATTTGCCTCGCCTTATCCGACTCCTTCTGCCTCTCAGCTTCGGCATGCTTGAATCTCCGGTAAAGGACCTCCTGCATGCTGGCATAGTCGTTCTGTATTTCGGCAGACCGTACCTTGAAGCGCCTGTATTCCTTTTTAGCCGCCTTCCCATCTTCGAATACGACCATGGAGGCAACTATCTCAGACGAACCGGTATTGGATATGTCGTAGGCCTCTATTCTTCGAGGGATTTCATCAAGCCCGAGTAAACCAGCCATTTCACGCAGTCCCTCCTGAACTCCGTCAGGCTGTGAGGCTTTTTCAGTGAATCGCTTGAGCTCGATCCTGGCGTTTTCAGACACCATCTCCACCATGTGCAGCTTTTCGCCTCTCTGCGGAACCTTCACATGCACTCTTGTCCCTCTTCGTGAGCTCAGCCAGTCTTCCACCAGGTCCTTATCCTCAAAGTCTACTGCTATAATGATCTCAGAGGGGATAATATCCGCCGTTCCATAAAACTGCTTGAGGAAGGACGGCGCTGTTTCCTGGAGCTCAGCCTCACCGGTTCCTTCTATTATATAAAACTCCCTGCCCAGGAGCTTTCCACCCCTGATAAAAAAGATCTGGACGCAGGTATCTGTTTTGTCTGCCGCAAATCCTATTATGTCCTGATCCATACCCGCTACTGACAGTACCTTCTGCTCCTGAGTGATGTGTCTGAGGCCTGTCAGCTTGTTCCTGAGGGCTGCGGCACGTTCGAATTCCAGCTTGTCTGACGCTTCCTGCATTTGCTTTTCTATCTTGGCTATGATCACATCCTGCTTCCCATCCAGAAAAGAGCAAATATCACGGACAACAGCACGGTACTCGTCTATCCCCACCTTCCCTGAACAGGGACCGAGGCACTGGCCGATGTGGTAATTCAGGCATGGCCTGCTCTTCCCGATGTCTCTGGGCAGCACCCGTTTACAGGTGCGTATCGGGAATACCTTCTTTATCAGACTAATTGTTTCCCGGACTGAAATAACGTTGGAATATGGACCAAAGTAACGAGCTCCATCCTTGTCGACCCGCCTTGTCATAAAGATGCGCGGATACTCCTCATTCATGGTGATCTTGATGTATGGATATGATTTGTCGTCCTTGAGCAGTATATTGTATCTTGGCTTTTTGTCCTTGATCAGGTTACATTCCAGTATCAGCGCCTCAAGCTCTGTATCGGTGACTATATACTCAAACTCTTTTATCCTCGCCACCATTGCAGTTACCTTGGGAGTATGTGCCGCAGATGTCTGAAAATACTGTCTAACCCTGTTTTTCAGCACCCTGGCTTTACCGACATATATAACATTGCCGGTTTCATCCTTCATAAGATAAACGCCCGGTTTATCAGGCAGTTTTTTGAGTTCTTCCTGAATATCAAACATGACCTAGTTATTACCACCCATGTCCGTAAGTAAATAGCCTTCCAGTTCAGAAGCTGCCTGCGCTTCATCCTCGCCCTCTGCAGATAGCGTTATGACCGTATCGCGCCCTATTCCCAGCGACAGCACGCCAAGCAGGCTCTTGCCGTTTGCTTTTCTTTCAGCCTTCTCTATCCATATATTCGCTTTATAGCTTGATGCCTTTTGAATAAATAATGCTGCTGATTTTGACTGCAGCCCTTGAGGGTTCTTTATTGTAATTTCCTTTATTATCATTTTTAAACCTCCGTACAGTTATACTTTCCTCTATTGCCAACAATTATAGCAAATGTCCGGAAATTGCGCCATATAATATTTCATGAAGGAATTTATTATCCTTCTCCCATCCGGAACCGAACAAATTGTGATCATCGTACTGTTCCAATCAAACTGCTCATACATAAATCACTATAACATAAGACAAGAAATAGTAAAGTTGTGTACTACGATATGATATAGTCACATGCTATACTGACAATGATTTATATCTTATATTTATAATCTAGATTCTATGATATAGGAGAGAAAATATCATGAATAATAACTCTCGATTTGCTGAAGTAAAAAGTAAGGCATTAGAAATCTATGAAAGGGCAGGCATCGTGCTCCGAGACGACGAAAAAGAGAATATTGAAATAGTTGATTTCGGATTGAATGATCTGGAACGAACAGGACTGATATTAGTTACGTTTATCAATACAAGCAGATGCTGTGCTAAGGAAATGGTTCTGTTACCTGGCCAGACATGTCCCGAGCACAGACATCCCCCTGTAGACAATAGCCCTGGTAAGGAAGAAACCTTCCGCTGCAGGTGGGGTGAAGTTTATCTATACGTTGAAGGTGAACCGGAAAAGTCTCCGATAGCTGCTCCTCCAAAAGGCAGAGAGAGGTCATATTCGGTATGGCATGAAGTAAAACTGGAGCCGGGCCAGCAATATACAATCTACCCCGACACCAGACATTGGTTTCAGGCCGGTCCTGAGGGAGCCGTCATTTCAGAATTTTCAACAACAAGTATTGACGAAAAAGATATTTTCACAGACAGCGAAATTATCAGAACACCTAAATAGATGAGTTGATAGCAAATCAAATAAAGATCGAAAAACAGTACGTAAACCAAAAAAATTTCTTGATTGGGAGGACATATTATGGAAATAGTACCAATGGCAAAATTATTAGAAAAATCACATGGTGAATATGCGGTCGCAGCTATTAACTGCTGCAATCTGGAAAATATTCGCGATGTTCTGGAAGTAGCTGAAGAACAACATTCACCTA
Organism: Bacillota bacterium; assembly: GCA_023412665.1. Taxonomy (GTDB): domain Bacteria; phylum Bacillota; class Clostridia; order Acetivibrionales; family DTU013; genus DTU013. Next base: position 11,174 of record JAEZCA010000005.1, read on the forward strand.
TTATCATTCAAGCAGCTCCGCAAGAAGCATTGTATGCAGATCCGAAGGCTTTTACAGAGGTAGTCAGAGCTATCGGAGCAGGAAAAAATATCACTGCAGCTATTCATCTGGATCATGGTGACAGCTATGAAATTGCTGCAAAATGCGTGCAGGGTGGTTTCTCTTCTGTAATGTTTGACGGATCTCTTCTTCCGTTTGAGGAGAACATCAGAATTTCCAGGCAGGTCTCTGAATTGGCGCATTGCGTCGGCATCAGTACAGAGGTGGAATTGGGCACTATCGGTCAGACAACTGAAATGGGAGAGCATATCGAACAAGACTATATGACTGATCCTGACCTGGCACAGGAACTGGTTAAGGCAACTAATCCCGACTGTCTGGCTGTTGCGATCGGAAATGCCCACGGATTATACAAGTTCACACCAAATCTGGACTTTGACCGTCTAAATGAAATCCAACGCAAAGTAAGTATTCCTCTTGTGCTGCATGGCGGTACCGGTTTGCCTCCGGAGCAAATCACACGCGCTATAAAAATGGGCGTGGCAAAAGTAAATTTCTCCACTGTTACTCGCGTTGCGTGGATCAAAGCAGTAAAGCAATATTTATCTGAAAATCCGGAAGATCAAATGACGATGAACATCATTGGGGCAGGGTCAATTGCATTCAAGCAAACTATCCGTGACTGTATAAAAATGGTAGGTTCAGCAAATCGAATATAACGATGCTGCACAAAGAGCAATGCAGTTTATACCAAAAGCCTGGAAGGATGTTATTTTCCATGACTAATATTAATCATATATATAATTGCGCAGCTAATACTCTATGCCAATTGCATAATGCAGCAAAGGACAATTGCCAGCTGATCGGTGCGGGATATACAAGCAATTTGGACAAAATCACAAACAATTCCCTCCATACTATAAATGAATTGCTAAAAAAGTATACCTGCACACAGAATAGAAAACCGGGCTCAGCATTAAGCGGCCCGGTAGATTTTTTAGAAGCTGTACTTTATTATGCTTCCAGGGGCTTGGGTGCTGAATTTTCTATAACATCCGAGCTCTCACATTTTCTTGCCACAAATTTCGTATGTCATGATGGTATTGGAGGAACAGCTGCACAATCTGCAATGGCAATAGGAACCTTGGGATATCCTGTAATACTCCACCAGACCGATAGCAGCGTTGAGTTAGTACGGCAATTACAGCAGGCAAACCTGTATCTTGTCGATAACGGGGAGATCATTCATTGCACAAAACATAGCGGTACTACTTCGCCTATGCCACATTATATAATACAGCTGCAAAAAGGGTCACACCTTTATGCTAATGGCCGGGATATATTAATACCTGAATCAAATCGTCTTATTTTTAACTTTGATTCAATAAACCCTGTGTTAAAGCTGAACTCTGATTATCTTAATTTTATCGAACACAATGCACATAGATTTTGTTCACATATCATTTCAGGGTTTAATGTGATTTCTGATGATAGTGTTTTAGAGCAAAGAATCGGGATGATAATAGATCATCTTAAAAAAACCAGATTAGCCAACCCCGAAATTATTTTCTATTTTGAAGATGCATTTTATTATAGCATGCAGAAGAAAGTTGAACTATATCATAAATTAATACCGTATGTTGATATATTAAGCCTTAACGAAGAAGAACTGGTCCAATTGGCAGAGCTATCATCATTTTCTATCGAAGCTGACAGCCCATTGAACATCGTTAGGGCTGTCGAACATTTGGTATCTTGCTTTGGCCCGCGGATGGGCATTGTGCTCCATACAAAAAACTATTCTATGTACCTCGGGAGAAAAACCAAAGCTGACATGCAAAAAGGCCTAGCAGCAGGAAATCTTGTAGCTGCAGCAAAGGCATTAACGGGTCAGTATGGCACCGTTCAGACAATAATGGAGTGTCTGAATATGCCTCTTAGCCAATATGGAATGTTATTTTGCAAGGAACTGCAGAATATACCCTTGAATTATCAAATCAATATTGTACCTACAAAATATATTGAGGCACCTCAATTCACGATTGGTCTTGGTGATTCCTTTATCGGTGGTATTCAAACCTGCTTCCTGTAAAACCAAATCATTAATAAAAGCCATGGATATTAGCTTTTTAAGCTATTATCCATGGCTTTTACTATTGATTCCCGGATGTGTCAGTTTAATTAATCAAACAGTACAATTCCTTTTTCTATCAGCACCTGCTGTACCTTTTTATAATCAAGCTTACGGGGATTGACACCAAGCCTGGATGATAGTGCCGCCGCCACGCCTGCCGCTTCTCCGATCGCCATACAGATCGACATTATGCGATAAGAAGCATGTGCTCTATGTGTCCCAGAAATACATCTTCCACTTAATATCAAGTTATCGATTTTCTCAGGAATAAGACAACGATAAGGTATATCATATGGTTTCACGACCTCCGGAAGGCCCTCTGCCTGGCCTCCTCCTGTTGGATTGTGAATGTCTATAACACAATTGGCATCATGTACAACAACATCATTAAATCGTCGGCCATTTCGCAGATCATTATCATTTAGAACATACTCTCCGGTAAAGCGCCGGCTCTCTCTCACACCGAGGGTAGAAGCAGTAGTTTTAATATAACAGTTTTGATACCCCGGTACATAGCGTCTAAGAAAATCCGTCACCTGTTCGATTTGCTTACGTAACACTAATTCAGCCTGCATCACAGCTCTTGAATCAGTCGGCAGAACACCATTAGCTTGTGTAGTATTGACATGTCTCTCACCGGGTACGTTACTTTTATACAAGCGTACTGACTGTGTGTTTTCCGGTAAGATACCCTGTTTGCAGCAGCGTGCAGTAAAATCCAGAAATCTTTCACCTCTTAAAGTTACATTATCTTCCTCACCCTGGCAGGTTAGTGCTGTCGCTTCATCCACACCTGCCAATGTATACATGAGAGTTACCGGTTGTGTAAGGCCATCGCCTTCACGTCCGATTTCATATGCAGCACCCGCGAAGTAAGCTGTGTCGCCATCTCCTGTTGCATCTACCACAATGTCGGCAAGTATGGCGCGCAAGCCCTCTTTTTTTCCCGCAATTACACCCATTACACAATTATTCTCTACAATAGTGTCCACAACCGGTGTTTGAAGATATACTTCAACTCCCTCTTTATGCAAAAACTCTATTAGGATACCTTTAGCATTTTCTGTATCGTGCAATCTTCCGGTTATCCCCTGCATATCATTGAAGCCGACCGAAAGGAGTCCGGTCAATTCATCCCTCATAGTTCCACGGCCGACATTCCCCATTATCGGTCCGACACTACCGACTGTCAGGTTACCTCCAACCGCCCCATACCGTTCGATAATTGCTGTTCTTGCACCTGTTCGTGCTGCCGCAACCGCAGCACAAATACCTGAAGGCCCTGCTCCCGTTACCAGCACATCATATTCGCTTTCTACTGGTACACACTTTTGATAGTTTATATGTTCCATATATGATTCCACCTTCACCCTCTGCAAATTGATTTCTTCTGTCATGTGTTCAACTCAAGCCCCTTATTTGGAGTCATTTGAAATATGCAAGTCCATTTGGCGATAAATCTACGATAGGATATCCTCCAGTTAATGGCCGCATTAAGCACACTGGCAATACAGGCCGACAAAACCGAAGGACATCCTATTGTATGTAAAAAACTGTACTTCAGAAATTAATTTTTATTTTTGATAAAAATCCTTATACCATGCATTGACCTCTTCAGTCACTGCGGAACCACCTGCTGCATCCCACTCTGCGATAAATTCATCATAATTATCCAGAGACTCAGCCCCTGTAATTACCTTCAGATAGAAGTCGTTTTCCATCTTTTTCAGTGTCTGACCATATCTTGACAAGCTTTCACTGGGCGGCATGTAACCGATAGGATCAGGCTTTGCGATATCCTTACTTGTGATTGCTACTTTATTGAAGGGATCCCACATTGCTGTATTCTTCTTTATGCGCGCAAGCCACATATCAGGGTAATTTGTTTCATCTATCGTGTTAAGGTACCAGTACGAATTTCCTCTATTTTCAGAGAATACAGGCATAATAGGTTCCCAATCATAGCCACTGGGTACATTGGAATTTGCTGTCCTGGAGAAATGAACATTCTCTTCGCCCAAAGTCAGGTAAAGGAAATTTTCCCATTTTGCTTTCTGATTCATAAAGTTAATGGCATGTGCAGCATTCTTTGAGTTTTTAGGAACACAGGAAAAATACAGGATCTTATCTTCCGTATTGCAGCCTTGCTCACCATTTTCTCCAATCAGCGGAAGAAGGTAATCTACTTCTGCCTCAGGGAAGTTTTCCAGAGTAGCAGGCGTCATGCTGATAGATATATTACGGTCACATACTACCATAGCTGCTTTACCGCCTGAGAATTTTTCCTGTATCGTAGTGCTTGTGTTAATAGGCCAATCCGGATCAATCAATCCTTCGTCATAAAGCTTATTCATGAAGGAAAGCTGGCTCTTCATATTGGCATTTTTCAGTTTAGGTACCAGCGCACCATTAACATCCTGCCAATCATTATATATACCAAAAGCGCTGCTTATGGTAGCTGAAATCGTCCATTCATTTCCGGAACCAAGACCTGCGGTTAACGGGCCTGTCAGCGGAATTAAGTCAGGTCTTTTAGCCTTAATAGTTTTTAAAGCCTCATAAAAATCATTCAATGTTACAGGTGTTTTTATTCCCAGGTCATCAAATATATCCTTACGGTACTCAATAAACAGATTAACATCTTTATTATACTCTTTACGCATTGGCAATGCATAGGTTTCCCCATTATATTCACATGCTTTCCAGCTGCTCTCTTTTACCGCAGACAGCAGATCACTGCCGTATTGGTCAAGCAAAGCATCAAGCGGCTGAAGTGCACCTTGTCCAACTAATTGATAATACTGGTTGGAAGAAATTTTGATAATGTCATAGTTGGTTCCGGACGATAGTTCGATATTCAGCTTTTCATCTGCATTTTCAGCAGGCAGCATAAAATATTCCACATGATACCCTGTTACTTTTTCAATATCTGCCGCATTTATATCTTCATTGGGATCAAATGCTGCATTAAAGCCAAGAACCTTTAGTGTAGGCTTTTCCTGTGACAATTCGTTGTCATCAGTTTTTTCATTCCCCGTTGTTTGCACTTCAGGTTTTGATGAGTCATTACCAGTTACATTACTCTCATTTGATGAAGAGCATGCAGTGAATACTAAAAGCAGCATTACAAGTGCAATGGTTAATGATATTACTTTTTTCATATGATTTCCTCCTTGTTTAATCACCTAAAGCAAGGATACAGTCCCCGCAATCATAAATGTTTACTTTATGTAAAAGGGTTTACCTGTTAAATAGTACTCTAATGTTCAATAACGCAAGAACATTATGAAACAATTTTAGTTGTTTTGATACATGTGCACACATACAAATAATTTACTCACCTGAGCGATGTACAGTAAAAAGCCAGCTTTATTCCTGTATCGGTCCTCGACCTCAATTCCTCATATCAGAAAGATTGGCAGCGCTACTAACCTTTTTGATATCATTATTACTTAGATAAGCTTTAGTCAATATCTATCCCTTTACTGACCCGATCGTAATGCCCTGTACAAAATATCGCTGAACAAGGGGGTAAAGCAATATAATCGGGATTATTGACATAATAATCACTGCAGATCGTATCCCTTCAGAGGATATATTCGTCAGCCCGCTTGTCCTAAACTTCTCTATTAAGGATTCTGCGGAATATATGGTGTCATACAAAAACAACTGCAGAGTTTTCAATGATGGACTGCTTGTGTATAGTACAGCATGGAAATAGTTGTTCCAATAGTTCACCGCATATAGCATCGAAACTGTAGCTATAACTGGTTTTGACATAGGACATATGATCGATACAAGCAGACGGATATTACCTGCGCCATCCAAGCGCGCTGCTTCTTCAACACTTTCAGGAATACCTTCAAAATAGTTCTTTACGATCAGCATGTTAAATTGAACTATAACAAAAGGCAGGATCAGAGCCGCATACGTATCCAGAATGCCAAGCGCCTTTACAACCATAAAAGCAGGAATCATTCCGCCGTAGAACAGCATACTGAATATGTACAGGATCAATACCACCTTACGTCCTTTTAACTTGGGCTTAGAAAGCGGAAAGGCAGTTGTAATTGTAACGATCATACTTATTAATGTACCTATAACAGTAACAAAAACTGTGTTAAACAATGACCTGAAAAATACAGTATCAGTCAATACAAAGGCAATAGTTTCAAGTTGAAAACCAATCGGAAGCAGATTCACCAGACCTCCAGTTACCGCTGCGGAACTGCTAAATGCTTTTGCTGTTACATGCAGGAACGGAATAATAGCAAATATTGCAGCAAATCCCATAACTATATAACTAATGCCGGTAATTATTCTTTCATCGATAAAGCTTTTATATCTTAATTTTTTTATCATAATGATCCTCCATCACCAAATACTTCTGCCCAACATTTTCTTGCTTACTGAATTAGCGCTTATAATAAGGATAAAAGCAATAACAGCATTAAACATCCCCAGAGCCGTAGCTAACGAATAATTCATCTGACCAATACCTATACGATAGACATATGTCTGGATTATATCTGCAACATCATATACAGTTGGATTATACATTACAAGGATCTGTTCAAAACCAGTATCAAGGATATAGCCGACTTTCATAATCAGCATAAGCACAATTGTTGGCATAAGTCCCGGTAACGTAACATGGAAAATTTGTTTAAGTTTGCTTGCGCCATCTACTTTCGCTGCTTCATACAATGTAGGATCGATTGAAGTAATCGCTGCCAAATATATTACTGTATTCCAGCCAATTTCCTTCCAGCCTTCAGTTACTACCAGCAGCCCTCGAAATATTCCAGGGTTTGAAAAAAACGAAATAGGTTTAATACCGATATAAGCCAGGATCTGGTTTACCATTCCATAGTTTCCTAAAAATGAATAGAATATACCAAACACAACGACCCATGAAAAAAAATAAGGGATATAAATAAAAGTTTGTGCGGTCTTTTTGAAAGTGCGGTTTTTTATTTCATTAAGCATAATTGCGGCAATAATCGGCAAAGGAAACAAAAATATTATTTTATAGCTATTAATAAGAAGTGTGTTTGTAAGCACCTTGATAAAGTCTTTACTGGCAAACAGTCTCTCAAAATGCTCCAGACCCACCCATGGACTGAGACGTATTGCTTCCATTGGATCAGAACCAGCAAAAATATTATAATCCTTAAAAGCTATAGTGATACCATATAGTGGTAAAAACTTGTAAATGATTAAAAATAATAGTCCTGGCAGTAATAATAAATAAAGTGTACCGTTAGATTTAATATAGTAGAAGGTCTGAGATAATTTACTTTTTGTATGAGTCATAGATTTCTCCATTCCACAATAGCTATAATGCATTTTACCGAAAATCAGATTTTCTTTAGTGATCAACTATCTGAATGAAGTATAGCACATCGAAATATTGGTTCGTAGTACACTATTCTACTATTTCATGCCTTAGTTTATAGAAGTCAATAAAAAACGAATGTATATCAAAAAGTGGCCGTCAACTATTTTATTGCACGCAGACGTATGGTAATAGTTGTATTATTCCCAGGCTCCGATACTATGCTCAGGCCATAATCTTCTCCACAAAAAATACGTATACGCTCATTGACATTATACAGTCCATACCCGCCTGAATGTGGAAGCAAAAGTTTATCAATGGTTTCCTTATTCATGCCAAGGCCATTATCACTGATTTTGATTATTATATCTTTTTCCATTGCGATATGAATATTTATGATACCGTGTTTCCCTGTTAATTCTCGTAATCCATGTAATATTGAATTCTCCACAATTGGCTGCAGAGTCAGTTTCGGGATTTGATACTCCAAAGCACGCTCATCAACATCGGTATTAAAAGTAAATGTATTTGGAAATCGTTTTATTTGAATACCAATATATGTGCAGACCAGATCATATTCGTCTTGTATTTTAACAATATCTCTTCCTTTATTTAAACTTAGCCGGAAATAGCGGGAAAGGGAATTAATCATCCAGACACTTTGCTTTGTATCTCCATCCATAGCCATCCATTTTATGGTGTCCAGCGTATTATACAAGAAATGAGGATTAATCTGTGCCTGCAATGCTTTAAGCATGGCATCACGACTTATTATTTTGTCCCGATAGGATTCGTCAAGGAGTCTTTTTATTGTAACTACCAAATTATCAACATTACTCTCCAGTGACGTAATTGTAGCTTGTCCATCTTTTAGCTGTTTCTCCTGAGAAATTGCGCCAAGCCCTTCTATTTCCAGAATGCGAACAACGTGACTAACTCTTTTCATCGTACTCTCTATAACAGTTGAGAATAATAGAATAAGTGCTAAAGCCAGTACTAAAATAATACCGATCATTGCCACTAACCCCGATGAATATAGTGACCACCCCCCGATCTTAAAAAGATTCTTCTTGGGTATACGTGCTATCAAATACCAATCCGGGTAGTCAAATGATTCGTATGATATGATCTCACTTCCATCTTGTAATATACCTGAACCATTTTCAAAAACCTGCTCCATTTCGTATTCAGTTAATCCCATCGTACCTATCCTGGTCTTATCTTTATGGGACAGAACAATACCGTTATTGTTAACCAAATATACCATTTCATTGGTATTGAGCCCCAAATAAAGTATTTCGCTGATTTTGTCTTCAGGTATATTCAATAAAAGTACACCTGACAGCTCACTAAATGATTCTGCACTAGCAAGCATAACTGCACAGGATATATTTTTTTCATCCATCCGAAATGGAGAATTTCCTGTATTGTCAGTCTCTAGCCAAATAATCCTGTTCCCATTATTTAATGAATTTTCATACCTCTTGATGTCTTTTAACTCAGAAAATGGATATATTATATCCCGCTGATTGGCATACATTTTATCGCCACTTACATAAAGTTGAATATTGTTAACCATATGACGCTTGCTGTAATTTGAAATCAATCTGTTTATAGAGCTATAATCATCTATCTGTTGGCTCAAAGTATCGGACCTATCATTGCGATTCAGGTAAGGATATAGCGATGACATCAATATGATCGCATTCTCCTCAACATTGCTGAAACGATATTCAAGATTACTTTTCACCTGACCTAATGAACGCAATGTCATTTTTGCCGTTTCATTTTGCACTACTCTGCCGGAATATCGAAAGTATAAGGCTAAAATAATACAGATTGGTAAAAGTACGATTGGTAAAAAGAACTTTAGCATATTTCTTCGTAATTTACCGTCATCACCGTTAACTCCAAGCTTATCTATAAATAATCGAATCAAGCCATTATACTTCAAAGCCCTCTTTGCACCCTTTCTATCTCAACAAAATTTAAGAAAGCACTGCATCTCTATATTCACTTGGCGAAAAGCCTGTTTGCTTTTTAAACAGGCGTGAAAAATAACTCGGTGATGTATACCCAACAGCACTGCAAACATCATACAGCTTCATCTGCGGTTGTTCCAAAAGCTTTTTCGCATATTCGATCCGAAGATTAATAATATATTCATTGATAGTAATGCCTGTTTCCTGTTTGAATAGTAAACAAATATACGTAGGAGTTAAGTACACCTTTTCAGCCAGATCAGCAATTGTAATCGGTTGTGTGAAACACTCATTCATGATCTGAGTGAGATACGCTATAACATGATCAGTCTGGTTTTCACGCCTACTGCCGATTATCTCAGCAGTCTCCATATATATCTGACGGATCAGTTCGCTGCGCTCATTAAAACCATTACAGCAATAAAAACGTTCACATAGCTTTCTGGTATTGCCATATGTTAACTCGCCTTTTATACGAAAGCTCGAAAGTACATGTTCCGGAAGCAGTATTAGATAGAACAATTCATTCCAAATCTGATCTTCTGTCAAGGTACTTGTTATCTGTGAGAATATATGCTCCAGATTCTGTGCAGTCGAAAGCTTATCTCCGTTGCTTAGAGAAGCTGTAAGCATAGCTTCCCAGGGTTGTCGCGGAATATTGCAGCTTTTACCGTTTTGATCTACTTTTAGCGTCTGATTCTTTCCAAGTGAAAATCCATAATTTATAGCACCGATAGCTTTTTTATAAGATTCCTTGATATGCGTTATTCCCTGCAAAAGCTCACTGGCACCGAAAATTACCGAGATATCTAGGCTTTCCTGCAGCACTTTAGCAAGTTCGTCTGAAAAATCAAGCAAAATCGTTTCATAATTATCACTATCCAGCGGCAATATAAAAGTAAACTCTCCCAGACTGCTTTCAAACATTATTCCATCACAATATTTTTCTAAAAGCTCTTCAGATATATTTTGGATAGCAAAAGACAGCAATTGTTTATCGTGCTCACTTGTTTGAGCATATACAGAGTATCGATCTTGAATTTGTGCTACTAAAATACAATAATCGGAAGTATTTTTCAAATTAAGTTCGAGAAAATCTATTCTATCTTTAAGTGACGGAATATTATCAGTATCATCATGTATTAAAGACATAAGCAGCTTTTCCTGTAGTAATGGAAAACTTTGTGCAAGCCTTATCTCCATTTCTGATAGCATTTTTTTTTGCCTGTCTTCGCTCTTGATCTTTGTGATAATGCGATGTATTGTTTGTTCAAATTCATCCAGATCTATTGATTTTAATATATAATCAATTGCATCTAGCTTCAGAGCCTTTTTTAGGTAATCTATATCATCATATCCACTTATAAAAACTACCTTTATATTCCCATCCAACTTCTTCAAATGTTCCACAAGCTCAATTCCATCCATAAAAGGCATGCGAACATCGGTAATGACAATATGAACTTTGTATTGCTCGGCCAATGCCAGTGCATCACGCCCATTATCCGCTTCACCAACTACTTCAATATCGTATTTTGCCCAGTCAAAATATCGGATAAGTCCGTTGCGGACAATCACCTCATCATCTGCTATTATTGCGCGATACACAAGCACCACTCCTTGACTTTACACGGATTCATAAACACGCATAATGGTCGGTTAATAGATAAATATATAAATCATTGTTTTGAATAAATAATATGTAGACATAATAATATTATAGCAAACTTTATAGTTTCTTCAAGGATTTGTATGTCATTTCAGATGTGACCAAAAAAATATTGCCATTTAAAACAATATCCAAGTAAAAAAAGCAATCAGAAACTATTACGATAACAAAAGAGAGAGCATTATTATATACTCTCTCTTTGTGTTAAAGCCGGGCCAGTATTACGGACCCTGCCCATTACTCTTGTTTATGCTGCTCCGGCTTGCCGCCCTCCGGTTCCGGTTTTTCGTTCCCGGGGCCGGTCTTGCTCGATTGATTATCAGCATTGTTGTTTCTCAGGTAATACTGCTCAACCATTATACCTAAGCCGAGAGAATATATGAAAACGCTTATCATTCCAATAATTATCACGCTTAACAAAATGCTCTGCTGAGGTATCAGGAATATTATTATCAGCTTAACCAGCGTCACAGTCACAAGCCCTGTTATAAACTCGGCATAAATACTGTTCCTGGGGCTGAAGGACTTTAATATTTTCCGTCCCAGATACATGAACGCCGGTATTGAGCTCACCAGCAACAGAATAATATAAAACAGCGGCGCAATAAGGGTGAGCAGCAATAGAAGCAGCAACGCGCTGGCTCCCGTGAACGCAAGTATGCCAAGTATTAATTTCCTGCTGAAATTTCTGTCCAGTCTTTTTGCAATACCATTATACCTTTTGCGCGAAATAAGCAGCGCAAGCATTCCTATTATAAACACCGCCAGCGTGAACAGCAGCACTATGATTAGTCTCAGATATGATAACGCCCCTATGTCAAGGTTCATGGATTCTCCAAGTACCCTGACCTCCTGCCCGCCAATGAAGGCGCTGCCCGCTTTGGTCAGCGAGCCGATGGTTATGACATCGCCCATGACCTGGGCATTTTCCTGCAGTATAGTGTTTCCAAAGAGTGAAACTACCTGTCCCGATACTTCAGAATTGATGTAAGCGTCTCCAAATACAGTGATGACATGGCCCCCGACCTGGCTGTTGACTGTTACATCTCCCAGCACGAGCACTGCATTGCCCTGAACAGGCTCAGAAATCACAGCATCCTCAAGTATTCGTATCTTGTCACCGCTTTCTGAACGGACATAAATACCTTCGGCAGCAACAGACACGGCAGATATCATTATGATCATGCATAGGGCAAGGAGAGCCGCCAGTTTTTTCATTCAGCTTCCCCCCCGCCATGTGTCCCGACGTAATGAAGGAGCTTTTGTATGCCAAACAGCATGATCAGCAGTGTGATGAAAACATAATAGTATGATTTAAAGATGGAGAATGCAACTTCTATCACTGCCCGCAGAGCGCTTCCAAGCAATCCGAAAATATCTCCGACTACTCCGACCACCGCTTCGGTGGCACTGGAGAAGGAGTTGAAATACTCTCCCAGCTTCTCGAAAGCGCTGAATACGCTGACCTGCTTCAGATCTGCCACAAAAACCAGCAAAAGCACAATGGACAATATCATTGCACCATTGTACAGCCAAACTATACTCCTTGCATTCTTTTCCCTGCGTTCTTTTTCAATTATCGCTACCTTATCCATGACCTTAGCTTCAAAATCAGCCGGAGGTTCTATCTCTGCCTTTGTATCAAGTGTTGTGAAGATGGCTTTCATGCAATTAAACTCAGCATTGCATTCACTGCATTTTTCCAAATGCTCTCTGAACTGTAAGCCCTCAGAATCACTTAACTCTCCGTCGAAATGTTTCATTATATATTCCTTTGATGTATCACAGTTCATAACGCCTCCTCCTTTCTATCAGGCATCAGTGCTTCTCTAAGCATCAGCCTGGCCCGGTAAAGCCTGTTTTTTATTATTGTCATCGGTTCTCCGAGAACCTTCGTCATTTCTTCATAAGAGAGTCCGTTTTGATGGAATAAAATTATTGGTGTCCTGTATTTTTCAGGCAACGATTGTATGGCCCTGCGAATCTTTTCTGAGCGTTCCTTTTGCAGATAGCTGGCCTCAGGTGTATCAACGCCGTCCGAAAAATCTTCGATTTCCTCTATTGGAGCCGAATTGATCTTCTTTTTTCGATGTATGTCAAGACAGAGATTCGTAGCTATACGTACAGCCCAGGTAGAAAATTTGTATTCAGGATTGTAGCGATCAAGTGCCTTATAGATCCTGATGAAAACCTCCTGGGAGATGTCGCTGATCTCCTCCTTGTCATTTATCATATTATATACGACGCTGAATATCAACTTTTTGTATCGTGTCACTAGTTCTTCAAAATACTCTTGCTGCCCTGCCAGACACTTTTGTATCAAATCATAGTCGGTCAGCTCCAAACGGTTCTCACCACCTTGCCTATATATGATTATACGACAAAGCAGCATCTATGTCTTATGTATAACGAATTTATTTGGTATAATGTTCATTAGGGGACATTTCTCGTCCCTAAAGTTCGACCACCTGTAGAGGAGTGTCCCCTTTCCGCTTATGATTATTAGAAATGTTACCCGGAATACAATAATGGCAAACAAATGTGAATCAGCTGCGACCTTCTTTTCACGTTTCAAAGGACTGCAGCTCAGAAAAGAGCTGCCCGCGGGCACCGGTCTGCTGATAACACCCTGCAATTCTATCCATATGTTTTTTATGAGATTTGCTATTGATGCCGTTTTTATAGATTCAAACAATACTATTGTATATATAGAACATAATATTAAGCCGTGGAGGATCTCAAAGATTGTAAAAAATGCCTGCAGCGTACTCGAGCTTCCGTCCGGGACCGCTTGCGCTGCCGGCTCCGAGCCCGGTGACCTTCTTGAAATATCAGCTGACTGATCAATTCTACTGCCGGTATGGGATCCGGTCCGCCTCGTTATGCGGCCTGCCTGTTCATTCCAGCCGCTTCCACATGATTATCGCATCCTCGTTGTTGTCCGCATAATACCTTTTGCGCATTCCGCCGTCACTGAACCCGTATTTGCGGTAAAGGCCCTGGGCGCTGTGATTGCTCTTTCTGACTTCCAGGGTCAGCGCTGTCAGGCCGCGCCTTCCGGCTTCCTCCAGCAGTGCTTCCATCAATGCACTGCCCAGACCGCTTTGCCTGAATTCCGGATGCACCGCTATGTTTGTGATATGCCCCTCGTCCAGCACCTGCCACATGCCGACATATCCCACAGCCCTTCCGCCAGCCAGAGCACAGTAATATATTGCTGCTTCGTTATTCACAAATTCATCTATAATGGACTGCTTTGACCATGGTATTTTGAAGCTCAGCTTTTCAACATTAACTATGTCTTCAATATGCTCCTGACCTGCTTTGACTATACTCATATTATTCAACATACTCTCTGGCATCCTCCGGAGCCTTGGCTGTCACTATCTGTCTTCTGCTTTTTCGCATATTCTCTTTCAGCCTGTGACGGCCGTAGGTAAAAGGGCATCAGTTCCGTCTGATCCATGCTCTCCCCTCCTGCATGACGCAAAAGAGCAAGCTGCGCCGCAGATGCCGCCATTTGCTGCAGTGTGAAATCAGGCATGAAAAAGCAGCGGTCCTTCAGCTCAATTTTGAGAAAATCCTTGTGCAGCAGCACTCCATCGCCGGTGAAAAGGACCTTTACGCCTTCATGATTTTCTTCAAGCTGTTTGATCAGTTCAGACACATGGAGTCCCATATAGCCCGACAGATTGGTCATAAGGCCGTTCTGCGGCTTGTAAATCGCTGTATAGACCTGATTGTTCCTCGCGTCCATGATCGGGCAAACAACAGTATTATCCGAAGCCACAGCGGCATTTGCCAGCGCGTCCAGAGAGGTCACTCCAGCAACGGGCTTTTTTTGCGCATATGCCAGTGCCTTTATTGTAGTTACACCTATCCTAAGACCTGTAAATGAGCCGGGGCCTGTCACTGCCGCATAGACGTCGATATCAGCAGCTGTGAGTCTGAGACTGTCCAGCAGCTCCTTGAGCATAGGGATCAGTTTTTGCGAATGTGTCTTCATATCCTTTAGCAAAAATTCAGCCAGCAGCCCTTTTTCATCGACTACCGCTATTGCTGCCGTGGCAGTGGAGGTATCAACCGCGAGCGCTTTCATCGGCCAGCCTCCCTTCATATCCTGCATATCTGCTGCCTATAAAATCTATGGTTATCAGCCTGCTGTCCATATTGTTGTGGTCATCCTTCTCAATACTTATTTCGATCCGGTCGTCAGGAAGTATCTCCCTTATAATATCAGCCCATTCGATGACAGTGACGCCGTCGCCGCTGATATACTCGTCATACCCGGTATCGAACATTTCTCCCGGGTCCCCTATCCTGTAAACGTCGAAATGATACAACGGAAGTCTTCCCTCATATTCATTGACTATCGTAAAAGTGGGACTGGTGATATACCCGCCGACTCCAAGACCGGCAGCTATACCGCCTGTGATGGCGGTCTTCCCGGTTCCCAGGTCGCCCGTAAGGCATATGTTGTCACCCTTTTGCAATATTTCCCCTAGCTTTTTGCCAAACTCCACAGTTTCTCCTACAGAGCCAGCACGAAATTTAATCATACGCGTACGACCACCTGACCGTTTATTATCGTATATAAGACCTTTGACCTGAATTCCAGCGGATGCCCGTCCATAATAACAATATCCGCATCCTTTCCCACAGCCAGGCTTCCCACTCTGTCATCTATTCCGGTGATCTCGGCAGCGTTTATTGTAATAGCTTTGAGAGCCTCGGTCTCATCCATGCCCTCTTTCACCGCAACAGCGGCACAAAGGGGCAGGTACTGGACCGGAGTACAGGGATGATCTGTCATGATGGCTATTTTCAACCCTGCCTTTGATAGTATTCCCGGGGCCTTTACGCTCTGGTTCCTTAATTCAATTTTTGACCGGTCGGTCAGGAAAGGACCGGTAATTACATTTACCTTCTCTTCACAGAGTATGTCTGTGATCAGATAACCCTCTGTACAATGCTCTATTGTGATCCTGAGCCCGAACTCCTTTGCTATCCTCAGTGCAGTAAGTATATCATCAGCCCTGTGGGCATGAGCCTTCAATGGTATTTCACGATTCAGCACCTTCAGCAGTGCTTCCATTTTCATGTCATAGTCCGGCTTGTCATAATTTTCACTGTCTTTCTCATGGTCGTCCAGCATCTTTTTGTACTCAGCCGCTTTCATTAGATTCTCTCTCAGCAGTGCAGCCGTAGCCATTCTTGTCATTGGCGTCTGCCTTTTTTCATGATAGACCGTTTTGGGGTTTTCTCCGAAAGCCACCTTCATGGCCACCGGCTCCTTTATGACCATGTCCTCGACTCTTCGGCCAAATGTCTTTATAGCTGCAAACTGCCCGCCTATCACGTTTGCGCTGCCAGGCCCGGTTACAACTGTCGTTACTCCGCTTTCTCTTGCTTCAATAAAGGACCTGTCTGCATGGTATATCGCATCTATCGCTCGCAGGTGCGGTGTGATCGGATCAGTCATTTCATTGCCGTCATCGCCTTCGAAGCCAACGGCATCCTCCCACATTCCTATGTGGCAATGAGCATCCACAAATCCCGGTAAAACATAGGAGCCCTTTGCATCTATAACTTCGGAGCTTGCTTCCTCCAGCCTTGCCAGCTCTCC
>JAEZCA010000032.1 GCA_023412665.1 Bacillota bacterium
TTTATTCGTACCTGAGAGATTCTATAGGATCCAGATCGGCGGCACGCTTTGCAGGATAAACTCCAAAGATCAGTCCCAAAGCAACAGATCCCAGGAATGCCAGTGTTATCACCTTGACATCGACCACAGGCGGTATACTGATCAGTGATGAAATAACTATCCCTGATAAGACGCCCAGCAAAATACCTAGCAGTCCGCTTATGCCTGTCATTATTATGGATTCTGTGATAAACTGCATAATAATATCCCTGTTCTGCGCTCCCAGTGCCTTTCTTATGCCGATCTCCCTAATCCTTTCCGTAACGGAAACCAGCAGTATATTGACAATGCCGATTCCTCCCACGATCAAGGTAATTATCGCTATAACAAGCAATATGCTCGATACTATTCCCAGCATATCTCCCATTGCCTTCTGGATATCGGCCGAATTCTGGGCCATATAGATACCTTCCCGGCCATGCTTCATTTCAAGGTACTTAACGATCCTTTTACCTACATCCCTGAGATTATCCTTTTCCACCACTGTCACATCTATTGATGAAAGCCTTTCACTGTTTGGATAAAGCTGCTGTACTGTTGTTATGGGCATGTAGATAATTGCAGGGATCATATCACTCTCCAGCACTCCCTCAAACAGATTGTCCCCGCTGCTCATAACACCTGCGATTCTAAGCGATACATTGCTGCCCGAGGAAGTCTTGAGAGTAATAGTCTCGCCGGTGATGTCCTGCCCCTCCTTGAAAAACTTCTTTACAAAAAGCTCATCCACAACAACCGTCTTTGCTCTCTTTGATACGTCAAATTCATTTATAAAGCGGCCGTATTTCATCTCAATAAGAGCAAAATTCTTATACTGTGAGGATATCCCAAGTATCATAGCGTCCTTTGTCTTGTCTCCTATGCGAAGTGAA
This sequence comes from Bacillota bacterium, assembly GCA_023412665.1. GTDB lineage: Bacteria > Bacillota > Clostridia > Acetivibrionales > DTU013 > DTU013. The sequence continues at coordinate 912 of JAEZCA010000032.1, forward strand.
CCGCTTCTTTGAATATACGTGGCGATATTCTTTATCTCCGGCGCCGCTTCCTTTACATAATCCATATCCTTCAGCGTCAGCCAGTCCTTCTTGTCGACATTCATATTCTTGTAGGTTATACTGATGGTATTCGCCCCGATTTTCTCAAACTGGGCATTCATATAATTTTCAGTAGCGCTGCCTAACGCCATGATAGTGATGATGGAAAACACGCCCATCACGATTCCGAGCATGGTGAGAATCGAACGCAATTTATTCGCTTTTAAACTGTCAAAAGCTTGTTTGAAGCTTTCGGAAAAATTCATGTGCTTACCTCACTTCTTTTCAGTCCATATTCATTTGCGTCACTTCTTTATCTTTACGCTCATACCGTCACTGTAGCTTGGCTGGGGATCAAGTACCACCAGCTCACCCTCACTAAGCCCTTCAAGAACCTCCACACTCATATCGGAATTTATGCCCACTGATACCTTCCTCTGGGCTATCTTACTGCCGCCTTCATCAACCACGAACACCATCATATTATCGTCCTTGTCAGGCGTTATCGCTTCCATCGGTGCGAGGACTATATCGTGCTTGTCTACAACCGCTATCTCACATGTGACGTTCAAGCCCGGCTTGAGAACCTTCCCGGCACCTTCGACGCTGATAAGTATTTCAACAACAGTCTCGGACCCGCTGGAGGTCATACTGGTCACAGCTATGGGAGAAATGCTTTTTACACTTCCGGTTATTTCCGTACTGCTGTCAATGGCATCTCCTGTTATCCTTACCTTCTGTCCGGGAGCTACGTTTTTAACATCATATTCATTGATCTTTGCCCTGATCTGAAGCTTGTCAGGATCTATGATCTTGTATGCGGACTGCATGCTGCTGGTAAATGATCCCTCCTGCACGCCTACGCTTGCAATGATGCCGTCCATTGACGCCATACACAGCCCATTTATATCACTAATCTTCTTTTCCAGATCAGAAATCTGTATATCTGTTATTTTTACGCTTTCCTCAGTTGATTTTTTAGAGTTGGTCCTGCTCTCTACAGCGGTATTGTATGCCAGCCTTGCATTTTTCAGACCGCTCATGCCCGACTCGGCATCAATGAATGCTTTTTCGGACATATCAAGCTCCGCTTTTGAAATGGCATTGGCTTCATATAAGGCTTTATTGTCTTCATATGTTTTTTTTGCATCATTATAATATCTTTCAGCTGCCTTCAGATTGTTCTCGGCTCTTTGAACCTCGGCATCCAACGCCTTTGAGTCCAGTGATATCTGCTGTGTGCTCCTGTTTATCTTCAAGGTCTCAAGCTGGGACTGAAGAGAAGCCATGTCCAGCTCAAGCAGCTTTTCACCCTTTTTCACCTGCCGGCCTTCTTCGATCATAACCTTTGTGACCTTCAGGGGAGTATCAAAATACACCTCTGATTTTTCCACTTCCTCAATGACGCCGTCGGCAGAAATATATGAAGAAAGGCTCCCTTTCTCTACTTTAAAAACTGCAACGCTGGTTACGTTTCCTCCCGACCCCATAGCCTTCACTACTCCGACTGCTATAAGCGCAACTGCAGCTAATCCCATGATAACACCGATGATTTTTTTGTTCATTGTAAAACCTCCACTAAAATGACCTGGTTTATGTAATCTAGTTCATTATTTGCGATGCCGTGACCATGGAAACAACTCCTACGATGACACCTATTAGGAATATTGCTCCTGTAATAATATAGACAGTTTTCTTCTTCATTTGGCTGACGGAAGCAAAGCCTATACCCATTACGGCATATCTCCAAATCGCGAATATATCCAGTTTGACTAGCAGTCCAAGAAGTGCAGGACTGACATCCTCAGCCGACACAAGGGTCCCAAGGCTCGTCAGCGGTATTGATTGATGAAGATCGTTTGTCAGGTATGATATGGGTATCAAAAGCAGTGAATAGAGAACTATGATTATATTGGAATGCACGACCACTGACAGGTATGCCTTGAACTTGCCCTTTCCACCAAATATCTTGAATATGGCAAAGAATATCAAAGCCATTAACACAGCCGATACCAGCATCATTACTCCTGTGGTTATCAAACCGCTGACGCTTCCCTGCTGTACACTCTGTTCGATCATTTCCGGCGTCATTTCTATGCCCAGCAACGACTCCATATAGTCAGAACTGTTCGCCATCTCTTTTCTCAGCATATCCAGATAAAGGGGCCACTGTATGATAGACGGCAATACAAAGGCTATTGGCCAAAAAAACATCCAAAACAACACCCTTGGCTTCTCAGCCAACTCATTCATCAACTTTCCAGGCGCCATAAACAGCCAGAACAGTCTCTTAAAGAAGCCTGGTCTTTTTACTGCGATTTCCTCACTGAAATTTCTTACCTGTAAATCTGACATAACATCAACCCTTTCGATAATACTCAATGTTGCTTTCTACACATAATTCAATACACTATACAACCTCTTGTGATTTGAATTTCAGTATCAAATCCCTTGCGTCGACAGGCTTTAATACCCTTTCATCACTGGTCAGATAGCCGTCTCTGAACCTGATGATTCTTTTGGTATGCTCCGCAATGTCAGGCTCATGTGTTACAACAACTATCGTAACCCCTTCCCTGTTCAGCTCTTGGAATACTGCCATTATATCCTCTCCTGATGCGGTATCAAGATTGCCCGTAGGTTCGTCGGCAAGAATAATGGCAGGATTGTTAACAAGCGCTCTGGCTATGGCGACTCTCTGCTTTTGTCCTCCCGACAGTTCATTGGGCTTGTGGTGCATCCTTTCGGTAAGGCCGACCCTCTCCAGCGCATCCATAGCCTTTTCCCGGCGCTCCTTTTTCCCTGCCCCGGCGTAAATCATGGGAAGCTCGATGTTCTGTACCGCTGTTATGCGAGGGAGCAGATTGAAGGACTGAAAGACGAAGCCTATTTTTCTGTTGCGTATTTTAGCGAGCTCCATATCGTCCAGTCCGGATATATTCACTCCATCAAGTTCATAATAGCCGTCTGTTGCCCTGTCAAGACAACCGATGATATTCATCAGCGTGGATTTGCCCGAACCCGAAGGTCCCATGATGGATACGAATTCGCCCTTGGCAATGCCAAGGTTCACCTTTTTCAAGGCCTCCACCTGCACCTTCCCGGTATCGTAAATCTTGCCGATATTTTCCATTCTGATAATCATGGTCCTACCACCTTCTCACGCATATGCTTATAAAACATCATCTTATTTTGCATATCTTATTTAAATACGCAATAATAACTTGTTTTGTCTTACATATTTAATAATTTTTTCACAATCCATTTGTACTGAAATACTCTCTGGCGTCCTTTATATCGCTTGTTATCTGGTCTGAGAGCTCCTTGGCATTCTTGAACTTTTTTTCGTTCCTCAGTTTTTTGAGGAAAAAAACTTCTATATCATTTTTGTATATATCGTTGTCAAAATCGAGTATATGCGTCTCAACCTTGATAGTGGCATTATCTCCGAATGTAGGATTATATCCTACGCTTGTGACGCTGCTGTAAAAAATGCCGTTATAAAGTGTCTTTGTGATATATACTCCGTTATGGGGCATGATCAGGTAATCCTCCGGCTGCAGATTGGCTGTGGGGAAACCGATCCTTCTGCCAAGCTTCTTGCCGTCTTTTACTTCACCGGTGATGGAATAATGCCTTCCCAGCAGTCTGAATACACCCTCCATGTCTCCTTTTGCTACATATGCACGGATAGCCGAGCTGCTGACAAGCTCCGTATTTATCTTCACGGGAGGAATTATGATCACCCTTATATTATATTTTCTTCCAAGCTCCTTCAGCAGTTCTACGTCGCCCTGCCCCATGTACCCAAACCTGTAATTGAAGCCGGCCACAACAATGCCAGCTCCAAGCCTTTCGGACAATATTTCTTTTATGAAGCTCTCCGGCTTCATTCTTGAATAATTTTCATCAAACTCGTCGAAATATATATAGTTGAGCTGTGTTTCGCCAAGCAATTGAACACGCTTTCCGACAGTCGTCAGCAGAGGTGTGAAAAGCTTTTTCCTGATAATATTTTCAGGGTGCTTTGTAAAGGTATAGATCATTGATTCCAGACAATTTATCCTGGCTTCGCTGATCAGCGTATTGACAAGAGCCATGTGGCCCACATGCAGTCCGTCAAAGTTCCCCAGTCCGACTGCTGTAGTATGGCTAGCAAATTTCACATTTTCATTTCCGAAAATCGTTTTCACTTCTGTCAGACCCCATTCATGCCATAATGGCAACTAAAAAAATTTTCTCACCTTCAAATATTTCCATTCTCCATTATCTATAATCATACCCAGTGCTAAAAATTCACCGCTGCTGCCATACACACGTATTAGAGCATTTCTGCCATCGACGGCGCTAATTTTAAATCTGCCTTTCTCCTGGCCGTTCAGGTGTGAATCGCTGCTTTCAAGAAAAAACGCCTCAGTTAAGGGGATCTGCATTCCATTTCCAAATCTCTTTTCAGAAGCCTCATCCAATCGGCAAGCCTCCAGACTGCCGAATATTCTGTCCACTCCTGTAAGCGCACTCTTCAATGCTCCCTTTTCTTTATACTCTGTTAGCTCCTCCAGTGTAAAGGCCTCTGATATGTCAAAGGGTCCGGCTCTCATCCTGAGCAGGAATGACATACAGCCTCCGCAGCCAAGCCTGTCGCCTATATCGGCGCATAATGTCCTGATATATGTTCCCTTTGAACAGTGTACATCTATCAGTGCCCTGACACCATCCGACCTGTCGATGCTCAGCAGCTTCGCAGAAAATATCTCTACTTCCCTTTGCTGCCTTTCGATTTCAACACCTTCCCGGGCAAGCTCATACAGCCTTTTTCCATCGATCCTTACCGCTGAATGCATGGGCGGCACCTGAAGGTATTTTCCCTCGAATGAGGAAACTGCATCAGCTATCTCTGAATCACTTGCTCCAACCTCATTGCGGGAGGTGATGGTTCCCGTGGTATCCTGTGTATCCGTCGTGATGCCCAGCGTCAGCTCCGCCCTGTACAGCTTGTCCTTATCCATCAAAAACTCTATAGCCCTTGCGGCTTTGCCGATGCAAACCGGCAGGACGCCGGCAGCCATGGGATCAAGAGTCCCTGCATGGCCGATCCTGCGAACGCCGGTCAGTCCCCGCAGTACTGCAATCACATCAAAGGATGTCATTCCCGGAGGCTTCAATACATTTATTATACCATCCATATCAAAGCATTTCCTTTATATCATCCAGAAGCTTTTTTTTCACTTCTCGCAGCTCCGCCCCGCTTGCGGTAAAGCCCGCAGCCCTTTTATGTCCGCCTCCCGAATGCTTCGCTGCCAGTGAAGCGACATCGACATAATTGTTTGACCGAAGATTTACCTTGATATCGCCGTTTCCCATTTGCCTGAGCATAGCCGCCACTTCTACGCCTCTTATATTGCGCGCTATATTTATTATGCCGTCGCTGTCCTCTTCTGCGGCCCCCGATCTTTTGATGGCCTCTTCCGTAAGGGTCATGACAGCGGCCTTTCCGTCAAAGTACAGCTCAAGCGAATCGATAGCTTCACCGGTAAGCCTGACCTTTCCATATGAAGCTGTATCAAATACGCGTTTGGATATATCCGCAATATCAATACCCTTTTTTAAAAGCTCCGCACATATCATATGTGTCATCGGAGAAGTATTGCTGTATCTGAAGCTGCCTGTGTCAGTCGATATCGCAGTGTATAAGCAAATGGCAGCATCTCTTCCGGGATCAACTCCCATCGTCTCCAGTAGACTGTAGATAATTTCACCTGTCGCTGCTGACATCGTGTCGACATAATCGTAGTGGGCAAATCCTCTATTTGTCCGATGATGGTCTATATTTACAGTGACACGGGCATTTTCGAATATTTCCCTTCTGCCGCCAAGCCTTTCGATATCGCCGCAGTCAAGGGCGATCACCAGCTCGTAATCCTTTTCTCCTTCAGGATAGACAAATGTCAGTTCAGTACCGGGCAGAAATTCATAAATCTGCGGTATGCTTTCCTCCAAAATAACTGAGACTTCCTTTCCCAGAGCCGAAAGCTCTATTGCCAGGGCTAAGGAAGAGCCGACTGCATCCCCGTCTGCAGAAATATGCGGAAGTATGGCCGCTTTTTCCGTCCTGTTTATCAGATCCGCAATTTTTTTCAGCATCAGGTGTTCTCCTGCTTTCCCTGCAGTGTTTCATTTATCAGCTTGTTCAGATAAACCCCGCGTTCAATGGAGTTATCCAACTCAAAGAGTATCTCGGGCGTGTATCGCAGCTTCAGCCGCTGTCCAATCTCGCGCCTGATAAAGCCTGCCGCGCTCTTTAGTCCCTGTATCGCATTTTTCTTATCGCTCTCATCGCCAAGAACGCTGATAAAAATCTTTGCATACCTCAGATCCCTTGTGACCTCTGCAGCCGTAACGCTGATCATTTTAGGAAGTCTGGGGTCCTTGAGCTCATTTTGTATTATAGTGCTTACCTCTTTTTTCATTTCTTCCGATATTCTGTCCGTCCTGTCCATAATATCACTCCTTCCGGAACTTATCGGCATTTCCGCCGGATAAAGCGTTATCTGCAAAAAAGCCGGGCAGACAGTATTACCGCCCGTCCGGCCTTATCACCGATTAAGAACCATTATTGACGCTTGACCTCTTCCATCGTATATGATTCAATGATGTCATTTTCCTTGATATCGTTGAACCTTTCGACGGAAAGACCACACTCAAAGCCCTGCAGCACTTCCTTGGCATCGTCCTTGAATCGTTTCAGCGAAGCCAGGCTTCCTTCATGTACAACAATACCATCCCTGATAACTCTGATATCGTTGTTCCTGTTTATTTTGCCGTCCAGGACATAGCAGCCTGCTATTGTACCTACTCCCGACACCTTGAAAATCTGCCTTACCTCAGTATGCCCCAGTATGACCTCTTTAAACGTAGGCTCGAGCATACCCTTCATAGCAGCTTGGATATCTTCTATTGCATTGTAAATGACCCTGTAAAGTCGCATATCTACGCCCGTATTCTGCGCAGCTTCCGTTACATTGGTACCGGGCCTTACGTTGAATCCAATTATTATTGCATTCGAAACATCAGCAAGTGTCACATCCGACTCTGTTATTGCTCCGACTCCGCCATGGATGACATTGACCCTGACTTCGTTGTTTGACAGCTTCTCGAGTGATTGCTTCACAGCCTCCACAGATCCCTGTACATCTGCTTTTATGATAATATTGAGGTCTTTGACCTTTCCTTCTTGTATCTGCTTGAACAGATCGTCAAGAGTAACCCTGGAGGAAACATTCTGCTGCTCTTCCTTCTGCTTGAACCTGCGTTTTTCAACAAGCTGTCTGGCAATCTTTTCATCTTCTATTGCATAGAACAGCTCTCCGGCCTCCGGCACCTCGGGAAGTCCGAGTATTTCCACGGGAGTGGATGGTCCGGCGCTTTTAACAGCATTTCCCTTGTCGTCGACCATCGCCCTGATCCTTCCTACTGTCGTACCGGAGACGATGGAATCACCTACATTCAGAGTACCCCTTTGTACGAGCACAGTTGCAAGCGGACCCCTGTTCTTATCGAGCTTGGCTTCGATCACAGTTCCCTTTGCCTGTCTGGAGGGATCTGCCTTGAGCTCCAGAACATCTGCGGTAAGCAATACCATTTCAAGCAGCTGATCAATGTTTTCACGTTTCTTTGCAGACACGTTCACGCATATCACGTCTCCGCCCCATTCCTCTGAAACCAATCCGTGCTGAGTCAACTCCTGCTTTACCCTGTCCGGATTCGCGCCCGGCTTGTCGATCTTGTTGATAGCGACTATAATTGAAACATTTGCGGCCTTGGCATGGTTTATTGCCTCTATCGTCTGAGGCATCACGCCGTCATCGGCGGCAACTACAAGTATGGCTACGTCCGTGACCTGCGCTCCCCTTGCTCTCATGGCAGTAAATGCCTCATGGCCGGGTGTATCCAGGAATGTAATATTCCTGCCGTTTATCTTGACTGTATATGCACCGATGTGCTGTGTAATGCCTCCGGCCTCACTGTCTATGACATGGGTGGACCTTATCGCATCGAGCAGGGATGTCTTGCCATGGTCGACATGCCCCATGACTACAACAACCGGCGGCCTTGTTTCCAATTTTTCGGGATTCTCCTGCTCATTATCGTCAAACAGGATATCCTCTTCATTTATAACCACTGCTTTCTCAGTCTTAACTCCGAATTCTTCCGATACTACGGTCGCGGTATCAAAATCGATCTCCTGGTTGAGAGTGGCCATTATTCCGTAAACCATGAGCTTTTTGATTACTTCCGTAGAGGTTTTCTTCAACGCCTCAGCCAGATCCTTGACAGTGATGCTTTCAGGTATGGTTATGGATGTCAGCACAGCTCTCTTTGGTATGTGCTTGAGCTGTTCCTTCTCCCTCCTCTGCCTGTTGAGCTTCTTTTTCTTTGCTTCGGCATCGTCATAAAATTCGTTGAGTATGAAGTCCTCGGAGAGTATCTCAGATACGCCCTTCTTTTCATGCAGGCCGATATTAGCCGGCTTGATCCGCTTATTGGGTTTGCTCGGCAGTACCTTAGGAGCCTCTTTCCTCTGCTCCCTCTTTACGTCCTTTACAATATCCTTGCCGATAAATTCACGTCTTGTCTCATTCTTTTGCCCAAGATCTTCCTTCTGAGTCACGGTAATGTCAGGCTTTGGTATATCAAGCTGCCTTCCCTGCGGTCTGTTGCCTTGATACGGCGGTCTGTCGCCCTGGGGCCTGTTGCCCTGATACGGCGGCCTGTCGCCCTGGGGTCTGTTGCCCTGATACGGCGGTCTGTCGCCCTGGGGTCTGTTGCCCTGGTATGGCGGTCTGTCGCCCTGGGGCCTGTTGCCCTGATACGGCGGCCTGTCGCCCTGGGG
>JAEZCA010000031.1 GCA_023412665.1 Bacillota bacterium
AGATCTCCAAGCTGAAGCCTTACAAAGCGCTGATGGTTGTTGGACGCGGAATCAATCAGATGGCCGATTATCTCTTTCAGCGACCACTTGTCAGAAGCCGGCCTGATATGGGTGATTTCTTTATCCACCCCCAAGAGCATACCTTCCAATTTCTCCACCAGACTGCTGAACCTTGCCGTATCTGCCATTATAAATCCCTCCGTTGATTTCTCTATACATCTTCCGAAACCGTAGATTTCTAGGTCCTAACAATTTTCTGCCCCATCCAGAATCTCATAAAAGGTTTATAGCCCAGTGATGCATACCAATCCTCCAGATGAGTGTAGCCTATATATGCCGTTTGGCTTCCCATTTTCTTCAGCTCATCTGTCCCCATGGCAACCAGCCTCAATCCAATACCTTTTTTTCTGGCTTTGGGAACGACTCCTACACAGCCGATTTCCCCGGTGGTCTGTGATCCCTCCGGACAGAATGGCGCACCGCTTTTGCTTATTATCGCAGCACCGATCAGTTCCCCTTCTTCCTCTGCTGCCAGTACGAAATCCTTTGTATTCTCGTAATAGCGGCACCAGTCCGGGTCGATCAGGTTCACTGCCCTGAGCAGCTGCAGCTTCTCCTGCTCCGTGTCCTTCACATATCTGAATACAATATTTTCCGGGCAATCCGGGATCTGAACCCTATCTATAAAAAAATCCTTGAGTTCCATTGTCATATCAACGCTTTCCCCATCAGCTGAATACCCTCTTTTTTCAAAAAAGAGACAGTTTTCTCTATCAGAAAAAAACGGCACCCCCTGAAAGAGGTACGAACTCCCTTTGCCCAGAATAATACTGTCATGTCCGCTGTCTGCGATCATTTCTTCAGACTGCTGCAGCAGCTTAGTACCGTACCCTTTGTTCCGAAACATTTCATCAACACAAAGCAGCAATACTGCATTCCTGCTTACAAGCGAGACACCGGCTAATTTGCCGTCCTCGATCACAGTAATTCTTTTAGTATTTCTATAATCCAGTTTGTCAAGGAAATTATCATATTTAACTCTTAGGTCCGGAAAACATCTGCAATAAAGATTATAGACATCATCGATTATATCTGATCCCGTCATGCTTACTTCCTCATACTTACATCACTATTTATTCCTGACATAGATATGCTTGATCCTGGAATTGCTGGTCTTCCTGAATTCCAGCTCAAACCGGTCGATACTTTTAATTAGTAGTGTAAGTTTTGGAAACCCATAGTTTCTGGAGTCAAAGTCAGGCTGCTTCTTTGAGATCAGATTGCCCACCTCTCCAAGGAAGGCCCATCCGCTTTCATCAGCTACATCATTGACAGAAGTCGCGATCAGGTTGATCAGTTTCTCGTCGATCTCAAGGGTGCTTAGCTTTATCTCCTGGGTTATGACGTTTTCCTTGCTGGACTCGTCAGCGTCTGCAACCTTGTTCTTAACGTGCATACCAATTATTTCTATATAAATAAATCTATCACACGCAACTATGAAGGAGTTGGGAGTTTTGCGTTCCCCTATGCCGATCACTCTCATGCCGGCCTCCCGAAGCCTTGTAGCAAGCCTGGTAAAATCGCTGTCACTGGATATGATGCAAAAGCCGTCAACCTTTTCCGAGTACAGTATATCCATCGCATCGATTATCATAGCCGAATCAGAAGAGTTTTTACCTGATGTATAACTGTATTGCTGGATGGGCGTTATGGCATTCTCCAGCAGAGAGTTTTTCCATCCGGTAATTGCCGGGCTTGTCCAATCCGCATATATTCTCTTTATGGTTGGAGTGCCGTATTTTGCGACCTCCTCTAGTATACCCTTAATATTTCTGTAAGGAACATTCTCCGCATCGATCAGAACCGCAAGTCTGAGTTCACCGGTGTCAGACATCTCCACTCCTCCTTTGACCATGTTGATACCTTATTCTACCATATGTCTACACCGTTAACAATCTCCTGTTTAGGTCAATTTCATACCTCAATTCCGGGATTTGAACATACGAAGGAAAATATCTGAAATGCAAATTGATACCCGCCACCAAGCGTTTTTAAGCGCTAATGACAAGGTCACATTGTGATGCTATATCAAGTTCAGAGAAATACCGGTTTTCCAACGGTATCCACAAGGAAATAAACTTTTCATGCATAAAAGATCCGTTTCGTTCTAGTATACGGCGGCTCTGCTCTTCTGCCCCAATACCAAGAAAGATTTTCAGATCATAGCTTTCAGCCAATGTTGGATGCATGCTGTATGAACCTTCTATTATGTTCAGTATTTTAGGATCGACATTAACGCTCTGATCCAGCGCACCTTTTGAACAGTTATATATTTGATAGCAGAATTCTTTCCCGCTTTTCAGGCCGTCGATCACTTCTTTCTTAAAGCGCACATAATCCACATTCCCTCCGACTTCCTTCAGGCGTTCTTCCGTCCTTAAGTCAGGCGTCAGGAAAAAATGATCCATATGGAACACATTACAGTCATATATTTCTTCAAGCAAAGCTGCAAGAGAGCTTTTTCCAGCCCCGCTGTTCCCCTCTATCGCAACATTTACAGAGCGTCCAGATTCGAACCCGATGCCCGCCGGTTGCTTCTTCTGCCCATTCAATAATGTATCTATCCTGCAGAACACCTCAAAGTAGTCTCGGAACATCCGGCTCACCACACGGTATGCAGGGGAATATGCTTCACGATAGTATTCGCTGTGACTTACAGCAGGACAACCATTGCTTTTGTATGTGGAAAGATAGTCATCAAGCTCGCCCACAGTATACGGCAAGATTCCTCTCTCACACAAATCCCGCAAAGCATAAAGCTTGACTTCAAAGCCATCCATACTTCCCTTGTTGGAGTTTGCAGTATAAACAAAGAAACTGTTGATTGTTTCAAGGTTTACTGAACAATTTCTTAGTCCACGCAGATGAATTCTGCACAATCCATTGCCGATATCTTCAAATAGTCCGCTACCCAACTCGGAATCGGTCATAATGCGTGTCGCTCCACACATGGCATCCGTGCTGCAGCCCACAGCTTCAGAAGAGCCTGAAGTTTTAAGGACGCTTGTGAGCTCTCCTCTCAGACGCTCCAGACTCTCAGCTTTATCAGTAACCATATGCCCACCGGCAAATTCATTCTGATAGATCAATTTGACCATATCCTGTATTTGCATGCGGGGATACTTTTTATAATGGCTGATCAGTATGTCTTCCAATCGGTTAGAATTACTCATCCTTTAACAAGCTGCTCCTTTTCAAAGCTATTACAATGACCGGTATTATCACAATCTGCAGAATAATTCCCGGAATGGCGTTAACTACTGCTCCAGCAGTAAACATCTGCCATGTGAACCCAGTCTCACCAAACCCATATATGATATAGCTGACTATGCCCCATACAATCCTGCCACAGATCATTGAGATGACCAGCGACACGTATATGAAAATATTTTTCTTTGGCAACAGCTTATAAAAAAGACCTGTAGCCAAACCATACACCGCCAGTTCAAACGCCATGGCAACCGCAGTTGGAAACAATGGCGGCATACCAAATAATGCGCTTCTCAGAAGAGGCACTATAAAACCGACCACCAGACCCAAAGGCCCCCCGCATACAAAACCAGCCAGCAATACAGGAATATGCATGGGCAAAAGCCTGCTTCCGACACTTGGAATCTGCCCCGTAAAGAACGGCAATACGAGTCCCAGCGCAATAAAAAGTCCTGCAAAGACTATTTTTCTTGTTGTTATTTGTTTCATTTAACATCCCTCACAATACAAAAATTTATGTTTACCGGCAGGCGCTGGTGCATAAAAAAACCACGCAGATCACGCCTCCCCGGAATGTTTCCTTCAAGAAACGCTAATACCTTCGTGGTATCGCAAATTCAATATTTGACTAACAGTAAGGATTCATTGTAAATCGTTTTTCATCTGACTTCTGTCAGCAGCTTTGAAAATTATAGCATATTAGCAAGTAAAATTTCAACCACATTTATAATTATGTCAAGTCTTTAGAACCGAGAACTTACCTGATCTCCAAAATTGCCCATGGCAACACCTGTACCACAGTGCTTTATTAATTCAATATCATTTTATTGCCGGTGGCACAAGCCGAATAATCGCCAAAAAAATCCAGACCCATTTAAATATACTATTTACCTTTTTCCTTTCTACGGTATATAATCCATTGTCCAAACAGCATCACCTTTTTTATTAATATACGCCAGCAAAAGGCCGTTTTTCTCATCATACAATTGAACTCTTGCCAAGCCATCAATAAAGCCTGTTGTCCAAAAGGATCTGAAAGTATATTCACCTGTATCCAATTCATATACAATGATTGGAGGAATAATAAATTTACCGGTTCTGTCGATCATGCCGGAATAATATCCGTTGCCATCATCAGGATCATTCTTATCATCTACGGGCATTGCATAAGCATACCCGTCACTAAATGGAGATGCCAATGCAAATTGCGGTTCTATTACATAATTCCCTTTTGTATCAATATAGCCATAAAGTCCGCCTTTTTCCACCAAAGCAAGCCCTTCAGAAAAATCATCAGCATAGTCAAATACTGGCTCAACTATATAGTTTCCTTTCTTATCAATACATCCATATTTGCCATCTACCACAACGATTGCAATTTCATTCCAAAATGCCTGGTGAGTATATGTACAAATCGGATCATGCTCAAATCTGAAAGGTATTACAAGTTTCCCTGTTTCATCAATATAACCGTATTTATCATCATCATTTACCACAGCAGCAAGACCTTCACAGAATCCATAGGCGTACGAGTATTGTGGTTCTATAATTATATCCCCTACTGCATTCATGTAACCATACCTGCCATTATCAACAAACGGGGTCAACCCATCATTAAAAAAAGCTTCGCGTTTTTCAAACTTTTTATTATAATATATTTTTCCATGCTCATCAGCAATTCCGTATATATATTCATTGCCGTCCTTTATTCTGATGTTATACCATCCATCACCACCGATAGTTATATAATCAACAGGCTTGATAATAAATCTACCATCCAGGCCTATCAAAGCACACTCATCATTTATAGTTACTATCGTAGTATCCCTGATGAAAAAATCAGCCGAGTCATATTTATAGTCTATGACGACATTGCCTTGAAAATCAATATACCCCCACTTCCCCTGGCTATTCACAACCGGATAGAGTTGTTCATATTGAATTGCCAGCGGATTGGCTTCTGCAGCCTTTACAATTTTGATGTTTTCCCAGTCGGTATCGGTCAGCTTGCCCTCTATGTTTTTGCTGTCAGGCTTATACCAGTCGTATCGTAGAAAATAACCCGTGTAATAATGCGTGTCAAATATGAATCCATGCCTGGCATAATATGCATTTCTCAATATGGCCAGATCATTCAGATCGAGGGATTTGACGTCACCCGGATCAAGAGGATTTTCCAAGTTTATCGCCGTATCTCCAAATACAATGCTTACGCCGTCATAAGAAAGTTCGTTCACTCTTCTGTTCCCAGCCGTCTGTTCACTATCACTGCCTTCAGGAAATGCTATCTTCACATCACCATCAATATCACTGTTTGACTCAAGATCCATGTCGTTTTCCACTGATACATTTTCATTGTTAGGGACCGATTCATCTCCGGATTCTGCTTCCAGGCCTGACTTTAAATCCTGATCGAATTCTGTTCCACCCATATTATTTTGAGTATTATTATCTGTTATGTCCTGAGTATCATTTGAAAAATCAGTATCCGTTATCGGCAACTGTCTGCTGCTGCACCCTGTCGGAAACAACAAAAGCAAGGTAGCAATAGTTATTGCAAATATATTTCTCATCTATAACCTCCACCCGTATCACGCAGGTCACCACTAATGGGATATATTGGTTGACGATGCCTGTAGATATATTGTAATAGACAAATAGACGAGTCGATTAGATAAATGTTCCCATACGTTAATTGACAGACTTCTCCATGAAGCAAACTTCAAAAGGTAGGTGCTTGAATGTACGGATGCCTGTCTCGATAAAGCCATACTCTGTATACCAATTTTTCAGCACCTTATTTTCGTTGATAATATCAATTGAGATTTTGACACCGCCTCTCTCTTTAACGGTGGCAAAGGCAAAATCCATCAGCTTTCTGCCAATACCCTTATGTCTGTATTCCGGCAGAACAGCAAGCCTCTCCATATACCAGCAGCCGTTGTCCGCATCCTCCAACGCTACGAATCCGGCCCGCTGGCTGCCATAGTATGCTCCAAAAAGGCTGACCCCCTTATCTAACATCCTGGGCAGTGAATCAGCGTCTGTAAAAGCAGGGTTCTTCGGAGCGTTTTCACGAGTTATCCCAAAATCGTCAGCAACTGTAATGAAGGCGTCCCTCAACAGCTCTGCCCATTTATCCAATTCATCAATAACCGGTTTGATCACAAGACTCATACATACTCCCTTATCTATTTTTAATCGCCCATATAAGTACATACTGTATTTTGGTACCCTTCTGCCAAAGCTTCCCCCTTCTTATGGCACATACAAGCCTTCTATAGTCTTCTTTGGCAGCTTCTCTACCACTACAGTGTATGAGTGGTCTATCATCGACCTTAACTCCTCATCAGAAATACCCTTATTGAGGTATACAGTATTAAAGTATGGCTGAAGCTTAGGCGGACAGTGATAGCCGCGAACAACAACATCCTTGTATTTACTTCTCAACATCTCACCCATAGCCCTGTCACAGTTGAGCGTTATCTTGTAGTCCTCCGGCTTGGGGTATATCTGGGCAAACAGCCTATTAGCCACTTTGATGCACATCGGAATATCGCCAAAGGGAAAATCTATGTATGCACCGTTTTTCCGGAGACAATAGCTTATGATCTCGTCTGTCGTCATAAACCCTCCAAATGCTGATGTCTGTATATTGGTCCAATATCACTTCTCAGGTTTGCGGTTGTCATATAGATGTCTGCTGACTCGTGACTTACTCAAAATCCTTGAATAAAAGGCTTGGCTGAATACCATCGTTGTTCTGATACTTTCCACTGTTATACTTATCGTACTCACCTTCGATAGTATGATAGTATATCTGGCAAATCTCTACATTCGGATATACCCTCACAGGCTGTACGCAAAAAATCTCCAGTGTCCAGAAACCACTGAATCCAACATCTCCAAAACCTGCGGTAACATGTATAAACAGCCCGAGTCTGCCGATGGACGACCTTCCCTCCAGCATGGGCACAAAATTTTCAGTTCGTGTATGCTCAACGGTTCTGCCCAGATATAATATGCCAGGCTCGAGTATCAAGCCATCTTCAGGTATTATAAGCTTTTTTGCCTTGTTTTCCTTCTTCATGTCGAGCAAGCTGTTCTCATATACCAGCAGTTCATTGTGCAGCCTGAGGTTATAGCTGTTTGGGTTAAGCTGCTTGTCATTATAGGGCTCGATAAATATATCCCTGCCCAGTCTATTTCTTATTTCTTTCCCGGAAAGAATCATAGCCTTTCTCCTTAGCCTCTTGGTTTCGCATCAAAAAGCGCACATAACCTTCAGCGGATACTAGAATCTTTTAGTTTTGAACCATTATATACCATGTAAAGCAAGCATGCAATATACCATCCACCTATAAGCTGTATTACTACACCACCTGCTAGTCATGTATTACAGTACGAATTCTGCAGCCAGGAAGTACTTGTCATAGTCCCCTGTTTCTCTGAAATCCAGGATATCCTTGATTATGCGATACTCTCCATTCTCAAGGCTGCCGTAGAGCCATTCCCAATCCAATGTCCATTCACTTTCACCCTGAGGTTTCAGCATATATCCGATACTATTGAACCCATATTCTCCCTCAAAAGCGACAGGTACCTGAAACCAGCTTCCACCGGTTTTCATTTCAAGGACGAAATACTCTCCGTATATACATTCACTGTCGGTTTTATTTTCGAATACAAGTGTCAATCCTGCACCTGAAGCTGTCCCATCCTTAACTTTCATGGATACGCCATCGAAGTCATTTACACTCTCAAAAGCTGTAGGTTCCCAGTCAGTCGCAGCTTTATCAGCAGACCCGGTTTCCCCTGCGCTGCCTGTATTTTTATCAGAAATATCTTCATTTTTTCCGGAGCCTTCTGATCCTACGCTGCCTGTTCCACTTTCAGTAATGCTTTTGTCTGTTCCGGCGCCGTCTGCTCCTGCATTTTCACCGCCAGCTCCATTAAGATTAGAGCAGCCTGCCACAATTGTCAGGAGTATTACTGTACAAACTATCAAATACAAAGGTTTTATCATTTTTACCACCCTCCCTTGTACTTAGACGCCATTTGCGTGCCTAAAAGTTCACACAGAAATTTAGTTCTTGTGCAGCAATGTTCATCTCCGGGATTTATCAACCTCTCACTTCAACCTTTTGTCAATATACGATTTTTGAATGACAGCCAATACAATAACCACAACATAACCGATGATTGAAGGGATTGCCGATTCAATACCGAATCTGCCGCCGGTAATAAAGATATTATCACTCTCGATGGTATAATTTATTTGTGATGCATATTCCATCTGCTGTGATGCAAATTTGAAAATACCGATGATCAAAGTATTCCAGACGGTATGGATAGCTGCAGAATTGAGCACACTGCCGCTGGCGTAGGTTACCATTGAAAACATGATTCCAACGGTTGTACCTGCAGCAAATAAGAGGAGTACATCTGCCGAACCCATACCATTCACCAGGTGAAGCGCTGCAAATATTACAGATGGCACGAGGATCGCCGCCTTTCTTTTCCAGCGGTTTTCAACAAGCTTCATAATATATCCGCGGAACAGCAGCTCTTCGGTTATACCGGCAGAAAGTCCGACTTTCAGGGCATAAACGATATTACGGATTACAGGTTCGCCATTCCCATAGCTTACCGTACCTTTTACAAACAGAGTATAAAACAGGATGACTGCTGATGGAAGTAAAACTGCGATAATCACCCAAAGAAAATGAAAGCCTTTTCTTGTTATCCTGAAGTAGGTGAAATCAAGGCGAAGCGCCTTTTTAATATAGAAATTCAATATCAGGACAAAAAAGACAATTTCCAGTAAACCTCTCAAAGCCAAACTGAAAGCAGGCAAATCGATTTTGCCAATAATGTAAAGCATATCTACTATAATACCGGCAACAAGCATACTCAGAATATAGATCATGAATCCGGCAAATATATGGAATATGGCTTTTAGTCCAAATTTGTCATCCTCAATATTTGATAGTGTCTTCCACATAATACAATACCTCCAAAAAATATATTTGCCAGTATATACGAAAAAGCTATCAAATTGTTGTATCCAACGTATCGTTTATTGCTTTATATGCGGATGTGAATGTGACCTCTATTGCCCGCCAGCTTTATGTACCGTTATACGTCCGGCAGAATCAAATTCATATGTATACCAGACGTTCCCATCGGAATCAAGTATACTTTTGTCTGCTTTGTCCAGTTTCAGGTCATATCCGCCTTCTACCGTATCTTCACTGTATACGATGCTCCAATCCTTCAAATCGACCACATGCAGCCCCATCATATTTGTCTCTGCAAAGTAGCGGTCGTTAATGAATCCAACCAATGATGAATAGTGCCCGAAATATTTATGTGTGTCGGGATGCTTGCCGTCCATGCTGTGAAATACTACATGGGCCCACTCATAAAGCCCGGAGGACCTCATATCAAGCCAATCCCCCTCCACTGCATACGCATAAACGCTGCCGTCTGGTGACAACAATCCGTTTTTATATTTAACAGCATCCTCCTGCTCAGCCAGGTAATTGTATATCCTGTAAATCAGCCATTCAGGATAATCATATTCAAATACCGTCACTGGCTCATAGGTGCCATCGCCCCACTCGCTTTGCCTGGCCGGAATGACAGGAATATCGCCGGAGTAATCTGCATAAATGCCATAGGACAGACCCATACCCGAGGTGGAAGTGAAGCCGTAGTCGCAAATTATTGTCATGGTTCCTCTGCCCCACTGAGTTTGCTTGATTCTGTCATTTTCAATAAACTTGTTCCACTGATCCATTCTCTCATCTGATACATCTCCAGTATATTCTGCGCCAAACCAATCACCGAACTTTGATAAAACCATAAGCATATCCTTCATATCATCAGGCAGAGGATATCTCTTTCTGAAGCATATACTGTCTACAAGCTGAGTGTCATGATCGATCCGGAATGCAAAATAGAAATCCCTGGTTTTATAACCATAAAGCAGATATCTTTCATAATTGTAAGCTGCTTTACTGGTAGTATTTTCGGTGCCGAACTGACAGCTGCCGAATGTATCAATCACCTGTTGCAGCGTACTGCCGATACCGATATCTCCGATTATTTTCCCTTTGGAATATTTCGTGAACAGCAGTCTGTCAAATGTCCCCAGCTCCCATAGCTTCTCATCGGAATAACGATTTGTGAACTCTTCATCTGATAATTTAATGTAGTCCTCAGCTGCCTGACAGAATGATATACTCTCCAGTTCGATAAACTGCGGCTCCTTCAGTCTATATGAAGCAGCGGCTGCCATACTCCCGTATCCTGTTTGTACTCCGCCTGAGCCGGAGTGCTGATTTTCGCCGATATCGGCCTTACTCCCCAAGTTTTTTGCTTCGTTTTCTGCATTGTCTGCGGAATTTTGTCCAGTAACCTCTGTGGCATCTACTCGGATTTGATCCATCAATGCCATACATCCCGGCAATCCCAATATCACTGATATGATTAGTATTAATACAATTATTCTCTTCTTCATAAAAATCACCTAACTCTGAAAAGCTGTCTTCTACAATGCAGCAAATCACATCTGTTTTCTTACAGTTTTATATTCATCATTGAATTGAAAATAAGGACAGTTGTCAAAAGAATTCTGTATGAACCTTCCATATTCGTCCTCATCAAGATCAACCACGCATATACAGCAGCCGCATTCCTCATCAAACTCAAAATTTATGCAATGTTCGCAATTTGCCCCTCCAGCCATATACCTTCACTCCCATTCATAATGAACTCTACTTTTTGTTTATTAGTACAAGACCGATGATGCAGAATACTGAACCAAGTACCTTCGTTAATTCAAATCTCTCTTTATAAAATATTATACCGATCGGAATAAGCATAAGCGCGAGTAATATATTTGCCACCAGCGAACCGACGCTGATATTCCAGCCTGCCCTGTAAGCCATGATATACCCGAATTCCAGTCCGATTATCGTCAAACCCAGCACAATGCTTGTCCAATTAAGCTCTTTGATGGATTCTATCAGACCCTTTTCAGGCCTGTTGAAAATAAGGACTGCCGATGTTATAACAATAGCCGTAGCATACGTCACCAACAGAGCGACAAAAGGGTTCGCCTTCTCCGGTGTCGATTTCTGGCTGATATTATACAAGATATTTGATGCAACTATTAAAAATATTGAAAATATATACATAAACATATGAACCACTCACTCCTATACTCCCCATCCGTTACTTAAAACATCGACCATTTTATCTCCCTGCAGTTCATAAACTATAACGAACTCACCTTCATAATATCTGCTGTCTACGATGACTTCCATTTTGCCATCACCATTTACATCTGCTATGGATCTTATCTTATCTACATAAGTAATGCTGTAATTGTTATACTCATAGTCATATTCATCAACATCGCCGACGTCAAATATAGTATCTGAGGTATATATCACATAAGAGACCGGGATGTTTTTGACTTCTCCATCTATGATCTTTCTTAGGATTATAATTGAATACTGGCCTTTTTTAGCAGCAATGTCAATATGTTCGTAATCCAGGTTCGAAGCCCAGATCAAGACCTCATCAATGCCATCCCCTTCGAGGTCAATACGGTAATTTTGCTTGATCACGGCTTCCGCATCAGGCAAGCCCTCTTCAGTAAGGATATCTTTTACGATCTTCTTATATGTTTCACTGCCTGTGCCCTGTGAAACCGGTACCCGTGGCAGCGCATTCCATTCACCGCCAACTGCCAGCAGATAATCACTCTCACAAGCAACCGTTACTGAGACAGTATTGATTGGGTCCAGCAGCTCGACTTTACTGCCTGTGCCAGTGCCTACCATTCTATCAAACGCATAGCAGCTGTATATTTCTCCGCCTTCTATGTACTCGGCCATATCCTCCGCGGTTACCCATTTGCCGTCATTACTATATCCTCCAAGGAGAAAGTCCAATGCTACGATTGGATTGATTTTTTTGGCGCTTTCGTTGCTTCCTTTATCCGAACCATTTCCTTCTGCTTCGCTTCCACCGCCTGTAACCCCATCCGCTTCGTTGCCGGTAAGCTCATCTCCGACACCCGCTTCATCATCGTCTCCACTATGCGATGATTCCACCGAGCCTTCCACAGACATACCACTGCCTTCGCTATTGCTAAGACCACTGTCCTGAACGTCTACACCGTTGTTTACGGCATCGCCTTGCTGAACGTTTTGCCTGTCTATACCTTCACTGCCCATACAGCCAGTGTTGAATACCAATGCTAAAGCGACTGCAAACACAACAAAATACTTCATTTTTCACCTCAATACATTATTTGCAGATATCTCTATCTATGTTATTTCATCCAAAGCTAATCCCAGGTATCCTTAATCCAATTCATCCCCGGATCCGGCCTTCCGTGCTTTCTTGTACCTTTCGCCGTCTTTTTTTGTAAGCTTTATATCCTTTATACCGTCTGCAGTACAGACCTCAAGCATAATATGACCTCCCCTTACCTGTGGGTGCCTCATCACACGCATTCCAGCGTAATCTGAAGGATCTCTGGCGAACGCCATATAGCTGAATTTCTCATCCTCATACGGCGCTTCACCTCCTTTTAACTGCTTATGCAGACGGCTCCTGGCCACCCGGCAGGTAAAATGACACCAGTCATCCTTACTTTTAGGGCATTCCGACTTATGGGTACAAGGTGCTGTAATATGCGCACCGCGTTCAAGCAGCAGGCTGCGTGCTTCGTTCAAATGGCTGAACCCTGCAGGTGTACCTGGCTCGACAAGCAGTAAAAGCATCTGCGCCGAATCCCAGAGTTTCTCTATTGCGCGTTTGCGTCCATCCTCCGTCATTTCATTAAGTACGTATGAAGCTATTATCAGATCAGCCTTGTATGGCACAGCATCAGTATCAAGATCATACTCAAACCACTTTGCCTCGCGCAATACCTGCGGTCCATGCTCCATAAGCTTACTTCCAAGTGTTCGCATCGCACTCTCACGCTCAAGGCAGATTAAATCCTTTAAATCCAGCACTTCTGCGGCAGCCCAGGAGGCTGCACCTGTTCCGGCCCCGATGTCAAGCATTGTAAGCGGTGTACATTTCACCTTTCTAAGAGACTGTTCCAGAGATGAATAAACGGCGCCATATGTAGCCGGCATCCTTGCCGCTGCATAAGCCAGTGCTTCACTGTCTCTGGTCAACAGCCGGTCGCCATTGCCGCTCTGCTTTCTGTATCTTAAACTGATGCTTTGAGAATCAGAGATCATACGATCCAGTTTTGTTTCCTGCAGTTGGATTTCCAATGCTTCCCGCAATTCAAACGGCATTTCCATTTCATATTTCTCCTGATATTTATCTTATGCAGCACTAGCTCCTTCAGCTCTGCCCTATATAGTCATCTTTAAAACACATGCGGTAAGCATATATACCGCAGCAATTGTTAACAAAAGAACCGATATGATAATTTTCCTGTACTTGTTCGACATCATTTTCTCTCCACCTGTTCCATATTGATACACTTTTTTAAGTATAGCAGAATATTTACATATTTCCTGCACTTCTACCACATTGCTCAGTGCGCACGATAACCGGTAAGAAACCTTAATGCATAAATGGAGCTGTCAATGATCCTGTTTTTTGTCTTCCTCCACGATTCAGAAAGCACATACTGAGAATATCCCGGCTTGTTTATCAGATCCCAGAAGCCGTCTGCATTCATTTGATTCCAAACCCAGTTACAGTATCTTGTCTTGTAATGCACCCAGCCATTTAGACGTGACAATATGGAAAGAGTTCTCATCCAGTTGAAAAAATACTTTGTATCACTTATATCGATGAACTCTGAGGGCTTCCTGTCATATATGTAGTACATTCCCTCATCTCTGTCCAGACAATAGTCAAGGATCAGTTTATCTAGTCTGTCCGAGAGTATGCCTTTATGTGCTGTCAGTAAAATGACACAATAATGTGAGTAGAATGGAATAGGTCTCTTTGTCCTTATCTTGAAGTGCTCATACTGAACTGCAGCTTCTATAACAGGATCATAACGGCCATTGGCGAAAGCCGTCTCCGCAAAGCTCCTCCATATGGTGATCTGTTTTTCGATCAGCGTATTTTCGGGGTCGATCAATGATAAATTCGCCGCTGTAACAAGCGGCATGAACATATCAAGCCACCACCCAGGATGATCCTGCTTTTCGCAGCGCTGATGCCAGATATCTTCACCCCTGAGTACAGTTTCCATAAAAGCCCTGATTTTATGGAAGCATGGATGGGAAAGCTCCAGCCCTAGCAAAAGCCCTCTCCTCAGTACAGCCTCGGAATCCATGTGAAAGCAGCCCCAGCATCCATCCTCGGATTGCTCATTTTCGAGCTTTTTTACATACCCATGCTCGAGAACATTCTTGTAAGCCCGCTTATAATCACTATCTGCCGGATCTGTTTTCAAGAATTCCTTCAGCAATATGAATCTTGGTACCGGATCAGGATCCATTCTCAAAAGGCTCTCGGCTTTTTCCCTAATATCGTCGTCACTATATAATAAGTTGCCGCCAGATACATCGTTGTTCATTGTTCCACCTTCAAGTAATATCATGTATTACATGCCCATTATATCCCAGCAGAAAAATCTGTACAACAGGAAAACCAAACATATGTCCGGTAATTAATGCAAATCATGATGAGTCTGCGATGTACTCCAGCCGCATATAGAGGTGGGTCTTCCTGCTGGCTATTGCTAAAGCTCTGCTCGCTCCTTCACGGCTCAAACAACATTCAATTGCGCCTGTTCAAAACATATTTTTTGATAAGGCCGGTATCAATGGCATATACCAAAATCGCTCCTATGAAATATGCGAGCAGATCCATCGGATCAAAAACCGAACCTATGACTATACGGGCAACTCTGCTGTGTTCAAGCCCAAGAAAATCAATGATCCTGAAATATTGCAGGAATTCAACTACGAAAGCTGCTGTCAGTGTGAACAAAGCAAGCATTAATGGTTTTACATCAATAAAAACCTTTATTAGAAAGTACATTAGCGAGATGATAACCACATCGCCAATGAACCCTCGAATAAACCGGACTTGAGAAAAAAACGCAACAATCAGGACACATATCGCAAAGCAAATCATTGTCAATATCAAATAAACAACTCTTCTCTTCAAATCACCCTGCTCCTTTATACAAATCGCTGTATACCATTACAGAAATTACTGCTGAGAATATCAAACCAATGATGATTATTCTCTTAATCATAAGAGCCATCCTGCACTATCCGTTTATTACTGCTTCCTGCATATAATGTCTGCAAAACTCATGCCTCCATACTCATTATCTCTTCGATATGTTCCATCAAATACCGCTTGCCGGTGTCGTTCATCACAACCATATCGTATTCCGTCCCATTAAAGGACCTGGTTATCATCTCAAATCCGTATTCTCTTGAGTTCGAGTTGGTTACTGTCCTTGACTTACCTGTAGCAGAGTTGGTCTCCTCTCCAAGCACTCCCAGTTTCTTTAGCCTTTTATTTATCTCGACCCCAGTAAGCTTCTTGCTCACATTTTGATCTATACACATATTCACATGCTTTGAGAATTCATTAACACCAATAAGCCCTTCAGGCAAGGCGACCCTTTCCTTCTGCTCCTGTGATATGATAAAGTTAGCCAGCCTGCCGCTTTTGGCATAGGTACCATTCATCACATTGTCCAG